>JAFWJS010000011.1 GCA_017511535.1 Eubacterium sp. | reverse complement strand
CCAAAAGGAGAGCTTCCATCTCCGTAGCACAGCTGATGTACTCGAACTCTGCTATATTGGAGACCATCGCTCTCACCTTGGGATCCGCCTGCGAAGTTTTTCTGAAGTAGCTGCTTACGCGGTTTCTGAGGTTTATCGCCTTCCCCACATATATAACTTCGCCCAGGCTGTCCTTATGCATATACACGCCGGGAGTTTTCGGCAGTTTTTTCAGTTCCTCACTGATATCAAACATGACTTATTTTTTACGCTGTGACCGTCTGCCTCTCCTTTTTACTCCTTTATCGATCGCTTCTTTACGTATATCCGTGGTACGCGGAGGCATTGCCTCATAGCCTGTCGCGTCCCATTCACGGCGCTTTCTGTCTTCATCTATTTCAAGCTGTTTTCTCGCGATCTCGCGAATCTTCTGTCTGCGGATCGCCTCACGTCTTTTTGCGCGGCGGCGCTTCACATGCCCGACTCTCAGAAGGAACACCAGCAGCAGGAACAGCACTACACCGATAACGATCGTTGCAGTGTTGGAAATATAGTATCTGGACAGGAACCAGCCTTCAGACACGTTCTCTTTTGTTATAAGATCGACGGTTCCTTTTAGCTCGTCTGCCACATATATCCTGAATTCCCCGACTTTATCCCCCTTCTTCAGCGGCGCATTTAGGTCGTCATACATCGCGACCTGCGTCTGGATCAGCGAATCGCTGCCCTCAGGAGGAACATACGCGAATCCCTTGGTCTCAGTGTAGCCCGCGACTCTTGTAACGGCTCCGCCTCTTACTCTTGCACGTCCGGCAAGCTTGCCCTTCTTTACGATCGTATTCTTTGTGACTTTGGCGTCAGCATATTCGAACAGAGATGTTGCTTCTCTTGCAGTATTCTCCTTGGCAGAATCCATCAGAACCACTATCATCTGCATGTCGTCCTTGGTCGCGATCGCAGCAAATTGTGCTGAATTGACGGTTTCGTCCACCAATCCCAGTATACCTCCTTTAATATACTGGTAATCTGTCTTCTCATTGCCTGTGAGAAGCGGATCGGTACCCAAGAATTCTATTTCACGCGGTTTCTTTTTCTTCTTATCAACTACCGCTATCGTCACGCTTTTTCTGGCAAGCGCGTCTTTGACCACCTGATATCTGTAAGCCGCCTGTGTAATTACTGCAAGATCCGATGCAGTAGAATATGCAGCTATGTCATAGCGTCCGCCGGCATTCGTAAAGTAAGTGTCCATGAGCCCGAGCTCCATGCACTTCGAGTTCATCTCATTAACGAATATTTCCCTAGACGATGCGCTGTATTTGGCGAGCAGCTCTGCTGACTGGACGTCACCGCCTACCAGCATGGCGTTCAGAAGGTCTCCGACGCTCGCTGACTCACCCTCCTTGAATGTCCCGCCGTATTCGGCGATCGTATTACCTGTTTCTACAGTATTCTTCAGCTCTTTTTCGTCATACATGTTATCAAGCACCACCATCGCAGTCATGAGCATGGTGATCTTGCCCGGCTGCATCTTGCGGTCTGCGTGTTTCGAAACCACTTTCTCGCTGGTGGATCCGGACATAACCATGTACGAGCTCGCGCTCACAGAT
>JAFWJS010000010.1 GCA_017511535.1 Eubacterium sp. | reverse complement strand
GTCATCGCCGGCGACTATAAGAAGTCATTAAGAAGGATAGACGGTAAAGTCGATATATTTTTCATCGATCCGCCGTATGAGTCCGGACTGTATGAGTCTTGTCTGTCACAGATAGAAATCCTTGATTTATTAAGTGATGAAGGTATAATTATAGCTGAACACGATATAAGGAACGAGATGCCGGAAACCACCGGCTTTCTTGACAGGATCAAGGAAAAGAAATACGGCAAGACCGCACTCAGCATATACAGAAAGCACACGGATCAATGAATTACCGGAGGTATTGTTTTGACTGGTAAAGCGCTGTATACCGGCTCGTTTGACCCCATGACCAACGGCCATCTGGATATCATCAAAAGAGCCTCTAAGATGTTCAAAGAGCTCACCGTAGGCGTGATCACCAACCCGAGCAAGAAATGTCTTTTTACTGAACAGGAACGAGTTGAGATGATCGCTGATGTAACAGCGGATCTAGACAATGTCAGGGTAGATACATTCAGCGGTCTGCTGGCTGACTATGTGAACAGATGCGGCTTTGACGCAGTAGTAAGAGGGCTCAGAGCCACTTCTGATTTCGAGTATGAGATACAGATGGCACAGATGAACGCAAGATTGTTCAACGAAGGCGTAGAGTCAGTATTCCTGATGACAAGTCCGGAATATTCATTCATCAGTTCCACGATGATAAAAGAAGTAGCATTTCTTAAAGGTCATGTCGAAGGGCTTGTTCCTGAAATTGTCCTTGAAAGAATAACTGAGAAATATAAATAAGATATACGGAGGAAACAGCAATGACAGTACTCGATCTTCTTGATGAACTTGAAGAAATCGTCGACACTGCACCTAATGTACCGCTTACAGGAAAAATAATGGTCGAATCAAGCGAAGTTCTTGAGATAGTAGATGACATAAGGAAAGCGCTTCCTGAAGATGTCAAGCAGGCCAAATGGCTGAAGGACGAAAAAGAGCGTATCCTTGCAGACGCAAAAGATGAATATGAGAAGATAATCAACGAGGCCAAGAAGCAGGCCGGATTCCTTGTTGACAATAACGACATAACTCTCAAGGCAAAGAAGAGAGCCGACGCGATAAACGACGCGGCTGACGACTACTCCAGAGTCCTCAAGATGAAGACATATGATTATCTCGATAAAGTCCTTTATGATATGCAGGACAAAGTAGATAATCTTAACGTCAAATACGCTTCTCAGATGTATGAGTATCTTGAAAAGAGCTTTGAGGAGATCAATCAGGAATTACAGAAGAACCGTGATGAGCTGAAGGATATGGCCGTACGCACCAAGAACGGTGAAGACTGGCTGTATGAGACAAGAGACGATAATAAAGAAGAACCGAAAGAAGAAGGCGGAGATAAGTAAAGTGGATTGTTTCGGTGTAGTAGCGGAATTCAATCCCTTCCATGAGGGGCATGCATATTTTATCGATAAAGCCAGGGAAATGACCGGATGCAGCATCTGCGCGGCCGCGATGAGCGGCGATTTCACGCAGCGCGGCGAGCCGGCCATTTTTGATAAATGGGAAAGAGCAAAATCCGCAGTCGAGCATGGCGTGGATATCGTTGCTGAGATCCCACAGGTCTTCGCGTGCTCATCAGCATCGTATTTTGCAAAAGGCGGAGTCAGCGTGCTCGCCGGGCTCGGCATCTGTGACTGCATCGCATTCGGCAGCGAATCCGGCGATATTGAAAGTCTTAAGAGATGTGCGGTATATCTTGATGAGCACGAAAATGACATCAAAGCGGCTGCAGCAGAACTTGTAAAGGACGGCGTCTCTTATCCAAAAGCAAGAGAACAGGCTGCCTGCTCATCTGATATCGATATCCCGTCTGATCCAAATGACATTCTTGCAATTGAATATCTCAGGCAGGATCTGAAGAGCATGAAGCCTGTTGCTGTAATGAGACATGGTGACGGTCATAACGAGACTGCGTCAGCTTTACGAAAAGAGATCGAAATGAAGGATCCTGTTCATTTTGCTGAAGAACAGAAGAGATATTTTGACCTTGTCGCGTACAGGATACTGCACGAGACTCCTGAAGAGCTCGAGAGTCTCCTGTCAGCAGGCGGAGGACTCGGATACAAGCTCGTTAAAGAGATACGTCACGCCGGAAGTACTGAAGAACTGATCGGCAGAGTGAAGTCCAAGGTATATACAAGAACAAGGATACAGAGACTTCTCACTGACATTCTGCTCGGCATACACCCTTCAGATCTTACAGCGCCGGGATATATCAGGATACTTGCTCTTTCAGGAAGGGGCGCCGAGGCTCTGAAGGAAGCTCAGAAAAGCGGTCTTTGTACGGCTCCTGTTATTAGTAATCTCACAAAAGAGTCAGATAAGCTTAATGATTCACAGAAAAATCTGATTTCCTTTGATATAATGGCAGGAGATGTATATAATATAATCAAGCATTATGATCTTTATGATCACAGTGATTTCGTCAAGCCGCCTTATATAAAGGCTTAATTAAGAAAAGGAGAGAAGCAAATGTTAGTATTGGTAATCAACTGCGGAAGTTCATCCATCAAGTACCAGCTTATCCAGATGGACACCGAAGAGCTGATCGCAAAAGGCCTTGTTGAGAGAATCGGCATCGAGGGCTCAGTGATCTCTCATACGACCATCGGCAAGGAAAAGAAGGTCATCGAGACTCCTATGAAGAACCACGAGGATGCGATCAAGCTCGTTATGGAGGCACTTGTTGATCCGGAATACGGCGCAGTAAAGAGCCTGGATGAGATCGACGCGATCGGCCACAGAGTAGTACACGGAGGAGAAACTTACAAGTCATCAGTTCTCATCGACGATAAAGTCGTTAAAGACCTTGAAGCCTGCATTTCCCTCGCACCGCTCCACAATCCGCCAAATCTGGCCGGGATCAAGGCCTGCCGCGAGCTTATGCCGGACGCACCTGAAGTAGCTGCATTCGATACAGCTTTCCATCAGACGATGAAGCCGGAAGCTTATCTGTATGCGATCCCTTACAGATTCTATGAGAAGTATGCTATCAGAAGATACGGCTTCCACGGACTGTCTCATATGTTCATGGCTAATGAAGCCGCAAAGCTGCTGAACGTTGACGTTGACGACCTTAAGCTCATCACATGTCATCTTGGGAACGGAGCTTCCGTAACAGCTATCAAGCACGGCAGAAGCTTCGACACATCAATGGGATATACACCGCTCGAAGGACTTGTAATGGGTACCAGATGCGGCGACATCGATCCGACTATCATCGACGCCATCGGTGAAAAAGAAGGCATTTCAGATGAAGAAGTCAACACACTGCTCAACAAGGAATCCGGAGTACTCGGTATCTCGGGCGTTTCCAGCGACTTCAGAGATCTTGAGAAGGCCATGAAGGAAGGCAACAAGAGAGCAGAGCTTGCTCTTAAGATCTTCGCCCGAAAGGTAAGATTCTACATCGGCGCTTATATAGCTGAGATGGACGGCGCTGACGCTATTGTATTCACAGGCGGTATCGGCGAGAACGACAAGTACATGCGTTCACTTATATGCAGCAACATGGGCAACCTCGGTATCAAGCTTGATCCTGTCAAGAACCAGAGCACAGAAGATGCAGTTATCCTCTCGACAGATGATTCCAAGATCAAAGTCCTGAAACTGGCTACTAACGAAGAGCTGGTCATCGCAAGAGACACAAAGGATATCGTACAAAAGCTTGAAGCACGTAAAAACTGATCAGGTGTCTGTACAACTAATTGAAAAAACCTGTTGACAACGTTTTTATGAGAGTGTATACTCTTTAACGTTGACGATTGAAACCAAATCGATTTTATTATAAGGAGGTGGAGACAAATGGCAGTTCCAAAGAGAAGAACAGGAGCAGCGAGAAGAGATAAGAGAAGGTCTCCTAACATGAAGATGAAGGCACCTGGACTCTGCATCTGCCCGCAGTGCCATCAGCCGAAGCTTCCGCACAGAGTATGCCCTAACTGCAACTACTATGACGGTCAGGATGTGCTGAAGTCGAAAGAGGCGTAAAAACATATACAGTTTTTCAGGCAGGCCGGAAGGCCTGCTTTTTTTGTGTTTTTCTCACTTATCAAAGGCATGTTACAGCATGATGTGGAGAAATGCTAAAAATAGTTAAGATATATACAAAATGTTGAAACACCATACATATATTGATATAATAAAGTGTCATATTATAAGGAAAAATCGGAGGTTTTATTATGTTTATACCTGAGCAGAAACTGAAGGTGGGAATACTCGGCGGAACAGGCATGGTAGGACAGCGCTTTATAACTTTACTTGAAGGCCATCCATGGTTCGAAGTCACAACTGTTGCCGCGAGTTCTAGAAGTGCAGGAAAAAGATATGAAGACGCAGTCGGCTCCAAGTGGAAGATGGAAACACCTATGCCTGACAGCGTCAAGGATCTTATCGTAAAAGATATCGCTGATGTAGATGAAGTCGTTTCAGATGTCGACTTTGTTTTCAGTGCGGTAAATATGTCCAAAGAAGAAATACGCGCTGTCGAGGAGAAATACGCCATGACAGAAACACCTGTAGTATCCAACAACAGCGCTCACAGATGGACTCCTGACGTTCCTATGGTGATACCTGAGATCAACTGCGATCACTATGAGATCATTGAAGCACAGAAGAAAAGACTGGGAACCGAGAGAGGCTTCATCGCAGTCAAGCCTAACTGCTCTATCCAGTGTTACACACCGGCTCTTGCAGCATGGAAAGAATTCGGTCCGAAAGAAGTCATAGTTTCAACATATCAGGCTATCTCAGGCGCCGGGAAAACATTCGCCGACTGGCCTGAAATGGTAGGAAACATCATTCCGTTCATCAGCGGAGAAGAAGAAAAGAGCGAGAAGGAGCCTCTTAAAGTCTTCGGACATATTGAAGGCGACCGGATCGTAAACGACGATTCCATGACTATCACTTCACAGTGTATACGGGTTCCTGTACTGAATGGACACACAGCATCAGTCTTCATCAACTTTGAAAACGATCCCGGTAAAGATGTCCTGATAGAGAAACTGAATTCATATTCCGGATATCCACAGGAAGCAGAGCTTCCAAGCGCGCCGAAACAGTTTATCAAGTATATGGAAGAAGACGACAGGCCTCAGGTAAGACTTGACGTGGATTACGAAAACGGCTTTGGCGTTACAGTGGGAAGACTCAGAAAAGACACTGTATACGACTACAAGTTCATCGGTCTTGCTCATAACACTGTCAGAGGTGCAGCAGGCGGCGGGCTGCTTGCCGCGGAGACACTTGTCTCAAAAGGATATATCAAGGCAAAATAGCATAATGCGTTCAGGGGGGTAATGGAATTTGAGTTATTTACAGGCTGTTTTTTTGGGACTCGTTCAGGGACTTACAGAATTTCTGCCGGTGAGCAGTTCAGGTCATCTGGCGATACTTCAGCACTTTTTCGGCGTAAAGACCGATGAAGTCCTGCTCTTTACAGTAATGCTTCATGTCGGGACGCTGGTATCGATATTCATAATGTATCATAAGGACATATGGGAGCTTATCGTCGAGCTGGGTCTTACGATAAAGGACATCTGTACCGGAAAGGGGCTCAGGCTGTCTGAGCGTCCTGTCAGGAAGCTTGGAGTAATGATGATCACAGCGACTATACCGACTGCAGTCATAGGCTTCGCGTTCAATGATTTTTTCGAAAGTCTTTACAGCAGGATACTCTTTATCGGGATCGGCTTTCTGATCACCGGGACTGAGATGTATCTTGCCGAGAAGATAGGCAGTAATTCAAGAGATATCGACACCATGACATTCGGCAACGCATTACTTGTAGGAGTGATGCAGGGGATCGCCATCTATCCCGGAGTCTCAAGATCCGGATCCACGCTGGTCGGCGGACTTGCAGGCGGACTGAAGAGAGACTTTGCGATAAGATTTGCATTTCTTATTTCTATACCATCTATTTTCGGTTCAGCTCTTCTTGAGGGAAAAGATGCGCTTGAATCCGGAATAGATCCGGCTGTACTTGGTCCTGTCGCTGTCGGAATGTTGGTTGCTGCCGTAAGCGGCGTACTTGCTATAAAAGCGATGATAAAGATCGTTTCAGACAAGAAGCTTAAATACTTCTCATACTATGTATGGGCACTTGGCGCAGCTGTGATAATATACAGCATTACAGTCAGGTAGAGATAAAAGGGGGAGAAATTGTCTAAAGAAAAGAAAAGAGGGCCCGGAAGACCTAAAGGTTCGAAGAATAAACCAAAATCAGGCGGAAACATGAGCCGCGAGAAGATCGCTGAAATGCAGGAAAAGCGCGAGTCAAGCGCCAGACTTAAAGATGTGATCTGGGGCATATGTTATATTGCGCTTGGCGCGCTTATATTCTGTGCTGTGACATTCCATCAGGCAGGAGCAGTAGGTAACACGATAGGCGATGTACTGAAGGGGACTCTCGGCATATTCGGGCTTGTTCTTCCATGGTATCTGATAATACTCGGTATCCTGCTGATCACGCATGTCTTCATGCATTTTTCGGCCCGCACGATTATAACGACTCTTGTTCTGCTCGTAATGCTGTGCATATTCAATTCCGGATTTTTCATCGATTCTGACAATCCGGTATTTGATTTTGTCAGCTTTTATAAAGACAGTGTGCAGCTTGATTCCGGCGGAGTGATCGGAATGACGCTCGGGACACTTCTTGTAAAGTTCCTGGGGAAATCCGGTCTCTTCATCATTTCAGGAGCAGGGATCGCCATATCGCTTCTTCTTCTGCTCAACACGCCTATGTCCAAATGGCTTGCAAGACGCCGCCAGCTCAGAGAAGAAACCATGCTCCTGGAAGAAGCTGAAGCTGAGAAGCATATGGAAGAGCTGAAAAACATGCCTTCTGCTGAAGATACTGACTATCCTCAGCATGCGTCTCATGATAAAAAAGCAGGGAAACACGGAAAGAAAAAGAGCTTCCTTTCTGATCTGTTCGGAATAGATGAAGATGACGATGAGGAGGAGGAAACTGCCGCTCCGGCAGTAGCTCCGCTTCCTGAGCTTCCTGACGGACCTGAGATAATAAACACTAACGCAGACAGCGAAGAAGAACGAAGCAAGAACAAGTTCAAGGATTTTATCAAGGACATCAATATATTTGAAAAAGATGATGCAGCTTCACAAACCACAGAAAAACTGGATGCTGAAGAACTGATGAAGGCGCAGGACGACAGTCAGGAAGCTGAGATACAGGATAAAGTCAAAGTAACGAAAAAGGACCTTGATGAAACCACAGATGAGATCAATAAGAACAAAGCAAAAAAGAAAGTAGTCTATAAAAAGCCTTCGATCGACCTTCTGTCTATGCCGGACCGCGTGAATAACGCAGGCGTGAACGAAGAACTCAAGCAGAAAGCAAAGATACTGGATGAGACGCTGAAGAACTTCGGCGTCGACGCAAGAGTAGTACAGGTCACTCAGGGACCGGCTGTTACCCGTTATGAGGTCCAGCCTAACGTAGGCGTCAAGGTGAGCAAGATCGTTTCACTGGCAGACGATATCGCGCTTAATCTTCAGGCAAAGAGCATACGTATCGAAGCACCGATCCCCGGAAAGGCTGCTGTCGGGATAGAAGTCGAGAATTCAGTCGTGAATACAGTCGCGCTGAAAGAGATCATACAGTCCAAAGAATTCAAGAACAGCAAATCCAAGATCTCGTTTGCAGTAGGAAAAGACATAGCAGGCAATCCTATAGTAGGTAATCTGAAAGAGATGCCGCATCTTCTTATCGCGGGTGCTACGGGATCAGGAAAGAGCGTATGCATAAACAGTATCATCACGAGTATTCTTTATAAAGCCTCACCCGATGAAGTAAAGCTTGTGCTCATCGACCCTAAAGTCGTGGAGCTTGGCAACTATAACGGTATACCGCATCTGCTCATACCGGTAGTTACGGATCCTTCCAAAGCAGCAGCTGCTCTTTCATGGGCAGTCGTCGAGATGACGAGCAGATATAAGATATTCTCTGAAGTAGGCGCAAAAGACCTTGCAAGCTTTAATCAGAAAATGCGTGCTCGGAAGGAAGAAGAATCTGTCCTTCCGCAGATAGTGATAATCATAGACGAGCTCGCAGACCTTATGCTTGTTGCGAGCAAGCAGGTGCAGGAGACCGTACAGAGAATAGCTCAGCTGGGAAGAGCGGCCGGGATCCATATGATCGTTGCAACACAGAGACCTTCTGTAGATGTCATCACCGGAGTGATCAAAGCAAACATCCCTGCAAGGATCGCTTTCGCTGTGTCATCCGGATATGATTCCAAGACCATACTTGATGCCGGCGGTGCAGAAAAGCTCGTTGGTAAAGGAGATATGCTCTACAGCCCTAAAGGCGGTGTGAAGCCTATAAGAGTACAGGGAACATTCGTATCAGAAGACGATGTCAACGCAGTAATAGAGTCGATCAAGGAACAGGTTGAAGAAAACGACTATTCTCAGGAAGTCATGGATACGATAAACAACGGCGGATCATTTGAGATGGATGACGACGCGGACGAACTGCTTCCTGATGCTATTGAATTTGTCGTACAGGCAGGACAGGCCTCTGTATCTATGCTGCAGAGACGCTTCAGGATTGGATACAACCGTTCCGCCAGGATAGTCGACCAGATGGAAGAGAGAGGCATCGTAGGACCGCAGGACGGCGCAAGGCCGCGTAAAGTCCTCATCACGGAAGACGAATGGCAGCAGATGCAGAACGGACAAAGCGCAGATTCTGATGAAGATGGAGAAGAATAGATAACAATGAAAGTATATTTTGACACTCTTGGCTGCATGAAGAATTTTGACGATACTGATATGGCAAAGGGCATACTTGGAAGATCGGGTCATGAGATCGCTGATACTCCGGAAGAGGCCGATGTCATAATAGTCAATACTTGCGGATTCATAGAGGCGGCAAAAAAAGAATCTATTGATGAAGTGTTCCGCATGTCTGAATACAGAAAGCAGGGTAAAAAGCTTCTGGTATCAGGATGCCTCGCGCAGCGCTACGCTGAAGATCTGTATAAAGAGATGGATGAAGCAGACGGCTTCCTCGGAGTGAACGATTACAGCAAACTTCCTGAGATACTGGACAGCCTTGAAGAAAAGGGAAGATTCGCCATTAATGACGAATACAGCAAGGAGAACGACTCCATGCTTACGGATGACGCCGACAGATTCATCCCGGAAGGTACTTATTCGACGTATCTGCGCATATCAGAGGGATGTGACAGGAATTGTGCATACTGCATCATTCCGAAGATAAGAGGGCCGTACAGAAGCAAATCAGAGGAATCCATTATAGCTGAAGCAGCAAGGCTTGCTGAGCACGGATGCAGAGAACTAGTCGTTATCGCCGAAGATACAGGATGCTATGGCATCGATCTTTACGGAGAGCCCAGACTTGCTGAGCTTCTGAAGAAGCTTTGCGGAATAGACGGCATCGAATGGATAAGGCTCATGTACTGCTATGAAGATCACATCACTGATGAGCTTATCGATGTTATCGCAAACGAAGATAAGATGTGCAAATACATCGATATCCCGCTTCAGCACGCAAGCGACCGCATCCTCAAGTCCATGAGGCGCAAAACAACTTTGGCTTCGATCAGCGCAAAACTGGATAAGCTCCGTGCACGCATACCTGACATAGCGATCCGTACGACTTTTATCACAGGATTCCCTGGAGAGACCGACGAGGACTCAGCCATACTGGAAGACTTTGTGGAAGAGCAGCAGTTCGCGAGAGTCGGAGTCTTCACATTCTCTGCGGAAGAAGGAACAGAAGCCTTCGACATGCCGGATCAGATACCTGAGGATGTCAAGGAAGAGAGACGTGACGCGGTAATGCTGAAGCAGCTTGAGATATCGCTCAGGCATAATCAGGATATGATCGGTAAAGTCTATGAAGTCATGATAGATGAAATAGACGAGGACGGTTCATATATTGGAAGAACGCGCTACGACGCGCCTGACATCGACAACAGCGTACTATTCACATCAGAAGACGATCACAAGCCCGGAGACATTGTAGATGTATTCATCGAAGAAGCATATGACTATGATCTTCAGGGCAGGGAGGTAAGACATGAATCTGCCAAATAAACTAACCATGGGAAGGATAATCGCGGTTCCTTTCTTTATAGCGCTATACATGACCGGTTATTTCTGGCCTGCACTCGTTATTTTTATTCTTGCGTCACTTACCGACCTGCTTGATGGAAAGATCGCCAGAAAATACAACCTTGTGACAAATTTCGGAAAGATAATGGACCCGCTCGCAGACAAAATACTTGTATATTCTGCTTTCTGCCTGATGGTCGGAGACGGCCTGATACCGGCCTGGGTCCTTATAATAATACTTGCAAGAGAATTCCTTATCGCAGGGATGCGCACAGTAGCAGCGTCAGAAGGCATCGTGATCGCAGCTGATATGAGCGGAAAGATCAAGACTGTCTTACAGATGATCGCTGTGCCGCTTCTCATACTTTACAGAGCGATCCAGTCCATAGATGCTTCTGCATATATAACCTATGTGCAGTATGCTGCTCTCGGTTTCCTTTATGCGTCGCTTATCATGACGATCTATTCGGGATTCGAGTACATAATCAAGAACAAAGAAGTTTTCAGACAGTAGGTAACAATAATGAAATGTGGAATCATAAGCGTCGGTACCGAGCTCCTCATGGGGCAGATCACAGATACAAACGCTGTTTATGCATCAGAGCATTTAAGATCTCTTGGTATAGATGTCATATACCGCTATACCGTAGGCGATAACACAGAGAGACTGAAAAAGACCATAAAGAACGCATTCACTGAATGCGATATTCTGATATCTATTGGCGGCCTCGGGCCAACCGAAGATGATCTGACAAAAGAAACGTTCTGCGAGGTCATGGGTGTTCCTTTATATCGCGACGAAAAGACCATGATGGAACTCGAGGACAATGCCAGACAGCATCAGAAAGTACTTACAGACAATAATTATAAACAGGCTCTTCTGCCGGAAGGCGCTGTTATATTCTACAACGGCGCCGGAACAGCTCCAGGCTTTGCCGTAGAGAAAGATGATAAGATCTTCATCTGTATGCCGGGGCCTCCCCGTGAGTTCATATCCATGTGGGAAAACGGCGTAGAAGATTATCTCAAAAAGCTTGGAAACGGCGAGATCTACTTCAGGGTGATCCGTCTTTTCGGAAAAGGGGAGTCTGTTATAGAAACAGATCTTATCGACCTCATTGATAATCAGACTGATCCGACTATCGCGACATACGCAAAAGAAGGCGAATGCACGATAAGAGTCGCTTCCAAGCATACAGATCCGGAAGAAGCCCGGAGAAAAGTAGATGATATGACAGAGATCATATGTCAACGAGAAAAAGATTATGTCTACACAATAGATGATGAACCTCTCGTCATGATTGTCGGGAGAAAGCTCCTTGAAAAGCATCTGTCGATATCGTGCTGTGAATCATGTACAGGCGGTATGTTCGCTTCTCTTCTCACATCCGTACCCGGGATATCCGAAGTATTCGACAGAGGTCTTGTGACATATACATATAACGCGAAGATGAACGAGCTCGGAGTGAAAGAAGAGACTTTGAGCAAATATACCGCTGTGAGCCGCCAGGTCGCTGACGAAATGGTCACAGGACTTCATAAGAAGACAGGTTCCGATGTGTGCGTATCAGTGACCGGTCTTGCCGGTCCGGGCGGCGGAACAAAAAGAAAGCCTGTCGGCCTCGTATATATAGGATGCATCGTCAGAGGCAGGAAAAAGATTGTAAAGCTGAACATCAGCGATCTCGGCCGCGCATGGATAAGAAAATACGCAACACTCGCCATGTATAATATCATCAATAGGATGATAGACGGAGAGAAGATCCCGCCCATGTGATATTGACAGTCTATGGGGAAGTTGATAATATCATAAGACGATTTTTCTGATCAGAACATACTTGACATATCCTGTTTCCGGGGTAGAATATATACAGAACATATGTTCTTATGGAGGTAATCATGACAACAGCAAAGAATGAGAAAGACGGAAGAGAGAAAGCGCTCGATGCTGCTCTTGCGCAGATAGAGAAACATTTCGGACAGGGCGCTATCATGAGGATGAGTGATAACGCAAGCATGAATGTAGAAGCGATATCGACCGGATCGATAAGTCTTGACATGGCTACGGGAGTCGGCGGCGTACCTAAGGGAAGGATCATTGAAGTATATGGTCCTGAATCATCCGGTAAGACGACTCTGGCGCTGCATGTGATCGCAGAGAGTCAGAAGCTTGGAGGCAAAGCTGCCTTCATAGATGCCGAGCACGCGCTGGACCCTGTATATGCCAGAAATCTGGGTGTCAAGATAGAAGATCTTCTGGTTTCACAGCCGGATACCGGAGAGCAGGCTCTCGAGATCTGTGACATGCTTGCGTCAAGCGGCGCCATCGATGTCATAGTAATTGACTCAGTAGCCGCACTTGTTCCTAAGGCTGAGATACAGGGCGAAATGGGCGACTCACATGTAGGACTCCAGGCAAGACTCATGTCCCAGGCGCTCAGAAAGCTCACAGGAACAGTCAACAAGACCAATACATGTGTGATATTCATCAACCAGCTCAGAGAGAAAGTCGGCGTAATGTTCGGAAATCCTGAGACTACTACAGGAGGACGCGCGCTTAAATTCTATTCGTCGATGCGTTTTGACGTCAGAAAGATAGAGACTATCAAGCAGGGCGAGAATATGCTTGGAAGCAGGACCAGAGTAAAAGTAGTCAAGAACAAGGTCGCTCCACCGTTCAAGAAAGCTGAGTTTGATATCATGTACGGTAAAGGCATCTCTCTTTCCGGTGATATCCTGGACTGTGCGGCGGAGAACGGCATTGTGAAGAAGTCAGGTTCATGGTACAGCTATAACGGCGACCGTATCGGACAGGGACGAGAATCAGTAAAGGCTTATCTGGAAGAGAACCCTGAGCTCATGTACAAGATCAGAGATGAGCTTATGGATTCACTCAAGCCTAAAGATGAAGACAACCAGGCTCCGGCTGACGTGCCTGAACCATCCGCCAATGCAGAAAGCGCTGTTACTGTTGATGAAGATGGAGTTATCATAGAATAAACATTTGACATTTATCATTTTACATGATAATATTTACGAGTTAGACCGCACGCAACGGGTCATAAACAGCAATCAAGCTTACCCGGAGAGGCGAGACTGGTTAGAGGAGGAACAATTTTTATGTACGCAATCATCGAGACCGGCGGAAAACAGTACAAGGTAGAGCAGGGAGACATGGTCTCTGTAGAAAAGCTCGGTGCCGAAGCCGGAGAAACAGTTACTTTCGACAAGGTCCTCGCAGTAAGCGACGACAATGGTTTGAAAGCAGGAACACCGTATCTTGAGGGCACTTCCGTTACAGGTGAAGTCGTTGAGAACGGCAAGGGAAAGAAAGTTATCGTATTCAAGTACAAGCCTAAGAAGGACAGCAAGTCCAAGCAGGGACACAGACAGCCTTATACCATGGTAGAGATCAAATCTATCGGTGCTGCTGCTGAGAAAGCTGCTCCTGCAGCTAAAGAAGAGCCTGCAGCCGAAGCTGGAGTATCAGCTTCCATGAAGAAGGATGAACTTCTTGAATATGCAAAGGATCACGGTATTGAAGTTGATCCTAAGGCCAAGAAGGCTGACATCATTGAAGCAATCAATAACGCTGAATAGCTGATATAAACTGAGGAGGTATTATCCATGTCAAGTAAAAAGGGAGTAGGAAGTTCCAAGAACGGCCGTGAGTCTGAGTCCAAGCGTCTCGGCGTCAAATGCGGAGATGGACAGTTCGTATCAGCCGGAACTATCATCGTACGTCAGAGAGGCACCAAGCTTCATCCTGGCAATAACGTAGGTATCGGCGGAGATGACACTCTGTTCGCCAAGATCGACGGTTCAGTCAAGTACGAGAGGAAAGACAAGACAAGAAAACAGGTAAGCGTTTATCCTGTTGAAGCTTAGTCAGACAAAGGCCCCTAGTGATAGGGGCCTGTTTTTTACTTTAACGAAAGATTATATTTATGTTAGTAGACAGAGCAAGAATAAAAATAGTATCCGGTAAAGGCGGTAACGGCGCTGTTACATTCAGGCGTGAGCCTTTTGTTCCTGAAGGAGGTCCTGACGGAGGAGACGGCGGAAAGGGCGGCGACGTTATTTTCCGTGCAAACAGAAACCTCACTACTCTGATGGACTTTAAATACCGCAAGAAGTTCAAGGCTGAAGACGGTCAGGACGGAATGAGGAAAAAGTGCTTCGGAAAGAACGGAGAGGATCTTATCATCGACGTACCTGTAGGCACTATGATAATAGATGAGGAAACAGGTCTTCTCATGGCAGATCTGATAACCGACGGCCAGACAGTCACAGCGGCAAAAGGCGGAAAAGGCGGAAAAGGCAACGTACATTATAAAAGCTCAGTAAGGCAGGCTCCTGATTTTGCTGAAGCAGGTGACTTTGCGAAAGAGCGCTTTGTGATACTCGAGCTGAAGATGATCGCTGACGTAGGTCTGGTCGGGTTTCCTAACGTAGGAAAGTCCAGCCTTCTTTCAGTGTCCACCAACGCAAAGCCAAAGATAGAGAACTATCATTTCACAACGATAGAACCGAACCTTGGCGTAGTAGAAATATCAGACACAGAGTTCCTTATGGCTGACATAGCCGGGATCATAGAAGGCGCACATAACGGTCAGGGTCTTGGACTGGATTTCCTCAAACATATCGAAAGGACAAGGGTCCTTATCCATGTCGTCGACGTTTCAGGATCCGAAGGAAGAGATCCTAAGGATGACTTTGAAAAGATCATGAAAGAGCTTGGAGAGTACAGTCCTAAGATGCTAAAGAAGCCAATGATAGTCTGTGCGAACAAAACAGATCTCATTCCGCCGGACAGCACTATATATGATGAATTCAAGGAATACATCAATGCCAGAGGATATGATGTATATCCGGTATCGGCACCTGCCAAAAAGGGCGTACCAGAACTTCTTTATGCTGCACTTGCGAAACTTAATGAAGTCCGTGAAAATGAAGTGGATGAATATGAAGGCGTAGAATGGTTCGATTTTGAGAAGGACGATATAGACAAGGACTACCGCGTCGTAAACGTAGATAAGAAGAACGGTGTGTTCTATCTTTCCGGAACACAGCTTCATAAGATATTCGATTCTACGAATTTCAATGACACGACCAGCCTGAGATATCTCTATAAATATATAGAGAAAAGCGGGGCCATCAGCAAAATGAAGGAAATGGGCCTTAAAGAAGGCGATACTGTTTCGATCTATAATTACGAAATGGAATATATTGAAGAATTCTAATGACTAAAGCAAAGCTTACAGAAGAACAGTGCTACAGAATGTTCAGTGAGTATGGAACGCCTGACCGCGTCACCGCTCACTGTCTTGAAGTGTCAAGATGCGCCTGCCTTATAGCAGAAAGGCTCAATAACAGTGGGTATGATCTTGATACAGAACTCATACGTGTCTCTTCTCTTATCCACGATGTCTTAAGGACCGAGGATGAGCACGATGTCAGAGCAGGTGAGCTTCTGGAGTCGCTCGGATATGAAGAAGAGGCTGCGATAGTCAGAGATCACATGTCTTATGTATTCAATGATCTTCCTGTTATTACAGAACATGACATAGTCTGTCTTTCAGACAGGATCGTAAAAGAGCATGAGTATGCCGGCATAGACGACAGGGTAGAGTATCTGATAAACAAATATCCCGAAGACAATGAAAGAAGAGAACGTCTGCTTTACTGGAAAGAGAAAGTAAGAGAATACATACATGGAATAGAAAAGATCATAGGAATAAGCTTTGACGAGCTTCTTTCACCTGGTATCGATTCGATACTCAAGCGCGTCGAAAAACCTGCGCGTTATATCGGCGGAGAGATAAATGAAGTCATAAAAAATCCGTCAGAGGTCAAACTCCGTATGGCCTTTGCGTTCCCTGATCTTTATGAGATCGGAATGTCATATCTCGGACTGCAGATCTTGTACGACATAGTGAACAAAAGAGACGGTCTGTACATGGAGCGTGTCTTTGAGCCCGCTCCTGATATGTGCTCCATGCTCAGGAAAACCGGCAAGCCTCTGTTCACACTGGAGACCAGAACTCCTGTGAAGGAAATGGATGTCCTTGGTTTTACGCTGCAGTATGAGCTGTCATATACTGACATACTTGATATGCTTGACCTTTCCGGCATACCTCTCAAGGCGGAAGACAGGGGAGATGACTTTCCTCTTGTCATCGCAGGAGGACCGTGCGCTTTCTCTCCTGAGCCGCTGGCTGACTTTATAGATGTTTTCCTTATCGGTGACGGAGAAGAGCTTCTTCCTGAATTTCTGGAAAAATACGCAGACGCTGAAGAACGTGGAATATCCAGAAAGGATTTCCTGCTTTCAGTATGCAGCATGAACGGCATCTACGTGCCGTCCCTGTATGAGCCTGTGTACGACGAAAATGACAGGCTGATAAATTACACGACCCTTAGCGAAAACGCGCCGAAAACCATTAAAAAAGCCATCATACGCGATCTTGACAATGCAGAATTCCCTTTGAACAATATCGTGCCGAATATCGAGACTGTACATGACAGGGCAGTGGTGGAATCGTTCAGAGGATGCACCAGAGGATGCAGGTTCTGCCAGGCAGGAATGCTTTACAGGCCTATACGTGAAAAGAAAAGAAGCACGATACTTGATATAGCAGAGAAGCAGATAAAAAACACAGGTCATGATGAGTTGTCGCTTCTTTCGCTTTCCACAAGTGACCATTCCGACTTTGAGGGCATGGCCACAGAACTGATGCATTACTGCGGCTCAGAGAACGTATCCCTTTCGCTTCCGTCGCTCAGGCTTGACAGCTTTTCCTTTCAGGTGCTCAATGAGATACAGAAATACAAGAAGTCAGGGCTCACGTTTGCTGTTGAAGCAGGCACACAGCGGCTTCGCGATGTCATCAACAAAGGCATAACTGAAGAAGATGTGTTCTCAGCTGTAGAGCAGGCCATAGAGCTTGGCTGGAGACATGTGAAGCTTTACTTCATGATAGGCCTTCCGGGTGAGACCGATGAAGATCTTGACGGTATCGTAAAGATAGCCAAGGATATAATGGATATGTATAAACGGTCCGGAAAACACGGAAGATTCAACGTGACTGTCAGCTGTTCCAACTTTGTGCCAAAGCCATTCACTCCATTTCAGTGGTGCGCACAGGACAGTCTGGAAGAGCTTAACAGAAAGTTTGAATACCTGAGAGAACGCCTTAAGATCAAGGGAATAAGATATACCTGCCATGACAGCTTCGTCAGCAAAGCTGAAGGCATACTTGCCAAGGGAGACAGACGGTGCTCGGAGCTGCTTCTTCGGGCTCATGAAGAAGGGTGCGTGCTCGACGGTTGGACAGACCATTTTGATAAAGATAAATGGCGCCATATCCTTGATGAGTGGGCAGTAGACTACAGGACAGTATCGGACAGAGTGATCAGAACCGATGAGTGTCTTCCGTGGGATATGATAGATCCATATGTGACCAAAGAATTCCTGAAGTCTGAATTTGACAAGGCACAGAGCGGAGTCACGACAAAAGACTGCAGAAACGGCTGCAACAATTGCGGCCTGAACAGATTCATGAAATGTTTCAAGGAGGATGGAAATGAGTAAATACGCGCTTCTTTTCTCCAAGTCAGGAAATATCCGGTTCACATCGCACCTTGATCTTCTTCGTATATTCAAAAGGGCGTTCAGAAGATCCGGTATCGCCGTTTCTTACAGCCAGGGATTCAATCCGCATCCGAGGATGAGCTTCTGCCAGCCGCTTTCACTTGGATATGAAGGCTTGAATGAGATCATCGAATTCCAGACCGATTCAGATAAAGACAGGAGAAACTGGCTCGATGATATGCAGGAGTGCCTTCCGGACGGAATAGATCTTATAAGACTCGGTCTTGTTGCCGACGGACAGAGATCTCTTGCAGGTTCTGTCGAATCGGCTGACTATGATATCCTGTTCCCTGTGCCGTACAAGCTCAAAGACTTTACAGCTGAACTCTCATCATTCATGTCGCAGGATACGATATATGTTGAAAAAAGGATGAAGAGCGGGAAAACAGATAAAGTGGATATAAAGGGAAAGATAAGGAATATAAGCGCTTCAGAGCACGACGGAAAACTCGTGCTGTCTGCGTCACTTGATTCAGGAAGCTCATCAAATCTCAGCCCTGAGCTTCTTATCAAAGCATTCCTTTCTTTTACGCTTCCATATACTGAACGTTATGATATAGACGTCATACGCAGAGAGATGCATTTCAATGTTGACTGCGATATATCATGGATGTAAAATGATATGAGATTACTGTAAGTCGTGTGGATGCCTCATCAAGCAGGAGGTAACACATGAGAAAACTATCAGAAATAGTAGCGGAGCTCAGAAGCAACAGGCTCGTTTTATTTGCGGCTGCCGCGGTCATTTTGACCGCAGCAGCTTTTTTGTTTTATCTGAACGGGGAAAAAGACACAATATCGCTGTCAGAAGCCGAGCGCGCTGAAGAAGAAACGGCTGCCGCATCAGATAATAAAAAAACATCTAAAGTATTTGTCGATATCAGCGGATGTGTGAAGAATCCGGGAGTATATGAAGTCGATCCCGGATGCAGGATATTTCAGGTAATAGAGAAAGCAGGAGGTGTTACAGGAGACGCCGACACATCAGTCATCAATCAGGCTGAGCCTGTGTCAGACGGTCTGAAAGTCGTGATACCTGATAAAAACCAGACGGCAGACCCAGCCGGGAGACAATATGGCGGTACTCCCGCAGGTCAGGAAACGGGGACCGCCAGGATCAATATCAACACGGCTGACAGCGCGTCGCTTCAGGAGATCCCCGGTATAGGGCCTGTAACAGCCGAAAAGATAATCGCATACCGTGAGCAGAACGGCCTTTTCAGGTCAGTTGAGGATATCAGGAATGTCAGCGGCATCGGCGATAAGACATATGAAAAAATGAAATCAATGATCACTGTATAATCTATACATGGGAGACTGCTATTATGGAAGATGAAAAGATGTGGGTACTTACCGAGGACCATGTACGTCAGCTCGGTATATCTATGACATATAAGGGTTATTATTATCTGATCTGCGCTGTCGTATTCACTGTGAATACCGGCTACAGGAAAGCTGATCTTTACAAGGAGGTATATGCCGATATTGCAAGAAACAATAATGTATCTGTAGAATGCGTGGAAAAATGTATAAGAAGATGCATAGAAAAATCATGGGATGCTGATAAACAGAAGTATTCAGGTCTGTTCGGAAACAACAGACGCAGGCCTACTAACGGCGAGGTCATAGCATTCATTTCAAGCTGTATTAGACTTGAAAGCAAGTGAGCATTTTGATAGAATAGTGCATAAAGGAGTTTTATCAAAATGAATCAGGATAAAATCAACAGGATCAATGAACTCGCCCATAAATCCAAGGAAAGCGGGCTCACGCCCGAGGAACTTGAAGAGCAGGCTGCTCTCAGGCGCGAGTATATTGATGATTTCAAATCCAATCTCAGGGCCCAGCTGGACCTCATTGAAATAGCAGAGGAAGAAGAATAATGGAAGAAAATCCGGAAAACAAAGCGTCTTTCAATGAATTCCGGCGCTGGCTCGAGAGAACCAAAGGCGATAAATATCACGAGAAACTGGTTGAGATCAAGGACAATCCAGACGAGATAACTGATGCCTTCACCGGAAAGCTTACGCTTACAGCCTCAGGTCTTCTTGGCCTTATCGGTCCGGGGACCAACAGGATAAACAAATATGTCATAAGAAGGACTACACAGGGTATATCAGACTATCTGAAAAGAGAGCATAAGCCGGTCTCTGTTGTTATCGGCTATGACAGCAGAAGAGGCTCCAGATACTTTGCGTATGAAGCAGCATCTGTGCTCAGGGGCAATCTGATCAAGCCATATCTGTTCAGAGAGCTTGTACCTGCGTCACTTCTTTCGTATGCTGTGAAATATCTTGAATGTGACCTTGGCATAATGATCACGGCAAGCCAGAATCATAAGATATACAACGGCTACAGAGTCTACAACAGCGAAGGTTATCTTATTTCAGAAGAAACAGCTGCGGAGATGCAGAAGGAAATAGACAAGAATGACTATTTCGCTCCTGATATCTTCATGGATAACAAGAGCGGCATTTACCAGGTCGACGATCAGGTCGCCCGTGATTTCTGTGACAGGATAGTATCTTCAGTGAAGCTGCCTGATCCCGCATTATATGACGGATTCCGGGTAATATACTCTCCTCTTTACGGAGCAGGAAAGGCCTGTTTCACTGACGTAATGAGAAAGTCAGGCATAAGATACGAGCTTGTTTCCAACCAGGCAGATCCTGATAAGGAATTCCCGACATGTCCTGTTCCCAACCCGGAGAAGATCATGTCTTATAACGAGAGCTTCAAATGGCTCGACGAGCATGGCGGAGACATCATAATCACACATGACGCGGACGCCGGGAGGGCAGGCTGCGCTATAGAACACGACGGTATGAGAACAGTGCTTACCGGAAACCAGACCGGCCTTCTGCTTCTCGACTATCTCTGTCATATCAGACCTCCTAAAGAAGGCCAGATAATGATAAAGAGCATAGCTGCTTCTCCGCTTGCCGTAAAGATCGCAGAGAAGAACGGACTCAAGGTGATAACTTCTGTTACCGGATTCAGAAATGCCGGAAGCATAATAGACAGCCTTGAGAAAGAAGGCAGGGGAGACGATTTCTATTTTGCCCTTGAGGAAAGCGACGGATACCTGATCGATCCGTTCATAAAAGATAAAGACGGGATCAGCGCCGCGCTATATATATGTGAGATGGCGGCTTTCCACAAGAAAAGAGGAAAGAATCTCATAGAACGTCTGTATGAGCTCTATAACGAATACGGTATATGCGTCGATAAAACAAGGAATTACTTCTTCAGCGGCGCCTCAGGCATCAAAACCATATCTTCAATAATGAATTACTTCCGCACCAGCGTGACACAGACTATCGGCGGTCGTAATATAGTCAAGAAAACAGACTACATGACAGCAGAGACCGGTCCTGCAGTAGACTGCGTGGAATTCGATCTCGACGACTCAAGCAAGCTGATCATTAAGCCGTCTGATACTGACGCGATCATGAAGATATATTCATTCGAAACATGCGACTTCACAGAAGTAGAAAAAGATATTGCAGACATCATAGACAGATTTAAATCTGTGATGAAAGACAATTAACAGATCAATCAATTTCAAGGAGATATCAAATGGAGAAAAAGGGTCTTAACGAAATCAGAGAACTGTTCCTGAGCTTTTACGAAAGCAAGGGTCACTACCGCGGGAAAAGCGCTTCGCTCATTCCTAAAAATGATAAGTCTATTCTTATCATCAACTCTGGAATGGCACCGCTGAAGCCTTACTTTGCCGGTCTGGAGACTCCTCCAAAAAAGAGGATGACGACATGTCAGAAATGCATAAGGACAGGCGATATCGAGAATGTAGGTATCACCGCAAGACATGGCACATTCTTCGAGATGCTCGGTAATTTCTCATTCGGAGACTATTTCAAAGAGCAGTCGCTGACATGGGGCTGGGAATTCATCACTAAAGTCCTGGGCATGCCTGAAGAAAAGCTCTGGGCCACTGTCTATAAAGATGACGATGAAGCAGTAGAGATCTGGAAAAAGCTCGGCATGCCAGAAGACCGTATCGTAAGACTCGGAAAAGAAGACAACTTCTGGGAGATTGGCCTCGGTCCATGCGGGCCGTGCTCTGAGATCTATTATGACAGAGGACCGGAATTCGGCTGCGGAAAGCCGGACTGCAAGCCCGGATGTGACTGCGACAGATATCTTGAGTTCTGGAACCATGTATTCACTCAGTTCTCCAGAGAAGAAGACGGAAGCTACAGCAGACTCGCTCATCCTAATATCGATACGGGTATGGGACTTGAGCGTATCGCCTGCATAATGCAGGATACAGATTCTATATTTGATATCGATACTATAAGACACATCCTGAACGGAGTAGTCGAGCTTTCAGGTGTTCCGTATGAAGCCGGAGATCACAAGGCTGATATATCCATAAGGATCATCACAGACCATCTGAGATCCATGGTATTCATGATCGCAGACGGTATCAAGCCGAGTAATGAAGGAAGAGGCTACGTACTCAGGAGACTTATCAGACGCGCTATCAGACACGGCAAGATGCTCGGCATCAGCGAGGCTTTCCTTGCCGGGCTCGCAGACAAGGTAATCGAGGTGTCAGGCGAGGCGTACCCTGAGATCGTAAAGAAGCAGGTATACATCAAAAACTGCATCACTGCCGAAGAAGAGAAGTTCGAACAGACTCTTGACCAGGGCAACGAGATCATAAAAGAATACATGTCTGACATGAATGAGGCAGGCGTAAAGGTCCTCGACGGCGACAGAGTATTCAAGCTTTATGATACTTATGGATTCCCTGTAGAGCTTACAGAAGAGATCCTTGCTGAGAACGGCTTTACTGCTGATATCGACGGCTTCAACGCCAACATGAAAGAGCAGAAAGAAAAGGCCAGAGCAGGAAAGCGAGATACCTCTGAAGAAGCCTGGAAGGAAAGCGAGATCCCTGAGGGAGTGACTCAGACAGAGTTCACAGGATATGATGAGCTGCAGACAAAAGCTACTGTACTTGCAGTGACAAAAGACGGAGCTCTCGTAGACGAGGCGGAAGCAGGAGACAATGTGACTGTATTCACAGACAGATCACCGTTCTATGTCGAAAGCGGCGGACAGGTATCAGATAACGGAAGTATCCTTGCTGAAGGAATGGAGGCAAGCATCAACGGACTCTCCAAAAACAAGGGAGTCATACTTCACAACGTCACGATAGAAAAGGGTTCTCTTGCTGCCGGCGACAGTGTACAGATGACAGTAAACCCATATAAGAGAAATTCAACGGCGAGGAACCATACCGCTACGCATCTTCTCCAGAAGGCACTGAGAGAAGTGCTTGGAGACCACGTAGAGCAGGCAGGCTCCAAGAATGATGAAAAGATGCTCAGATTCGACTTCACACACTTCGAGGCAATGACAGCAGAGCAGATCGAAGAAGTCGAGAACATCGTGAACCAGAAGATCACAGAGTTCCTGCCTGTAGTTACGAAAGTAATGAACAAAGAAGAGGCCGAAAAAACAGGCGCGATGATGCTGTTCGGCGAAAAGTACGGCGACAAGGTCCGCGTAGTCAACGCAGGAGACTGGAGCGTTGAGTTCTGCGCAGGAACACACGTCAGGAACACAGGAGAGATCGGCTGCTTCAGGATCACAGGCGAAAGCGGCGTAGCAGCCGGTGTCAGAAGGATCGAGGCTGTCACAGGTATGGGAGTCTTCCTGAGAGACAGAAAGGCAGAAGATATCCTCTCAGGTGTATCAGGAATACTCAAGGCCAGTCCTGACACTGCCTGCGCCAAGGCAGAGCAGACTGTTGAAGAGCTCAAGAAAGTAAAGAGCGAACTGGGCCAGTTCAGGAAGAACGAGATAGGACAGGATTCTGCTTCGCTTATAGAAAACGCTCCTGAATTCAACGGCGTGAAACTTATCACAAAGAGATTCGAGGACGCCGGTCCTGACGACATGAGGACACTTTCTGACAAGATCAAAGCTGAAACAGATGATGCTGTAATGGTATTTGCTTCAGCTAACGGACCGAAAGCTCTTATGATTGTATCTGTAACTGACGGAGCGATCAATAAAGGCTATAACGCGGGACAGATCATCAGAAAGCTTGCCGGCTTCATCGGAGGAGGCGGCGGCGGAAAGGCCGATATGGCACAGGCAGGCGGCAAGGATCCCGATGGTATCGAGGACGCCTTTGCAGAAGCTGAAAAACTTATGGCCTGATCATAACACTCCACTTGCGGCACATGGCTGCTGATTGTATAATATGAAAAGGAGGTCCAGTAGTTATGGAGGATAGAAACACTATAATGTTCAATGCTGCCAAGACGCAGCAGAAATCTACGCGTGAAGTCCTGGAAGCCGTATATGCCGCGCTGGAAGAGCGCGGATACAACGGAATAGACCAGATGGTAGGATACATTCTGTCCGGCGACCCTTCTTACATCACGAGCCATAATAACGCAAGACTGATGATAAGCCGGATCGACCGTGACGACCTGCTTGAAGAGATACTGAAGGAATACCTTCAGAAATAAAACCATGTAAGGCAAACCCTGTTATGGGGTCTGCCTTTTTTTGATATACGGGAGACATATGAGAAAACTCGGACTTGATATAGGGGACAAGACTGTAGGTATCGCGCTGAGCGATCCTCTGGGAATAACAGCTCAGGGAGTCACTACGCTGGAACGTGTAGGTATCAGAAAAGATACGACCAGAATACTGGACATGATCACAGAAAATGACTGTGATACAGTTGTAGCGGGACTTCCTCTGAGCATGAACGGCAGCGAAAGCGAGCAGACCGCAAAAGTAAGAGAATTCGTTGCCATGCTCACCAATAAGCTTGTGAGCACGGGTCATAAGGATGTGAAAGTAGTCTGGCAGGACGAAAGACTTACCACAGTTCAGGCTGAGAAGATCCTTATTGAAGGCGACGTAAGGCGGCGCGACCGCAAGAAAGTGATCGACAAACAGGCTGCTGTTCTTATTTTACAGACATATCTGGATTCACATTCATAAAGGAGAAAGCTATGAAAAAAGTAGGCATAATCATGGGAAGCGACAGCGACCTGCCAGTAGTGGAAAAAGCGATAGATGCACTTAAAGACCTTGAAGTACCATATGAAGTACACGTATATTCAGCCCACAGGACTCCGGACGAGACACGAGCCTTTGCAGCGAACGCAAGAGCGAACGGATTCGGAGCAATAATCGCCGCTGCAGGCATGGCTGCGCACCTTGCGGGAGCTATCGCCGCCGGCACTACGCTCCCGGTCATAGGGATCCCTGTCAAGGGTTCATTCGACGGGATGGATGCTCTTCTGTCAACTGTTCAGATGCCCGGAGGTATCCCGGTCGCGACAGTTGCTGTAAACGGAGCCAAAAACGCCGCTTTGCTGGCGTGTGAGATCATTTCCGTGTCAGACACCGAGATGGCGGCTAAACTCGACGAAATGCGAAAAGAGGGCGCTCAGGCCGTACTTCAGAAAAACAAAGAGATAGAAAAGAAATACAATATATGACAGGCAGGAGAATACCGGATATGGAAAAAAGCTACAGTGAAAGTTATAAAGAAGCCGGAGTTGATATAACGAAGGGATATGAAGCAGTCGAGCTCATGAAGAAGCATGTCAGGAAGACTCTTGTCTTCGGTGACACAGAAGACATAGGGGGCTTCGGCGGACTTTACGGTCTGGATAAAGAGGGGATCGACGACCCTGTACTCGTAAGCGGCACAGACGGAGTCGGCACCAAGCTGAAAATAGCGTTCATGATGAACAAACATGATACAGTAGGTATAGGCTGTGTCGCAATGTGCGTGAACGATATCATCTGCACGGGAGCAAGGCCTCTGTTCTTTCTTGACTATATCGCATGCGGTAAAAACGATCCTGAGAAGATCGCGGATATTGTAAAAGGCGTCTCAGAAGGATGCCTTCAGTCATATTCTGCGCTTATAGGCGGAGAAACAGCAGAAATGCCCGGGTTTTATCCGGAAGATGAATATGACCTCGCAGGCTTTTCCGTCGGTGTAGTATCCAGACGGAACATACTTGATAAAAACAAAGTCGAGCCGGGCGACATCGTAATAGCTCTTCCTTCATCAGGACTCCATTCCAACGGGTTCTCACTCGTAAGGAAAGTGCTCGACATAGAGAATGCCGACCTTTCTTCAAGGCCTGATATCCTGGGCGGACCTACGCTCGGCGAAACACTTCTGACACCTACCAGGATATATGTCCAGCCGGTACTAAAGCTGATACAGAGAGTAAGTGTGAAATCGATAGCCAATATCACAGGCGGAGGTTTCTATGAGAATATCCCGAGAAGTCTTCCGGACGGCATCGGTGTGAAAATGATGAGAAACAGCGTGAGAGTACATCCTGTTTTCTCATTGATACAGGACCAGGGAGATATCCCGGAAAGAGACATGTTCAACACATTCAATATGGGCGTCGGTATGACATGCATCGTTTCCAGGAATCAGACAGACAGAGCTCTCAACCTTCTACAGGCCATGGACCTTGACGCTTATATACTCGGCGAGGCCTGCAGGATAGAAGAGGGCGATCCAAAAGTAGAGATAATCTGATCACGGTGGTAACAGTATGAAAGCAGAAAAGACAAAGATAGCAGTACTTGTATCAGGAGGAGGAACCAATCTGCAGGCTCTGATAGACGCCGAAAAGAGCGGTATCATCAAGAGCGGCGAGATAGTACTCGTCTGCTCCAGCAATCCTGATGCTTATGCGCTCACAAGAGCAGCGGACAACGGTATAGAGACCCATGTACTTGAAGGCGAGGATGATCTTCTGAAGCAGCTTCAGTCACACGGCATAGAGCTCGTGATACTTGCAGGTTTCATGACGATACTCAGCAAAGAAGTGATAAGGCATTACCCTGACAGGATAATAAACGTTCATCCCGCGCTTATACCCTCATTCTGTGGGAAAGGATTCTACGGTCTCCATGTACATGAGAAGGCGCTTGAATATGGCGTTAAAGTCACAGGAGCCACCGTCCACTTCGTGAACGAGATACCTGACGGCGGAAAGATCATATATCAGAAAGCTATAGATATACTTGACGATGATACGCCAGCAAGTTTACAGAAAAGAGTTATGGAAAACTGTGAATGGATACTTCTTCCGAAGGCCGCGGAGAAGGTATCAGCAGAGATCATGGCCTCAAAAGAATAAAGGAGAACAGATATGAAGCAGAACATGCTTGAAACTTACCAGATCCAGACAGCAGGTGATCTTATAAAAGACAACCCTTATGTTGGCCGCGGCATAATATGCGGTATGACAGGCGACGGAAACAAAGCTGTTTCCGCCTACTTTATTATGGGAAGATCTTCAAACAGCAGAAACAGGATCTTTGTTGAAGACGGCGGCGATCTTATGATCAGGCCTTTTGATGAATCCAAAGTAGAAGATCCTTCTCTTATAATCTACTACCCGCTGCGCATGACAGACGGCGGCATGATAGTGACTAACGGCGACCAGACAGATACGATACGGGATTTCATGGCAGAAGGGAAGACATCCGTTGAAGCACTCAGGACAAGAGAATTCGAGCCTGACGGGCCGAATTTCACCCCGAGGATAAGCTCAGTTTTCGACTTCAGAAACAAGTCCTACAGCATGAGTATCCTGAAGTCAGAAGACCCTGAAGGCACCAGCTGCGCGAGATATTTCTTCGAATACTCCATGATGCCGGGTCTTGGGCACTTTATCCATACCTATGAAACAGACGGCTCTCCGATACCTACATTCATCGGAGAACCTGACAGACTTGCCATACCTGACGATATCGGTGATTTTACAGACGCTATCTGGAACGATCTTGATGAGGCAAACAAGATCTCTCTTTATGTCCGTTACGTTGATCTTACGACCGGCGGATATGAGAGCAGACTGATCAATAAATACGAATAAGCTGTTTCTGAAGAAGGAGGTAATCAATGAAAGAATTCGAACTGAAGTATGGCTGCAACCCTAATCAGAAGCCCGCGAAGATCTTCATGGAAGACGGCTCTGATCTTCCGATCGAGATAATGAACGGACGTCCCGGCTATATCAACTTCCTCGACGCTTTCAACAGCTGGCAGCTCGTCAGCGAGCTCAGCAAGGCGCTAGGAATGCCGGCCGCAACATCGTTCAAGCATGTAAGCCCTACATCTGCAGCTGTTGCTGTCCCTATGAGCAACGACCTTAAGAAGGCATGCTTTGTCGATGACATCGAGGGGCTTGACGACTCACCGATAGCTACTGCATACGCAAGGGCGAGAGGTACAGACAGGATGTCATCTTTCGGCGACTGGATCGCCATGAGTGAGCCGTGCGACAAGACAGCCGCCATGCTGATCAAAAGAGAGGTATCTGACGGCATAATCGCTCCGGGCTATACCAATGAAGCGCTGGAGATACTCAAGACAAAGAAAAAAGGCGGATATAATATCGTACGAATCGATCCGTCATATGTTCCTGACCCTGTAGAAAAGAAACAGGTATTCGGTATCACATTCCAGCAGGGCAGAAATGATTACACAGTAGACAGAGACAGCTTTACCAATATTGTTACAGAGAACAAAGACCTTACTGAGGACGCGAAACGTGACCTTATCATTGCTTTGATAACGCTCAAATACACACAGTCCAATTCTGTCGCTTACGCCGCCGGCGGACAGGCAATAGGCGTCGGCGCCGGACAGCAATCAAGGATACATTGTACAAGGCTTGCCGGTAACAAAGCCGACTTCTGGCACCTGAGACAGTCAGAAAAGGTACTTTCGCTCCCGTTCAGAGAAGAGATCCCGAGGGCGGTGAGAGACAATACGATAGATGTATATCTCGGCGACGAATTCGAAGATGTCCTGAAAGACGGCGTATGGCAGACACTTTTCACAGAGCAGCCTGAGCCGTTCACCGCAGAAGAAAAGCGCGCGTATCTGGACACCATCTCCGGCGTAGCGCTCGGAAGCGACGCATTCTTCCCGTTCGGCGACAATATCGAACGAGCCAGGAAGAGCGGAGTGACTTACATAGCAGAGCCCGGCGGCTCAGTCAGAGATCAGGACGTAATAGATACATGTAATAAATATAATATGCTGATGGCATTCACAGGAATGCGTCTTTTCCATCACTGATCAGTACCCTTGGAAAAAAGGAGGAAAACATATGAATATCATGGTAGTAGGCGGCGGCGGCCGCGAGCACGCTATTATAAAAGCAATAAGAAAGAATCCTGATGTCGATGTCATCTATGCTCTTCCGGGAAACGGCGGGATCGCGCAGGACGCGACTTGTGTAGATGTGGACGCAGAAGATCTTGATGGCGTCGTGAAGTTCGCAGAAGAGCATAAGGAAGAGATAGATTTCGCTGTCATAGCGCCTGACGATCCTTTGTGCATGGGAATGGTCGATGCCGTAGAAGCCGTAGGGATCCCATGCTTCGGGCCTGATAAAAAGGCCGCTATCATCGAGGGCAGCAAAGCGTTCTCAAAGGATCTCATGAAGAAATACGGCATTCCGACAGCTGATTATGAGACCTTCACCGACAGAGATGAAGCTCTCAAATATGTAGAGACCTGTAAGATCCCTGTAGTTGTAAAGGCTTCCGGCCTCGCGAAGGGTAAAGGCGTCCTTATCTGTGAGACAAGGGAAGACGCTGTTGAAGCTGTCGATACTATCATGAAGGACAAGGTATTCGGAGCAAGCGGAGACACTGTCGTTATAGAAGAATTCCTGACAGGTCCTGAAGTAACAGTTCTGTCATTCACAGACGGTAAAGTCCTGATCCCCATGATCTCTTCAATGGACCACAAGAGAGCAGGGGACGGCGATACCGGAAAGAACACAGGCGGCATGGGCGTAGTCGCTCCTAACCCATACTATACAGATGAGATCGCGGCTCAGTGCGAAGAGGAAATATTCCTTCCTACCATGATCGCGATGAATAAAGAAGGCAGAACATTCAAGGGCTGCCTGTATTTCGGACTCATGCTCACAGATGACGGTCCGAAAGTCATAGAGTACAACTGCAGATTCGGAGACCCTGAAGCGCAGGTAGTTCTTCCGCTTCTTGACAGCGATCTTCTCGATATCATGAAGCATGTACACGACGAGACGCTCGAAGAAGCAGACGTAAGATTCGCACGCGATGAAGCGACATGCTGCGTAGTAATGGCAACAGAAGGATATCCAGGATCATACGGCAAAGGATATAACATATATATCCCTGACGAGATCAAAGACCATGTATATGTTGCAGGAGCAGATCTGGCTGAAGACGGACATCTGCTCAGCAACGGCGGCCGCGTGCTCGGCGTTACCGAGAGAGGCAGGGATATAAGGGAAGCCATAAAGAAAGCATATGAATCCGTAGACAAGATCAGCTTTGACCACGGCTTCTTCAGACATGATATAGGCCAGAGAGCACTCAAAGCACTTGAAGACTAGGAGGACAAGATGGTATACAGAGTCTACGTAGAAAAGAAGCCCGGCTTTGACGGAAAGACCGCATCGCTCATGAAAGAGCTTTCTGATGTTCTTGGAGTGAAGGGCCTTAAAGGCATACGTCTACTTAACAGATATGATGTTGAGGGTATAAACGAGGACCTCTTCAATAAAGCTGTAACTTCGGTTTTCTCCGAGCCACCGGTAGATGACGTCTCATATGACCTCAGATATGATGACGGCGACAGAGTCTTTGCAGTCGAATATCTCCCCGGTCAGTTCGACCAGAGAGCTGACTCTGCATCAGAGTGTATTCAGCTCATTTCCAAGGGGGAGCGTCCAGCCGTAAAGAATGCCCGCATCTACGTCTTATCAGGCGATCTGACCGACGAAGACGTAGAAAAGATAAAACATTACATGATAAACCCTGTTGAAGCGAGAGAAGCCGGTCTCGGCACTTTTGACACACTTGAAACTGTGTATGACGTACCTCCTGCAGTAGAGATCCTTCACGGCTTTACTGATTTTGACGATGAGAAGCTGCAGGCTTTCTCTAACGAAAAGGGACTTGCCATGGACCTTGCCGATCTCCGCTTTGTCAGAGACCATTTCAGGGAAGAACACCGAGACCCGACTATAACAGAGATCAGAGTCATAGACACATACTGGTCGGATCACTGCAGACACACGACATTCAACACTACGATAGACTCCGTGAGATTCCACGACCAGGAGATACAGGATACATACGACGAATACATCGCGACAAGAGAAGAGCTGGGCCGCACCAAGCCGGTGACGCTCATGGATATAGGCACCATCGCTGCAAAGTATCTGAAGGCCAACGGAAAGCTCGATAAGCTTGACGAATCAGAAGAGATAAACGCCTGCACGGTAAAGATCACAGTAGATGTCGATGGAAAGCCTGAAGACTGGCTGCTCCTCTTCAAGAACGAGACTCATAATCATCCTACCGAGATCGAGCCTTTCGGCGGCGCTGCCACATGTATCGGCGGAGCGATAAGAGATCCGCTGTCAGGAAGAAGCTATGTATATGCCGCCATGAGAGTCACAGGAGCCGCTGATCCTCTCGTCCCTGTATCAGAGACACTTAAGGGAAAGCTTCCACAGTCAAAGATCGTAACTACCGCAGCTGACGGATACAGCTCATACGGCAACCAGATCGGACTTGCGACCGGACAGGTGGATGAGATCTATCATCCGGGATATGTAGCAAAGAGAATGGAAGTAGGCGGAGTCGTAGCTGCTGCGCCTGCAGAGAACGTCGTTCGTCTCAGGCCTGAAAAGGGCGATGTAGTCATTCTTCTCGGCGGACGCACTGGAAGAGACGGTATGGGCGGCGCAACAGGCTCGTCAAAGTCTCATACAGAGGAATCGCTCACTGACTGCGGAGCGGAAGTACAGAAAGGTAACGCTCCTGAAGAAAGAAAGCTCCAGCGTCTGTTCAGGAACCCTGAAGCATCCAGGATGATAAAGCGCTGCAATGACTTCGGAGCAGGCGGCGTATCAGTAGCTATCGGCGAGCTTGCCGACGGACTTAAGATCGACCTTGACAAAGTGCCGAAGAAATATGAAGGCCTCGACGGAACAGAGCTTGCGATAAGCGAATCACAGGAACGTATGGCTGTTGTTGTTTCAGCCGGTAACGCTGACAGATTCAAGGAACTTGCTGAATCAGAGAACCTTGAGGCTACTGTAGTCGCAGAAGTCACTGAAGAGCCTTACCTCCGTCAGTACTGGAGAGGGGATCTGATCGTTGATATACCGAGAAGCTTCCTTGATACCAACGGCACAGAAAAGCATATCGATATAGAAGTAGAGCCCGAGCAGGAATACAAGACTGAATACACTGGAGATTTCAAAGACGACATGCTCGCCATGGCGTCTGACCTTAACTGCTGCAGCAAGAGGGGCCTTTCCGAAGAATTCGATTCCACTATAGGGCAGGGCGCTGTGCAGATGCCGTTCGGAGGTAAATACCAGAGGACTCCGGTCCAGGCCATGGCTACACTTATATCTGTGGAAAAAGGCCATACTGATGATCTGTCACTCATGTCTTACGGATATGACCCATATGTTTCATCAGCAAGCCCATATAAAGGCGCGTATCTTGCAGTAGTACAGTCAGCGTGCAAGCTCGTTGCACAGGGCGCTCCATTCAGAGACGTATATCTGTCATTCCAGGAGTACTTTGAAAAGCCGGGTGCAGAGCCGACGAGATGGGGCAAGCCTCTTGCCGCAGTGCTTGGTGCTTTCAAGGCTCAGAAGGGACTTGGTATCGCAGCTATAGGCGGTAAGGACTCCATGAGCGGCACTTTTGAGCATATTGATGTTCCGCCTACGCTTATATCATTTGCAATAACCACATGCAAAACCGGAGACATAGTAACAGGCGAATTCAAGAATGTAGGCGATAAAGTTATTATGTTATCTCCTCATCTGAGAGAAGAAAGCGGACTTCCTTGTCCTAAGTCATTGCTTCACATCTTCGAAGAAGTGCACAGCATGACATCTGACGGCATCGCAAAAGCCTGTTACACCAACGGTTTCGGAGGTGTTTCGGAAGCCGTTATGAAGATGGCCATGGGTAACAGGATAGGATTCAGATTCGACGATGAAGTACCATATGAAACATTGTTCGAAAAGAACTACGGATCATTCATCATCGAAGTACCATCTGCTTTCGAGCTGCCGGAAAGCCCGTTTTTCTATACTTCAGTACTCGGAAACACTTCATCAGCTCAGGAAGTCACATATAAGGACAAGAGCGTGAGCTTCGACGAGCTGTTCGATGCATATGAAAGCAAGCTTGAGCCTGTATACCCGTGCAATATCGAGACAAAGCCGAACAAGACCGAGACATTCACATATAAGAAGAAGGAAACGGATGTTCTTCCTGGCAGGGGTTCATCATCTGAGCCGAAAGTGCTCATTCCTGTATTCCCTGGAACGAACTGCGAATATGATACCGCAAAGGCGTTCGAAGACGCAGGCGCCAAGGCTGAAGTCGTCATCGTGAACAACCTTGATCCTCTTCATGTAACAAGATCCGTAGAGGATTTCGCAGAGAAAGTACACGAAAGCCAGATGATATTCATTCCTGGAGGATTCAGCGGAGGAGACGAGCCTGACGGATCAGGAAAGTTCATTACCGCGTTCTTCAGGAACCCTGAGATAAAGGAAGCTGTAACAGAACTTCTGGACAGCAGAGGCGGCCTCATGGCAGGTATCTGCAACGGTTTCCAGGCCCTTATAAAGCTTGGCCTCGTACCTTACGGAAAGATAACAGATCAGGACGTCACAAGTCCTACGCTGACTTTCAATGAGATAGGAAGACATCAGTCCAAGCTAGTGAGAGTACGTGTTGCTTCTGACAAGTCTCCATGGATGTCTCTCGTGAACGCAGGCGATATCTTCACCGCGCCTGTATCTCACGGAGAAGGCAGATTCATAGCTTCTGAAGAAGAGATCAGAGAACTTGCGGAAAACGGGCAGATACTTACACAGTATGTCGATGAAGAAGGAAATGTCTCAGCTGACATACAGGCAAATCCTAACGGATCACTGTATTCGATAGAAGGCATAACTTCACCTGACGGTCGCGTGCTCGGAAAGATGGGACACGCTGAAAGGACAGGAAACGGTCTTTACCTTAATGTTCCGGGTGAATACGACATGAAGATGTTCAGATCAGCTGTGGAGTATTTCAAGGCGTAATAAGTATCAGTTATATTCCGTAGATATTTCGTATGATCCACCAGAATATAATAATAACAAGAAATATCAGATCAGGCCACATGCCGGCATCATGTCCGGTGTGTGGCTTTTTCGGAATAAATATTTTTATGAACGTATATATCAGATATGCATATATCGGAACAAACAGGGCGTTTTCTCTGAAAGCACCCGCAAGGTCAAAGTGTGTAAGACACACGGCTGCGTGTGAAAGGCCGCATCCAGGACATCTGAGGCCGGTGAGCGTCCTGAACGGACAAGGTATATAGAAGTCAAAGAACACGCCTGCAGCCAGATACAGCAGCACAGCCGCAAGTAAAAAGGCCGCCGTAAGGGCGGCTTTTCTGTCTTTTATTACTGATGATACCTTATGTTCACCATTGGCCATATCTTACTCCGGCTGGATCCTGTTGATCTCATCCTGAACGATAGGAATAAGAACGATAGGAATGAAGAATCCGAGGATCATGTACATGACCTTGTTATCCACCTGCTGCATGCCGAACTTTCCCTTGATCATATTCAACTGTTCGTCAGCTGCCATTCCATACAGAAGGAATCCAACAGGGGAGAAGAATATGCAGAGCAGGAGTACAACGACAGCGCCTACGCTTGCTTCACGTCCGGAGACCTGTTCCATAGAACTAAGCGTATCATATACCCAGTAAAGTCCATAGATGCCGCATGTGACAAGAGTAAGAAGAATAACTGAAACTACAGATCTGTTCTTAAGCATAATAATTTATCTCCAATCTCATAAATGATATTTTAATGTGCCGCCCACAAAGGTGAACGGACATCGATATTGATTCTACTACATAAATGCCATTGTTTCAAGGGATTTAAACATAGTGAGGGGAGCATAGTTTGAGAAACGTATCTATTCCTAAAATCATAATTTTGGGAATAGATATAGCGCATAATGTATGGCCGCACATCAAAGCTCTCTTTTGCGTTTTAAGCGGTTTTATCAATATCAGCTGATATATTATACCTTTAAAATAATTGAAATCGGAGCGTCTGATCATGACGCCCCGTCTTCTGAGATTGTATATG
>JAFWJS010000055.1 GCA_017511535.1 Eubacterium sp. | reverse complement strand
GAGTATCGTCTTGTATTCTCCGTCGGACTCATGTACTTTCAGCCCCTGTCCTTCAAACCACTGTACCAGCTGATTCTTCTGATCTCCAGTTGTATTCTCCTTTAAAACTATGATCATTCCTGCCTCCATATGCTTAAGCGGCGATGATATTTCCGTAAAAAGGCCCCGCAGCACTGCTGCGAGGCCAAGAGCCAGCTGTAATTATACTTTTACTTACGCAGCAAAATTATTTCCACTTTATAGTATAGTAACCGGAAGTCTTAGCATCAGGATATACTTTGATATAATAAGTGTGCTTGATTTTCTTGCTTATAGTGCCTGTAATGGTATTCTTATAATAATCATCAGATCTCATAAGTGTATAAGTAGTGTCATACCATTTGTTGAATGACTTGTAGTAGATCTTGAATTTTACAGCGCCGTCGTTCTTTTTTGAGTTGATATAGATCTTCGTGGTCTTCTGTTTGTTAGTGATCTTGAACCACTGAGCCTTCTTGCTTCCGGCTACAAACAGTCCTTTCACTGTCTTTTTGCGTTTGACAGCCTTTGCCTTGGCTTTGCTTGAGCCGCATTTTGACGGTGACACTTTGGAATTGTTCCACTTTACCCTTGCCCAGTAATTAGCATCTGTGGAATCATAAACCGGCATTCCCTTTACTCTTACATAATATGTCTTGCCCTTTGCTACTCCATAAGAGACACTTCTCTGCCAAGGATAATCAGAATTGCCTGACAGGTAATCACCTGTGCTGCTGCCTTTAGATATGACCTTCTTCTTTGAATTACATAAGGCAACATATCCGCTGTAGTCAGCAGTGAACGTGATATACCCTTTCTTTGTAGGCTTGATCTTGTAATACGCCGTTACATCATAGTCATTTATTTCACCAAAGAATGCGTCATATGACTTGCCCTGAGGGACATCCTTGAAAGTAAATGTACTGGCGAATGATTCAGATGTCATCAAAGCCATGATACATATAAGAGCCGCCACAGAAGCTGCCGTTATCATCGTTAAATGCAATATATTCCTTTTCATGCTCGATCTCCTTTCGGAACCAACTTTTAAACCTGTATATATTATACTTTTTGTTAACGCAAAATACAATTATCTTTTTGCACGTTAATGTGCTAAAATACTGTTAAGTAAAGGAGAATCACATCATGAATGACGATATGAAAAACTGCACGAAAGTGCCAAGACTTAAACCTATATATGAATCCAGAGAACATACTGACTTCCGCGAGCTTCTGAACTTCGCGGCGTTCCAGTACAAGACTGATGACGCATTCATAATCAAGACCGGAAAGGACGAAAACAGAAAGCCTGTCTACCGACATGTTACGTTCCATGACTTCAAAAATGAAGTCAACTGGTTCGGTACCGGGATGATGAAGCGCGGATTCACCGGTAAAAGGATCGCGCTTATCGGAAAGAACTCGTATGAATGGTACATGTCATACTTTGCCGTCCTCTGCGGACTTGGTATAGTTGTTCCGCTGGACAAAGGTCTCCCATACGAAGAGACAGAAAACTCACTGATCAAAAGCAGATCTGATGTCCTTCTCTTCGACAAAGCGCATCTTGACATGGTTGAGGATCTTCAGAAAAACGGCACTACAGATGTTTCAGCATACTATGCTCTCGAGGACATCCCGGGATACGATACGGTATATGACATTATCGATGAGGGCCGTAAAGAGATGGAGAGTGGAAATGAAGATTTCCTGTCTCTTCCTATCGACCCTGACGCCATGTCGATCCTGCTCTTCACGTCCGGGACCACAAGCAAAGCGAAGGCCGTCATGCTGTCAGAACACAATATACTGGCAAACATCTATATGCTTGACCGTGTGGAAGATATCCGCCACGGCGATGTCAACATGGCGTTCCTGCCATATCATCACACATTCGGCTCATCAGGACAGACAATGATGATCTCTCAGGGAGCCACTACTGTTTTCTGCGACGGTCTTAAGTATATCCAGAAAAACATAGTTGAATACAAGGTCACAGTATTCGTATGCGTGCCGCTCCTTATAGAAGCCATGTACAGACGTATCCAGAGCGCGATCGATAAACAAGGCAAGCGTAAAATATATGAACGCGGCCTTCTGATCAGCAGGATCCTCATGAAACTGCATATAGACATCCGGAGAAAACTGTTTAAAGATATACTGGATCAGCTGGGAGGACGGCTGAGATATATAGTGAGCGGAGCATCCGCACTCGACCCTGAAGTCACGAAGGGTTTTGAAGCGATAGGCATCAACGTGGTACAGGGATATGGAATGACTGAGGCGTCGCCTGTTATCGCAGGTGAAAACCCTGTGAACAAGCGTCCGGGTTCGATCGGCTTCTCGATGCCTGACATGGACCTCGTTCTCGCCGATCAAAACGAAGAAGGCATCGGCGAACTCGTTGCAAGAGGCTCAAACGTGATGCTTGGATACTATGAGGACAAGGAGGCGACTGACGCTATATTGACAGACGGATGGCTCCACACCGGAGACCTCGCCTCTCTCGATAAAGACGGCTTTATCTTTATCCGCGGCCGCAAGAAGAACGTCATAGTTCTGAAGAACGGAAAGAATGTCTATCCTGAGGAACTGGAAGATCTTATCGACCAGCTTCCATATGTAGTCGAGAATATGGTATACGGGCAGAAAAGGCATAAAGACGGCGACAGTAAAGACCTTACGCTCGCTGCTCGTATCGTCTATGACCCTGATGTGCTCAAGGAACAGTATAGCATCAGGATCAGGAAAGATGAGGCAGATAATGTCACATCCGGAATGGATGCCCTCACCTCGCTTGTGCAGAGAGATATCGACAAGATCAACAAAACACTTCCATCGTATAAGCAGCTTCGCCGCTTCGACCTGACAGACGAGCCGATGGAAAAAACAACTACAGGTAAGATCAAGAGATACGTACAGAAATAGTAATAATATACAGGGGCTGCTGCACTTTGTGCAGCAGCCCCCTTTTGATGTCTTTAAATATCTTATGACTACCTTGGTCTAGTCTTTCAGGTATTTAATGTAGATCCGTCCTTTCTTTGAAGTTCCGCCTACCTCTGAGAATATCGCCCTTCCCTTGTGTCTTACGACTATCTCTGTGCCTTCTTTTATGGTCACGGACGGCTTGGTCGCTTCCATGTGATCCACAAACACAAGTCCTGACTTTATAGCCATTACAGCCTTGGATCTGGACAGTCCGAAAGCGGATGAAACTATATTATCCAGTCTAAGCGACGCCACAGTATCCTTATATTCCTTCAGCTCCCTTAAAGGAAGTATAAGCTCCGAGATCTGCTTTCTTTCGGCGTCAAGCCTGCTCTGTCCTGCCTGGCTAAGCTCTTTCACTATATAGTCCGCGATATCACACGGCACGATGATGTCTGCGCCGTCTGCTCTTACGAGGATATCTCCGACAGACTCTCTCTGCAGTCCGAGCCCCATCAGAGCGCCCAGGTAGTCGCTGTGAGAAAGCGGTCTTCCGGTCCGCGATGCCTGTGATCTGTCGCTGTGAGTCACTCTCACGATACACATAAGATCCGAGATAACGCCGTTTATCCCGTCAGCGTTCCCCCCTGCCTGCTGCGGCATCATCACATATTCAGGAAGACATATCATCATGACCCTTTCCGCGTCATCATATCCTCCATAGTATATGATCCTTGTTACAGCGTCTCCGGCACCGAATCTGGTCCTTACTACAGACTGCTGATGCGGATCAAGAAACCCCGTACCCGTCGGCATATTTCTATCTATACGTTGCTTTATTTTATCCTCGGCAAAGCCGATAAGTAATTCATCTTCATTCATTCCTGTTTTCTCCATTCAGCTGATATATCAATATTACCACAAACAACATGATATTCGGTCTGTTTTTTGGTTGTAATCTTAATTGAATTATGATATAGTAAGCACAAGTTTAAGAGAGAGTAATCGGCAGGCACAGCCTGCGGTAAACCGCGTCAGGACGGCCTCCAGACGGTATCATAGACCAATGGGACCCGCGTTTACATGAAACGGTGAGACTTTTAAGCACATTTGTTCAGGTGCTCAGAAGTCTTTTTTGATATCAGGCGGATGAGCCTTTCACGATCGTCCTGCCCGCAGGACCGTCAATCAGCATATCCGGAGGTAGGAAATGTCAGAAGAAAGAAAAACCAATTATTACGGCAAAACAGTAAAGGAGACCATCTCTGCTTTCAACTCATCTTATTCGGGGCTCAGCGAAAAGAAAGTCAGCGAGAACCGTGAAAGATTCGGAGAAAACAAGCTCACTGAGAAAAAGAAAGAAAGCATAATACAGATCTTCTTCAATCAATTCAAAGATCTTCTGGTTATCATACTGATAATCTCCGCGCTGATTTCCATGGCCACAGGCAATAATGACAGCGCCATCGTAATCTTCGCAGTTCTCCTAATGAATGCGATCCTCGGTACGGTCCAGTATGTCAAAGCGCAGAAATCCCTGGATAGCCTGAAAAAGCTGTCTTCACCTGAGGCCAAAGTCATCAGATCCGGGGATCAGCTTGTGATAGACGCCAAGGATCTGGTCTGCGGAGATATCATCGTACTCGATGCCGGCGACATTGTCCCGGGCGACGCACGGATCATTGAAGCACATACTCTCAAGCTCAACGAGAGCTCGCTCACCGGAGAATCTGAAAGCTCTGAAAAGACTTCAGAAGCACTGGAATCGAATGAGGGCGTCGCGCTAGGAGACCAGAAAAACATGGTATTCTCCGGCTCTCTTGTGACATACGGCAGAGGCAAGGCTGTGGTAACCGGCGTCGGAAAGAGTACTGAACTCGGCAGGATCGCCCAGCTCATGGATGATACGGCAGAACGTAAAACGCCTCTTCAGGTCACGATGGACAACTTCAGCAAGAAGCTTTCCGTGGCCATCATATTCGTCTGCATCATCGTCTTCGGACTTGCCCTGTACAGACAAATGTCTGTCCCTGACGCCCTGCTCTTTGCTGTAGCACTTGCAGTAGCCGCGATACCGGAGGCTCTTTCATCCATTATCACGATATCACTGGCTATAGGTACATCCAGAATGGCTGATGAAAACGCCATCATCAAAGACCTTTCCGCAGTCGAAGGTCTTGGCTGTGTTTCTGTCATCTGCTCGGATAAGACAGGTACACTTACACAGAACAGGATGACTGTAGAACATGAAATACCTTTTGCTGATGAAGGAAAGACCGATGCGGAAGAATGTACCGACATCGCCTCGCGTGAGCGGATGATCGACCTTGCTTCCATCTTCTGCAACGATACGGCGATAGTTGAAGGCGAGACTGTTGGAGATCCGACAGAGACTGCTTTCATAGATCACTACATGAAAGATCACGACGATTACTTCACCGTGATGGACAGCCATCCAAGACTGTCTGAAGTTCCTTTTGATTCAGACAGAAAGCTGATGAGCACTCTTCATAAGGTAGACGGCGAATATGTGATGTTTACCAAGGGCGCTATCGACGTTATCCTTTCCCGCGCCGCCAATCTGACAGATGAGGACAAGGAAGCGATCCAGAAAGAGAATTTTGACCTCTCTAACAGCGGCCTCAGAGTTCTCGGCTTCGCCATGAAGACTTTTGACGAAGAGAAGGTCCTGTCGATGGATGATGAATATGATCTGGAGTATCTTGGCTTGATGGCTGAAATGGATCCGCCGAGAAACGAATCCGCTCAGGCTGTAGCCGACTGCCGCGCCGCAGGGATCAAGCCTGTAATGATCACAGGCGACCATAAGGTGACTGCTTCCGCAATAGCGAGAAGAATTGGAATAATGAAAGAGGGAGACCTCGCCTACACAGGGCCTGAAGTAGACAGGATGTCAGACAAAGAGCTGGATGAAAAGCTTGAGAAGATCAGCGTATACGCCAGAGTTTCCCCTGACAACAAGATCAGGATAGTCAAAGCCTGGCAGAAGAAAGGTGAGATCGCAGCCATGACCGGGGACGGCGTTAACGACGGCCCCGCACTGAAGAACGCTGACGTCGGCGTAGCTATGGGCATAACAGGAACGGAAGTTGCTAAAGACTCTGCTTCAATGATCCTTACAGACGACAACTTCGCCACGATTATCAAGTCGGTCCTGAACGGACGCAACATATATACGAATATAAAGAACGCAATAATCTATCTGCTTTCGGGCAACTTCGCCGGCATCATTGCTGTGCTCTTCTGCTCGCTCGCCGGACTTCCGATGCCATTCACAGCTGTGCAGCTGCTCTTCATAAATCTGATCACGGACAGCCTGCCTGCCCTGGCGATCAGTATGGAGCCTTCAAATCCTAAACTTATATACGATAAGCCGAGAGCAAGAGACGAGTCCATCCTCGATAATTATGCAGTAACGACGATAGGCATGACCGGGTTCCTGATCGCGGCAGTCACTATGGTTGCTTTCTATATCGGCCTTGGAACGATCAGTCCATTCGGCCTGACACCGTCAGCTCCTGGTGCTATTACCGCATCTACCATGGCATTCGCGACACTGTGCCTTGCAAGACTCTGGCACGGATTCAACTGCCGCGGACGTGAGAATATTTTCAAACTCGGCCTGTTCAGGAACATTTACACTATCGGCGCGTTTGTACTCGGAGCCGCGCTTCTGATGGCGATAATCACAATGCCGTTCTTCACAAGAGCATTCGGCGTTCAGAGCATCGACACGAATATGATCACTGCAGTATGGGTGCTCGCATTCATACCTACTCTGATCATACAAATCACAAAAACCGTGAGGAAATAACAGACAGGATATAAATAAGAAAACACACTCCTCTTTCCAGGTGGAGTGTGTTTTTTAATCTTTCTATTTGACGTTCTCTCAGAGAGCTCTATTTGTATTCTGCCCCGAGATCCATGAACGCCTGTCTCGATCTCTCAATCATATCGTGCGCAACGCAGAATGAAAGTCTGACATACCCGGGACCGGCGAATGCACTCCCCGGAACTACAAGGATCTTATGTTTTGCAGCCATATCCGTAAAAGCGTTGTCGTCCCCGTCAGGCGCCTTCATCCAGAGATAGAACGCTCCCTGCGGCTTAAGCGCTTCAAATCCTGCCTCTGTAACGATCTCATACAGGAGCTCGGCGTTCTTTCTGTAGAAGCCTACGTCTGCCTTTTCATCAAGGCATCTGGCCAGTACAAGCTGCATGAGAGACGGGGCATTTACTGTCCCCGTAAGGAGGTTGCAAGTGGTTATCGCGCCGATAAGCTCTTTTGATCCGTCAGCAGCGTCAGGCACTATCACCTCTCCTATTCTCTCTCCCGGAAGTGAAAGCGCTTTACTGTATGAGTATGTTACGACCGTATCGTCGTAATAGTCAGGGAGCCACGGAAGCTCTCCCTCGTGCTCTATATAGACTATCTCTCTGTAAGGTTCATCAGAGATCAGATAGATAACTGTTCCGAACTCCTGCTCTTTTGCCTTGAGGACCGCGGCGATCTCTTTGATCACCGGCTCCGGATAAACGACTCCTGTAGGATTGTTCGGCGTATCGACCATCACGGCTTTGGTCTTCGGAGTGATCGCGGCTGCCAGCTTTTCACAGTCAGGATAGAAGGAACCGTCGTCCATCGGTCCTACCTCAACGACATCAGCATAGTAGTTCTGAATATATCCTTTATACTCAGCGAAATACGGCGCCAGACAGATCACTTCATCGCCAGCATCAAGTATCGATTTGAGAACCAGATTTATCGCGGATCCGGCCCCTGCCGTCATGATGATATTGTCCGGAGTATATCCTGTCCCGTATCTCGAATTAAGATGGTCAGCCACCGCCTTCCTTACTTCAGGGAAGCCGGCGTTAGGCATGTAGCTGTGTACCTTCTGCGGAGCCGTGTTCGTGATTATATCGACTATTGAATCTCTTACCGCATCCGGTGCAGGCACATTAGGATTTCCGAGGCTGAAATCAAAGACGTTGTCAGCCCCGAACTCCTGCTTCATTTTAATTCCTTTTTCAAACATCGCGCGGATGACCATCTCACCGCCGATCTGACTCTTTATCTTCTCAGAAATCATATTATTCTCCCAGTGAATCCTTTATTTCCTCCGCCATCCTGCAGATAGCCTCGCGGTCATCATCTGACGCGCTGGACATTATCGTCATCTTCTCTTCCATGACATTCATGTTCTGCATCTCTTCGAGCATACTCGCCATGAGATCCTTCGACTGCGGCGCCCATGTGCCGTTCTCAAGGATGGACACCGTTCTGTTCTGGAGGTTAAGCGCTTGCATATCATGTATGAAGTCCTTCATCTTCGGGAACACACCCATATTGTATGTTACTGAGAACAGCGCCAGATTACTGTATCTGAAGACGTCGCTGATGAGATACGATACATGTGTGCCTGATACATCACAGAGCTTGACGTTCGTCACGCCGGACTGGATAAGCTCACTTGCAAGGACCTCTGCGCAGTTCTCAGTATGGCCGTACATTGAAGCGTATACGATCAATACGCCCTTCTCCTCCGGCTCATATCTCGACCACTTGTCATATCTGTCAATGAACTTGTCCAGATCTTTTCTCCAGACCGGTCCATGAAGCGGACAGATCATCTTAAGGCCTTCGATCTCCTTTGCTTTCTTCAGAAGATTCTGCACCTGCATGCCGTACTTGCCGCAGATGTTCCCATAGTATCTTCTTGCCTCGGCGAACCACTCATCGTCTATCTCCATCTCATCGGCAAACAAAGCCCCGTTCAGCGCTCCGAACGTACCGAATGCGTCTGCGGAGAACAAAGCCCCTGAATAGCTGTCATATGAAACCATTACTTCCGGCCAGTGGACCATCGGGGCGAGGTAAAACGTCAGCTCATGTCTGCCAAGCGAAAGAGTATCTCCTTCAGCCACTGTGTGCAGGTTTTCAAGTCCCTTGTATCCATACTGCCTGTACATCCTTGAAGCCATCATAGTGCAGTATATCTCGACGTCAGGATATCTGACGACAACTTCATTCAGAGTCGCCGCGTGATCAGGCTCCATATGGTCTACTACTAGAACGTCAAGCTTACGCCCGTTAAGAGCAGCCTCCAGATTTTCCAGGAACCCCTGCCCTACAGCCCAGTCGCACGTGTCCATAAGGCATGTTTTATCATCTGAGATCAGATATGAATTATATGATACTCCCTCCGGGACAGGATGGATATTCTCAAAAAGCCCTAGTCTTCTGTCGTTGCCTCCGACCCAGTATATGTCATCGGTAAGTTCTCTTGTACACTCCATTATCTTTCCCTCCTTGTTATGCTCTTTTTTATAAATGTATTATATCACACCGGCTCATGTTATTGAAAGAATATACAGTATTGCCCACCTGACCGATTGGTTGTGCCGCCGCCCGCATCAATATATAATCAAATCGTCAACAAAACTGCTATAGGCTAGAAGGAGGATGAAAAATGAACCGCAGTCTTATTCAGCGTATCGGTATCCTGATCGCTGCCGCTATCGTAACATTATGTCTTTTCATGGTCATGGAGACGTCCTCAGTACATGCTGACGGAATGACACCCAAAGCATATAAAAGCAAGATCTCTGTAACCACCGTCGACTACTTCGTATATCTGAAGATGGGCTCCCGCGTCAAGAAGTCCCACAAGATCAAAGTCACGTCAAGCAGAAAATCTGTGGCTAAGCCTGAGCTTGATAACGGGCGTATCTATATCCAGGTCAAAAAGGCCGGCAAAGCTACTATTACGATTAAAAACAATACTACGAAAAAAACGTATAAAACCGTGCTCAAGGTCGTTAAGTACCGCAACCCGTTCAAAAAGTTCTATCTCAGCGGGAAGAACAGAGCAGGCAAATTCAAAACTTATAATTACGCAGCCTTCACAAACAACAAGACCAGCTCCAAGGTATCCATCAAGACAAAAGCCGGCTGGAAGATCAGGAAGATCACATATTGTAAATCTGTTTACAATGAAAAAACAGAAAAACTCGCAAACCACACCAAAAAGATCAAGAACAACTCCACCATCAATCTGAAGAAGAGCGGAAGCAGCAACAATGTATTCCAGTTTGTTGAGTGCGAAGTATACAATAAGAAGAATAAATTAACACAGACTTTCGGACTTGATTTCTAGTAACTATCGCCCGAAAAATGAAAGGGGCTGTTGCTCTAAGTGCTTATTCAGCACTTTGTGCAACAACCCCATTAATTTTTACATCAAAATCCTATTTGTGAACAGGTAATATAATTTATTTTGTGACGGTTACCACACTAAAAAACCGCCGTGAAAAACACGGCGGTGAAAAAGAACAACTGAAGCAAGTGGTTTATCCCTCTATCTGGATGTATTTGTTCTCTTCGATTTCAGGTTTCTTTTCTTCTTTAGGGATATCGATGAAGAGTACGCCGTTATCAAATCTCGCCTTGATATCTTCCTGCTTGACATCCTTGCCTACATAGAAGCTTCTCTGGCATGTACCCTGGAATCTTTCTCTTCTGATGTATTTGCCGTTCTCATCCTTTTCATCGTTTTCTGTGTTTGTCTTCGCTTCGATGTTCAGAACGCCTTCCTTAAGCTGCATCTTTACATCTTCCTTCTTGAATCCAGGAAGATCCATCGCCAGCTCATATCCTGTCTCTGTTTCCTTAGCGTCTGTCTTCATCAAAGTATTCTCTTTGCTGAATCCCCTCATTGGTGGGAAATCCATGAAATCATCATCAAATAAATCGTCTCTGAAAATGCTTGGTAACAACATAAGTCATTCCTCCTTTTATATAAATTTCATTGTTAACATTCTGTGCCCTTCCTCAGGACAATTATGTTATATCACCTTTTGTTAGCACTGTCAAGAGGTGAGTGCTAAAAATGTGAAAATTTTTTCCTCCTTCTTTATATATTGCGCTTTTTAATTGAATATATACTTTTCTGCTCTTATAATTCTTATATATAAAAGATAAGATATGAGGACTTCATTATATGATCCGCAGGATAACAGGAAACGACAATAAACGATCTGCACTGAGCAGGATCACCGCGCTTGCCGCGGCTTTTCTGCTGTCGTTATCTTTACTGCGCTTCCCTTCTCCGGACCATTCTTATTCCGCTGAAGCCAGCGATCCTTCAGGCACTGTGATCATATATAAAGAAGACGAATCTTTGATCTCGCCTGAATACGATACAGGTCACGGCCTGGACACTCTCATACTTCCTGCATACGCTGCAGGGTATAAAGTGACCTGGGAAAGCAGCGATGCTGACGTAGCGTCTGTTGACAGCCGCGGCAGGATACATGGAAACCTTACGGGCAGATACAAAGGGGCTTCATCTGCTTCATGTATGGTCACCGCGACAGTTGAGTGGAACGGGAGCACTGCTTCCGACACTGTTGAAGTGATCGTTAAAGATGACGGCTCCAGCTCTTATTCTGACATGCTCGATATCGACTCTTCCACAGATTCTTCCTGTATGGCCGAAGGCCAGCTTATAGCTGTGTTCGATAAAGGTACCTCCAACAGTACCGTACGGGAGACAGCTGAAAATGCTGACGCTGAATGTGAGTCTATTATGAAGAACAGCAGCGGGAGCAAAGTAGCGCTCATAAATACCGGTGACTGTGAAGATGTCACAGATACTGCCCGCGCTATAAATGAGGAAAGCAATGTGGCTTATGTCCAGCCCAACTATCTGTACCAGCTTGAAGCTGAAAGCAGTTCTGCCCTGAGCGCCTCAGGCAGCTCACGATATGAATATGCTTCACAATATTTCCACACAGCCGCAAATATCCCTGAAGCCTGGGATCTGCTGTATGACAGAGGGATATCGCAGACGACCACTGTCGGCGTCGTAGACACAGGCGTAGACGCCGGGCATACGGCTCTGAAAGACAATCTGATCCTCGATGAAAACGGGAAATATACTGCTTTCAGAGACAGTAAGCCAGAGAAAAGAACTGATGATCATGGCACCGGCGGACATGGCACTCATGTCACCGGGATAATATGCGCAAAGTATGATGACAAGAATGACAGTCTTGCTGAAGGTGATCCTGTCTTCTGTGCCGGAACAGCATCCGGGAAGGACAATGACCTTTCGCGGGTACTTGTCACAGGATTCGGAAGAAAAGGGAGCCGTGATTTTTCTACGTTCGATGTGATCGCAGGGATCAACTATCTTGCCGAGAACGATGCTGAAGTGATCAATATGAGCTTCGGCGGAAGCTACCGTGATACGGCACTCGGAGATACGGTGCTCGATCACTATTACAACGATGGTATCGTTTTCGTATCATCCGCAGGAAACATCAGCACACCATACGAGAAATCCAGATTCAAGAACGGCGAGCTGGAATTTTATAATTACCCTGCCGACATGAAGGAAGTCATATCTGTATGCAACATCGATGAAAGCGGCGCCCGTAATAATACTTACAATACATTCTCCGGCACTGCCAAAGACATATCCGCGCCGGGAACTCACATATACAGTACGCTGCCCGGCAGCAGCAGTACGCTGACCGGCAACAGATATGGGTATAAAGACGGTTCGTCCATGTCGTCGCCGGTCGTTTCAGGTGTGGCTGCTCTCATACTGGACGCCGACCCTGATCTTACACCTGAAGAAGTCCGTAATATCATATGCGCGACTGCGTCGGACCGTGAAGGCGATGAAAACTATTATCTGAAAAATGAGCTGGGATATGGGGCCGTGGATGCAGGCAGCGCAGTACAGGCTGCATATGATGCAAAAGACCGGAAGGGACCGTCAGATAGTGAGCCGCTATCCATAAGCATCAAGACAAGAAACGACGGCGAGCCTCAGGACACCGCCCTCTGCAGATCTACCAAAAAGACCGGCAGCAGTACTTCCATTACGAAAGTCTCTTCAGTAAAAGCAGATTCCGTCAGCGGGAAGATCGATCTGTCATTCAGCCGCTCCGATCTCGTAAAGAAAACTGTCACCAGGACAACAGCAACAGACCTTACTACAGGCAAGACCTATGACCTTCCAGACACAGTTAAGACCAGCAGAACAAAAACAGGCGTGAAATACATGATCAAGGCGGTACGAAGCGACACTGGAACTTCCAGGACCTGCAGGATCGCTCCTGCGGTAAAGGATACCGCGAAATACAAGGTCACCTCAGTGAAGACGTCATCTATGAAAGTCACCCTGAAAAAGTTCGGCGGCCTTGATTTCAGAAAGGGAAAGACATATACCATATCGATCCGGGCTTACAGGACGACAGGCGGAAAGACGAAATACAGCAGCTGGATCAGTAAGAAAGTAAGGATAAGCTGATACTGTTCAGAAAGATAAAGACCCGGAGCCGTATACCGGCTCCGGGTCTTTTCAAGTGGCCCATACAAGACTTGAACTTGTGACCTACAGGTTGTCACCCTGTCGCTCTCCCAGCTGAGCTAATGGACCACGTCTTCCAACGGTCTTTATTCTACCACGTATCGCCCGGTTTTGCCACTGTTTATTTACAAAGAGCAAAAAAAGTCTGTTTTGACAATAATGTGACTATAGTGTATAATTTTTCAACGTATAAATCAAAGAAGGTAAATATAATGAAGGGTATCATACTAGCGGCCGGCTCCGGTACAAGATTGTATCCTGTGACCAGAGCTGTAGCCAAGCCTCTCCTTCCTGTATATGACAAGCCGATGATGTATTATCCTCTTACGCTTCTCATACAGGCAGGGATACGGGACATAATGATGATCATATCCGAGAAGGACCTGGACAGCTTCAGACGAGTATTCGGAGACGGGTCCAAGTTTGGGATCAGCATAACCTACGGCATCCAGAAGACTCCGAGAGGAATAGCCGACGCGCTCATCGTAGCTAAGGACTTCATCGCGGGCGACAGCGTATGTCTCATCCTCGGGGACAATGTTATATATGGACGCGGTCTTAAGCGTGATATGCGCCGTGCCGCCAAGAAAGCCGAGCTGGAGCATAAATCAACGATATTCGGCTGTTACGTTGAAGATCCAAGAGCATTCGGAGTTATCGGCTTTGATGAAGAGAACAGACCTGTATCTCTCACAGAGAAGCCTGCAGAACCTGCGAGCAACTACGCTGTGATAGGTCTCTACTTCTATGACAGCAGAGCTGTAGAGATAGCCGAAAAGCTCGAGCCGAGCTCAAGAGGCGAGCTTGAGATCACAGATGTCAACAAGGCATATCTGGAAGCAGGAGATCTGGAAGTAACGCTGCTTGACAAGAAAGTCACCTGGTTCGACGCCGGCACGTTCGACTCACTCGTAGATACGATCTCTTTCGTGCGCCGCATACAGTATGAATATGACTGTATCATCGGGTGCCCTGAAGAAGCAGCTTTCGCCAACGGATGGATAAATCTTGACGAGCTCAGGTCGCTTGGCGAGGAGATGTCCAAGAGCGGCTATGGCAAATACCTGATGGCTCTTGCCTTAAGGAACGCGAGAAACAACAGTACGATCAATAAATACCGCTGAATTGCGGATAACGGAGGATAAATAAATGTATAAGTATAAGTGCCTGAACAATATTTCAAAGGTCATAAACAATGTCTTTACAGAAGACTATCAGCCAACTGAAGAGCTTGAAGGAGCTGACGCCGTCCTCGTAAGAAGCGCCAAGATGCATGATCTGGAGCTCCCTGACAGCCTCCTTACAATAGCAAGAGCAGGAACAGGTGTGAACAATATCCCTCTCGATAAATGCGCTGAGAAAGGTATCGTTGTTTTCAACGCGCCGGGCGCCAACGCCAACAGCGTAAAGGAGCTTGTTCTCGCCTCAATGATAAACGCGTCCAGGAACATCCCTGCCGCAGTCAAATGGGTAAATGAGAATTCTGACGACGCTGACATCGCCAAGAATATGGAGAAGGCCAAGAAGGCTTACGTCGGTAAAGAGATCAAGGGCAAGAAGCTCGGAGTCATCGGACTCGGCGCTATCGGAGGAATGGTCGCAAACGCAGCCGGACGTCTCGGCATGGACGTTTATGGCGTGGACCCTTACCTGTCAGTGCACAACGCTCTTGTTCTTTCACACAACGTAAAGGTCCTCAAGACATATGAAGAGCTTTTCAGAAAATGTGATTATATCACGATGCACCTTCATCTCACTGATAAAACAAGGGGAAGCATCGGGAAAGAAGCATTCGACGCCATGAAGAAAGGCGTTATCGTACTGAACTTCTCAAGAGGCGAGATCGTTGACAACGCGGCTCTCAAGGAAGCTCTGGCATCAGGTAAGGTCGCGAAGTATGTCACAGACTTCCCTGACCCTGAGATCGTGAAGCTTGACAACGTCATCTGCACTCCGCACCTCGGAGCGAGCACAGGCGAAGCGGAAGAGAACTGCGCAGAGATGGCCGCAGCTGAGATCCGCGACTACCTTGAGAACGGCGATATCCGTAATTCAGTGAACCTTCCTGACTGCGACGCAGGATACTGCAGCTCCACAGGACGTATCGCGATCATCCACAGGAACAAGCCTAACATGCTGAGCAAGTTCACTCAGATCATAGCTGATGAGAATATCAACATTGCTCACCTTACCAATACATCACGCGGAGAATATGCTTACTGTGTACTCGATATCGACTCTGCAAGCACAGACAAGATCGTTGAAAAGCTCAACTGGGTCGATGATGTCATCCGCGTAAGGATCATCAAGTAAAACACACGATAGATGCAGAAAACCGGCAGCGCGGGCTGCCGGTTTTTATTGTTCTCTTTTATTCTTTTATAATGCTCCAGGCCTGTATGAGCTTTTCAAGACTCCATGCCGCGTTGGCAGGACTCGTCGACGGGAGACATACAGCACGGATCCCTGTAGCTTTTTCGGTATACTTTCTGTATATCTTTTCTGCTGTCTTGCCGTTAACGAAGATCCTGTTTAGACCTGAAGCTCCGATTATCACTCCAAGATCATTCGGCTCTGCGTCACGTATCGACGTGTCAGATGAGCCGCAGATGGAGCAGCGTCCTATCACGTCCCAGAGCGCGATGTGATTTCTCAGGAGGAAATCCCGTTTCTCCGGGATCGTGTGAGGGACATCCTCCTCCATGACTGCTGCCGTGACTTTCCAGAACCTGTTCTGCGGATGACCGTAAAAAAAACCAGCCTCACGCGATCTGACAGACGGAAAACTTCCAAGAATAAGGACCTCACTTTTCTCATCATATACAGGGTCTATAGGATGTATCAATGATACGCGTTCCATGATGTGCCTCTTTCGAACAAAGTCATATTCTATCTGACCTCCTCACTTCCTTTAAGTTCTTTCTTCCTCGCGTACATGAGCTCGTCAGCACGCTCGAATACTGACTGGACCCTGTTATCACATCTGGAGTCAAAATCAGAGATACCTGATGCTACCACAACTTTACCCGATTCCTTGTTTCCTTCCATCAATCTATTGAAGTCACTCATAATAGAAGCTCTATTCTCAAAATCCTTTCCTTTAAGAACCACACAGAACTCATCTCCTCCGATCCTGAACACAGGGCTGTGCTCAAAAGCCGTACATATTATGTCGCTGGCAGATTGTATGTATTTATCCCCCGCCTTGTGTCCTAAAGTATCATTCACGTGTTTGAGTCCGTTCACGTCGCAGACAACTATAGAGAATGCCTCCTGATCTCCCTCAAGTATCCTGGCGTTCATCATATTCTCATAATCAGAGTATGCATTCTTGTTTTTTACTCCTGTGAGCGCGTCCGTAGCAGCCAAAGCTTTTGCAGTTCCCAGTTCTATATCCTTCTCCTTCTCACGCTTTCTCATAAGCATGAAGTTGTTCAGCATCACGCCCATGGAAATCGAGAAGAATGCCACAACGATAAGTGTTGCTGTCATATTGGTATTCCGGATGTTCATGATCTCTTTCGCGACAAAACGTTCTGCGTCTGCTGCCGTATCAGCCCCCATGCCTCCACTGTAATACTCCGTTATAAGAATGGCGGCTTTCTCTGAAGCCGTTGTAACCTGCTGCACCATCCAGTCTATGGACGAGAAAAGTACAAGCAGAACAAGTGAGATCCACACTATGACCGATCTTCCGTATCTGCCCTTTTGGTCTTTGATCAGAAGATTTCTGAAGAATATGATCCCGAGTACTGACCACACAGTGAACAGGAAATACGATTCCTTTGCCATTCTGCTACCACCCAGAATACTCGGCATGAGAAGGTATATGCCAAATGCAAGCATGATCAGGAGACCGGCTCCACCGGTGATCTTCTCCCTCAGTGCGCCTGTTTCCCGAGCCTTCTTCAGGACGGCTGCGGATATGAATCCGTAAGCTATTGTAGCACCTATTGTATTTACATCTACGATCCAGCCGATCGTGGTCCTCCCAAGCAGCGGTACGAGACATGATAACATAACTATCGCAGCGATCGCCTTTGACGGAGCGTAGCTGCTGTTGATATATGCCAGTTTCTTCGGAAGAACTCCGTCTGATGCAGTCTTGTATATTATTCTGCTGAGAGCAAACATATTACCGACCAGACTTGATAAGATTATCGCCAGTAAAGCTATAACAAGGATCAGCACTCCTGTCCTGCCCATGTAATGATCAGCTGCATAGAATGCAGGAAGCGCATCGATCCCTTCCATCTCGTCCAGGTGGCTCAGGTACTCTGTCCAGCTTGCGAATTCCTTTGGATAACACGTTACTGAAAGTACCATAACGAAAATATACAGGAGCGTCGTGATGATCACAGATGCAGAGAGCAGGCTGAATGTATGCCTTCTGTCAAACGTAAGCTCCTCGGCTGCATGTGATATGCATTCAAATCCTACGAACGCCCACGATGATACGCTTGCTACCCTGATTATCTGCTCAAATTCACTTTTATCCGGTATGAATGTCGGATCAAATGAGAACTCCGGCTCATGCTTTATCATCGCTGCGGCAAAGCATACTATTATCCCTATTGAAAACACCAGTCCAAGCAGAGCAGCAATCGTCTTTATAATGTTCCTTGTCTTTGCAAGAAGGAGCCCGGTGACTATGACAGCAGCTACAGTAAGAATGGTCTCGCCGAGATAAACATCATAATCGAACAGTGTATACATCTTACCGAAGCGAAACGTCTCTCCCAGAAAGTATTTGGAGAACAGCGGGAGCGACGTGGCGTTCGCCCAGAATATTGCCGCATATGTAAGCACCAGGAACCATGCCGTCAGGAAGCCAGAATCATGGCCAAGAAGGTTTTTGGTATATGAATAGATGCCCCCGCAGTCCGGATACAGATTCATCATGTAGTGGTAGTTCCAGCTCACTATGAGCATTATGAGTGCACCAATGATCATCCCGATCGAACTGCCGAGCGGTCCTGCCTGAAGCAGATAAAGATTGGTAGTCACCACGAACGACCCCCAGCCGACACTCGTACCTATGGAAAGGCCAAGTGCTGCACCCGGCGTGATAAATGGTCTAAGTCTTCTTCCTTCAGTTTTCTTTTCTTCTGTCATTCTTTTCACCAGATCGATCAATTTAAGTCGGAGCATAGCTCCTGGCGTGCTCGCACGTCATGGACGCCGCGAACGACTGCATCGGGCACCCGTTATATCTTTCAGCTCATCAATATTGTATTTGTATGAAGAATTACAGAAGTGGCATTTCACCTCTATCTCCTTGCCGTCGTTGATTATGTCGTCCAGATCCTTCTTGCTTATCGTTGCAAGCGCTCTCGCCACACTCTCTCTGGAGCAGTCACAGTGGAACCGGACGTCTGTCTTCTCCAGTATCTTCAGATCCATATCTCCAAGGAAGTACTCAAGTATCTGCTCAGGTGTCTTGCCGTCTTCCATCATGACCGTTACTGAATCAGCAAGGAAGACCTTGTCTTCGACCTCCTTGATCGTCTCTTCTGAAGCGTCAGGCATGACTTGGATGATGTATCCCCCCGCATGCCTGACGGAGCTGTCTGTATCCACCATCACGCCGAGACCAACGGCTGACGGTGTCTGCTCCGAAACTGTGAAGTAATATGCCAGGTCGTCCCCTATCTCGCCTGTCTGTATCTCTACCTGTCCGTTGTACGGCTTATCCATACCGAGGTCCATGATAACGTTAAGAAGGCCCTTCCCTACAGCTGAGCCGACGTCAAGCTTGCCAGGTCTCTTAAGAGGTATATCGACGTCAGGATTCTGCGGAAATCCCTTCACGTTCCCATGACTGTCGACTGTTACGGTCATCTGCCCTATCGGACCGTCGCCGTTAATCTGAAGCGTAAGCTTGTCTTTATCTCCTTTCATCATCGCGCCCATCATTGCCCCTGCCGAAAGAAGCCTGCCAAGCGCTGCAGTGACTACCGGAAAAGTACGGTGACGCTCTCTTGCCTCGGCCACGAGCTCTGTTGACCTTACCGCGAACGCTCTGACTGTTTCATTTGCTGCTGTTGCCCTGACCATGTAGTCTTTCATTCTCTGTTTCTCCATTCTGCTTTATCATGTCTATTGTTTTCAGAAGATAATATGCATTATCTGTCAGACGGCTTCTTGTGACCGTCCCCTCCTCAAGTCCCTTCATTATCTCTTCAAAGTCCTTCCTGCTTCCCGGCATGAAGAGGCTGTGGCCCGCCGCTGCGACGAGAGCCGCGTCCGGGTCCCTGTACTTCCCGCCTTGTGTAAGAAGTCCTGAACCTACCACCCAGTCAGTCATAATGAGTCCGCTGAATCCAAACTCGCCTCTCAGGATGTTCAGATCAAGCTGCCTGGACTCTGACGTATGAGTTCCGTTAAGGAGATTATATGAAGTCATAAGCGCCATCGGCGAGCTTTTTTCTATACACATCTGAAAAGCTTTGAGATATATTTCTCTTACTGCTCTTTCAGATATCACGCTGTTGTTTGCGTATCTGTTGGTCTCCTGATTATTTGCCGCATAGTGTTTGACCGTGACGCCTTTTCCGTGTTTTTGTACGGCAGAGATCATTGAAGAAGCCATGATCCCGGTGATCACCGGATCTTCAGAATAATATTCGAAGTTCCTTCCGCAGAGCACATTCCTGTGTATATTGACAGCAGGCGCCAGCCACAGATCCACGTTGAACTTCTCCATCTCACTTCCTACGATGTCGCCGCACAGCCCGGCAAAGTCAGTATTCCACGACTGTGCCACTGCTGTCGCTATAGGGATCCCGGTCGTATACTGCCTTAGTATCCTGTTAGTCCGCTTCAGCTTTGTCATCAGACCGACGAACCATTTGACCGGTTTCGGCAGAAGGCCGAGCATGCTCTCAGGTATAGTCGGAGCGACAGAATGTGCTCCTTTTTTATCCACATAATATTCCTTCGCAAGCCTCAGACCCGCCGGTCCGTCAGCAAGGATAAGGTTTTTGATACCTTTCCCCTCAAGCATCGAAGTGGTCTCCCCTGCAGCTCCTGCTACTGTCTTTGATGCATCTCCGATCACAGACAGGAAGCCTCCCTTTGGATCGAAATTACCGGTATTCAGATATGCCAGCTCCTCATCAGTAAGCGTCTCCAGTATATCTGCAGTATGAAGCGGCATGTCATAGCCGGCTGTAACAGTTTCTATATTACTCAGGTCCAGCGCCGTAGTACCGAACGCAGGCTCCCCGTGATCCTTTCTGTTTTCATTCCTGTAGTCATCAAATCCGGTCTCCGCGAACTGGTTCTTCACTTTACGCACGGTCACATCTTTCTGAAGCTGGAATGATTTCGCAGGCATCACATCTTCACTGCTGTTACCGATCAGCACAGTGTATGCGCCGCTCTCAAGGATATATGATTCGCTCTCAGCGTCATATCCGGCAAAGTCAGTGAGCTTGAACGAAATCTCGAAAGCATCTTCTTCACCGGGTGCCAGCAGAACTGTCTTATAAAAAGCCGCGAGAGACTTCTCTTCTCTGTCCAGCCTGCCCTGCGGCGCCTGTATGTATGCCTGGACTACTTCCTTGCCGTTCCTGTTTCCCGTGTTCGTCACTTTGCCTTTTATGCTTATCACTTCATGATCAGCTGTGACAGATGTGATCTTTACATCAAGGTCCGTATAAGAGAGGCCGTATCCGAACGGGAAGAGCGGTTTTTTGCCTGCCGCGTCGAAATACCTGTATCCGACATAGATACCTTCTTTATACAATGTATCGTCTTTCTCTCCGAAGGAGCCCTCGTGACAGTAGTCGTCATATGACGCCCACGTTGTCGCAAGCTTTCCGGACGGCGTCTGTTTTCCGAGAAGTATATCTGAGACCGCATATCCTGTCTCTACGCCGAGCTGGGAGATGTTCAGTATATTGCGTGTGTCCATGACTTCACTGAGATCCACAGGATCTCCTGCGTTGATGATAAGCATGAATCTCTTATACGCCTTATCCAGCGCTTTTATATCACGGATCTCGCTGTCGTTCAGCCTGAAGTCTCCTTTCGCGTCAAGTCTGTCATTCCCTTCGCCTGAGATCCTGGACAGAACATATATGGCCGCGTCAGCACTCAGATCCAGATCGATGTCATATTCCGGCGCAGTCATGACCTTCCCCATCGACGCGGCGATGATATTCATTTTCTCACGCTTTGCAGTCTTTCGTATATCCTGGCAGAACTTTTTTTCGGCAGCATCATAAAATGGCCGATACTTTTTATACCAGTCACGGTTGGTTATGATGAAGCCCTCGTCTACCAGCGCTTCTTCCACAGTGACGGAATATCTGGAGTTCACTTCACCAGACCCCGTTCCGCCTTTTACAGTATCATATGCTCCTCTTCCGAAACATGCTATCCTGCACGGTCCTTCAAGAGGGAATGATCCGTCGCTCCTTAAGAGCACGCAGCAATCCGCCAGAAAAGGTCTGATCTTCCTGATGTTGACCCTGTCACTCTGTTCTTCCATTCTCTCACCTCTGAATAAAATCCATACTTATCTGCCCTGCATCCTGCACCCTGTCAAGCTCAGTCTGTCTTCTGGAAAGTGCTTCACGCATAAACATGTCATCTGAAAGCCACTTCCTGATCTCACTTCTATCAAGCATGACCGGCATGCGCGGGTGGACCGGCATCATACACTCATTTGCCTCTGTCGTTAGTATAGTGTAATGATCTTCATCCGTCTCTCTTCTGTAAAAGCCTGCCAGAAGGACGAGCCCGCCGTCTGGCCTGCTGAATCTGTACCGTGCTCTGGCGCTGTCCCATTCATAGTAACCGCTCGCGGGTATCACGCACCGCCTGTCTCTCATGCTCTCAGAAAACATCTGCTTTACAGGTGCTGTCTCAGCTCTTGCGTTTATGACCAGACTGTTGTGAAAAGTGTCGTGGAATCCCCACTTCATACTGGATGCATGCAGCCCGTTCTCTGAAGCTGAGACCGTTACGGCGCTGTCCGTCGGGTTTATGTCCATATCGGAGAGCTGTCCTTCATCATCAGTCAGCACTTTTCTCCACTCTTCGCGGAGCTCAGGATCAGGTATTATATCTTCCTCCCTGAACAGGATGCTGAGCTTCGGGATAAATTCTCTGTCCGCATAATACTTACCACACATACGCATTTCCTCTAGCCACGCACTGTGTACTCATATCCAGTCGGATTCAGATGCACCATCACATGCTTCACATCATCAAAGTCCTTTTCCAGAAGATCATGTACATTCTCTGCTATATCATGAGCATCCTTCAGCTTCATATTACCGTCTACGCCTATTTCCAGATCGACATAGATCTTCTCTCCGAATTTACGGCTTATCAGGCTGTCTATCGTGATCATTATGCCGTTTTCAGCGGCGTATTCGCTTATGACTTTACGCATCTTCTCTTCCATCTCCGGATCGGCAGACCTGTCAAGCATATTATTCACTGCCTCGCTTATTATGCGCGCGGCAACTACAAGTATCACCACAGAAATGATCAGGCCTGCTACGGAGTCCATTACCGGATAACCCATCCTGGCGGCACCGATACCGATAAGCGCGCCTACCGAAGACAGCGCGTCAGACCTGTGATGCCACGCGTCAGCCCTGAACGCGCCGGAACGTATCCGCCTTGCCTGATACAAGGTGTACCAGAACATCGCCTCCTTAGTGACTATCGATGTGACGGCCGCTATAAGAGCTATCAGTCCCGGTTCGGAAGCTGTGAGATATGTTTTGTTTATTATGGCTTCGGCACAGCCTATGCCGATCTGCACGCCTGTAGCTATCAGGATCACGCCTAGGATCACTGACGCGATGCACTCAAAGCGTTCATGTCCGTACGGATGTTCCCTGTCCGCAGGCTTTTCGGACAGCTTCCTTCCTATGAATGCGATAAGCGTAGCGAATACGTCTGACAGTGAATGTACCGCGTCTGAAACCATTGCAGCCGAATGCCCGATCAGCCCCGCCAGCAGCTTGAACGCCGCGAGGATCACGTTTCCGAACACACCGACTGCAGCTGTTTTCCTGACTATCTCCGCTGTATCCTCTGCAGCTGCAGCTCCATCTTTATTCTTTTCTATATCTGACATTTTTTCTCCTGTATGTTAACAAAAAAACGCGGAACAAGTACTTCTGTCCCGCGGTCGTCTCTCTGCCCCGTTGTCTCTCTGAGACCCGGCCCGCAGTCTGCATACCTGCTGCCTGTTCAGTTCGTCCTGCCAAAAAGATACTGATATTATATAAATACAGGGCCTTTTAGTCAAGTACACAGCCCGGGATCCAGATCTACGGACCTGCATGAAAGATCAGGGATCAAAATATTTATCCGACAATATGTAATATATACTTGACATATAGATCAAAATATATTACTATTCATTCAGATACAGAAATCTATCGAGTACAAGAAAGGAGCATCGATATGAACACAGAATATGCAGCAGGTATATTTGCCGGGATATTTTCCGCACTTCTGGTATACCTGATAATAAGGAAAATAACCATGAAAGAAAAACTCAACAATAATGATTTTGATGAAAGGCAGGAGCTCGTAAGAGGCAGAGCCTATAAGTATGGATTCTTTACACTTGTGATACTCCTGACACTCGTCATGGCTGCTTTTGAGCTTGGTGCAGGAATACCGGTCACGCCGGGACTCGCCATATTCATTTCCCTTCTCATCAGCATTGACGTATATGCGATATACAGCATAATGCATGACGCGTATTTCGGGATCGGCGCAAACAGACGCAGATACTCTCTGTTTTTCCTGATCATCATATTGATCAATGCTGTAGGAGGATTCCCTAATATCCAGGAATTCCTAAGGTCAGGCCACACTGTTCTTGATCTTGGCAGCTGCGCGAACATCACCGTAGCTATAGCTTTCCTGCCGGTCCTTGCGGCCATGATCGCCAAGAATATCTCTGACGACAAGGAGGACAGAAATGAAGAATCTGAGGCTTAAGGCTGCAAGGGCGGCAAAAGACCTGTCACAGCAGCAGCTCGCAGACCTTGTCCATGTGTCCAGGCAGACGATAAACGCAATAGAAAAAGGCGATTACAACCCTACTGTCAATCTCTGCATATCCATATGTAAAGCCCTCGGCAAGACTCTGGACGAGTTGTTCTGGGATCAGGACTAGATATCACATAAAATCACGGCTCATATTATGGACCGTGATTTTTTTTTATAATATACTTTATATATATCAATTCCGGGGAGGATCAGATAAATGAGCAGATGGCTTGACGACGCACTGTTTTATGAGATATATCCGCAGAGTTTCTGTGACAGCAACGGTGACGGCATAGGCGATATAAACGGTATCATAAGTAAGCTGGACTATATACATAGCCTCGGCTGCAACGCGATATGGATGAATCCGTGCTACGACTCACCTTTCGTCGACGCCGGATATGACGTAAGAGATTATTATAAAGTCGCTCCGAGATATGGTACCAACGATGATATCAGGCGGCTCTGCGAAGAGATACACAGCCGCAGCATGCACATCCTTCTGGACCTCGTCCCCGGACATACTTCAGATCAGTGCAGCTGGTTCAGAGAATCACAGAAACATGACAGAAATGAATACACTGACAGATATATCTGGACCGATACAGTATGGGAAGACGTAGGCGGCATAGTCAACGTCATGGGGCTGACAAGAGGCGGTACAGAAAGGAACGGCGCCTATCTTACCAACTTCTTCAACGCACAGCCTGCTCTGAATTACGGCTTCGCGGATCCTGATCCGGACAGACCGTGGCAGCAGGGAATAAATGAGCCTGGTCCGCGCGGCACTGTAGAAGCTATGAAAGACGTCATGCGGTTCTGGCTGTCGCTCGGGTGCGACGGCTTCCGCGTAGACATGGCGGGTTCCCTCATCAAAGCCGATCCTGACCAGTCCGCTAACATCAGGCTCTGGCAGGAATTCAGGGCATTCCTTGATGCTGAATATCCTGACGCTGTTATGGTATCTGAGTGGGCCCAGCCTGATAAATCGCTTCTGGCCGGGTTCCATATGGATTTTCTGCTCCATTTCGGGCCGTCGCATTACATGGATCTGTTCCGGACAGAAACGCCCTACTTCTCCAGAGAAGGTAAAGGCAGCCTTAAACAGTTCTTTGATCTGTACATGGATAACATGAACAAGACAAGAGCCGGAGGAGGCATGATGTGCATACCTTCGGGCAACCACGATATGGTCAGGATCTCCAGGTTTCTGGACCCTGAAGAGCTGAAGCTGGCTTTCGCTTTCATCTTATCCATGCCCGGAGTACCATTCATCTATTATGGCGATGAGATCGGCATGAAATACGTCGAGGATCTCGTTTCTGTAGAAGGCGGATATGAACGCACAGGCTCCCGGTCGCCTATGGCTTTCGACTGCGGTAAAAACGCCGGATTCTCAGCAGCTGATCCGGGCGATCTCTATATCCGCCAGGACGATTCCAGATCAACGGTCAACGTCGAATATGAAGAGAGAGATGAGCGATCTGTCCTGAATGAAGTAAGGCGTCTTACCGCATTCAGAAAGGCGCATCCTGCCCTTCACAACCGCTCTGACTTTGAGATGGTGTATTGCGAAGACCATAAATATCCCCTTGCCTTCATCAGAAAGTCTGATGAAGAGAGCATGCTCGTGATCTTCAATCCGTCGTCTGAAGACGCTTCCCTTGATTTTGATCTTCCTGAGAAATATGATATCGTTTACAGAGCAGGCCGCATCAGGGATGACAGCGTACTTGACGAAAGCTGCTTCAGCATGAGCGATAAAAAAGACGCATCCGGCATGTTCCCTGCCGAAAGCGCCATATTCATCAGAATAATATAGTTACTCAGCTCCTGAGTGAACTACAGATTCTTTACGACTTTAAGGACATTCTGGTTGTCCCTGTATTCATATGAAACGTCGTCCATAGTTTTCTTTATTATCAGTATCCCGAGCCCTCCCATAGGCCTGTCGTCCAGGGCAGCATGAATATCAGGGTCCTCCTGAGCGAGCGGATCATAAGGCTCTCCGCTGTTTATGAATGTGATCTCAGCTCTGAGTGGGTCTTCCAGTATATCCAGAGTCACTGTAGCGTCTCCCTTGCCGGAGGCATAGCCGTATTTGGCTATATTGCTGAAGATCTCATCTATGACGATGTTGATCTGCATCTCTGCCTTCATGGAAGCTCCCGCTTCTTCCAGCTTTGCGTCTATCAGATCAGTAATGGTCGCAACGTTCTCGATCGTTGCATCTAATGTCCACTTATCCATAATATCCTCACTATCCGTCAGTGGTTGTTCGCTATATATAAAACACCGACCATCGATGCTGTAACAGCCATCAACACGAGTACTATCGTAATATGTTTTTTCCTCTCTGAATACAGAGTCGCTATGAACTCCCTGATGAATGCGTTTATCCAGAAATAGCTCTTTGTCGGGCTGCCGATCCCTTCAGCTCTGACTCCCTGTGAAAGCGCGATAAGACCCGATCTGAGCACATGATAGTTAGTCGTGGAAAAAGCGAGCTTCGGATCTTCCCTGCCGCTGTTCTCCTGCTCACGTTCCCTGATGAGGCTGAGAGACCTGCTGAAATTTTCATATGTATTCTTAGACTCTCTTTCAGTCAGGATCCGCTCTTCGGGTATACCGCTGTCCGCAAGGTACTTTGCTACCGCGTCTCCTTCACTTATCACTTCATCCCGGCCTTTTCCTCCCGATGGAACGAACACGATATCTTTCCCTGTTTCTTTCTTCTGCATCGCGGCAAAGTCCATAGCCCTGTCAGCCCTGCCTCTGAGCAGCGGGGTAAGCGTCCCGTCCTTCCTTACCTGGCAGCCAAGGATAAGGATATAATCTTTATTGAATTCAGGTATATGCTTCGCCGCCTTGATACCGAAAGCTACAGTCCCTATAAGTATACATTCGATATATGCCACTACAGCAGATATGGTACCTTCCGTCATCATCTCCACATAAAGCGCTGTGCCGTTCTGATTATGCACGTCGACGATCATGGTTCTCTGGAGATATTCACTGAGCAGCCATGGAAATACGGTACTTGCAAGGAGCAGGATGCCGAGGATGCAGCCCAGCATATTTTTCCAGTTCCGCCCCTCTTTCCGCATAAGATTTATATTGCTTACAGTAACGAGTACTGCCAGCACAGCAGCCAGAGGGAACGTGACCCAGGTGAATTCCTCTGCTTTGTAAAGCGCTGACCGCGTCGCATCTTCTATCCCCGAATAGTTCATTATATTCGGGATCATAGTGATCAAAGTCACCGCCAGGAACACTATGATACCGAGATCTCCGATATTCTTATACTGATACAGGTTTTCCTTCACATCTTTTCTGTATTTAGATATACAGTACATGAGAAGTATCAGGATAAAAACCGTAAGACATACCGGTATAGCTGAGCCTCCGTTCATTTTACCGAGATATCCGCCTTCAGTGATTATTCCAAACGGATGGACATAAACGAAGTGAAAATCGCTGTAATCTTCAGGCCCTGTGATCTCTATGTCGGCTACACCTTCTCTGACACCCTGCAGCTCTACAATAAGTCTATTACCGTCAATCCGCTTTCCTGCCGCCCTGACAGCATCATTTTCGCTTTTCAAAGTGACTTCATAGTCGTCAGCATTTCTGCTGGTCCGTCCGTATAAGCTGCAGATCAAGGTATTCGTCCTGCCGAATATAAATATCGCTGCCAGACAAACGATGGTCAATATTATTCCTGATATAACAACTGTTTTCTTATTCATGCCTTTCTTCCCTGCCGTTATATTGTCATAGTCAGCACGTTCAGCCCCATCATGTTCGTATAAGACATGCTCTTCGCGAGGCGCTGCACCATCCTGAGCCCTATATTTTTCGTGACGTCGGTATTGTCTACAAGGTCAAGTTTCTCCTTAGGATCAAAAGCCCTGCAGTCGTCGCTTATCCTTAATACCAGCTCGTCATCCTTATATACGACGCGCACATCCGCAGAATGTCTCTTCCCGTCGTCAAAGCCGTGCTCGACTACATTAGCTGCCATCTCTTCCATACACAGCCCTGCGTAGTACGATCTCTTCCTGTCTACGCCGTTTCTGTCACAGAACTCCATGATCAGTCTTGATGTGTCCGTTACCTCTTCAGCATCATGTATCGATATATCGATCCTCTTGTCTTCCGGGACCCCGAATCCCTCCGGAAGCGTCATGAGGTCTTCGATCGAGCTCGGGAACCTCTTGTTCATCCATACCGCATACCCGATTATTATCGCTGTAGTGATTATACCGTTTACCACATGAGCGGCCCATATCCCTATCGCTCCGTAAAGCGGCGCCAGCGTCAGACTCGCGATCCCTATACCAATCACCCCGTCAGAAGCCGAAAGAAGATTCACGATCTTCATCCGTCCAAGGCACTGATAGTAGTTTATGAAAGTAACGCATACGGCTGACAGCGGCATTGAGAACGGGAATATCCTGAACAGCCATTCAGTGAGGTAAAACACATTGGAGGCTGTATCCTTGTAAAACATATATGTTAACGGGTGTGCCAGCGCCAACACTGCGGCTGCGATCATACACACAACAGGCACGCCTTTCAGAAGCGCATCTTTCATTACTGTTATCAGACTTGTTCTGTCTTCCTCACCGATATACACGCTTGCGAGAAGTCTCACAGCAGCCGCTATACCTGCTGTCACCGCGTACAGGAGATATCCGGCTGAATTGAGCGCCGCCAGCGCCGAAAGGCCGTCGTTTCCTGCTGTCCTGAGAAGAAGTGCGTTAAGAGTGACGCCTCTTATCGCAAGACAGAATGTCACCAGCGCTCCCGGCATACCGATCATCAGTACAGGAACTATGTCATTCCATCTGATGAGGCTTCTGTCAAATCTTATAACAGCCTTCCTGCTGAAATAGAACGATCCGAGCACCAGGAAGAATACTATGTAGCTGACCGTTGTCGCAAGACCCAGCCCGAACATCCCCCATCCGAGCACTTTTATAAACAGATAGTCGAGTGAGAGATTGGTGGCCATCATGGCGGCCATACCGGCATATGTGCGCTTTTCCTGCTGTTCTATCTGAAGGAAAGCTGTAAGCTGCACCCCCAGCATCTGCGGAAGAAGTCCTGCAGATATACCTGTTATATATCTTACGAGTCCCTGCCTGACTTCTGAATTACCTCCGAGTATACCGGCCAGAGTATCAGGCATGGCATAGCAGACTGCTGTGATGATCAGCGCCGTTAAGCATATCAGCGTCATATCCAGCGAGAACACGCCTCTTGTCCTGTCTATCTGGTTCTTCCCCAGAAACTGCCCGCACAGTATCTGTGAGCCGCCGAGGAGCACAGTATTCAATGTCTCTATGATCTTTATGACCGGCATATACAGACCCGTTATCGCCATTGCTTCAGGGCCTATGAAGTTGCTCGCCATCATACCGTCGATAATGGAATTGACGCTTCCTATGGCGACCATCATTATCTGGATCGGAAGCAGACTGAAAAACAGCTTTGTTATCATTCTTGAATCAGTCTTCAAATTCAGTCACGCTTTCCTTTATATTCCAGACACAGCATAGTCATATCATCAAAGCGCTCCGCGTCTCCTGTAAACGAATAAACTGCGTCGCGTACAGCCTTTATTTCATCTTCAGTGTTTTTCCCCTTATTTTCATTGATCACATCGAGCATGCGGCCTGTACCGAACATTTCATTATTTTCGTTCACAGCTTCCGGGATCCCGTCAGTATACACGAACACCCTGGACCCCTTCTTAAGTGTCAGGTCGTATTCTCTGTACCGGATGTTCTTCATGGCGCCTATGACGAAACAATGATCGTCTTTAAGGAGCTCGTAATCATCTCCCGGATACATAATGGCGGGATACTCGTGCCCCGCATTACCACAGGTAAGCCTGCCGGTGGATATCTCAAGTATACCGAGCCATACCGTAACGAACATTTTCTCTTTATTGTTCTCGCATATGGCTTTGTTCACGCTGCTAAGCACATCAGCAGGAGATCTCCCTGTCCTGACCATATCCGCGACCATTATCTTCGTCGCCATCATGAACAGTGCAGCAGGTACTCCTTTTCCTGAGACGTCAGCGATAACAAGGCAAAGATGGTCAGGATCCACCAGAAAGAAATCGTAAAAATCTCCGCCGACTTCTCTCGCCGGCTCCATAGAAGCATACAGCGAGAACTGGTCATACTCAGGGAAAGCCGGGAACTTACCTGGGAGCATTTCTCTCTGTATCCGTTCCGCAAGGCCAAGCTCAGTTCCTATCCGCTCGTTTTCCTTCGTGACTTCGGTGAGATTCTTCACGTATTCGTTTACCTGCTCTTCCATATCATCTATGGATCCTGCAAGCAGGCCTATCTCATCATCAGTTTTTATCGTATCTGTAAGCTTTTCGTCCGACTGAACATTTTCTTCAGCGAATCGTCCTGCTTCTTTGGTGATCTTCACTACAGGCTTGATGAGCCATTTGTTCAGGATCATCCACTGACCTGCTATCACCAGTATCAGCGTGATCAGCAGCGCGATCAGGACTTTGCTGAGCTGATTATGCCGTACTTCGACGAGCTTGTCCATCTGCCGCTGTACACACAGAATAGCCTTGGTATCACCGTTGGTATCATTAAGCGGTATCATTGCCGTGATATGCGGATCTGTCTCTATATATCCTGTGTTCCTGAGAACCAGCTCATTTCCGCTCTTGTGCTCATACAGCCTCCTGTATTTCTCACGGTATTCATCATTCGTCGTTTCTCTCACATATCCGAAATCATACAGGTCATAATGACTGTTCCTGTTCATAGTTGATATGATAAACGTTATATGAGCATAATCCGTAACGTCAGGCTGTATGACATATATGAATGTCGCTCCCTGCGAATTACACAGGCTGTCTACAGCGTTCCACGTCTTTCTGTATTCTTCAGTCTTTCCTTCACTCTCAGCAAGTTCATCTATCCTGTCTTTATCAATTAAAAGAGATGCAGACTCGGCTGTATGAAACGCCCCGTCTGCATATTGCTCCATAATGGCTTCAGAGAAGGCTCTGTAGCCGATCACACCTATTGCTGCCGCAAAGACAATGAGCAGCACAGTGATGCCGAAAAGGCTTTTAAACACTATGCTGTCAGACACTTTGCGCTTTCTGTGATTTGTTTTCATGTCATTCGATCTTAAGGATATCGACAAAGCCTGTAACTTCAAATATATCCATTATATCGCTGTTGACGTTTCTGACTATCATTTCGCCTTTATCTTCCATGGCCTGCGCTGCCATCAGAAGGACTCTGAGGCCTGCGCTTGATATGTAGTCCAGTCCGGCAAAATCGAACGTAAGCTTCTTAAGACTGTCAAGCTCCGGCTTCAGCTGTTTTTCCAGATCAGGAGATGTGAGCGTGTCAAGTCTTCCTTCTACTGCGACTGTCAGCTGATCTTCTTCTTTTGTCATCTTGATTTCCATAAAACATTCACCTCATGATGTGTACTCTAATACGAATATATTCTACCACTTTTATGATTGTTTGTATTTAAAAAAAACATTTTTCATACGGAACCTGTCTATTTTTTCAGATATTCTGATGATACAGGAAATTCGAAATAAGTATCAGGAAATGGTTCGTCTTTCAGCGTGAAGTGCCACCACTCGCAGTCTATCGGCTCGAACCCGCCGCGGATCATTGCGTTCTGCAGGAGCATCCTGTTCGCGTACTGCTTCTTGGTTATTTTATCTCCCTGATAATCAGGATGTGAAAGCTCGCTGAACAGGTCAAACGGACTCCCCATATCGAGTTCTTTCCCTGTTTTCATATCAAGCAGCGTAAGATCCACGGTACTTCCCCTGCTGTGTGACGACTGCTTCGCTATATATCCTTTCGAGAAGAGCTCCTGCTTCTCAAGCCCGGGATAGAAATATGGCTTCATGCGTATATCAGTATCCTCTATCCCCCACATCACGAACTGTCTTACAGCAGATGCCGGTCTGTAGGCGTCGAACACTTTCAGACGGTATCCCATCACATTGACTTCATTGCTTACAGATTTCAGGGCTCTGGCGGCTTCTTTGGTGAGAAGCGAACATGGCTCTTCATATCCGTCTATCCTGTCGCCTATAAAATTATATGTCGAGTAGTACCTTATCTCCTGCACGATACCGGGCACATAATCTGAAATCAGTACGAAATCAGAAGTGTCCGCTGTGACATGCTTTTTATAATCGTCCGGCATCTTCTGCCTCCTTCCGCTCTTTTTCATATATCATTATACTATACTGCCTGACTGATTTGTTTATCCGGCAGCAGCAACCGGCTAAAATACTGTCTGCATCAGTATCATATACACTGCAGTTCCTGCAAGTATGCTGACTACCGAATTGCGCCTCCATGCCTGCAGCGCTATGACCGCTGAAGCAGCGATAACCTCAGGAATACCGAAAGGCGCGGCAGTGAAGCTGACTTCTCTGAGGCAGTAGATCACAAGCATCCCGATAAGCGCGGGCGGAAGCACTTCCCCAAGATATATCACATAGCCCGGCGTATTGTTCCTGAACACGATAAAAGGAAGCGCCCTAAGAAGTATAGTGCACGCCGCCATGACCGCTATGAGGACTGCAGAATGCATATCTCCTGTCATCGCTGCGCCTCCTTCCTGCTGTCTGTCCTGTCCAGCCTTCCGCGAAGGACCGTGAGTATGAACGTTATAAGAAGCATCGCCGGTATCAGAAAGTTTTCTGTCCCGAAGACCAGAAGACACGCCGCTGTCCCCAGCAGACCTGTCACCGCCGGTATATGGTCATCCGACGTCAGCCACTGTTCTACGAATGACGCTGTGAAAAGAGCTGTCATGCTGAACTCTATCCCATCAGTGGAGAACGGCAGCACATCGCCTATCAGGCTGCCGAAAACGCTTCCCGCGACCCAGTAGCTCTGGTTGAAGAGCGACAGAAAGAATCTGTATCTGTTCAGCTCTTCCTGATCGTCGAACTCCGTATTATCACTGGAGAGTATAGAATATGTCTCATCAGTAAGCGCAAAGATCAGATAGGGCTTGTACCTGCCGGCGTCTCTATACCTGCCGATCATGGAAATACTGTAGAACAGGTGCCTCGCATTCACCATTACAGTAGTTATTATCGTCGTCAGAACAGAAGCGCCTCCTGTGAGCAGCCCTATGCCCACATACTGCATCGATCCGGCAAATATGAGCATGCTCATGGCAAAAGACCAAAGGACCCCATAGCCTGCCTTATCCATGAGAATGCCAAAACCCGTGCCAAGTACCACGTACCCTGCCATCACAGGTATCGACATATAGAATGCTTTTCTGACAGAAAACATAATTCAGGATCAGCTCCGATCTTCGGTTTATCGTTTATTTAAATATAACACAAATGAATAGACAACTGGTATCAAAACCATGATCACAGTCACGCTTATGATCACGGCTGCAAGGTTTCCTATGCCCATGAAAGTCATTGCCAGAACAGAAAGCCCTCCTGCGACCCAGACGAATCCCGCGAGCCTGTGCGTACGGTCCCAGTTATCGTCATCCGCAAGGGTCCAAGGCACCTTGATCCCTATCGTATAATTACGCCTTGCCTTGGGCATGTAATTCCCGGTGATCACGAACATCAGGCCTATCACGATACCCATGATGAATGTCATATCCATCCTGTATCCAAGATTATACGGATATAATATCGCAGCCATCAGAAGCGATATCACCGGAATGATCCAGAGAACAAGCGAGAACATTTTCCTGCTGATATTCTGCTTTTTCGGATCGTGCGCTGTTATAAACGCGCATGCCCACAGCAGCGCAAGCATTATTGCAGGTATACCAAATACAGTAAAGACTTTGTTGCTGAATCCGTCAGGCGTATTATCCAGTCCGAAATGTGTCGCCATGACGTCCGGCAGACGGTCCCACAGGACTGCTCCTATGACCGCAGGTATGATCGTTACAAGGCTTGTTATGATCAATGTTTTTCTATTTTCCTTCAGCATCCTGCTCACCTCCTTTGAATGATGAGATCCATAGCATTATCTCTTCGAACACAGTAGTATTAAGCTGATAGTATATGTAGTTCTTATCTTTGGTCTCGAAAATAAGGTCTGCCTTTTTCAGTAGCTTCAGGTGATACGAGATAGTCGCACCTGTCATATCGAAGTGCGACCCTATCTCCCCTGCTGAGAGCGGCCCCTTCTTCAGCAGCTCCAGTATTTCTCTCCTTACCGGATCAGACAGCGCCTTGAATGTTTCAGCAAAAGCCATTTCCTCTCCTCCGTTGACAGTAATAATGTGTTCCGGCCGTCTACATCTATTTAGAAATATTTCTAAATATAATATATTGCATGCCCTGCTCCCTGTCAAGAAGTATTTAGATAATTTTCTAAATACTATGTAAAAAAAGAGGCCTGTATCATCAGACCTCGAATATGCTTATCCGGCATTCCACATTCTGAACACTTTACATTCATGTGGATCCAGCCTTATACAGCAGCTCTCTGTAAGCACGCCCATGTCTTCATGCGTCAGGCAGTCACGGAACCGCAGCTTCTGACCCGCAGCGGCAGAGATACCGAGATCCCAGAACGTGAAACCGGCTTTCATGTTTTCCTCGCTGAAATTGAAGACCCCTGCCGCCAGGCTACCGTCCGAGAGAGGCCTTACAAGGGCGAACGTCCCCGGGCTGCACTCACAGGAAAGCATATAGCATGTCCTGGCCTCCGGATCCTGATTGATCGCGATCAGATCTCTGTTCTGCAATATATTTCTGCTGTCATCGTCGATCTTTCTGATGTCACATCCCATGATCAACGGCGAATCCAGCAAAGCCCACAGCGCGAAGTGTGTCTGATATTCAGCGAGGCTGCAGCCTTCTGCTGTAGTCTCCGGATTGGAGCCTCCTCCATTCATGCCGACTACCAGCATATCCATATCGTTATGGCAGCACGGTCCGCCTTCCTCGAGATGCAGGATCCTCTTATCCGCTATGCTCTTTACTGATTCCCAGTTGTCCCTTATATCTATCGTTGATCTGTAAGTGTGCGCTCCGGTCGATCTGATCCAGCGTTCCACTTCTTCTCTTCCCCACTGACACGCGGCAAGCACTATATCTCTTCCGCTGTTTCTGAGCGCGTAGCTCATCCTCCTGTAAAGCATATCAGCCTTCTGAGCGGTCGGCCTGTAGCAGTTGTCATATTTCAGATAATCCACTCCCCAGGCCGCGAATGCCTCCGCATCCTGTTTCTCATGCTCAAAGCTTCCGGGATATCCCGCGCATGTCTTTACACCGCAGCAGCCGTAGATACCGAACCTGAGACCCTTATTATGGACATATTCTATGACCGGCTCCAGCCCGTCAGGAAATTTCTCATGAGACGGCACGAGACATCCGTTCTCGTCTCGCTCCCGCTCTGCCCAGCAGTCGTCCAGAATGAGGTATCTGTATCCGCAGTCCAGATATCCCTCTTCCACCATGACGTCTGCCATCTGTTTTACTGTCTCTTCATTGTAGTCGTCATACAGAGTGTTCCATGAGTTCCAGCCCATCGGCGGAACTGCTGCAAGTCTTTCAGTCATATCTTCTCTATCCTCTCCAGTGTACTATGATTCATTAGACTGTTTGAATTCATTCAGTGAATAATCTTTCGGGGCAGCTGACATGAAGCTGGTATTGTAGAACAAAGAAAGATGCAGTCTGTTTGATATCTCTTTAAGGAGCCTGCACCCCGCTATGCTGTTGCCCTTTTTGTCCAGCGCCGGGCCGAATACGCCGATGCCCGCACGGTTGTTTGACACAGCCATAAGACCGCCGCCAACGCCTGATTTGGTCGGGATGCCAACTTCAACAGCGTATGTGCCTGAGCCGTCATACATACCGCAAGTGAGCATCAATGTCTTTACTATTCTTACCGTCTCTGCAGAAAGATAACGCTTTCCCGATCTGTTGCCTACGCCGTCGTTAGCAAGACGATTGGCGAAAGTGGCAAGCGATTCCGCGTTTGCTTCAAGAGAACACATCTTTGTGTAGAAGCGGAGCGCGTCCTCTACGTCAGTGTCAATTATGCCTTTGCTCTCCAGCAGATACGCTATCGCTCTGTTTCTGGAACATGTAGCCATTTCCGAGTCATAGACAGCATGGTTCAGAGCTATACCGTCATCATCGCATAATTCTCTGGCGAATATCTGCATATCATGGAAAGTCACTTCTTCGATCAGCATACCCGCTACCGCTATGGCTCCTGAATTGATCAGAGGATTATACGGCTTGTTGGAATTCAGGTCCAGCTCCACGAGAGAGTTGAATGCCTCGCCTGAAGGCTCCGCGCCTATCTTCTCGAACACTTTCCCTGGTCCAAGCAGCTCAAGCGCTATGCACAGCGAGAATATCTTGGATATCGACTGCATAGTGAATCTGTCTTCGCAGTCACCGGCTTTTATTTTTTCGCCCTCGAGCGGATAAATACAGATCCCCAGCTTCTCCGGATCACCTTTCCCAAGCTCAGGGATATAGTCCGCGACAGCACCTTTCGGTATCTCCTGTCTCGCGGTATCCATGGCTTCATCAACTATCCGTACAGCTTCATCATGAGATATAAGCAGAAATGAATCTGACATATTACCTACCTCTGCCTTCTGATCTTTTTTCTTCGTACTTATGACTTTAAACTGACCCTTCGCCGCCAAGCTGATCTGTGAGCTCATACATCTCGTCTATCATGGACCCGATGTAGTCTATCATGTCAAGAAGCGGTTTCTCTGTGGAGATATCCACGCCTGCCATTTCCGCAAATCCGAGAGGCGTTACGGTGCTTCCTGCCCTGAGGGCTCTCTTCCAATCCTCCACAGCATTCTCTCCTTCTTCAGATATCCTCTTATACATACCTGTAGAGATCGTCAGGCTGGCGGAATATGTATATGAATAGAGTCCCATATAATAATGAGGCTGACGCATCCATGTGAGTTCCGCTCCTTCTGTCAGCTCTACAGTATCTCCCCAGAACTTCTTAAGCACATCCTTATATATGCCTGACAGTGTATCCGCCTGTACGCTTCCTCCTGCATCGACTACCTTATATACCTCACGCTGATACGCTGCCTCAAGCAGATGCGTCACACAGTTATGATAATACGTATTCCCTACTGTATTCCCGAGTACCCATCTTCTGAATCTCGGGTCTGTGCTCGTCTTACCGAGATATCCTGTGAGCAGAAGCTCATTTATCGTGCTCGGTGATTCAACATAGTACATCGGGACCTGAGTATCAAAATACCCCTGAGCGTCATTGCATGCCTTGAAATGTCCTGCATGACCCAGCTCGTGTGCCAGAGTGAATACATCAGACATCCTGTTCTGGAACGACAGAAGGATGAACGACGCCGGAACTCCATAAGGACTCTCGCAGAACCCGCCTGTGCATTTGCCGTCGTTCGTGCAGTAGTCAAACCATCTTTCTCTGAAAGCCTGACGGACCATGGACACATAGTCGTCTCCCATGACAGAAAGGCCGTATGCGATATACTTTTCTGCGTCCTCCATGCTGACTCTCGGATCATAGTCCGGATCTACCGGAAGCTTCAGGTCAGCGAAAGTCATCCTGTCCAGACCATGCGTCCTCCTGACCAGCTCGGCATATCTTCTCATTTGAGGCGCGAGTTTGTCCATTATAACATCTATCTGTCTGTCATACAGGTCTCTGGATACCTCTTCATCGAAAAGAAGATAATCGAACACGCTGTCGAATCCTCTTAGATCCGCCATTCTTTTATCTCTGCAGACATATGCGTTATAAGCTGCCGCAGTCACATTCTCATATTCTCTGGCCTTGTCAGAAAAGTGCCTGAAGGCAGCTCTTCTCACATCGGTATCTTTCTCGTATTCATATTCATCCTCAAACAGCGAATACGTCATCGGATATGATCTGCCGTTCACAGTGAAGTCGCTGAATCTCATGTCAGAAAGCTTCGCCTGATTATATACCTCATACGGAGTCTCCATGAATTCTCCGAGAGCCGCCAGCACCTTCTCTGTTTCAGGCTGCAGGAAATGCGGTTTTCTTCTGATCAGTTTCCTGAGATAGATCGAGACTGTTCCGCCTTTCTTTACCGCTTCCTCCAGCACATCGTCATCTGCTTCAAGTATCTCACTTTCAATGAATGCAGTCCTGGTCATGATATCCGTAACGATGCTTTCCGCTTTGTTCGCATTTGATACAGTTTCCGCGTCTGAGTAGTCTGTCTCCCTGTCAAGAGAGAAATATATGCAGAATCTGTCTGCCGCGGCGCACATATCCTCATAGAGGTGAAGGCAGTCGACTATCGACAGCGCGTCGTTCAGCTTTCCTTTATAGTCCTGCTCAAGCCGCTCGGCAAGCTTCAGCTGTTTATCGGCTTCCTGCCAGGCATCCTCAGGGCTTTTATATATAAGCCCTAAGTCCCACGTCTGCTCTTCCGGTACTTCATTTCTTTTCATTTCATGTCCTCCAAGTCTGCTTGTTCAATATCAGAAAACAGACAGAACTTTCAACAGTTCTTCTGCAAACGCCGCATGTCCGGTCTCTGAGAAATGCACCCCGTCAAAGACAAGCTCTATGTCCCACTCTCCCGCGTCAGCAAACAGACAGCCCTTCTCTGCCGCTGTTTCACGGTACAGCTTTCCCAGCTTCTCTGATTCTCCGATAATCCTGCTGCTCTGCACTTCCCCGCTGTACTGTAATGGCGGAGGTGCTATCAGCAATATCTTCTTCCCTGTCACGTTAAGAGAGTCAAGAAAATCTGCCATATGGCGCGACGTCGTCTCAGCATCCGCCCCTTCCAGAAGGTCATTGGTCCCAAGCATCACGATCACAAGGTCCGGATCTTTTCTTCTGACGAGGTCAGTGAAAACAGTATGATCTCCCGGGACTGTGATACCGTTGATGCCCCAGTTGATCACTTCATGCCCTTTCAGCCGCTCCGTCCAGCGCGACTTTTCGGGATACCTTTCTCCTATGAATGACCTCGGGTCAAATCCAAACGTATTGGAATCTCCTATACAAAGTATCTTCATTTCCCCTGTTCCTCTATTCCACATTCGCGGCATCGCCAAGAGCATTGAACTCTGCCGACTTCACTTTCATATCCTTCGTCGCTTTCTCTATATCGAAATCATCAGAATTCTCTTCATCGATATTTCCATCGAATACAACAGTATATTCAAACGGCCCGTTCACCATCCATACCTGCATCTCTTCCAGGTTATAGCTGCCTGAGTAGGTCCAGCCTTCATCGACCAGCTCTTTCCCGGTCTTACCTGCCAGAGCGTCAAGATCTTCCTGCGGCAGTATCTGCTCGCTCAGATCTTCGATTTTCGTTATTTCGACCGGCGCCAGGATCTCCCTTTGTTTTTCCTCATATCCCTCTTCAAGGATATCCACGTCTATATATTCCTTCTCTGTCTCCTCCGTCAGATCTGCTGTAACACGATAATATGTGCCGCCGTATTTAAAGGCAAATACAGCTTTGCCGTTTCCGACTGAGCTCTGTTCTTCTTCTCTCTCAAGCGATGCCAGATCACCCATTGTCTTTAGCGACTGTATCGCTCCCTGATCTGCTTTTTCAGTATCTTTCTCTTTGTTTCCGCATCCTGCAAGAACAGACACTGACAGGATCAGTGCCATAATAAGCGCCAGAAATCTTTGCATATCCACTCCTTTATTCAACTCAGCAATATGTTACCGTTATCTCTGATCTCAGTCCGCCGCGTCAGCCCTGACCCTGTCATGCACGAGGCCCGGTGGAAAACTGATAGATCCTCAGGCCGTCAAACTTCCTGACAAGCTGGAGCATGCTGTTGAAAGGCAGACTGTCCTTATCCTTATAGTCTGCCGGAAGCTCACAGTATCTCTCATAGATCTTCGCGCCTGTCAGCTCATCTCCTGACATGGCATATTTATTACACCGCATCTGTACGCAGAGCGTTTCACGGAATGACTCCTCATCCACTCCGTCAGGCACCGGGATCTTCTCGTAAAGGTCGCCGCAGCTCCACCCCATCGAATTAAGATACCTGACCCAGCGCTCATATTCCATCGGACCCAGGCAGTTGATCTGCTCAGGAGTAAATTCTTTCAGAACATCATAGTCAACCGAGCGGTCAGAATAGAAGCAATGTATCGCGTTCAGATAGCGGCCGAAATTTTTCGCCTGGTCAATGCTGGTGATCTTGTATTCCAGCGAAAGCCCCGCAAACTCTTCTTCCAGTGTTTTCTGATCTACATTTTTCTCCTCACCAGCGTGAGCGTAGCGGGCATTAAGCGCCACAGCGAAGTCATGAAGGTGAAGGAAGTTACTGTTTGAAAGATAGAGCTGCTTACTGCCTCTGTTCACCGGAGCGATGTCACATACGACTATGAGCGGCATGCCTGAAGTATCTACGATCTTCTTGATCTCATTTGTGAAAGTCTTCTTTTCATTCGCGATATCACTGTACGCCTTGAGCTTTGGCTCCTGCCCCTTTCTGCCGGATGATTTCCACGCGACATATTGTTCAAGATACGTATCTATCTTATCCTGTTCATCCTCGTCAAAAAGATATCTTACAACGAGGCGGTCGTTACGGAAATTGAATCCTGCTCCCATCGGCTGAAGCTGTGTCCTGGAATTGCGCCCGTATGCAGTACGGTCCCAGCACTGCAGCTCGTCGCAGATCATAAGCAGCCATGCCAGCGGATGAATATCCATCGGAAGCGGCGGCAGGCCTTTGGTCTTGACGAATGCGACTGAATATTTGAATATTATGTTATGAAGCGCGATAGCACTCAGCGCATCTATATGCGCAGTCTGAAAATCGTCTGTCCATGCCTCACTCTTATTCTGCGAATCGATCCCCATCGCCTCTGTCAGGCCCTGGAACAGTCTCAGCGCGCTGAAATAGCCGTGATCCATATGGTAGTTGGAGTTCTCCGGCGCCACAGCCTTGTTTTTCATGACATCCAGCATATAGCTTTCTGAGAATCCATACATTTCTCCGAGCTTCCGGGTGATATCATACGCCAGCAGCTCGTCAACAGTCTTGAATTCTCTGCCATACAGCTCCTCAAACCGAGCCTTGGCCTGATCGCCGAGGTCTGTCATCACATGTATGTTCTTATATGCCAGGAACGGCGTGTTCTTTCCGCGTTCTTCATCCTCAAGCTCAAAATATGACAGCACCTGCTCAAACGGCAGCTCGAAAGGATAACCGATATCGTGGAAAAGCGACGTCAGCCCCCAGTATGCCAGGAAGAACGTAGCCGCGGCGTGAGAATTCCCCGCATCGTCGCTTTCCGTATCGAAATGATAGAACTTATTGAACGTCCTGCGGTAGTTTTCATTCGACTCATATATCGCAAGCCCCAGCGCGAAAACGTATACCGAATGAGAATAATGGTCTCTGTGCTTGATAAGGAGCGAGCTGCCGTTGATCTCATATTCGCTGAGCAGCTCTACCATCCGCTTTGATTTCGCATAGCTCCCCAGGAAGATCTCCAGGAAACAGTAGTAAACAGTATAGGCATCCTGTGTAGCGCCGGAATCAAGGAACTTTTCCAGCTCACGCTCCAGACAGAGTCTGTTGATATCCATCTGCATATTGTAAGGTATCTGTCCGGGAGCAGTGCTTACCCCCTGATATTTACCCGTTTTTTCTTCTTCCTCTTCTATCTTTCTGCTGAATCTGAGGCCTTCGCATCTTTCATGAATGAATCGCAGCGCGCATGATTTCAGATCAAAGCTGCCCTGCTCAGAATGATACAGTGTCGGCTGCACAGGACCGATATCGCATTTATATTTCTCTTCGTTGATCCTGCGCATTTTTTCCAGTGCTGTATATGCCATGTTTGCTCTCTCTTTCCTGAGACAGACGATGTCTCATTGATCTGATCTTATTATACACCTTTGATATATCGCGGGTCCTGTACGGTATCAGCCGATATCATACTTTTCCACATTCTTAAATGAGGCGCTGCCTTCTTCGGCAAAGAACTGTATCCCCTTTGCCGTTTCAGGGTCAGGATAGACGTTGCCGGTCATCGTATGCCGGCCTCCGTCGATAAAAGCTTCCAGAGAACTTACATCCAGGAAAAGATCGAGTTCTATGCTTTCTTTCACGCCGACTTCACATACACGGCGGTCCACATCTCTGTCGTTTCCTGTTATCCGGATGCCTGATCTCTTTCTGTCAAAAACTACCAGCCCCTGTTCCCGGTCATAATACAGCAGCGTTTCATTCTCACCGCTGCAGAAAAGCTTTACTCCTGAACGCTTTGCCGACCCCGGCTCCAGCGTGAGCTTAAGCTCGATTACATTACCTGAGATATCAGGATCACTGACCGCTGCGTTATCCGCTGAGATCTCCGGT
>JAFWJS010000054.1 GCA_017511535.1 Eubacterium sp. | reverse complement strand
GACAGCTCAGTGGTGGCTGTGGCACCACCGTTTCCATATATGCCACCACTGGGACCGCGAGATAAGGCCTTTGATGCAGCGAATTGGTGGCTCCGCCACCACTGTTTCCATATATGCCACCACTGAGGCCGCGAGATAAGGCCTTTGATGCAGCGAATTGGTGGCTGTGGCACCACCGTTTCCATATATGCCGCTACCGGGCCCGCGAGGTCAGGACTTTGATACGTCATTGGTTTTGCTGTATGGTACTGGAACGTGTAGCATCACATTCCACCCACATAGAATCATCAAAATCCTTTTTTTAGTACCAATTTTCATATCTAAGATGGTACTAAACATTACGTTTTTCACATTCTACCCACATAGAATACGAAAACTTCTTTTTTTAGTACCACAACGGAATCGACTGATCCGGCTATGCGATATATTTCGTTGCTTTTTCGGCGGCGCTGTAAGGCGAAAACACTTGACAGACGCTCACGGTAGTGTATAATATGTAAAGTAATTATGCTTTACAGCGGGAGTTCATGTATGGACAGGATTGCGAGAGAGAGTCTTCTATATGATTTCTACGGGGCGCTGCTTACAGATAAGAAGCGCCAGGTCATGGAAATGTACCATGAGGACGACATGTCGCTTGCAGAGATAGCGGACGATATGGGGATCACGCGCGCGGCCGTATATGACTCGCTGAAGAGCGCTGAACAGCAGCTTGAGCACTACGAAGAGAAGCTTGGGCTTCTGGCGAAGTATGAAGCTGACAGCGAGCTTGCCAGAAAAGCTGATGAGATCATAGAAAAAGCAGCTATCGGCGAAAACGACGCCGAAAAGCTGCGTGAGATAATCGAGAAGCTTGCGGCTGCAGAGGCCGTCTGATCGGGGCGCGGTACACAGACTGCAGAGGCCGGCTGATCGGGGCGCGGTACACAGGCTGCAGAGGCCGGTTGATCAGGGCGCGGCTATCTGAGCCACTCGGGGTCCTGATCGTCGTCATCGTCCCGGAACGCCCGCGTGATCATGTGGATGATACCGCGCACAACACTGAACGCGGCGAAGAACGCAAGGAACCCGGCGACGCCGTAGATCACGTCATCCAGCTCCATGGCGCCGGTGCCGTAATAGCCCTGGCCGATTTCGATAGCGAACGTCAGCACCAGCACGACGGTAAGCACATACAGAAACGATATGACCATGGTGTGCCCGGTTTTTGACAGCCAGAGAAATATCGGATGCAGCAGGAGCACGAGCGCGATCCCGAAAGCGCCGATTATCAGGAAGTGCAGTTCCTTGTCAGTGAAGCTGTTCTCGAACTGGTTGTTCAGCGTGAGCAGATAATTGTGTACACGAGTGATAAGCATCACTATGTTATATAAAATGGTATGCATGTTTTTTTCTCCTTTCGTCAGCCTATTATAGCAGACGAATGTGAAGATACCATGAAGCAGATGCCATAAATCGATAAACGACAGGAGAGACTAATGGCTTTTGAGAGTCTTTCAGAAAAACTTCAGAATACATTCAAGGACCTTAAGGGACAGGGCGTCCTGACAGAGAAAGACATAGACAACGCGATGCGTGACATCAAGCTGTCGCTTCTCGAGGCAGACGTCAACTTCAAGGTCGTGAAAGAGTTCGTCAAAGAGACCAAGGAAGAATGCATGGGCGCGGACGTCATGGAAAGTCTGACGCCGGCTCAGCAGGTGGTCAAGATTGTGAACAGCAAGCTCACCGACCTCATGGGCGGAGCCGGAGCCAAGATCACATATTCACCGACAGGCTTCACCACGATCATGATGGCAGGCCTTCAGGGTACAGGTAAGACCACAACGTGCGGCAAGCTCGCGAATTACCTTAAACAGTGCGGCAAGCACCCTATGCTTGCGGCATGCGATATCTACAGGCCGGCCGCGATCGACCAGCTCGAGGTCGTGGCAAAGGCCGTCAACACTCCGGTCTACATCGACCGCGACTGTAAAGATGCAGTCAAGATAGCGAGAGACGCCAGAGAAGAAGCCGAGAAGAAAGGATGCAACGTACTGGTCATCGATACGGCCGGACGTCTGCAGATAGATGAGGAGCTCATGGAAGAACTCTCCAGAATGAAGAGAGAGCTCAAGCCGCACGAGATACTTCTCGTCGTGGACGCGCTTTCCGGACAGGACGCTGTGAACGCCGCGCAGGGCTTCAACGACAGGCTCGGCATCGATGGTATGATACTGACCAAGATGGACGGCGACGCCAGAGGCGGAGCCGCGCTGTCGGCCAAGAAAGTCACCGGCAAACCGATCTTCTTCCTGGGCACAGGCGAGAAATACGACGCGCTGGAGCCGTTCCATCCTGACCGTATGGCGAGCAGGATACTCGGCATGGGCGACGTGCTCACGCTTATCGAAGCCGCAGAGCAGGCATACGACGACGAGCAGGCCGCCAGGCTCGAGGAGAAGATCAAAAAGAACCAGTTCACGCTTGAGGACTTCCTCGACCAGATGGGTCAGGTCAAGAAAATGGGCGGAATGGAGAAGATCATCAAGATGATCCCGGGACTTTCCCAGCAGGACCTGTCGCAGGTGGACTTCGACGCAGGTGAGGCAGAGTTCCACAGGATGGAATCGATCATCTACTCTATGACGATCGAGGAACGCCAGAAGCCGGAGATCCTGAACGCAAGCAGAAGAAAAAGGATCGCAGCAGGATGCGGGCAGCCGGTCAGCGCGGTCAATCAGCTGATGAGGAAATACGATGAAGCGCGCAAGATGATGAAGAAATTCTCCAATCCTAACGCGCTCAAGCACAACAGGCTCTTCAGGGGGCTGTTCGAGCAGTAGACAAGATGCAACAGGCAGTAAGCCTTTTGTATATAAATAAGACCAGAATAGCCGTGCAGGATCCGGAGAGATCCAGAGCAGGCAGAATAAAGTAAGGAGATAAAAATGGTAAAAATCAGACTTAAGAGAATGGGTGGACACAAGAATCCTTTTTACAGAGTGATCGTTGCAGATTCCAGAAACGCCAGAGACGGCAGATTCATCGAGGAGCTCGGATACTATGATCCGATGGTAGAGCCTCCTGTGATCAAGCTTGACGCTGAGAAAGCAAAGAAATGGCTGTCAACAGGAGCCAAACCATCTGACACAGCAAGAGCTCTCCTGAAGAAGTCCGGCATCATCGAATAGTCCGGCTCTGGAAAGCGAGGATACAGATGGAAAAACTAGTAGAGACTATCGCCAGATACCTTGTAGACAGCCCGGATGACGTGACTGTGCAGGGGATCGGCGAAGATGACAGGAATGAAGAGGTCCTGCAGCTTTCGGTATCTTCAGATGACATGGGTAAAGTTATCGGCAAGCAGGGCAGGATCGCCAAGGCACTCCGTACAGTCGTGAAAGCGGCCGCTACGAAGCAGCACCGTCAGGTCAACGTCGAGATCGTTTCAAACGAGGAGATGGCAGAAGCGGCAAACGCGGCAGAGCCTGAAGAATAGCATCATGAAAGATGTTGAGATCGGTATGATAACAGCGCCTTCAGGTATAAAAGGCGAAGTAAGAGTCAAGAGCTACGCCGGGGATCCGTCAAGATTCAGGAAGATCCATACGGTGGGGCTCAGGCTCCGCGGAAACAAGGGCGCTGTTACCGACTATGCCATAGAGCATGTAAGAAATTCCGGCGGAATGGTGGTCCTGAAGCTGGAAGGCGTTGACGACAGGAACGCGGCAGAGCTTCTGAGGTCTGCCGAGGTTTTCATGGACAGAGACGATCTGGAGAAGCTTCCGGAAGGCCAGCACTATATCAGAGATCTTATCGGACTCGACGTCGTCCTTGACGAAACAGGCGAGAAGATCGGCAGGGTCGAGGACATACTGACTGACAGGCCGCAGGATATCTACGTGATCAGCCGCGAAGACGGAGACAGCTTCATGGTACCCGGAGTCCCGGAGTTCATCAGGGATATCGACGAGGACGGCGGAGTGATACGCGTCAGGCTGATAGAAGGCATGTGTTAGAACAGGAGGGCGAAAGTGAGATTCGATATACTTACACTTTTTCCTGAAATGTTTGCGCCGCTTGACCTCAGTATGATCGGCCGCGCCGTGAAGAACGGCCTTATTGATTTTAACGTTGTCAATATCCGTGACTTCAGCCGGGACAAGCACAAGAAAACAGACGACACCCCGTTTGGGGGCGGGCATGGGATGGTCATGATGACCGATCCCATTTTTCGTGCAATGAAGTCGATCGGAGTTGATCCGGATGGCGACGGCCCGGCAGATGCAGCCGGCCGGAATGGCCATGATGCGAAGGGCGGCGGAGCTCCGCGGCGGAGGGTGATATATATGTCGCCTCGCGGGCGCCTTCTGAACAAAGCCATCATCGAGGATCTTTCACACGAGGATGAAGTCGTCATCCTGTGCGGCCACTACGAAGGCGTGGACCAGAGAGTCCTGGACCATTTCGGTGTTGAAGAAATCTCAGTAGGAGACTATATCCTTACTGGAGGAGAGCTACCCGCGATGATACTTGTCGACGCGGTGGCGAGAATGATCCCCGGCGTGCTGGCCAAGGAAGAAGCGGCGCTGGACGAATCCGTCTATTCCGGGCTTCTGGAATATCCGCAGTATACACAGCCGAGAGATTATGAAGGCCTGGAAGTGCCGGAAGTGCTTCTCAACGGGAACCATGAGCTGACAGACCTCTGGAAGTTCGAGCAGTCGCTCAGACTGACCAGAGAAAGGCGGGCGGATCTGTTCGAGAAATTCGTATCTGAGGTCAGATCAGGCGTGAAAAAACTCAGTAAAAAGCAGCAGAAGATACTGAGTCAGATCCGGTCTGAATAACAGACTACAACTTGATAAAATTTAATAAAAAACCGTGGAAAATGCACTAAATGTGGTGTAGTATATATGACGAGGGGTTAGGCTTATGAGCAAGAATAAACTGAGTCCCGTCGTCATTTTGTTTATTGTGGCAGCGGTGCTCTATGGAATTATATACATCCTTCCGCGCGTCACAGGCGTGCTCAGGTCATCATATACAGCTGAATACGGCGAGCTCAAGACTTTTGATAAGACTGAAGGGTATATCGTAAGGAATGAATACGTATATTTCAGTACTGTAACAGGAGCTGCGAACCGCTACATCAAAGGAAACAAGCTGGTCAGGAAGGGCACCAGGATCATGGAGGTCAGCGCCGCGAGGAAGGACAAGACAGACAGTAACGTCAAGGCGCTGGACACGTCGCAGAAGGGGAATACCACTTACAGCTCCATCCGTGAAGACGTAAAGGGAGACAAACACGTCGATACAGACGATTTCGTCACTGCGCATGAAGGGATACTATCATACCATGCGGACGGCAATGAATCTGAGCTCACGCCGGATAATATGGGGAGCAAGAACAAGTCGTTCTTCCAGAAGCTGAAGAACGGAAGCGACCTGGAGCTGAAGAATGAGATCGTGGCGGAAGGCGATCCGGTATTCAAGATATGTGACAGAGCCGCATGGTATATCGTCTGTTATATACCGAGAGAACACGCCGCAAGATACGCGGAAGGCACCAGGCTGGACGTGCGGCTGAACGACGAGAAGACGATAACGGGAACGGTATATAAGATCACAGACGAGCGAAGAGAGAAGAAGCTCATCATCAAGACGAGCTACTATTACAAGTATTTCGCGACGCTCAGGAAGCTGGATGTGGAAGTCATCACTTCAGACGTGATGGGGCTGCTGATAAGCAATACCAGTATAGTTGAAAAAGGCGGCAGGAAGGGCGTATACGTCCGCCAGAAGACAGGGAAATACAGATTCGTTCCTATCAACGTGATCGCGACAGACGGTACTGAGAGCGCGATATCCCCGTCACAGTTCAGAGACAGTAAGGGCAACACGGTAACGACAGTAAGGAGCTATGACGATATACTGAGGAGGCCTGACCGCAAGGCCGCGTGACTCTGCAGTGGATAGTCATTCGGGTATACAGAGATATGTCGATAGCAGGTAACATAGAGAGAGTAAGAGAGATCATAGCGGAAGCGGCAGAGAAGAGCGGGAGGACCGCGGACGACGTGCTGCTTCTGGCAGTGACCAAGCTCCATTCACCGGAGGAGATGAATGAGGCGATAGACGCCGGCGCGACAGACGTAGGCGAGAACAAAGTCCAGGAGGTACTGGAGAAATACGACAAGGTCAGACCTGTGAGGTGGCACCTTATCGGACATCTTCAGACCAATAAGGTAAAGCAGATAATCGACAAGGTAGTGATGATCCACTCTGTGGACAGTCTGCACCTTGCCAGAGAGATAGATAAGCGAGCTGAGCAGGCAGGACTTGATATGGATATACTTATCCAGACTGACCCTGCGGCGCAGGAGACCAAGTTCGGGGTGGACCCTGCGGATCTCAGCGGGCTGATCAGAGATATAGCGGCAGAATGTTCGCATGTTAAGGTCAGGGGGCTCATGTGCATCGCGCCTTTCTGTGAAGACCCGGAAGACACCAGGCCGTTCTTCAGAGAGGTAAAGAAGATCTTTGACAGATGCCGGGAGGAATTTGACGGCGAGGATAACGTCGAAATGAAATACCTCTCGATGGGCATGACCAACGATTTCAGGATCGCGGTCGAAGAGGGCTCTAACCTTGTGAGGGTGGGTACGGCAATCTTCGGTTACAGAGATTATAGAAAAGAAGAAAAATAAAAAGGAGCTAGGAGGAGCAAATGAGTATTGGTGACGCGGTGAAGAATCTTATCGGTATCGACGACGAGGCTGATGAGGAAAAGATCTCGAAGAACGAGGTAAAGGAAGCAAAAGACAAGCTGAAGAAAGAGAAAGACAAGAATAGACATATAGATGAAACCATATCTGCAGGGAAGCAGCACAGCGCGCCGGAACGTTTCGCGCCGTCAGCTCCGCAGCAGAAAACACCAGCGGTAGAAAGGAGATTTTCAGTGACTAACACAGGAGCATTCAAGCTCGTACTGATCGAGCCAAAGAGTTTCGAAGAGTGTCCGAAGCTCGTAGACAGCCTTAAGGCACACAAGCCGATAATCATCAATCTGGAGCACCTCAGCACAGATGTCGCCAGAAAGATATTCGATTTCCTTTCCGGAGCCACATATGCTCTTGATGGAAACGTACAGAAGATCGCAAGCAATATATTCGTATTTGCTCCTCAGAATGTGGATATAGCCGGCGGTAAGAGAATGAGCGACGAGTCTCGCTTCGACTTTACCAACGGTGGAGATAAACCAAAGGAAAAGAGTGATCCGGCGACGGATCCGGATAACCCGTGGAGATAGGGGTACTCAGCGGGATATCTCAAGTTGTAAAAGGGGGATACTATGATCACGCCGAATGATATAGAAACGAAAGTGTTTTCGTATTCAGTCAGAGGTTACAACAAAAGAGAAGTAGATGAGTTTCTGGATCAGATCATGATCGACTATCAGGCGCTTCTTGATCAGAACGCCAAGATGCTCGAACGTGTGCATGTGCTTCAGAAACAGGTATCGGATTCCAAAGATCCGGCCAATATGACACGCGACGCCAAGCGCCTGATGAACGACATTTCTGCAAGTGCTGAACAGAAAGCCGAGATCATCATCAAAAACGCGCAGCACGATGCGGAAAACATCGTGAGAAACGCCAAGAACTCTACTTCACAGGCAGATGAAGATGCGGAGAGGCTTCGCCGCAAGGTGGAGAAATTCAAGCTCCGCTACAAACAGATGCTGGAAGATGAACTTAGCCGTCTGGACGATTCATCGGAAGATCTTCTGGATGATCTGAGAAAAGACTTTTTCCCGGGATTTATCTACGGAAAAGCAGAGTCAGCTGAATTCACTAAAGTCGCGGGATCAGCGGAAGTGGATGATATGATCGCGGATCTTCCTGACGTGGAGCCGGAAGATGAAGCGGCGGCGCATGAGTACAGTGATGCTCTGGCTCAGGAAGAGGCTGAGGAAAAAGTGGAAAGTGAAGCTGCGGAAGCTGAAGAAGCTGCAGAAGAGCCTGACACAGTATCGGAAGGCGGGGAAGAAGCAGAGCCTGAAGCTGAAGCAGAAGGCGGTGAACCTGCAGCTAAACCTGAAGCAGAGCCGGAGGAGGAAGCTGAAGCCGGGGAAGAAGCCGAAGGAGAGCCTGATGAAGGCACAGAAGAGCTGAACGAAGAAGGCCAGGGGGCAGAAACAGAAGAAGAACTTCCTGAAAGTGCTGATCAGGAAGAGGATCCTCTCCTTGCGAGAGCAAGAGAAGCTGACGTCGACGTGGACGATCTTCCGGGATTCAGAAGCAGCGCTGACGATGTGAAAGAGATCAGGAAAAACGCATCCCGCGAGACGATAGACATTACGTCAGGTATCGAGGAAGCTGAGTCTGAACAGGAAGAGTCAGTCCCGGCGCAGGCTGCTGAGAAAGCTATAGAGCTGAAGGATACAGCGGCTAAGTTCGTTAACGATCTGTTCTCCAAGAAGAACTGATCAGACAGTTTACAGTGCGGAGCGCGTCACAGTGCTCCGCTTTTTCATAGGGCTTTCATGGTATACTTATTGATTTCCATCGGAGTCATCGCGCTCGATCAGGCGACCAAGATGATGATCAGGCAGATGCCTCTTGACGGCGAGTACAGGATAATAGGGGATTTCCTCCGTATAGTTCACGTAGAGAACAGCGGAGCTGCTTTTGGTATGTTCGAGGGGAATACCAGATTCCTTCTCATACTGCCTGCCGTGATAATCGTGGCGGCAGTCTTTTATATTCTGAGATCTTCCGGGGAAGGAATGACAGGGAAGATGGAAAAGACCGCCCTGACTCTGATCGTCGCGGGAGGTATCGGCAATATGATCGACAGATTCATGTTCGGACATGTTACGGACATGATATCGTTCAGTATATTCCCGCCTGTATTCAACGTAGCCGACATCGCCGTGACATGCGGCTGCGCGATTCTGATACTAAGCCTCCTCATCGACGGAAGATTCGGAGGAAGCCCTGAAGAAGACAAGAAAGAGTGACAGATATAGACAGGTTCAGTTTCAATGTGCCGGCGGGAGCCGGGAGAATAGACTCGCTCATAGCTGAGATGCTCGAGGACATATCGCGTTCCAGAGCTCAGCAGCTGATCCTGCAGGGCATGGTGACATGCGGCGGCGAAGCAGTGGAGTCCAAGAAGGTCAAGCCTGAAGAGGGTTTTCTTGTCGAGGTCACAGTACCGGATCCGGAGCCGCTCAGCGTAGACCCTGAGGATATTCCTCTTGACGTGGTATACGAGGACGGCGATGTTATAGTCGTCAATAAGCCGAAGGGCATGGTCGTCCATCCGGCGCCCGGCAATCTCAGCGGAACGCTTGTGAACGCGCTTCTTTATCACTGCGGAGATACTCTTTCTTCGATAAACGGGGTGAAGCGCCCCGGCATAGTCCACAGGATCGATAAAGATACCAGCGGTCTCATCATGGCGGCAAAAAACGATGCCGCGCACACAGAGCTGTCGCGGCAGCTTTTCGAGCATTCTGTGACCAGAAGATATACGGCGCTCGTAAGAGATAATCTGAAGGACGATGAAGGCGTGATAGACGAGCCCATAGGCCGTGACCGGCTGGACCGTAAGCGCCGCGCGGTAGACGGCTCCAACCCCAAGAGGGCTGTCACACATTACAAGGTACTGGAACGCTTCGGGCCGTGCACACTCGTGGAATGCCGGCTCGAGACGGGAAGGACGCACCAGATAAGGGTGCATATGGCATATATAAAGCATCCGCTTCTCGGAGACCCTGTATACGGCCGGGGAAGCGAATCGATAAGAGTGCATGGGCAGGCTTTGCATATACCTGAGGGACAGCTTCTCCATGCAGGAGTCCTGGGCTTCGTTCACCCGCGGACAGGTGAGTACATGGAGTTCAGGGCAGATCCACCTGAAGATTTCCTGGAGCTTTTGTCGCGGCTCCGTGTTTGAACCGGATCACGCAGCAGCCATTTTTTGCAGCTGTATGACTTCGCTGCATAAGAAAGCGCGGCGGCGTCTGAGACTCCCCATTTCTGCTCTTTCGCCAGCCGCGCCAGATCCGTAGACGCAGTAAGCCCTGTTTCACGGGCGTGAATATAATACATCTTATTGTAACTGCTGATTACTGTTTGCGTGCCGGATGCCAGGCATTGTTATCTGATTTTTCTGATCTGTTTACATTCCCGTTACTGCAGTCTCTTTGTTCATTGTGTTCCTCTCCGGAATCGCTTCCGGTCCCCTTTATATACTCCAGGCAATCATCACATACGAAGCCCGTCCTGAATCTCCTGACGTTCCCGGTACCCCCGCAGAATGAACACTGTTTATCCATAGTTACGCCTCCTTACTCTCAGTATGCCGGATCTGTTTCCCGCGACAAATGTAAGGCTGTTCTATGGGGAATACAAGGGGTGATCTCAGATGTTGTCGAAAAAATGTTTTTTAATGTTGTTTTACCGTATTTAAATGTAACGGGGTATAAAGAAGGGCACTGCCGCAGGCCCGAATAAGGAGGTGAGCATATAACCGGAAAGTGAGCATGCTCACTTTCCGGGTTCGCCGGGATCGACATATACTGTTCTGTTATGAGTGAATATGACCTTGCCGGGCTTTGCTCCCGACGGCTTCTTTACGTATCTTACAGGGACGTAGTCCACGGGCACGTTGGCGGAATTCTTCGCCTTGCTGTTGAGCGCCGCAAGAGCCGCGGCTTCATATATGGCCGTCTCTGTGATCTCACGTCCTTCAGTCCTTACTATCACGTGCGATCCGGGTATGTCCTTGGTGTGCAGCCAGTAATCTCCCTTGGAAGCTGTCTCCAGCGTAAGCACGTCGTTTTCTTTATTGTTTCTTCCTACCAGAACGGTGAAGCCGTCGCTGGTCTCATAGCGCTTAGGCTCGGGTTTGAACTTCGGCCTCCTCTGGCCGCGCGGGCGGCGCACCTTGATGAAGCCGGTCTCCTCGAGCTCCGCCTTGAGTTCTTCCAGCCCGGATATGCTGTCTGTGTTCTCTATGAATGTAACGGCTGATTCAAGATATTCTATGCCGGATTCTGTATCTTCAAGCTGTATCGTCTTCTCTTTCACCGCCGTCTTGGACTTGTTGTAGCGCTTGTAATAGCTTTGTGCGTTCCTGGAAGGCGACCACCGCGGATCGAGAGGTATGGTGACTCTGGTGCCGTCGTAGTAATTGTCGACTGTGACCGACTTCATGCCCTGAGTCATGCGGCCCATGTTCGCGGTGAGAAGCTCGCCGTAAAGCCTCAGCTTATCTGAGTCTTCCGCCCTGAGGAGATCTTCCAGAAGACGCTGCTTCTTGAGCTCCAGTTTCTCCAGAGCTGCTTTTGCCGGCCTTAGGAGAGCGTTGGACCTCTGTATGATACGGCTCGTCGCTTCTTTGTGATTGAAGTAGTACTCCATTGCTTCGGACAATGTACCGAAAGTCAGCGTTCTGCCGCATCCCTCGTAGCCAGACAGAGGGATGATATGGAATTCACGGGGGATGCCTGCTTCATCTTCGTACACACGCGCTGTGAAGCTGAGATCGTCAATACTGTCGAGCGTCGTATCGATGAGGGCTTTTCTTGACGCGCCGTCTGTAAGCGCAGCAAGCTCGTCTGCAGCAGCGGGGGATATGCCTCCAATAGCAGACAGTATCTCCTTACCTGAATCCCCGGCCTTGCCAAGGTCTTCTTCAGAAGCCTCGTCGAAAGGTATCTTCTCCTGGACCGGCGGATACTCGTAGATACGCCCGGGAAGGATCTCCCTGACCCTGTTGATGCCGGAAGGGACTCCTTTGATGCTGCCGAGGATCTTCTGGTCCTGGCTCATGTCGACGAGGATGATATTGCTGTATTTCCCCATGATCTCGAATATTAGCTTTTTCTGCACCATCAGGCCGAGCTCGTTCAGCCGTTCCAGCGTGAATTCGATGATCCTCTCAGAGTCCTTCTGTTCTATCCTGATGATACGGCTCCCCTGGATATGCTTACGGAGCAGCATACAGAAAGGGTAAGGCTCCTTCGGGTTCTCGGGGCTGGTGCTGATGAGACGGACCGACGCGCCCTGGCTCTGGCACGACGCGAAAAGCCGCACCTGGTCTCTGCCTTTCCGGATGTTGATGACGACAGAGTCAGGTTCCGGCTCGTATATCTTATCTATTTTTCCGCCCGTGAGAGCGTCAGACAGCTCAGCCGCGGCGGCTCTTGTAACTATTCCGTCAAAAGCCATAGTAAGTTCCTTTCATGAAATGTTCAGCGCCTTGTGCAGGCTATATTGATTATATCACGCCGTCAAAGCCCCACGCATCTGTAACCGTACCCATACTGTGTACTGATGTGATATAATAGGCAGTAACAGACTACCAAAGCAGACTATTTAAGGAGTATATCTTGTGAGTGAAGATATCAATAATGAAAATAAAGGGATGAAAGCGGCAGCGGGAACACGTGACCAGATCATCATAAGGACCAGCATCATAGGGATACTTGCCAACGTTTTCCTGGCGTCGTTCAAAGCTGCGGTCGGATTGCTTTCCAATTCTATCGCGGTCATCCTGGACGCCGTGAACAATCTGTCAGACGCATTGTCGTCTGTGATCACGATCATAGGGACCAGGCTTGCGGGTAGAGCTCCGGACAAGAAGCATCCTCTCGGATACGGCAGGATAGAGTACTTAAGCGCCATGATAGTTGCGGCGCTCGTCCTTTACGCCGGCATTACGTCACTGGTCGAGTCGGTCAAAAAGATAATCCATCCGGAGAAGCCGGACTATATGCTGCCTTCGCTTATCATCATAGCGTCCGCGGTCATAGTCAAGCTGATACTCGGCTGGTACGTCAAGAAGCAGGGTGAGAAGGTAAACTCAGGCGCGCTTATCGCTTCAGGAGAAGACACGAGGTTCGACGCGGTGCTTTCCGCATCTGTTCTTGCGTCGGCGCTCATATACCTTGCGACCGGCATATCACTGGAAGCCTACGTCGGTGTCCTTATCTCATTTGTTATCATCAAAGCCGGTATCGACATGATGAAAGACACTGTCAACGACATACTCGGACAGAGGGCGGACGTGGAAGTAAGCAGAAAGATCAAGCGTGTCATAACTTCAGAGCCGGAGATCCGCGGGGCGTACGATCTGCTCCTGCATAATTACGGACCGGACAAGGACTATGGATCAGTGCATATCGAACTTCCTGACACGATGACGGTAGACCAGGTGGACGAACTCACACGCCGTGTTGAGGAAAAGGTGTTCAGAGAGACAGGCGTCATCCTGACCGGAGTCGGCGTCTATTCATATAATACGAAGAACGATGAAGTCTCCGCGATCAGAAACAAGGTCCAGAAGACAGTTCTGGCGCATGATTATGTGCTCCAGATGCATGGATTCTATCTCGACATGGAAACAAAGACGATGAGATTCGACGTCGTTCTGAGTTTTGACATAGAAGTGAAAGAAGCGATGGAGACGCTGGGGAAAGAATTAAAGGAAGCATTCCCTGACTACGACATACAGATAACTCCGGACCGTGACATATCTGATTAGGAGCAGCAGAGTCCTGAGAGGAAAGACATATGGTAGAAGACGATTACAAAAAAGCGCAGAAGATGGCGCAGAAAGAATATAAGGCGAGAGCGGCGAAAGGCGAGTTCCCTTACGTCCGGGCGCTGGACGACGTGGCTCCGGACAGCGGTACGATGAGTCAGAGATATCTGGGGACATTCGAGATACCGACGTGGCTCATAGTCGGGACCAAGACGAGGGCAAGGCAGAATTCATTCGCTGCGAACTTTCTTCCGCTCCTGGAACACGGATCAGAGTTCAGCATGAAGTGGGAGAACCTGTATCAGGCGCAGCTTGAAGAGGGATTCAAGGACGCGATACTGGTATATGAATATCTGCACAGATTCTATGTGCAGGAGGGGAACAAGCGTGTCTCCGTGAGCCGTTTCCTGGACAACCCGATGATTATGGCGCAGGTGTACAGGATCATGCCGCCTAAAGAGATACTGGATGAGCATCCGATATATAAGGAGTTTCTGGATTTCTACAGAGTGTGCCCGATCTACGATCTGGACTGCCGTGAGCCGGGATCATACCGCCAGATAGCGAAGCTTCTCGGGCGCAGCATAGACGCGGACGCAGAGCCGTGGTCTGACGATCTGGTTGAATCTCTGAGGTCAGCCTACTGGCACTTCACGCAGGTGACAGCAGACATGCGGGGAGAGCTTTCCGAGATGCCGAGGGGCGACGCGTTCCTCGTATACCTGAGGATCTATACTGAGGACGCACTGGACGCCGAAGCGATCTCGGACCTGAACAACCGTGTACAGAGGATACGTAAAGAGCTTCTCACTGCAAACAACAAGGACAGCGTGGCTCTTCTTGAGTCTGCGAGCGACGCAGTGAATGCGGGAGATATCCGCTCCAGGGCAGGGGAACTGATCACGAAACCTGTTTCGCTCGTGAGCAAAGTGATTCCTGGTCTTTCATATTCAAAAAAGAATCCGCTCAAGGCGGCGTTCATATATGACAGAAAGCCGGAGCTTTCAGACTGGATCATGAACCACGAGCGGGGCCGTGAACGGATGGAGAAGGCGTATAACGGCTTCGTGAAAACGAAGGTATTCACAGGCGCAGGGCCTGCGACAGGCAACGCTGAGGCAAGGAAAGTATCGGGAAGCATACTTGAAGCCATAGACAAGGCGGCGGAATGGGGCGCCGACGTGATATTCACCGTATCGCCGACGCAGCTGGACGACGCACTGCGTGCCGCGATCAAATACAAGGACATAAAATTCCTGAACTGTTCTATCAATCTCGCGGCTCAGGCTGTCCGTACGTATTATGCAAAACAATATGAGGCGAAGTTCCTGGCGGGCATCGTCGCGGCTTCGTGTGCGGAAAACCATATGATAGGGTACTGTTCAGACTATCCTATCTACGGAACCATGGCCGCGATCAACGCTTTTGCTATCGGCGCCGCAATGGTCGACCCTGAAGCGAAGATATACCTCGAGTGGCGTACCAAGCAGGACGAGGACTGGTGGCGCGCCATGGAAGAGAAGGGGATCCGCGTCATCTCGGCCGTGAGCTCCACTCATCCAATAGACGGAGGCAAGGCCTACGGCGTATTTCAGATAAGGGACGACGGCAGCATCAGGAATCTCGCGGCCCCGATCTGGAAGTGGGGGAAGTTCTACGAGATAATAATCAGGACTATATTCAGCGGCACATATAACGCCAGGCTGGTAAACAGGAAGAACCAGGCGACCAACTACTGGTGGGGCATGCAGTCCGGTGTTATCGGACTGGAGACAGACAAGAATCTTTCGCACTATACCAGACAACTCGTCGAGGTGCTCGGCAAGGGCATAGCGACATCCGCGTTCGGGCCGTTCGACGGCGAGCTGAGGAGCCAGACCGGCATAGTAAGGAAGGAAAGCGATCCGCCTCTCTCAAGCAAGGACATCATCACGATGGACTGGCTGAACGAGAACATTGTCGGTGAGATACCTGACATGGATGAGCTGAATGAAGAGGCGAAGGCTACGGTAAGCGTGAGCGGGGTGAAAGAGAAGTAAATGAAGATCCTGGTCATCGCAGACGAAGAACTGAATGAGCTCTGGCAGGGCTGGAACAATGCGGAGGCAGAGAAGCTGAAGGATATCAATCTTATCCTTTCGGCAGGCGACCTGCACCCGCACTATCTTGAGTTCCTTGTCACTATGCTTAACGTGCCTCTTCTTTACGTACGAGGCAATCATGATTCGTGCTACGACGACGATCCTCCGGAAGGCTGCATCGATATAGACGACAGGATACTGGAGATAGAGGAGGCGCCTTCAGGCGGCGCCATAGTCAGGAGGCCGGGCCTTATAGGCCTGTGGGACGACATCATGCATAAGCTGGACCCGCATGTCAGGATAGAAGACAAGAACTTCGGACTTCTGAAGAGGCCGCGCCGGATAAGGATAGCGGGCCTCGGAGGCTCCATGCGGTACGGGAACGGCAGCGACATGTACACGGAAGCTGAGATGAAGTCCCGCGTAAGAAAGCTGAAGTACTATATCCTGCAGACTCAGGCTGTATCAAAGAAGAACGCCGCGTGTTACGTCGGAGGAACGCTGAAGAAGGATGACAAGAGGAAGCTGGATATACTTCTCACACACGCGCCAAGCAAAGGCTGCGGAGACATGGACGATCTTCCGCACAGAGGTTTCAGCTGTTTCAATGACCTTATGAACGAGCTCCATCCTGCGTATCACATTTACGGACATGTGCATAAGGCGTACGGGAGATATGAATTCGAGCTCGACCACCCGTCGGGCGCAAAACAGATAAACGTAGCGCCGATGTATATACTGGAGATCTGAATGGTAAAGATACTTTTCATCTGCCACGGCAACATCTGCAGGAGCCCGATGGCGGAGTACATAATGAAAGACATGGTGAAGCAGCTTGGCATCGACGATCACTATGAGATCAGTTCTGCCGCGACTAGCACTGAAGAGATAGGGAATCCTGTCTATCCGCCGGCAAGGAAAAAGCTTGCTGAACATCATATCGGCTGCAAGGGGCATCACGCCCGGCAGATGACGAAGGAAGACTATGAATACTATGACTACTTGATATTCATGGACAAGTGGAACATACTGAACGCGAGGAGATTCATAGGACTGGACAGACAGCATAAGGCGAGCATGCTCCTCGATCACTGCGGGAGAGAAGGCGAACAGGTCGCCGACCCGTGGTACACTGACGATTTCGATGCAGCCTGGGACGACATAGAAGCGGGCTGCGAAGGACTTGTTGGAGAGATAGAAAAGGAGATGGAACTATGACAGAAGGTTACATGCCATTCAAAGGATTCAAGACATGGTACAAGATCGTAGGTGAGCCGTCAGAGGACAAGACTCCGGTGATACTGCTTCACGGAGGCCCGGGCGCCTGCCACAATTATATGGAGCCGTATGAGGCGCTTGCTGAAAGGTACGGAAGACAGGTCATAACGTACGACCAGATCGGCTGCGGCAGATCGCCGATACCTCATCAGGAAGATGACTTCTATAACATCCAGCTGTGGGTAGACGAGCTTGACGAGCTCCGTAAATATCTCGGCATCAAGGAGTGCTATCTTCTCGGCCACTCCTGGGGAACTATCCTTGCCATGGAGTATATCCTCAGAGGAAAAGGAGAAGGCGTAAAGGGAATAATCCTCGCGAGCGGACTTTGTTCGATCGACCTCTGGCTCGAAGAGGCGAACAGATATGTGGATTATCTTCCGGAAGACCTTGCAGAGGCTATCAAAGAAGGAAACAAGACCGGGGATTACTCATCGGAGAAGGCTCAGGAAGCACAGGCTCTCTACTACGCGAGACACGTGGAAGGTCCTGGCGAGGAGCCAAAGTGCGTGCAGGAGTCATTCGAAGGCCTGGGCGAGTGCTATGTCGTGATGCAGGGCGAAGCTGAGTTCGTCGTGACCGGTAAGCTGAAAGACTGGGATATCAGAGACAGGCTGAAGGACATCAATGTTCCTACGCTCATGATCTCGGGAAACGACGACGAGTCTACGCCGCTGATGAACAAAACGATGATGGACGGTATCCCGGGCTCCAAGTGGGATCTTATTCCACACGGAACACACATGGGGCACTGCTACGATCCGGAGCCATACATCCAGTCAGTAGAGAAGTTCATGGAAGAAGTCGACTGATCAAAACCCTCACGGGCGGTGAGGTAATGCATACACAAAAAGGCACCCGAATGGGTGCCTTTTTGTATGGAGAAAAGAACAAAGCTATGGAAAAAATATGGGAAAAGTAAGATAATAATCGTAGAATTATCAAATTCCTTGGATTGCAGAAAAGGTTGTAATATATGTATAGTAGATTCTACACAAATTATAGTGAAACAAAGTTTCTTGATAAGCTAAAGAAGAATCTTGATTCTTGTAAGTCATTTGCTTTTTCAGTGAGTTTTATTAAAAAAGCTGGCCTTACGCTTTTATCAAATAACATAACTGCTGCATTAGCTAGAGGTGCAAATGGTAGGTTAATTACTTCTACATATCAGAATTTTACTGATGTTGAATCGCTAAACTATTTCAATAAATTACAACTTGATTATCCGAATTCATTCCAGTGTCATCTTGATAATGAATGTTTTATAGATAGAAATGGGAATGTTGAAGGATTCCATTCTAAAGGATATCTGTTTGAGTTTGAAGATCGTACTGAATTGTTAGTTGGATCTTCAAATATTACTATTTATGCTCTTCTAAAAAACGTTGAATGGGACGTATCAATAGTTGATGACGAATATAACATCGCTGTTGAAGATGCTAAAAAAGAGTTTGATTATCTATGGAATAAAACTGCCCCATTAACAAAAGAGATTATAAAGGAATATAGTGCAAGACTTTTCTATTCCATTGAGAGATGGGATATGGATTATGGCATAGCGAATGCTGAAGTAAAACCCAATTATATGCAACGTAAAGCGCTTAAGGAATTAAATCGCATAAGAATGATTGGCGCTACTAAAGCATTAGTGGTGTCAGCTGCAGGTAGTGGCAAAACATATCTTGCTGCGTTTGATGCATTCAATTTTGCACCTAAACGATTATTATATATCGTTCATGAGGGCTCAATTTTAATGAAATCATTTGAGACGTTTCAAAAAGTATTTGGTTCTGATCATTCGTATGGTTTGTACAACATGGATTATAAAGAGTCTGATGCTGACTTTGTGTTCTCAACGAATGTGACTATGGCTGGTTCGTTGGAGTTATTCGATAAGCATGCATTTGATTACATAGTGATTGATGAGTGCCATCATGCTACAGCAGATACTTACAAGAAGATATTGGATTACTTTGAGCCAGAATTCCTTTTAGGAATAACAGCTACACCTGAACGTATGGATGGTGACGATGTATTTGAGTTATTTGATCAAAATGTTCCGTTTGAGTTAAGACTTAGAGATGCTATTGTAAATAGACTAGTAGTTCCGTTCCATTATTATGGAATAAGGGATACTTTAGTAAAATATGGAATTAATGATACAAAAGGTCATAAGTTTGTTGAAGAATTTTCGGATATAAATCATTGTGAGTTTATTAGAGATCAAATAGAACAACATCGTAAGCCGGGAGAAAAACTAAAGGCGTTGGCATTTTGTAGGGATGTTTCACATGCTGCTAGAATGGCAGATGCAATGAGTGATTTTTATAATACCAGATATTTAACTGGGAAAAATTCAACAGGCGAAAGGATAAGAGCTTATAAAGATTTACAAGATGAAAATTGTGATTTAGAGATACTGTTTACAGTAGATATCCTTAATGAAGGAGTGGATATTCCTGGTGTAAACATGGTACTGTTCCTAAGACCTACGGATTCGCAAACTATATTTATTCAACAATTAGGAAGAGGCCTACGTAATTATGAAGGGAAAAAGTATGTCACGGTACTCGATTTTATAGGTAACGATTACAAGAGAAGTGTACAAATAGCTTTTGCCTTTGGTAGCATGTCTAAGAACTTTGTTGTAGAGAAAAAACTCGTTGCAGCATTGGTTAAAGATGACTATAAAGAGTTAGGCTTATCAGATTATGGCGTGGATATTCAGATAGATGATTTGAGTAAAGAAGAAATACTGAATTATATAGATGAGGTTAACTTCAACACTAAGCAATATCTTGCTCAAGATTATAATAATTTTAAACAGTACATTGGCTCTGAAACATATCCATCTCATATAGATTATCTTAATAATGATTTTGCCCCTGACTTAATTAAATTTATGCAGTCCAAAATTGGAAGTAAAAAGAATAGTTCATATTACGGCTTTCTGAGAGCGATAGGAGAAGATAACTTACCGGATTTCGACGAAAAGCAGGAGCAGTTTGTTAAATATGCCTCTGAAATGCTTCCTTTGGTTAGGCCATATGAGTATCTGATAATTCAAAAGCTCCTGGAAGGCGCAGGAAGGGCCGATAGAGAAAGTATTACCAACCATCTTAAAAATAATGTGCTTGAGTTTGATGATGAGGTACTTAGTCATGCATTGAAATATATGCTGGAAACAGATTACTTTGTTTTACAAAATAACGTTCTTTGCTTTAATGGTATCAACTTGGATTCTGAATTTGATGTTTATATGGAAGACTTAATTGATTATGGCCTTGGCCAATATGATATTAATTTTGCAGATAACGATGATCATGGCTTATTTAAGCTTTGGGGTAAATATAGAAAAGAACAAGTTCAATTGTTATTATGCAATAATCCCGGCGACATAATGAAGGGGACAAAAGAGTATAATGGAATTGTATATGCTTTTGTAACAGTAAACAAAGGTAAAATCAAGGATGAGTTGAACTATTTAGATGGTTATCTGGATAAGGATACTTTTCAGTGGGAATCAGAAAATAATATAAGTAAATCGTTTTTAAATAAATTGATAAATAGTAAATCTGTTGAAGTATTTGTACGAAAGACAGAAAATGAAGATGGTATTACTTTACCGTTTACTTATATAGGATCTGGCCATATGGAGTTTATTGAAGGATCTAAACAAGCTAACGGTGCATACATGTTTAGAATACCTATGGATGAAGCAGCACCGGAAGACTTATATTTTGATTTTAAATTACCCGAATAAAATATAATGAAAGAAAGAAAGTTGATTGAAGTTGCTGCTGCAGTCATTATGAAGAATGGCAAGTTTTTCGCTACACAGCGTGGCTATGGGCCATATAAAGATAAGTGGGAATTCCCTGGAGGGAAAATAGAACAAGGGGAAACACGCGAGCATGCTCTTGAAAGAGAAATTAAAGAAGAGCTCGATACGGAGATAGAAGTAGGAGATTTTCTTTGTACTGTTGAATATGATTACCCAGAATTTCATCTAACGATGCATTGCTTTTTATGTGATGTAGTTTCGGGGAAATTGACTTTACTTGAACATGAAGATGCTAAATGGCTTAAGAGGGATGGAATTTGGTCAGTTGATTGGTTGCCTGCTAATGTAGAAGTAGTTAAGGTATTAGAAAACAGGTTATAGAAACGCCTTGAGGGCTTTGATATCATATGAACGGAGGTACTGAAATGAGTAAGATAAATGATTTTCTGACTGAGACAGGTGTATTCTTCCTGGCGACTTGTGACGGTGACCAGCCGAAGCTGAGACCGCTCGGAGCGCATCTTGAAATGGACGGGAAAGTAGTCTTCGGAGTAGGGGACTTCAAGGATGTATACCGTGAGATGGTTGCGGATCCTAAGGTTGAGATCGTAGCATGCAAGCCGGACGGACACTGGATGAGATACACAGGGACAGCTGTTTTCGAGGATGACTACAAGTATGCGGAGGCGATCCTTGAGATGATGCCTGACCTGAAGAACATCTACAACGAGCAGACAGGCAATAAGATGATGTGCTTCCACCTGGAGAATGCGACTGCGGTAGAGATCGCTGTGATGGGTCCGGGAACGGACATGATGGAGTAGCGCTGGAATAAAATGGTAATTATGTAAATATCAAGTTGCAACAGAGGGCGCCATGTGATAATATAGTGTCAGGTCTTATCCGGCCGGGCCATTCGCAGGCATGAATGCGTGAGGATACAATGTGTGTCCTCACGTTTTTTGTTTACAAGAAAGGAGAAGAAATAATGGCTATTTATATGAGAGGCAGAGGAGTATTAACAGTATCTCCTGAGCCTGATGATGAACTGTTGATCCAGTATTGGTGTTTCAGTGCGACAAAATGTCCCAAAGAATACCGAAACCAGAAATTTTACAACCCCTGGTTTTTTGATGAAGACAATCATCTTGTTTGTCAGGCGGGAAGATATGCAGAGCCAGATATCTGGTATGGTTTTCTGAAAACTGAATTTTTTGAAAAGCGTGGATATGAGCTTACCGGTGACATCGATATCGTTGGGGATGACAGTAGAGATCTGTTTACAATTGAGATAATTGATAAATATGACGACTGGACTGGGCGGATAGGCAAGCTGATTTCAGATAGAGTACTATCAGATGAATCATTAAAGAAACTGGCAGAGACTGAAGTGCCGGTATTCAGAAAAGGGCCTAATCTAGTGTAGGAATATCAATGTTTAGCACATACAATAAAAGTTTTGACAAATATTATAATATTTGTTATAAAGGAAGAGGCAAGTATGAAATCATACACAGATAACGGAGGATAGTACCATGAAAATAAAAGATAGATATTTCTATCCTGCAGTATTTACATATGAAGAGGGGCAGGAGATCGCGGTTACATTCCCTGATCTGGATGTTGCCACAAGCGGCAGGGATGAGGAAGAAGCACTGTTATCTGCAAGAGAGTGTCTGGGAGTCACTATGTTTGGGCTGGAGTCAGATGGCGAGGCAATACCGGAGCCGTCGAGATTGTCGGATATACAGACAGGACAGAATGAAAAGGTCAGTCTTATCGATGTGTATATGCCGGCCGTACGGCTATCAGCAGTAAACAGGGCGGTCAACAGAACAGTCACACTTCCTGCCTGGCTGAATGCAGCAGCGCTTGAGCATGATCTGAATTTTTCACAGGTACTCCAGGAAGGACTTAAATATAAGCTGGGATTGGACAACAATCTTTGATCAATTGTGATAAAATAATAATATCAACAGTTCATTCGGAGGTCTATTATGGATACTAATGAATACAGAAGTCAGCTTCCTGAGCTGGGGGCGTTTCTGGAAGAGTTTGATCTGGTGCTGAAGAACGCGGCCAAGTTCAACATGCCGGACGTATGCTGGTCTGCGAACGTACTTCTTTCCATTGACTCGGGCTACGACGCACCGGGAGTCACGATCGACATCGCCAAGCAGATGATAGCGGGCGGCATTCAGTTCAAGAGCGCGCAGGTCCCGGCAGTACAGTCGTTCACATTCCCGAGAGATCCGGCGAAAGCCGACATGATGTGGAACCAGGCTTTTGCCTTTATAGAGAAGTGCAGCATCGCAGAGAGAAGCAGCGGCAGAAGAATAGACGACGAGCCTTTGATCTTCTGCTTTGACATATCCGAAGACGTCGGCAGGATTGCCGGACAGGAGATGCACGAGAGGCTGAAGACACTGCTGGATATCAAGGGAAGATTCATTTACGTCTTCCGCGTACCGTATCTGGAAGGGAAGGAGCTCGGCACTGTGAGGTCAGTCATCTCCGATATATTCCCTGTGAGAACGCTTGCGGTGGCTCCGCTTTCAGACGACGCGCTTTCCGGATATCTCAGGCAGAGGCTTGAGCAGAGCGGAGTCGTGATGCAGGGCAGTGTAGATCCTGTTATCAGCGATATGATCGCATATGAGAAGAGCGACGGAAGGTTCGACGGCATAGCGACCATGAACAAGCTCGCGGAGAGCATCGTATATCTCAAGCTCGCTTCAATGAAGAGCCCGACCAAGAGCGGTAAAGCCGGCTCGTTCAGGGTGACTCTGACAGGTAAAGAGCTCATGGAGATATACGCGGACCTGAAGGGCAGCACAGAAGGCGCGATACTGGATAAGATAGATGCGCCGTCCAAAGAGAAGAAGATCGGATTCTAAGGAGGATACAGATGGCAAGCGGAAGAATGGAATTCCACGCTCAGTCGATCATGCAGCACGCCAATTTCGCGTATGCGCTGCCGTACGACACAGAGATGGAAGAGGTAAAAGATCTGTCGAATTACGACCGTCCTACCAAATCACTGATCCTGCTTCACGGACTGACCGGAACGGACACAGACTGGCTGTTCGGAGGCGTAGCGCAGATGCTGGCGTACCAGTACAATCTGGCGGTCTTCATGCCTACGACCGGCAACTCGTTCTATCTTGATAAAGGCTACGAGGGCGGCAACTTCTGCACATACATCGGCGAAGAGCTTCCTGACTTCATAAACAAAGTTTTCGGCTTCTGCGAGAGCAGGGAGAACACACTTATCGGCGGACTTTCGATGGGAGGCTATGGCTCGATCCATACGGCGCTCACATACCCTGACAGATTCTCCGGAGTAATCGCACTGTCGTCAGCACTGGTCATCAAAGCCGTTGCCTCGGATCACAGGTTCGCGGTCAAAGATGAAACAGCGGAAGATCAGGAAGATGATCCTGTAAGAGACGTGCTTCCTGAGGGAATGCTTCTTGATATCTACGGAGATCCGGATAAGCTGGTCGGTTCCGAGAAGGATCCGGAAGCCCAGTATCTGAAGCTAAAGAAGGTAGGAGCGGATATCCCTAAGATCTATCTTGCGATCGGAACAGAAGACAGCCTGCTGGAGTCGAACAGAGATTTTGCCGCTTTCCTGAAAAAACAGGGTGCGGATTACAAATATGAAGAAGGCCCGGGAAAGCACGACTGGTTCTTCTGGAACGAATACGTGGAGCGCGGACTTAAGTACATGCTTGGATAGGACATATGAGTGAGAAGAAAGACGGCAATCTCTCAGATGAGAGCCTCGTCTGGGATATCAATATACGGAGAAAGCCTGAGGACGCTTCCGGGGAAGACCTGGAATGGGAAGAGATAAAGAGAGAGACGCTGATACACGACGAATGGATAGACCTGAGAAAGTCAGCGTACAGATTCCCCGATGGAACGGTATTCGAGCCGTTCTACAGCTACAGCAGGCGCGACTACGTCGTTATCGTCGCTACGGATGAAGACGGCAATTACATCTGCGTCCGCCAGTACCGCCAGGGCATCAAAGAAGTCACTACCGAATTCCCCGCGGGTGGGATAGAGCGTAAAGACGGAAAAGAATACGCCGGAAGAGCTAATATGCAAGAAAGTGATCAGGGTGATCCAGATGGCGTGGACGCGGAAACGGACGACGCCACGGAGGATATCCTGGAAGCCGCGAAGAGGGAGCTCCTGGAGGAAACAGGATATGTATCCGATGAGTGGGAGCATCTTCTGACGGTCCCCTCAAACGCGACGATCTCCGATAATTACGCTTACATCTACTCTGCGAAGAACTGCAGGAAAGTTAAAGGGCAGGATCTGGATGTGACAGAGTTCCTGAACGTGTGCCTGCACAGCGACAGCGAGATAGACGAACTCGCTCACGGAGGAGATTTCAAGCAGTCGGTCCACGTCATGGCGTGGCTCCTCGCGAAGGACAGATGAAGCGTATCAGAAATATCAGGACAAAAAAGCAGACCCCTTTGCAGGGTCTGCTTTTTCAGTTAGTTGTTTGATTGGTTTTTGAAAGATTGATTGATGAATTTGATTGATTGACTGTTTTGATGATGCCCTTTTCTTTAGGACAAGTATAATATAACAGAACATTATGTAGTTGCAATAGCAGTAAAGTGAAAGTTAGTGTCGTATTTGTGAAGAAATCGTCACAAAAGAAAAAACAGGCTTGCGCCGTGGTGTATAATGTCATTGCTGAACTGTCAGACAGGAGAAATGATGGATAAACTATCCGGAGTGATAAAAAAGGCAGATATAGTTTTGTTCGCGGCGCTGATACTGCTCGGTGCCGCTCTTTCTGTGCCTGCGCTCATGTGGAGAGACAGCGGGGACACGGTCAGGGTGACGGTGAACGGAAAGCTGTTCGGCACATATAAAGTCTCGGAGGACCGTGAAGTCGCGGTTAAGAAGAACGGAAACACCAACATCGTTTTGATCAAAGACGGAAGGGTCCGGATGGAGAGCGCGAGCTGCAAGAACCAGATCTGCGTACACACGGGTAAGATATCGCGCGCGGGTCAGAGCATAGTCTGCCTGCCTAACAGGGTATCAGTAACGATAGAAGGAGAAGGGGGCGGACAGTATGACGCAGTCTCGGGAAAGTAGAACGTATCGCATGACGCTTACCGCGATGCTGACAGTAATAGCCCTCATGTTCTCGTACATAGAGGCGATGATACCGGTGACGCTGGGGATACCGGGATTCAAGCTCGGCTTCGCGAACATAATGGTGATAATCGCGCTTTACGCGCTGGACGCCAGGTACGCGTTCTCCGTAGATCTGGT
>JAFWJS010000053.1 GCA_017511535.1 Eubacterium sp. | reverse complement strand
TAATGCTCTTTAATGAAGTCCTCTTTTCCCGTTATCCTGGTCAGATTGATGTGTTCGTTCTTTTCCAGGATCCCCGCCATATATACTGAAAGCTTGCCGGCACTGATATCATCTGCCGGAATCCCCGCCTTCTCCATAGCAGATTTTATATCATCTTTATAAATCAAATCGTCTTCTGTCATGGCTTACTTCTGTCTTCTCATTCTTTCAAGATATATTATCAGAACGTTGATATCTGCAGGCGAAACTCCTGATATTCTTGATGCCTGACCTATGGATCCCGGCTTTATCTCGTTCAGCTTCTGCTGTGCTTCTATCCTGAGTCCGTCTATTTCAGAATAATCGATATCGGCAGGCAGCATCTTCGTCTCAAGTTTCTTGAACTTTTCGACCTGTGCAAGCTGCGTTGTGATGTATCCTTCGTACTTGATATGTACCTCTACTTCTGCCTTTTCGTGCAGCGTAAGCTCCGGGCGCTCAGGGTCTATCTCCGCAAGATCATCATATGTTATCTCCGGCCTCTTCATCAGTTCGTAAAGCGGCACCCTGTTGGCGAGCCTGGTGCTTTCGTGTTTGTCCAGGAAAACCTCAGCCTCTTCAGGCGTGACGCCCGTTGTCCTGAGCCTTTCGATCTCTTTTCTTACAGTCTCTTTCTTCTTCAGATACTTCTGATATCTTTCTTCTGTTACAAGGCCAAGCTTACATCCTTTCTCTGTCAGCCTGGTATCTGCGTTGTCCTGTCTCAGAAGAAGTCTGTATTCCGCTCGGCTCGTCATTATTCTATACGGCTCGTTGGTTCCCTTTGTGACAAGGTCGTCGATGAGCACGCCTATATAAGCTTCGCTTCTGTCGAGCACAAACGGTTCTTTTCCATTTATTTCCAGCGCCGCGTTTATTCCGGCCATGAGTCCCTGTGCTGCGGCCTCTTCATATCCGGAGCTTCCGTTGAACTGTCCGGCGCAGAAGAATCCGTGTATCTTTTTGTATTCAAGGTTGAGATTCAGTTCTATCGGATCGATGCAGTCATATTCGATCGCATACGCAGGCCTTGTAATGTAAATGTGCTCGAGGCCTTTGATCGTATGATAGAAATCGCGCTGTACGTCCTCCGGCATACTTGACGACATTCCCTGGATGTACATTTCATCAGTATCCGCGCCCTCCGGCTCAACGAACAGCTGATGCCTCTTTCTGTCCGGGAACCTGTCGACTTTGGACTCGATCGAAGGGCAGTATCTTGGACCGATACCTGTTATCGCCCCTCCGAACAAAGCCGATCTGGAGAAGTTCTCCCTGAGTATCCTGTGTGTCTCTTCGTTGGTATATGAAAGGTAGCAAGGGATCTGATCCTTCTCGAGATGGTCGTTCATAAATGAGAACGGTACGATCTCGCTGTCCCCCGGCTGGATCTCCATCTTATCAAAATCAAAAGTGTCTTTCAGCGCTCTTGCCGGAGTTCCTGTCTTGAAGCGTACCAGCTTTATTCCGTGAGCGCGAAGGGAATCCGAGAGGCATACCGCAGCCATAAGTCCGTTCGGTCCTGTTGCATTGCTGACCTCTCCGTAAATGCATCTTGCGTTCAGATATACCCCGGTAC
>JAFWJS010000052.1 GCA_017511535.1 Eubacterium sp. | reverse complement strand
TTCTGCGGTGCTGCGATGCTTATCATCGTCTGCGGGATGATGCTCAAGGATTACGAAGGTCTATGGAAGATAATGGCGTTCGACGAGTTCGTTGATCCCAATTTCTGGTATCAGACAGGTGAGCTGGAGCAGTCGACCGGCATCAACTGGGCTACTATAATATTCATAGCAGGAATGATGGTCATGGTCGAAGCGATGGCGAAAGCCGGGTTCTTCAGATGGCTGTGCCTTACCATAGCGAAAGCACTGCATTACCGTGTCATACCGCTGTTCATAGCGTTCATGGTCATGTCCAGCATGCTGGCGATGTTCATAGACAGCATAACGGTCATCATGTTTCTTGCGGCTGTTACTGTAGAGCTTGCAAGTCTTCTCAGGTTCGATCCTGTGCCTATGATCATTTCGGAAGTATTCTGCGCCAATCTTGGGGGATCAGCTACCATGTGCGGCGATCCTCCGAATATAATAATCGGCACTACACTGAGATTCGGATTCTCTGACTTTATACTGAACACAGGACCTATAGCGCTAGTATCGCTCGTTGCGGTGATAGCGTTGTTCTACGCAGGATATCATGAACGTCTCAAGGTGAAGCTCAAGTCCCACAAGATAGGGCACAGAGCTGATGAGCCGGTCCGCTATCCTGATCCGGAAGAAGCGATAACTGACATGAAAAGCTTCATTATCAGCTGCATCATATTCGGTGCCGCAGTGATCCTGCTGGTCTCACATGAATACACACATCTCACGGTCGCGACGATAGGCGTCTTCATCGGCTTCACCTCACTCATCACAGCGGGCAAACATAAGAAAGAGCTGATAAGCAGCATAGACGACAAGACGATATATTTCTTCATCGGACTGTTTATGGTAGTCGGAGGGCTGGAGAACGCCGGAGTGCTTGACCTCATTGCTGACGCCATAGCCTCGATAAGCAGCGGGCATGCGTTCCTTACAGTCGTTCTGGTACTTGTTATCTCTGCATTCGCCAGCGCGTTCGTGGATAATATACCGTTCGCAGCGACCATGATCCCGATCATCAAGATGCTCTCACACGTCGAGGGCATGCCGCTCGCTACGCTCGCGTGGGCTCTTTCCATCGGTACCGACATCGGCGGCAGCGCGACGCCAATAGGCGCGTCAGCCAACGTAGTCGGTATATCAGTAGCGGCGCGTCATGGATATATCATCACATGGAAGCGCTACTGCAAAGCAGCTGTGCCTGCGACGCTGATGGTCGTTGCCATTGCGGCAGTGATCATTTACCTGAGATATTTTCTGTTTGCGTAAGGAGGTGTCAAAGTAATGAAAAGAGAGAATCTTATCATAACGATAGGCCGCGAGCTCGGAAGCGGCGGACACATAATAGGAGAAAGGCTTGCTGAGTATTACGGCATACCGCTTTATGACCGCGATCTCCTCAAGAAGGTCTCAGAAGAATACGATATAGAATATGAAGAACTTGAGGAATATGAAGAGAAGCCTGTAAATGTGTTCCTGTCGCGTACGGTACACGGTTTTTCCAGTTCTCTTCAGGACGCGATCGCTCATCTGGAGTTCGACTTCATCAAAGAACATGCAGATATGGGAGAATCATTCGTAGTAGTCGGCAGGTGCGCTGAAGAGGTGCTGAAAGATTACGACAATGTCGTGAAGATCTTCGTCCTGGGTGACTACGGAGCGAAAGTACGTCAGATCATGAGCCAGTTCAGCCTGTCTGAAGAAGACGCAAAGGATATGATAAAAGACATAGACAAGAAGCGTAAGCATTATCATAATCACTACTGTGAGACCAAATGGGGTGATTCGAGGAACTATGATATCTCTGTGAACAGCAGCAGGTTCGGTATAGAGGGTACTGCGGATTTTCTGAAGATATATATAGACCTCAGGCTTGAGCAGGAACAGGAGACTTTTTGATATGGATGATATCAGGAACAGAATAGAGATAACGGTAGATGAAAGCCGCACAGCTGAGGCCATGGGAAGCGGCGAGCTTCCGGTGTTCGCGACGCCCGCAATGATCGCTCTTATAGAGGAGACTTGCTGGAGGAGCGTTGCTGACACGCTGGAAGACGGCTGCGGAACGGTCGGCACCAGACTCGATATTTCTCACGTATCAGCAACTCCTGCCGGGATAAAGGTATGGTGCGAGAGTGAGCTGGTGCAGAGGGACGGCCGCAGGCTTCAGTTCAACGTTGAGGTCTTTGATGAGTCCGGACTCATCGGGAAGGGCACACATGAGCGTTTCATCGTGGATAACGAAAAGTTCATGGAGAAAGCATCCGGGAAACTGAAATAAGATGTCAGTAAAAAGGACAGTTCCTGTAACGGGAACTGTCCTTTCTGGTGTCTGGTCTGGTATACCTACTGATCTATCTTCTCAAGATATCCTTTTATCTCATTTATGAAAGTCTCGCCGATGTCGCTCATCACACTGTGGCGCTTGGTTATATATCCTATCGTCATTTTGGCGTTCCTGTGGTTCCTGTCTTCCTTGAATGGTATCGCCACGTAGTCGCTTCCGTTCAGTTCCTCGCAGATTATACCGCTGCACAGAGTGTAACCGTTGAGCCCTACCATGAGATTCAGCATGGTCGCGCGGTCTGTCGCCTTGATGGTCCGTGGATATTCAGTCTCTCCAAGTATCTCCTCAGCCAGATAAAGTGAGCTCTGGTCTCCTTGCTCAAATGAAAGGCAAGGGTAATCCTTGAGCATGCTCAGACTGATCGATTCCTCGCCTGCAAGCGGATGGTCTTTCCAGAGGTAAACGTACGCGCGGCAGTCGATAAGGCTGGTAAAGTCCAGGTCATTGTCTCTTAGCATCTTATTGATCGCCTTGCGGTTGAAGTCACTCTCAAATAGTACTCCGATCTCGCTTCTGAGCCGGCCTACGTCTGAAATCACGTCTGCCGTTTTGGTTTCTCTTATGGCAAAATCAAATTTACGGGTATCGTACTTTTTCACAGTTTCAACGAACGCTTTAGTTACAAATGAATAATGCTGTGTGGAAACTGCGAATTTTCTTTTGATATCGACTGAGCCGGTATATTTGTCTCTCAGAAGCTCATATTGCTGGTAGATCTGACGCGCGTGTACAAGAAAGTCAGCGCCTTCGTTCGTGAGCTCCACCCCGCGGCTGGAACGCCTGAAAATAGTTATTCCGATCTCTTTCTCAAGATCTTTCATCGCCAGCGTGAGTGAAGGCTGTGAGATAAATAAAGCTTCGGCAGCTTTATTCATAGAACCTTTTTCAGAAATTGTCAGTGCATATAGCAGTTGCTGCAGTGTCATCTAGTCTCTCCTTGTTGTTATACAGAGCTGATAAAATCTATATATATATACTTTAATGAATTGATATAATTCTGTCAATATCAACATGAAAAAATGTAATATATAAACATTAATTAAGGCACAGATGTTTGACAAATCAATGGGAGTGATGTAAACTTATACATAATTATTTATTAAAATAAAGGAGCGTTAAAAAATGGAAAAGAAAAAATCGTTTGTGCCTGAGGGCTACATTAATAACGCGGCCAGTGTAATAGCTCTCGTAGTGGTACTTCTGATCGTTATCGTGTCGAAGTTCCTGACTACACCTGAAGGAGTGCAGCAGTCAGCATGGTCTCTTCTTCCTGCCATCATCGCCATCACGCTGGCTTTGATCACGAAAGAAGTATACAGCTCGCTTTTCGCAGGTATACTGTCCGGAGCGCTGCTCTATACAGGCTATGCCTTCGAAGGTACGATCAATCACATTTTCCAGGCATTGGTAGGGTATACAGATGAAAATGAACAGTTTGTGAGCGGAGTACTTACCGACTCGTATAACATGGGCATACTCATCTTTCTTGTCATGTTGGGCGCAATGGTCGCTCTTATGAACAAAGCCGGCGGTTCTGCTGCGTTTGGTAACTGGGCGGCAGGCCACATCAAATCCAAAGCCGGCGCGCAGCTGGCAACTATCGCTCTCGGAATACTGATATTCGTTGACGACTATTTCAACTGTCTTACTGTCGGAAGCGTTATGCGTCCTGTAACAGACAAGTTCAAAGTATCCAGAGCAAAGCTCGCATATCTGATCGACTCTACAGCAGCTCCTGTTTGTATAATCGCGCCGATATCATCCTGGGCCGCAGCTGTATCCGGATTCGTTGAAGGTGAGAACGGACTTGCTCTCTTCATCAAAGCCATCCCGTACAATTTCTACGCGCTCTTCACGATCGCCATGATGGTGCTTCTGGTCACGATGAAGTCTGACTACGGCCCGATGGCTCTTAATGAAAGAAATGCTGAAGCAGGTGATCTGTTTACAGTAAAGGATGAGAACCTTAAAGAAGACAGACCTGATCCTGAGGCCAAGGGTACAGTGCTTGACCTGGTCCTCCCGGTAATAGCTCTTATCGTATGCTGCGTCATCGGTATGATATGGACAGGCGGATTCTTCGGAGAAGACGGCGGAAACTTCATTGAGGCATTCTCGAACAGTGATGCTTCAGTCGGACTTGCTGTCGGATCATTCTTCGGTATCATCATCACACTTGTACTTTATCTTGTAAGAAGAGTCCTCACATTCGAAGAATTCATGGGATGCATCCCTGAAGGATTCAAGGCTATGGTACCTGCTATCCTGGTTCTTACATTCGCATGGACTTTGAAGGCAATGACAGACAGCCTCGGAGCAAAAGATTTCGTTGCTGGAGTCATCCAGAATAACGCTGCGGGATTCGCATGGGCGCTTCCTGCTGTCATATTCGCTATTGCTGTAGGACTTGCGTTCGCTACAGGAACATCATGGGGAACATTCGGTATCCTTATTCCTATCGTAGTAAGCGCGTTCCAGGACAGCGATCCTCAGCTGATGCTCGTTTCGATATCAGCATGCATGGCCGGCGCTGTATGCGGAGACCACTGCTCACCGATCTCGGATACAACGATCATGGCTTCGGCCGGTGCTGTATGCAACCACGTTAACCATGTATCTACACAGCTGCCTTACGCCATGACAGTTGCGGCGATATCATTCGTAACATATCTCGTAGCGGGAGTCACCAAGAGCTGGATCATTTCACTTCCGGTCGGACTTGTTATCCTGGTGTGCTGCATGCTGTTCCTTAAGAACAGGAACGCGAAACAGGCAGCGTAAGCAGATACTATTCGTAAAATCAAGAAATTGATCATAAACGGATCCGGCATCATGCCGGGTCCGTTTTTTCTGTGATAACTTGTATTTCAGGCGCTTTGACAGTATAATGATATTTGGGTTTTTATAATTTTGAACCAGTAGTTAATTTTGTTAAAATCACGGAGCATCAGGCATGGCGGAAGAGGTCTTTGTTACTAGGGACATGAATACGGCAGAGATGCTGGAGAAATACCCTGAGGCGAAGGAGCTTCTGGAGGAGTACGGCATGATGTGCACAGGCTGCATGTATGCCGGTAGTGAGACTCTGGAGGAAGCACTGGCCATCCACTGTGTTGACATTGACGCCGTGATCGATGCTTTAAATGAAAAGATAAGAGATGACCGCTAAGGAGGTAAAGCATGGAATATCTGGAAATCGAAGAAGTTATCGGAAGAGAAATAATCGACTCAAGAGGAAATCCTACAGTTGAGGCTGAGGTCACAGTAGACGGATGCACAGCGAGAGCGGCTTCACCTTCAGGAGCTTCTACAGGCGAGTTTGAAGCGCATGAGCTGAGAGACGGAGATCCGGACAGATTCGGAGGAAAGGGCGTTACCAAGGCTGTCGGCCATGTGAACAACGAGATCGCAGATCTTCTTGAAGGCGCAGACGCATCAGATATCTACGGCGTTGACAGGATCATGATCGACGCTGACGGAACTGAGAACAAGTCTAACTTCGGCGCCAACGCTATCCTTGCCGTATCAATGGCGACCGCCAAGGCAGCTGCCGCAAGCCTTGATCTTCCTCTCTACAGGTTCCTCGGCGGAGCAAATGGAAATACGCTTCCTGTTCCTATGATGAACATCCTGAACGGAGGAGCTCATGCTACGAATACAGTCGACACACAGGAATTCATGATCATGCCTGCAGGCGCGCCTACTTTCAAAGAAGGACTCAGATGGTGCACAGAGGTATATCATACGCTGGCAAAGATCCTGAAGGACAAGGGACTTGCTACATCAGTAGGAGACGAGGGAGGATATGCTCCTGACCTGACAAGTGATGAGGAGACTCTGGATCAGCTTATCGAAGCTATCCAGAAGGCAGGATACGAGCCGGGCAAAGACTTTGTTCTTGCCATGGACGCTGCCTCAAGTGAGTGGAAGGGCGAAAAGAAGGGTGAATACCTGCAGCCTAAGTCAGGAAAGAAGTTCACATCGGAAGAGCTCGTAGCTCACTGGACTTCACTCGTTGACAAGTATCCTATCAAGTCGATCGAAGACGGACTTGATGAAGAGGACTGGGAAGGATGGCAGTTCCTTACTCAGGAGCTCGGAGACAGGATCCAGCTCGTAGGAGACGACCTGTTCGTAACGAACACAAAGCGCCTTTCCAAGGGTATCGAGCTCGGATGCGCCAACTCTATCCTTATCAAGCTGAACCAGATCGGATCAGTATCTGAGACGCTTGATGCGATCAGAATGGCTCACGACGCGGGATACACAGCAGTAGTGTCACACAGATCAGGAGAGACAGAAGACGTTACCATCGCAGATCTTGCAGTTGCTCTTAACTCCGGGCAGATCAAGACAGGAGCTCCGGGAAGAACTGAGAGAGTAGCGAAGTACAATCAGCTTCTCAGGATCGAGGAAGAGCTTGGCGATTCCGCAAGATATCCTGGAATGAAAGCATTCAAATAATCAGTTATATCAAAAAATATGGCCCGGCCCAGTTGGCCGGATCGCCGAAAGAAAGGTAGTAAACCATGGAAAAGGAAGAGTATTTACAGGTCTATCGTCATTCGCTTGCTCATATACTTGCGAAGGCAGTGATCGAGATCTACGGAAAAGAGAACGTCCAGTATGCAATAGGGCCTCAGATCTCAGACGGCTTCTACTATGACTTTGTTCTCCCTAAGGCAGTGACAAAGGATGACTATGACGCGATCGAGCAGAAGATGCATGAGATCCTGAAGAGGAAAGAAGACTGGACACGTCAGGAAGTCTCCAAGGAGGAAGCGCTGGAGATATTCAAGGACCAGCAGTTCAAGACAGAACTGATCCAGGATCTTCCTGATGATGAGACTATCACTACATACAAGACCGGAGATGACTATATCGATCTGTGCAGAGGACCTCATGTCGAGAATTCCAAAGAGCTTCTTGGAGCCGCGTTCAAGATCAAGTCGGTCTCAGGCGCGTACTGGAGAGGAGACGAAAAGCGCGGCATCATGATGCAGCGTATATATGTCTATGCATATCCTGATAAGCAGCAGCTCAAGGATCACCTGAAGATGATCCAGGAGGCCATGGAGCGCGATCACAAGAAACTCGGGAAAGAACTTGATCTGTTCATGTTTGATGAAACAGCACCGGGTATGCCGTATTGGCTCCCGAGAGGCTGGAAGATGTTCAACGCTCTTCTTGACTACTGGAGAGAAGTACATCTTGAGCACGGGTATCAGGAGATCTCCGCGCCTGTCATCAATAACAAGAAGCTGTGGCTGACGAGCGGACACTGGGCTCATTACCATGACAACATGTTCATTATTCCGGACGACTATAACGGCGAGACAGAGAACTATAATCCTGAAAGCGATTCTGACATATTCGCAGCCAAGCCAATGAACTGCCCGAACGCAATCATGGTTTACAAGAGAGAACTGCACAGCTACAGAGAGCTTCCGATCAGATACAATGAGACAGATGTGATCCACAGAAAAGAGAAATCCGGAGAGCTCAACGGACTGTTCAGGGTCCAGGAATTCAGGCAGGATGACTCACATGATTTCATAAGAGAAGATCAGATCAAGGAAGAGATCGCAGACATCATGGACATCGCCGATCAGCTCTACGGCACATTCGGCCTCAAGTCCAAGGCTGAGCTGTCGACACGTCCAGAAGACTTCATGGGTGATATCGAGGTCTGGAACAGGGCTGAGGACGAGCTGAAGGAGATCCTGAATGATAAATACGGTGAAGGCAACTATGACATCAATGAAGGCGACGGAGCATTCTATGGACCTAAGATCGACCTTTCGATGGAAGACTGTCTCGGAAGAGAGTGGCAGCTCGGTACGATACAGCTTGACTTCCAGCTCCCGCTGAATTTCGAGCTTAAATACACAGATAGGGACGGACAGCCTAAACAGCCGGTAATGGTGCACAGAGCCATCTTCGGATCATTCGAGAGATTCATCGGTATATTGATCGAGAACTTCAAAGGCACGTTCCCGTTCTGGATGTCGCCTCTGCAGGTAGGCATAGTACCGATCAGAGAGCAGCATAACGATTATGCTGCCAAGGTCGCGAAAGCGCTCAGGAAGTATCATATAAGATGTGAAGCTGACTTCTCAGAGAAGAACATGAAGGAGAAGATCAAGACCTTCAAACACTACAAGGATCCGTATATCATCGTGCTCGGAGACCGTGAGGCTCAGGACAGGACAGTTTCTATCAATGTCAGAGGAAGCAACAAGCAGATCCAGAATGTTCCTCTTGAGGACTTCATACGTATGTGCATGGAGATGAACAAAGACAGAAGGCTTGATCTTATAGATTCATACGGTGAAGAGGAAAAAGCTGAAGAGGAGGAATAGCAGATGAATAATCTTCTACTGTTCGCGCTTCTTGCGGTAGTCGTGCTGGTCAACGTATACTTCACATACAGAAGAACAGAGGGCGTGGATAAGCAGGGGAAGATCCTGCTTGCCGCGAGTCAGCTTCTGTACCTGGTGGTAGTAGTGGTCGTGTTCGGCCTGGGATGGCTGTTCAAGGTAACAGGACTGGCAGGAAAGATGCAGGCCGGCGGTGCGTCATGGCCTGTATATATAGGGAGTATCGTTATCGTGGCGATCGTGGTCGTCGTTCTCGTCTACTTCAAGTCCAGACTTGAGAAGAAGATCAGAGCAGAGCACGCACTTTGATAACTGGCTCCAGAGATTGATGAAAGCGTCTGCCGGGTATATACCTGTCAGACGCTTATGTTTTGCAGACGGCAGGGAGAATGAATGGAGCAGTATGATGTAACAGGGATGAGCTGCGCGGCATGTCAGGCTCATGTTGAGAAAGCGGTATCAAAGGTACCGGGCGTGGAAACATGCTCGGTGAGCCTTCTTACAAACTCTATGGGAGTAGAGGGTACTGCAGACCCGGAAGAGATAATCAAGGCAGTTGAAGAAGCTGGATATGGAGCTTCCTTAAGAAGGGAAGCCGGCTCTTCTGATGCTTCACAAAGCTCTGCTGACCTGTACGCCGCAGAGAAAGAGGCGCTTAGGGACAAGGAGACTCCGATCCTGAAAAAGCGCCTGGTTTCGTCTGTCCTGATTCTCATCGTGCTCATGTATTTCTCAATGGGGCATTCCATGCTTGGACTTCCTGTCCCGGCATTCCTGGACAACTCGGTGTCTGTCGGTATGATACAGATGCTGCTGTCTCTCCTGGTCATGACGATAAACAGAAGATTCTTCATAAGCGGAGCAAAGAGCGTTTTACACGGCGCGCCGAACATGGATACGCTTGTCGCGATGGGGTCCGGCATTTCATTCTTATGGAGTCTGTTTGTCCTTTTCAAGACAGCAGATCTCATGGCGGCAGGAGATCTGGAAACGGCGCATCATGCCGTGCACGGCATGTACTTTGAGTCTGCGGCGATGATAGTCACACTGATAACGGTCGGCAAGATGCTTGAGGCCATGTCGAAGGGGAAAACCACGGATGCCTTGAGATCACTGATGAAGCTGGCTCCGGATACAGCCTGCAAGATGGTTGACGGTAAAGAGATTACTGTACCTGTGGGAGAAGTGGCTTCAGGAGATGTTTTTGTGGTCCGCCCTGGCGAAAATGTACCTGTGGACGGAGTTATCATAGAGGGCGCCACTGCAGTCGATGAGTCGGCGCTCACAGGTGAAAGCATACCTGTCGATAAAGCCGAGGGAGATGCCATATCTGCCGCGACTCTGAACACGTCGGGATATATAAAAGCAAGAGTGACGCGGGTAGGGCGCGATACGACTCTTGCGCAGATAATAAAAATGGTATCTGACGCTTCAGCCACTAAAGCGCCGATAGCTAGAACAGCCGACAGGGTCGCATCAGTTTTCGTTCCGGCGGTCCTGGTGATCGCGGTGATAACTGCCGCGGTATGGCTGATCATGGGGAAAGACACAGGCTATGCCCTTGAAAGAGCCATAGCAGTGCTGGTAGTAAGCTGTCCGTGCGCGCTCGGCCTTGCGACACCTGTTGCCATAATGGTAGGAAACGGTGTCGGCGCAAGGAACGGGATACTGTTCAAAACGTCGGAATCACTCGAGATGACAGGAAAGGTCACGCAGATAGCTCTTGATAAGACCGGCACCATAACCAGAGGAAAGCCTGAAGTCACAGATGTGGAAGTATCAGGCAAAGGCTTCCTCAGGGCGGCGTACTCGCTTGAAAAGAAAAGCGAGCATCCTATCGCAAGAGCGGTCGTTGAGTATGCGGAAGAAAACGGCATAAAGCCGTATGACATCGCGGACTTCAGAGCTGCTGTCGGAAACGGTCTTACCGGGACGATAGCTGATACAGATATACGGATATCCGGCGGGAGCCGTGATTATATAAGAGAATTCTGCAGTATACCGGACGATCTCAGTATGAAGTATTCAAGACTTACAGGAGAAGGCAAGACATGCGTCTTCTTCGCTGAGAATGACGTGTGTCTTGGGATGCTTGCGGTATCTGATCCGATCAAAGAAGACAGCAGCGGCGCGGTCTCTGACATGAAGGCGATGGGAATACATGTGATCATGCTGTCAGGCGACAACGAAGCGACTTCGAAGCGGATCGGCAGAGAGGCAGGCGTGGATGAAGTGATAGGCAATGTTCTTCCTGACGGTAAGGAGAAGGTGATAAAGGAGCTTGCAGAGAAAGGCATGACCGCAATGGTCGGCGACGGCATAAACGATGCTCCGGCGCTTACGAGGGCGGATGTCGGCATAGCTATCGGAGCAGGGACAGACGTCGCGATAGACGCGGCGGACGTGGTCCTCATGAACAGTTCGCTTACAGACGCGGCCGGCGCTGTCAGACTGAGCAGAGCCACGGTAAGGAATATCCACGAGAATCTGTTCTGGGCATTCTTCTATAACATACTTCTGATACCGCTTGCTGCAGGAGTATATACAGGTTTACTTGGGTGGACCATGGATCCGATGTGGGGCGCCGCGGCGATGAGCCTGTCAAGCTTCTGCGTATGCATGAACGCGCTCAGGCTGAATTTTGTAAAAGTGAACAAAAGCAGCTCAGACCACATAATGGCTGCAGCTGAAACAGATAATAAAAATGCCGGTGGCACAGGTGACGATACAGACACCGGAAAGGAGAAAGGCACTATGGAGAAAGTCATAAGTATTGAAGGAATGATGTGCGAACACTGTGAGGCTACAGTAAAGAAGGCGCTCGAGCAGATCGACGGTGTGGAATCGGCGGAGGCGTCACACGAGAAGAATCAGGCTGTAGTAAGTCTGTCAGCTGATGTGGCCGACGATGTCCTGAAGAAGGCGGTCGAGGATCACGACTATAAAGTCACAGGGATCGAATAAGCTGGAATTATCAGAGAAGAGGTGTAAGGATAATGAAGAGAAAAATGATCAGTCTTATCGCTGTTTTGATGGCGCTTGTAATGGCGCTTGCGATGACAGCATGCGGTAATGCAGAGAAAAAGGCGGAAGAGCCGGAAGAGGGACCTGCTGCAGAAGAACAGGAAAGCACAGGGTCTGACCTTTCCGGAGACCAGATGGAAGACCTCGCTCAGCAGGTCGCGGACAAAGTCGTAGAGCTCGGATACACTGAGGTGATGCCGGACGAAGCTTATGCAGTCCTTCAGTTACTTGACATCGAAAGAAACGGCGATGACGGTAAGGCATACGTATATCTCGGAGCGAGCGAATACGTTGTACTGAAGGAGAAAGCGTACGGCATGGCAGGTTCATTCGGCGAAGCCATCGTCACATTCACATATGGTGACAAGCCGGTGCTGAAGGATGTGGAGTGGTCCGCCGACGGTGAGAAGCATCAGGAATGGATCAAAGAAAACTTTACTGAGAAGGCTCAGAAGGCTGATGAAGATCTCATGAAACAGACAGAAGACGGCAAGAACCCGCTCGTTGACGACGTGAACGCTCTTGCGGAGGAAAAGCTTGGTGTTCCTGTTGATACGGAGAATCTTCTCGAGGTGGATCCGGAGAAGGGCACATACAAGATCTCTGAAGTCATCGAATCAGGTTCACCTGAGAACGGCGACTATGTGTTCGACACCAAGGTGATAGAAGAGGGAGAACTCTCGGACGTCATAAAATAACGGGAAGACAGTATACCACGATACAGGAATTTACAGACTTACAGCAGAACTTGAAAGGCCGGCGGAAAGAAACATCTTCTGCCGGCTTTCTTTTTCTCATATATAGTTATTCATCTTTGAAACCGATCGTCTTCCTGAGTCCGTCGTGCCCTACGACAGTGTTCGGGAAGATCGACCTCGCGTTATCCGCGAATTCTTCAGGATCTTCGATAGACTGGCTGAAGTGAGTGAGCCAGAGCTCGTCCGGCATTGCTTCGAGCGCGGCTTCAGCAGCTTCAGGGAACGTCATGTGCCCCCACTCTTCTGCCTTGTCCATTTTCTCGTTTGACGCGTAATTGCCTTCCAGGATCATCAGATCAGCATTCCTGCCGTATGTAACCATCTCCGGAACAGGGCGTGTATCTGTGGAATAGAGTATCCTGATCCCGCGCCTTTCGGGTCCTGTTACAGATGCCGGCATGAATGTGGTGCCGCCTGACGTTACAACTTCACCATGCTGGAGCTTCGACCAGTACTCCTTCGGTATGCCGAGGGCTTCTGCTTTTTCCGGGAGGAACCTTCCCGATCTCTTGACCTCAACTGTATAACCGAGGCACGGTACCACATGGTCCGCCGGGAACGCGCGTATCAGCATGCTGCCGCACTTTATAAAGCCATTCTTTATTTCTTCTCCGTCGGGATCTATCTCAACCAGCGCGATGTCAAACGGAAGCTTCCCGCCTATGATCAGAAGCCCCTTTATCACAGCGGAAAGACCCGTAGGACCTACTATCGTAACAGGTTCGGTTCTTCCCGAGTTTCCCATGGAAAGAAGAAGCCCCGGAAGTCCCGCTACGTGGTCAGCGTGAAAATGGGTCAGGCATATAACGTCTATCGGCTTAAGCTTAAGATGCTGCTCCGCCAGCGCGATCTGAGTCCCTTCGCCGCAATCAATGAGCATGCTCGAGCCTTCACATGAGCAGTATAAAGTTGTGAGCCATCTGTCCGGCAGGGGAACCATACCGGCAGTCCCGGCAAGACATACGTCAAGCATCGTTATCTGACCTTTCCTGTCTGCTGATCTTCATATGCGAATTTGTATTATATTGTATTATATCACTTTATGTTATACTAAACACATGAAAAGAGTGACGATAGGGATGCTTGCGCCGGTAGACTCAGGGAAGACTACACTGACGGAAGCAATCCTTTACAAGACAGGTACGATAAGGACATTCGGCAGGGTGGATCACGGCGACGCTTACCTTGATACTGACACTATCGAGAAGGAGCGGGGGATAACGATATTCTCCAAGCAGGCACTCTGCGAATGGGACGGCGTGGAAGCTGCCATACTCGACACCCCGGGGCACGTTGATTTTGCCGCCGAGATGGAGAGAACTCTTTCAGTACTTGATTACGCGGTGCTCATAATAAGCGCGGGCGACGGCGTCAGGCCGCACACGAAAACGCTGTGGAATCTTCTTAAGAAGCATGACATACCTGTTTTCATATTCGTCAACAAAATGGATCTTTCGGTCCATAAAATGGATGAGATACAGGAGATCCTCAGAGAAAAGCTGTCTGAGAAATGCGTGTGCTTCTCCCGTGACGGCAGCAAAAAGAGCGAAGAGATATTTCATGACGACATATCTCTTGTCAGTGAGAAAGCCTGTGAGGCGATCCTTTCAGGCACAGAATCAAAGCTCGGCGCTGTCATATCTGAGGAAATAAAGGACAGGGAGATCTTCCCTGTATATTACGGGTCGGCGCTGAAGTCTGAAGGCGTGGAGCAGCTTCTGTCGGGGCTTTCGGAATATATGATCTCGTATCCCGTAATAAACAGAATGGACGCAGCCGAGCCGTCCGGCAGGGTGTTCAAGGTCGCGTACGACGGCTCTGACCGTGTGACATATATCGAAGTGACTTCCGGAGTGCTGACGCCAAGATCCGTGATACGCCTCAATCACAGAAGCGGAGGAAGCACAGACGAGAAGATACAGGAGATAAGATCATATTCCGGCGATAAATACAGACAGGAAGATGCAGCTGAGCCCGGGCAGATAGCATGCATAACAGGACTTAAGGATGCTGTGCCGGGCGATTCTGTCGGCAGGGAGGAGCCTGCGGAAGAGGAAGTCCTGCAGCCTTATATGACATATAACGTGATACCGGCTGACCCGTCCCGGACACACGATCTGCTGGAAGCAGTAAAAATACTTGCTGACGAGGATCCGAAGCTGTCAGCTTCATGGGAGCCTTCCAGACCTTCAGGAGAAGGAAGGATCGTTGTCAGGATCATGGGCGCCGTACAGCTGGAGGTACTCAGCCGTGTTCTCAGGGACAGGTTCGGCCTGGACGCTGAGTTTGGCGAGAACAGGATAATATATAAAGAAACGATAAAGAGACAGGTGGAGGGCGTCGGCCACTTCGAGCCGCTCAGGCACTATGCTGAAGTGCATCTTATCATTACTCCGCTGGAACGCGGAAGCGGGATCACGCTGAGATCAGAATGCCCGCTTGAGATGCTTGAGATAAACTGGCAGAATCTGGTCCTGTCACATCTTATGGAGCGTGAGCTGAAGGGCATCCTGACAGGAGCAGCCCTGACTGACGTTGATATATGTCTTGCCGCAGGGCGCGCGAGTATCAAGCATACCGAAGGCGGGGATTTCCGCGAGGCGACTTTCAGAGCGCTCAGGCAGGGACTTATGCAGGCGCGTGAAACAGGAGACGCAGTTCTGCTGGAGCCATGGCTCGATTTCACTATCGAAGCCCCTCAGCAGGATGTAGGCCTGATAATGACTGATATACAGAATCTGGGCGGTGAATTCACCGCAGGGAGCCAGACGGCTGATGAAAGCGGAAGCGCTGTACTTACAGGCCGCGCGCCGGCCGCCGGGCTTCAGAACTACCAGGCCCGGCTGGCCGGCCTCGCACACGGCCGCGCCACATTCACGGCGGCCATGAGCGGGTATGACGCCGCCCGGGACCCGGGCGCCGTCATCGCGGCGTCGCGCTACGACCCGGACCGTGATACAGAAGACCCTGCAGATTCTGTGTTCTGTTCACATGGATCAGGAGACATAGTGAAATGGGACGAAGTATTCAGCCATATGCATATAGGGTCGGTACTGGAAGCCAGAAAGAAAAGGGCGGACAGTATGAGCAGCGCAGCTTCGGATGAAATGCTGGCAAACGATGCTCTGATAGAAGAACAGAAAAGAAGATACAGGAAGGCGCTTGCGACAGATAAGGAGCTTCAGGCTATATTTGAGCGTACGTATGGTCCGGTGAAACATTTCAGAAGATCCGGGAGAGAAACAGACGATCTCTTTGAGGCGGAGGAAAGCCGGCCGAAGACCGTGAAAGCAGAGAAAAGTTTCAGGCCTCTGGATAAGCGCGGAGTAATTACGCATCTTTTTGTCGACGGATACAATCTCATACACGCATGGCCTGAGCTGAAGGACCTTTCAGATGTGGACTTCGGATCTGCGAGAGACAGACTGACCGATATAATATGCAACTATGCCGGCTTCACAGGATATGACGTGACGCTCGTATTTGACGCGTACAAGGTGACAGAAGGCATAGGAGAGAAGATGAATATCCACGGCGTATCCGTGGTATATACAAGAGAACACGAGACAGCCGACGCATATATAGAGCGTGAGACGCTCAACATCATGAAGCGTCTCAAGGCGAAGAAGAGCGGAGCCGAGGAGCGGATCATCGTTGTAACGTCAGACAATCTGGAGCAGATCGTATCGATGGGCCACGGCGCCCTGAGGATCTCATCCAGAGAATTCATAGAGGAAACGGAGCGTGTCAGCGAAATGATACGCAGCATATAAAACAGGAGGTATATACATGTATGACATTATTATCATAGGAGCGGGCCCGGCGGGCATGACCGCCGCGATCTACGGTCAGCGTGCCGGCAAGAGCACGCTTATGATCGATAAGGCAGGATACGGCGGAAACATAATCACTACGCCTTCGGTAGAGAATTATCCGGGCCTTAAGAATGTGTCTGGAGCTGAATTCGCACAGCTTCTTTTTGATCAGGCTGAAAGCTTCGGCGCGGAGTATAAGAGTGCGGAAGTTACGGGTATCACAGATGCCGCCGGAGTCAAGACAGTACATACAGACGGCGGCGACTATGACTGCAAGGCTGTCATAATAGCTGCCGGCGCTACGAACAGGAAACTCGGGCTTGACCGTGAAGAGCAGCTGGTGGGAAGCGGAGTGTCATTCTGCGCTACCTGCGACGGCATGTTCTTCAGAGGCCGCGACGTTGCAGTGATAGGAGGCGGCAATACAGCTCTGGAGGATGCAGAGTATCTTGCGGGCGTCGCGAACAAGGTCTATCTCGTCCACAGAAGAGACAGATTCAGAGGGGAGCAGAAAACGGCAGACAGACTGGCCAGACTTGAAAATGTCGAGTTCGTGCTGAACAGTACTCCTGTCAGATTCCTTGGAGACGGTCCGGTCACAGGACTCGTAGTAAAGAACAATGAGACAGGCGAGGAACGTGAGCTTAAGGTGCAGGGAGTGTTCGAAGCAGTCGGCCAGGTACCGCAGAACGCGAACTTCAAAAATGTTGCGGAACTGGACGAAGCAGGGTACGTCAAGGCAGCTGAAAACTGTGAGACCGGTCATCCGGGCATATTTGTCGCAGGCGACTGCAGGACCAAGAAAGTCCGTCAGCTCGATACTGCGGCGGCTGACGGAACTGTTGCAGCTCTCGCCGCTTCTGACTATATAAACTCGATGGAATAACAGCATCTAAATATTGTGCTTTTTCATATTTTTCTGTTAACCCTAATCGCAAAATATGGTATACTTACATAGATAAATAAGATAAATTTTCTCATAGTGCAGTTCGTGCGAAGCACGCGTATTCAAGGAGAGATCATGGAGCCAAAATATAAGAGAGTGCTGGTCAAGATCAGCGGAGAAGCTCTTGCCGGAGAGCAGGGTACAGGCATAGATATGGATGTGACTTCCACTGTGGCGGATCAGATCAAGAAGCTGACAGAACTGGGCGTAGAAGTGGCTGTCGTAGTCGGAGGGGGCAATTTCTGGCGCGGCAGGACAAGTAAGGACATGAACCGTGAGACAGCTGACTACATCGGTATGCTGGCGACAGTAATGAACGCACTTGCTCTTCAGGACGTTCTTCAGGCTAAAGGCGTCGGATGCAGAGTACAGACTTCACTGATGATGCGTGAAGTGGCGGAGCCATATATCTGGAGAAAGGCGATGAAGGAGCTGTCAGTCGACCACGATGTGGTGATATTCGGAGCAGGTATCGGAGAGCCTCATTTCTCAACAGATACTGCGGCAGCGTTAAGAGCTGTCAATATCCAGGCCGACATTATCCTTCTTGCGAAGAACGTCGACGCTGTATATTCGGATGACCCGGTGACCAACCCTGACGCGGTCAGATATGACGAGCTCACATACAAGGAGATGCTCGATAAAGAGCTCCAGGTCATGGACCTCACAGCGGCCACGATCTGCAAGGAAAACGATATGGCTATACAGGTGTTCGGCGTAGCCGATGAGGACAGCATGGTAAGAGCGGTCCTCGGAGAAAAGATCGGAACACTCATTAAATAGACAGGAGGTTATATCATGGGACGCTCACATAAGAATCTGCAGGAAAGAATAGAGAAGACCAAGGAAGTCCTGAAGGAGGACCTTAACACTGTAAGAGCAGGAAGGGCCAACCCTGCGCTCCTTGACAAAGTGGATGTCGACTATTACGGAACACCGACTCCGCTGAAGAACATTACCAATATTTCAGTACCTGACCCTAAGTCGCTGCTGATCACTCCTTTTGATCCATCTTCACTCGGAGATATCGAGAGAGCGATAAACGCCGCGAACATCGGGATCACGCCGACTAATGACGGAAAGAATATCCGTCTCGTCATCCCTGCTCTGACAGAAGAGAGAAGAATAGAACTCACCAAGCTGACCAAGAAGATGGGTGAGGAAGCCAAAGTCGCCGTCAGAAATCTGAGACGTGAAGCCAACGAGGCTGTAAAGAAGGAAGAGAAGAACGGAGAGATCTCTGAAGATGACAGAGACGACGAGCTTGAGAAGATCCAGAAGACTACAGACGAAGCAACCAAGGCGATCGATGAGATCATCAAGGCCAAGGATGCTGAGATCATGGAAGTATAGCAGGGACTGCAATTTTGTATCCAGTTGATATTTTAAGGTGGCTGCGGCATGCAGCCACTTTGCTGTAACAGGAGTATTGATATGCCGGAAGAAAAAACAAGGATACCTGCAGACAGGATGCCGCGCCATGTGGCGATAATCATGGACGGAAACGGAAGATGGGCCGAAAAGAAAGGCGTTTCGAGGATCAAAGGCCATACTGCGGGCATGGAGGCGATGAAGGAGATAATCCGTAAATCGTCACATATGGGAATACAGTATCTGACTGTATACGCCTTCAGTACAGAGAACTGGAAACGTACTATGGAAGAGGTCTCGGGAATATTCAAGCTTCTCGTACAGTTTGTCAAGCTTGACCTTTCTGAGCTGGATGAGGAAAACGTAAGAGTGCGTGTTCTTGGAGACTACAGCGTCATACCTGAAGCCGCGAAGAAAAGTCTGGATAAGACCCTGAAGACAACAGAGAACAATACCGGGATGCAGTTCAATGTTGCTGTCAATTATGGGAGCAGAGCGGAGATAACCCGTGGCGTCAACAGACTGGCGGAGCAGGTCAGGTCTGGTGAGATCGAAGGTGAGATAACAGAGGAGATGATCTCGAGATCTCTCTACACCGGAGATGAGAACGGAAATATACCTGATCCGGATCTGATAATAAGGACGAGCGGAGAAGAGAGACTTTCCAATTTCCTGCTCTGGCAGGCAGCATACAGTGAATTTGAATTTACAGACCTTCTGTGGCCTGATTTCACGCCGGAAGCATATGAGAAGCTGATCGAGGATTACGCGGGCAGCGACAGACGGTTCGGCGGCAGATAAATGGAGGTATGTTGATGAGGACAAGGGTAATATCAGGACTGGCGATGGTACCGCTCCTGCTGGTCGTGTACTTCGGAGGATACTGGCTCATCGCGCTGACGCTTGCCGTGAGTGTCATCGGTATAAAAGAGTTCTTCAGCGGATTCAGGAAGATGGGCATACAGCCGAGCCTTAAGCTGGGATACGCGGCTATAGCGCTTCTTTACGGAGTGCACTGCTATATGTACTACATGGGCGATTTCAACAATATCTTCGTCATGGCATGGCTGGTGCTGGTCGTGATGGCGGGATCGCTGTACATGTTCGATCTGGAGAAGAGGAAGCCGGAAGACGCCATGGCTTCCATTACAGGTATCATATATATCGTATTCTTTGCCTTTCATATCGTGCTCATCGATGAGACAGATAACTTCTCAATCATGAAATGGCTCGTTCTTCTGACTGCATTCGGGTCTGATATATTTGCTTATTTCAGCGGAATGCTGTTTGGGAAGCATAAGCTGTGCCCGAACCTTTCGCCGAAGAAGACGATCGAAGGAGCTGTAGGCGGAGTCATCGGAAGCGTGATCCTTTCTGCGCTTTTCGGTTTTATTTTCGCGAGGCAGTATCTGATCCATTTCGTCATTATCGGGCTTCTTGCATCGCCGGTATCGATGCTTGGTGACCTCACTGCGTCTGCGTATAAGCGTAAGATGGGTATCAAGGATTACGGTGATCTCATTCCGGGACACGGCGGCGTAATGGACAGATTCGACAGTGTGCTGTTCACGGCGCCGTTCGTTTATTACTATGTGACGATAGTCATGCGCTACTTCATGGGACTTTGATAAGAAGGTGACAGTATGGAGAGAAAAAGGATAGCGGTGCTCGGGAGCACGGGCTCGATCGGCACGCAGACCCTTGATATAATACACAGAAATCCTGACAGATTCAGGGTAACAGCGCTTACATGCGGCAAGAACGTCAATACGCTCATCGACCAGATAGCCTCCTTCAGTGAGGAAGACCGGCCTGAGCTTGCCGTTTGCGCCGACAAAAAAGATACAGGCAGGATCACCGGCGCTTTTCCCGGTATCCGTGTGGCATATGGACCTCAGGGCCTTATTGAGGCGGCTGAAAGCAGCTGCGATATAGTCCTAAACGCTCTTATGGGCATGCGTGGGCTTGTACCTACATATCATGCGATCAAAGCTGGGCATGATATAGCTCTGGCAAATAAAGAGACTCTCGTGGCAGGCGGACATATAATCATGAAAGCCATAAAAGACAGAGGAGTCAGGATGCTGCCGGTAGACAGTGAACACAGCGCGATATTCCAGTGCCTTCAGGGAAACAGAGGAAGCAGGATAAGAAGGATCCTTCTCACATGTTCAGGAGGGCCGTTCAGAGGATGGACATACGACCGCCTGAAGACAGTTACACCGGAGATGGCGCTCCGGCATCCAAACTGGTCGATGGGAAGAAAAATCACCATCGACTCTGCTACGATGATGAATAAAGGACTGGAGATGATCGAAGCGAAATGGCTCTTCGGAGTGGATATCGACGATATAGAAGTTCTGATACATCCACAGAGCATCGTGCATTCCGCAGTCGAATTCATGGATACATCTGTGATAGCGCAGATGGGGATACCTGACATGAGGATACCGATCAGCGTGGCGCTTGGCTATCCGGAGAGACTTGATAATGATCTTGAATGTCTTGACTTTTTTGGCACGGCATCGGATCTTACTTTTGAAAGACCTGACAGAGATGCTTTCAGAACGCTGGATATCGCAGTAAGAGCATCCAAAGCGGGCGGAACATATCCTGCGGCTATGAATGCGGCTAACGAAGTGCTCGTACAGGCATTTCTTGATAAGAAGATAGGGTTTACAGATATAGCGGAAGGAATAGAGAGAGTGCTGGATGAGCACATCTCAACAGAAGATCCGGATCTGGATGAAGTCGTGGAATGTGACAGAGAGGTAAGAGACATAGTCTGCGGGAGACTCCCGGAATAGACTATATGCAATAGAACGGTATACCGCCTGTCACAGAGGTCGGACAGTTGAATATAATCACTACAATAATCGCACTGATAATATTTTTTGTGATACTCATCGTGCCGCATGAGCTCGGGCATTTCATCACGGCTAAGATGATGGGTGTTAAAGTTAATGAATTCGCTTTCGGGATGGGTCCTGCCATACTGCAGAAGCAGGGTAAGGAGACTCTGTATTCAGTCCGCCTCTTTCCGATAGGAGGATACTGCGCTCTTGAAGGGGAGAATGAAGATACAGGGGACCCGAGAGCATTCAACAGCAAGCCCGGATGGAAGAAGATCATCATACTGGCCGCGGGCGTAACGATGAACATGCTGACAGCGTTTGTGATAGTGGCGGGGATCTTTTTCTATTCAGGATACGCGACACTTACGATCGACAGCGTGCAGCCCGGGAGCCCTGCTGAGAAGGCAGGCATAGCTTCAGGAGACATGCTTACGGCAGCGGAAAGTATCGAAGACGGGGAGCCTTCCGGAGATGCGGCGAAGATACAGTCGTGGGAAGATCTTACGACTTTCAACAGCAGGAACAAAGATGGATATATTATTTACGCGGACAGAAACGGTAAAGAACGTCGCTTTACAGTCAGGCCTGAAAAGAAGGACGGCAGATACCTTATCGGCATAACGCCGGTGGTAAGACGCGACCCGGTAAGATCCATAAGGGACGGCGCTGTTTCCACAGTAAGGATGACAGGACTGATCTTCGAGGGTTTCCGGATGCTCTTTACGGGAGACGCCGGAGTAGACGATCTGTCAGGCCCGGTAGGGATAGTATCGGCTGTAAATGAGTCAGCCAGCCAGGGACTGATCTATTATCTGCTCCTCACTGCAATGATGTGTGTGAACCTCGCAGTCATAAACATATTCCCGTTTCCTGCACTTGACGGAGGAAGGATACTCTTCGTCATCATAAGAAAAGTGACAGGGAAAATGATATCAGATGATCTGGAGGCGAGGATACATACTGCAGGTATGATGCTTCTGCTTGTATTGATAATAGTCATAACTTTCAAAGATGTAGGAAAGATAATCTTCAGATAGGTGAGCCGGATGACAGATAGGGTAATGGTAAGAGATGTTGCGATAGGCGGCGGTAGCCCGATATCGATACAGTCTATGACGAATGTGGATTCAAGGGATGAGAAGGCTCTTCTGAGACAGATCAGAGAACTTGAAGACGCCGGCTGTGAGATAATCAGGATCTCAGTGCCGGATATGCAGGCTCTCGATACTTTCAGAGAGGTGAGAAAGAAGACGGGATCGCCGCTTGTCGCTGATATACATTTTGATCACAGGCTTGCGGTAGGAGCGATAGAGGCAGGCGCTGACAAGGTAAGGATCAATCCGGGCAATATAGGGTCAGAAGAACGTGTAAGGGCAGTGGTAGATGCTGCGAAAGCGAGACATATCCCGATCAGGGTAGGTGTGAATTCAGGATCGCTTGAGAAAGACATACTGGAGAAATACGGGAAGGTGACCGCCGAGGGACTTGCGGAAAGCGCGCTCAGGAACGTAAGACTTCTGGAAGATATGGATTTCGGAGATATAGTGATATCCATCAAATCATCCAATGTCAGGATGACATATGACGCATACAGGATAGCGGCAGAAAAGACGTCACATCCGTTCCATGTAGGTATCACAGAGGCCGGGACACTGAAGCGGGGACAGGTAAAGTCAGCAGCGGGGATCGGAGCGCTTCTCCTTTCGGGTATCGGCGATACGATAAGAGTATCACTTACGTCAGACCCGGTGAATGAAGTGTACTTTGCGAAGAGCATACTGGAAGCCGTTGGTGAGCGCGAGCCGAAGTTCGATATCGTATCGTGTCCTACGTGCGGGAGAACAAGGATCGATCTGGAGCCTCTCGTAAACGAAGTAGAAAAGAAGCTCGAAGCTGAAGAAGGACTTCCGGGCGGTCTCAGGATCGCAGTCATGGGCTGTGTGGTGAACGGCCCCGGAGAAGCAAGAGAGGCTGACTTCGGAGTATGCGGCGGAGATAAGGAAGGCCTGATAATACGTAAAGGTGAAATATTGAAGAAGGTGCCTGAAGAGGACCTTGCGGAAGAGCTTATGACAGTTATCAGAGAGACCTTAAGGTAAAGACGCATGAATAATCTGAGTGAACTGATCAAAAATTCAATATCCAAGGATCTGTACCGGGAAGATACATCCGGATTCAGAGCCGAGACCAGAAGCGCAGTGCTGACTCCTGAAGGTGAGCTTGCTGTTACGGTAGGGCTCGATTTTGTTGTATCAGAGCGCGATGAAAAGACGATAAGGGACAGGATAATAGACACTATCCCGTCGATAACGGGCGTAAAGCTGAGATACATATATGACACGGAGAATATGGCTGTGCATCCTGATGAGACTGCGGCGGTATATGCCGGAAGATGCTCAGCGGCGCTTCCTCCTATAGTAAGAAATGCTGTGGATCCCGGTAAGATCGAGGCATCGGAGAATACAGTACATATAAAAGCCGTGGGAGGAGCTTCTCTTGAGGAGCTCAGCAAAGTACAGGGAGCCAGGATAAGCGCGAAGATCAAGGAGACGTTCGGTCTTGACTATAAAGTTGTGTTCGAGCACGACCATGAAGCACGCGAGCAGGCATCCAGGAAACTGACTCTGAGCGATGAGGAACTTGCAAAGATCGCTGAAGAAGACGCGGCCAGAGAAGAAGCGGTGAGACCGGATACCGGAAGCGCTGACAGCACGCCTGCATTCGGATCCGGATCATATGCAGGGTCAGATGACAACAGTTCCGGAGGGTCTTCCGGGAGTCCGTTCGCAAGAAGGAGAGGCTCCAGAAACATCATCGTCAAGGATATAAAAGGTGAACCTGTAGCGATAAACGATCTTAAGCCTGATCTCGGAGAAGTCGTCATAGCCGGGACCATATTCCATATCGAGACAAGACCTATACGCGACGACCGTCTTCTTGTAATGATGCATATAACTGACAAGACCAATTCGACTTGTCTGAAGGCGTTCGTATCTAATAAACAGTGGGAGAAGGACTCTGAAAGCATAAAAGAAGGCGTCTATGTCATCTGTAAGGGGAAGACAGAATTTAATGTCTTCGATAACGAGATGGATGTGATGCTTTCACAGCTCAAGGTCAGCCAGATGCCTGTAAGAGAAGATCTGTACGACGGGCCGCACAGAGTGGAACTTCACTGTCACACCAAGATGAGCGCCATGGACGGACTGAATGAGCCGGACAAGATCGTTGAGACAGCTGCCAGATGGGGACAGCCGGCGGTCGCCATAACAGACCACGGAGTTGTGCAGAGCTTCCCTGACGCGGCTAATACAGCAAGTAAGCTCAACAAAGCCGGAAAGCATATCAAGGTGATATACGGGATGGAGGGATATCTCCTCCCTGACGAAGGACTTATAAAAGAAGACGGAACTATCGATTACAAGGCCAGGCCGACGAATCATATCATTATCCTCGTAAGTACGCAGGAAGGAATGATGAACCTTTACAAGCTGGTATCCATATCGCATCTGGACTATTTCTATAAGAAGCCGAGGATACCGAGAAGTGTGCTTGAAAAATACAGAAAGGGCCTGATACTTGGCTCGGCATGCGAAGCGGGAGAACTCTTCAGAGCAGTTGAGTCAGGAGCCCCGGACGAGGAACTGGAACGGATCGCGTCGTATTACGACTATCTTGAGATACAGCCTGTTGTTAACAATAAGTTTCTTATAGACAACGGCACTGTCTCGGGAAATGAAGACCTGCAGGATCTGAACAGACGGATCGTAGAGCTCGCTGACAGGATGGGGAAGCCTGTCGTAGCCACGACAGACGCACATTATGACGAGGAAGAATCCGCGATATACAGGAACATACTTCTGGCAGGCATGGGATTCAAGGATGCCGCAAACGGACACGGCCTGTACCTGAGGACGACGCAGGAGATGCTGGACGAATTCAGCTACCTGGGAGACGACACCGCAAAAAGGATAGTCATCGACAACACTAATTTAATAGCCGATATGATCGATGAAGGCATCAAGCCGGTTCCGGATGAAAAGTGTCCGCCGAGGATCGAAGGCGCTGAGGAAACACTCAGGAGGACATGTCTGGAGCGGGCGCATAAGATATACGGAGATCCGCTCCCTGAACCGATAGAGAAACGTCTTGATACAGAGCTCAACGCTATCATAAGCAACGGGTACGCAGTAATGTACGTGTCAGCGCAGATGCTCGTTCAGAAGTCGCTTTCAGACGGCTATCTGGTAGGTTCGAGAGGATCCGTAGGTTCATCGTTTGCCGCGACTATGGCGGGTATCACAGAAGTGAATCCGCTGGATCCGCATTATATATGTCCTAAATGCAGACATCTCGAGTGGGGCGATATGCAGAAATATGACTGTGGCATAGATATGCCCCCGAAGAAGTGCCCGGAGTGCGGGACAGAAATGAAGCGTGACGGCTTTGAGATACCTTTTGCTACATTCCTGGGTTTTGAAGGGAATAAGGAGCCTGATATCGACCTGAACTTCGCCGGAGAGTATCAGCCCAGAGCACACAGATACGTAGGCGAGATATTCGGAGAGAAAAACGTGTACAAGGCCGGAACGGTCGGGACGATAGCTGACAAGACTGCTTACGGATATGTAATGAAGTTCTACGAAGAGACAGGGCGTCCTCTGAATAAATATGAGGCAGGAAGGCTTGCTATCGGATGTACAGGAGTAAAGAGAACGACAGGACAGCATCCCGGCGGGATCATTATCGTGCCTGACGATCATGAGATCTTCGAGTTCTGTCCGGTGCAGCACCCGGCGAACGACACGACCACTGACATCGTGACGACTCATTTCGACTATCACAAGATAGATAAAAACCTTCTGAAGCTGGATATACTGGGGCATAACGTACCGTCCATGATCAGACAGCTTCAGGACATGACGGGAGTCGACCCGCTCAAGGTCGATCTGACCGATAAGAAAGTGCTGTCGATCTTCAACGGAACCGAAGCGCTCGACATAAAGATGGACGACTATAAGTTCACACACGGATCGTATGCGATACCGGAATTCGGAACGTCGTTCGTAAGGCAGATGCTTGACGACGTCAAGCCGTCTCGTTTCGAGGATCTGATCAGGATGTCAGGATTCTCGCACGGTACAGACGTGTGGCTGAATAACGCCCAGGAATACATTAGACAGGGCGTCGCGACGATGCGTGAGGTGATATCCACGCGTGACGACATCATGAACTTCTGTATGCTGAAGGGCATAGAGAACGAAAAGTCGTTCAAAATAATGGAAGACGTACGTAAGAAGAACCGTGTGCTCACGGAAGACGACATCAAGGAGATGAAGTCTCATAATATACCGGACTGGTATATCGATTCATGCTCCAAGATAAAGTACATGTTCCCGCGTGCTCACGCCGTGGCATATGTCATGATGTCGTTCAGGCTGGCATGGTATAAGGTGTATTACCCTGTGGAATTCTACGCTACATACTTCACCAGCGTAGCGCAGGATTTCAACGCGGATGTGGCATTAAGAGGGCCGCAGGCATGTCTTGACAGGATGGAGCAGATAAAGCAGAAGGGCACCAACGCGACGGCTAAGGAAAAGGAAGAGATGCTCGTCCTTGAAGTAGTATATGAGATGTACGCACGCGGGTATGAATTCGCACCGGCAAGAATAGGCGAATCTGAAGCGACGAGATTCTGGGAGAAAGACGGTAAGGTACTGCTTCCGTTCTCAGCATATAACGGAGTAGGGGAGTCGTGTGCCAGGTCGATATATGACGCATATCAGGACCGGCCGTTCGATACGATCGAGGATGCAGTGACAAGGGCCGGCATCAATAAGGCGGCCGCTGATACTCTCAGAGAGCACGGAGTGTTCGGAGACCTTCCTGAGCGGGACCAGTTAAGCTGGACATTCTGACCGGGGTGACAGGAAATGAAAACACTGGATGAATATAGGAAAGAGGTCGAGAAAGACCCGAAAGCAAGGCGGAGGCTGAAAAAGCTGGAGAAGGAATTCCTGGATGTCGAGAACAGTCTGACTGAAGAGGAGCTCGTTAAATACGGCTTGAAGCCGGCACCTGAAAGCAATGAAACAGAAGAAAAAAATGCAGCGTCCGGGAAAGCCGCAGATACAGTGATCGACCTTATCTCA
>JAFWJS010000009.1 GCA_017511535.1 Eubacterium sp. | reverse complement strand
CCGCTCGCGTGGTAGAATAAGTGCTGTTATGAGAGAGATCCGTATCACCGCGAATGACGCCGGACGCAGGCTCGACAGATTTCTTAGAAAGTATCTCCCGGGAGCATCCCTTGGCGAGATCTACAGGATCATCCGCAAGGATGTAAAGGTCGACGCTAAGCGCAGGAGCGAATCGTATATATTAAATGAAGGCGAAGTCCTGACGCTCTATCTGTCCGACGAGGCTTTTGAGAAACTGTCGCGCGGCAAGGGCTCGTTTGGTGCGGGGTCTCAGGCAAAGGCAGCGAAAACTAAGCGCACTTTCAAAATAGTCTATGAGGACGACGAAGTGCTGATGGTGAGTAAGCCTTACGGCCTGCTGACTCACGGTGATTCTCATGAAAAAAAGGATCATCTGGCTAACCAGGTGAAGGACTATCTCATAGCAAGCGGTGCTTACGATCCCCGGAACGAGAAAATCTTCTCACCGGCTCCTGCAAACAGGCTTGACCGCAACACGACCGGAATAGTGCTGTTCGGAAAGACGGCAGCTTCAATGCGAGAGCTGAACCGCATGATCAGAGATGACGATATCCGCAAGTTCTATATGACCATCGCCTGCGGCGTGATAAAAGACGAACTGTGGCTGGGCGGCTCTCTCGTGAAGGATGAAGCAGCCAACAAAGTCAGGATAGTTGAAAGCGGCGGCAAAAATGTAGAAACAATAGTACGTCCGCTTGAAGTGCTGGCGTTCGGAGACGGACTCAGAGCCACTCTCTGTGAGGTAGAACTGGTAACGGGACGTTCTCACCAGATAAGGGCTCATCTTGCGAGCATAGGTCATCCGCTTATCGGAGACAGTAAGTATGCGGATCGCGGTGCAGCGACAATCAACGGATATGTGGCCGAGCGCTTCGGTCTGACGACACAGCTTCTGCACGCGGACAGAATCGAATTCCTCACTTCAGCGGCAGAATCCGAAAGACTCGGTTATCTGGCGGAGAGAGCTTTCGACGCGCCGTTACCATCAAGATTCAAAGAGATACTATATGGGCTGGGCGGCAGATAACCTGTCCCGCAGTCAATCAACAGTTTAGAAGGAAGTAAATATGAGATCAGACAGATACAAAAAAAGTAATCTGAAAACAGCAATGAATCAAGAAGACCGTGAGGATTTCTGGAATGGTGCTGCCATTGGCGAACATGTTGAGAAACCTACCGCAGGCCAGAAGGCAGGCAGTTTTATCAAGAGTCTGATAGTGGACGTTCTTATCGCTTTATGCCTGGCTGCTGCGGTGCTGTATTTCATCAGGCCAACCATAGTAAAGCAGACTTCTATGGAAAACACACTCCATGAGAATGATTATATGATCATGTACAGGCAGGCTTACAGAAATCATGATCCGGAACGCGGAGACATCATTATTTTCCAGAGCGATCTGGTGAATGAAGACTCCGGCGAAGACAAACTTCTCATAAAAAGAGTAATAGGACTCCCGGGCGACGAGATAATGATCAGCGACGATCAGCTTTATATAAATGGAGAAGAGTATTTCGAAGACTACCTGAAAGACGGATATACTCCGGCATTTGAGATACCGCCAGAAGGGGAAACATATACAGTGCCTGAAGGTAAGTACTTCTGCATGGGAGATAACCGCGCCGGAAGTGTGGACTCGAGGCGCAGTGAAGTCGGTGACGTCGCAAGAGAAGCCATAAAGGGAAAAGTCATAGTCAGGCTGT
>JAFWJS010000051.1 GCA_017511535.1 Eubacterium sp. | reverse complement strand
TTTCCGCCCATGTCTTCATCATACGTGTAGCCGTTGTCTTTCTTCTCGACATGCTCCAGCTCGGCTTTGATGAAAGCATCATCAAACGCGATCTCTGCGTAATCGATTTCTTCTGTTACCGGTGGTGACAGTTTCTCCGGCTGCATGCGGATGATGACAAAAGCAGCGGTAATGATAATGAGAACCGCAAGGCATATAATTGCTTTTTTAGTATTTTTCATTTCTGCCAACCTGTTGAACACACTTTATTAATACTAAATAGTCTACCATTTCTATGTGACAGCGTAAACTGCTGCCGTTATACAAATAACTAATATACCAAAGTGTTTTGGGGACTATTAGATAGATTAAATACCGTAAAACATATGCTTGCTATTGTATCGCATTTGCGTTACACTGTATATGAAAGAAGGGAGGTATTGAATATGGCTAGAACTGCAAACATCAATGTTCGTACTGAGCCGCAGACAAAAAGTGGCGCTGAAGCTATATACTCCAATTTTGGGCTGTCTCTATCAGATGCTATTAACGTTTTCCTGAACATGTCAATAATAGAGGGTGGCTTTCCTTTTTCAGTAAAACAGCCGAGATATAATCACGAAACAGAAGAGGCAATGGCAGAAGCAAGAGAAATTATGTCGGGTAAGAAAAAGGCAAAACGTTACTCTAATGCTAAAGATCTATTTGATGAACTTGATAAAGAGGAAAATTGATGCTTACGTTAGTTACTACTACAAAATTCCGAAAAGATTATAAGCGCATCAAGAAGAGAGGCTATGATCTAGATCTGTTGAAAGGCGTTCTTAATATCTTGTTGTGCGAAGAACCACTTTCAGATCAATATAAAGATCATGCCTTGACCGGAAATTATATAGGTTTCAGAGAATGCCACATTCAACCGGACTGGCTCCTGATATATGCTGTAAGCAATACAGAATTGATACTAACAGCATCTAGGACAGGAACCCATTCAGATCTGTTTGATGAATGACATGTACGAAAAACGCCGCTAAAACGCGGCGTTTTTTACACATAGTCAGCATTTCCAATGTATTCCTCTATTTCAATATGTTTTTTGTAACTCTCTAGACCCCTTCGCACTTCTTCAAGATGTCTTCTATGTTCAATATAATCGACGCCTTTAAGCTGTTCTTTTAGCGTTTCAACAAAACGAATTTTGTCAATAATCAATGGAATTTCACTCCCCGACCAGGAACTAGACATAGGAAACAACTGAATCCTTTTAAAGTCCTCGATATTTTTATTTTCTTTCAAGAACTCAAGAATAAAATCGAGTTTCCAATCTGGCATTACATTTATAACTACATAAATTATGATTGCACACCTGTCAATGTCATTGTGACTTTTATGTAAATAATCAAGGAGCCATTGCTTTTTTCTCATATTAAGATTTTCGTCTTTCGTTTTACTGAACAACAGCTTAGAAGGTTGCTCTAAAAAAAATGCCTTATCATCTTTTATAAGAATATCAAATGCGTAATCTATACACTCTTTCCATTTCTGGGTTTTCCAAACTAATCCAATTACTATTTGTTCATATCCGTCTCGATAGATATTACTTTTTACCCAATCAATGTACTCTTTCCATATTTCTGATCTTTTTTCAAATATCTTGATAAATAATTTACCGCCGTAATCCACAAGGTTGTTTGACTTAATGGCATTTATATATATTTGTGATATTTCGTCATAATCGTCTTTGAAAACAGACAGCAATACTTCGATATTGTCATCTCGATATGTATTACCTAGAAAAGAAGCCGATAGTTCAGGCTTTTCAATAATTGTCTTGATAACCTCGCCCTTTAATTCAATATCTCTATCGCCATACAGCTTTAACATTTTTGCAGATGGTATTATCGGGTTCTCCTTGTTCAGGTTTTGTTTGATGAATAAGCTGTAATCTTTAACAATCTTATCATTAATATCACCCTCATCAATACATTCCCAAATCACAGATAACCATCCATCTCTTTTCTGAAATGTTCGATTTCTTATTAATTCGAGTGTCTTCTCATAACCAAGATGTGCCAACAAATATTTAACTTGCGGGTAGCTATTAGGCATAAATGGGGCATCTTCATTAAAATACTCAGTTATTACTTTAACATATAAATCAACATCATCTTCTAGAATCTCAAATACTATGTCAAGCCCAGTGCTTAATGAATAATGCTCTCTTTCAGATACATTCTTTTCTAATAGTCTACATGTTTTGAATAGTTTTCTATAGTCATTAAGCGTATATTTATCTATTTCCTCCGCAATACTCTTCCTGCGGATTTTCATGTCATCTTCAGGTATTTCACCAAGAAAATGCTCTTGTGATAATACTTTATAAATTCTATAATCATGGTTGTTCTCTGAAATCAAGTATCTCTCATCAATAGGCATACGAAACCGTTCAGCATTCTCCTTATATTTACCAACTATTATGGCATCTGAAAAATTAGTATCCCCTTTAGTAATCACATTCGCATATATGTTATCAAAATCTGACTGTAAGTATAGTTTTGAATTTTCTTCATCTAGGCCGCTTAAATGAACTTCCGATAATAACTTATTAACTTCGTCGCGGTATTCAACGTTTCTTCTAAGACTTCCCAGTGCCATCCATATTTTGCTACGTAGCGATGCAATTTCTTTAGTGAAATTGATTTTCATTGTTACGAAATTAATCGACTTATTGTTGCCCTTTTCTGTGTAAGAAAATTCTGTACTCAATGCATATTCAGCAATATGAATATACAAAATACTGTTGTTATAGTTGCTGCCCTCTTGTGTGGCTCCCCATAACTTATCCATCAAATCTATTTCATTACTAAACTTATTTTTCCATGAATACTTGTCATACAGCAGGCTTCCACTAATGACAAAATAGAAATCCATTATTAAATCAGGCCTTTTTTTGAAAAACAACATAATTAGGTCAATCGCATCTTCAAATTATTCAGTATATTTATATCCGCCAAGGATTTCAATTTCTTTAGTTGCAATATTATGATAATTTTTCTTTGCATCAATATCAAAACCATGCAAATCAAACTCCACATTCGTTTCTTGCTCTATATGCTTTTTTATAATATCCAAAGCTTTATCTGCGTCAACTTGATAAAAAGATTCTAGATAATCCATCTCTTGTTCTTTTGGTGCATTATTCCATGCAGCAATAATAGAATCCTCTACAAATTTAACTACATCGCTGGAATTAAAAATCTCGATAATAGTATTTAAAACATACACTACTTTGTTTTTATATTTAGGAAAGGCAATTGCTATTAAGCTCTCTACACTTGCCCAATGCTTTTCATACAATACATAATACAAAATGAAATTTCCGAAACTTTGATCTGAAATCTTAGTTATCTCAGCTTCAACCCAGTCGATTAACTCTAGTTTATATAATTTTGCAAACGCTTCATACTCATCAATTTTAGGAGCGTATTGCCTTTTCATATTACTGTATAACTGATTTCTATTTCTCCTCACAGGACCCGCCACCGTGATTAAGAAAAGCATCATAATATCATCTTCATTTAACGTTGCGTCCTTTATTACACGGCCATAATAATGTCTAAAAATATCTTCCGTGTTCCGTAATGCTTGATATCCTTCATCAATAGATCTACTTCCTGCTAAATATGCAAGCCGAGCATTACCTTTGGCAATTTCGGATATTTTGTTTAGATAATCTGGGTTTAGAATGCCTAAATCCTGCTTCAAAATATCTTTTATTTCTTCATCCTTAAGTCGATCAATTTGTATTATCTCAGGTTTTGCATAATTTGATATAGCAGTGATTACACCATCCTTTGCGTAATCTCTTACTGTAATAAGCACTTTGACATCAAATTCATCAGGTAGCGTTAAAAGAGTTTGTAGAACATTATCTAGACTTGCAATTACATTTGCATCATCCAAAAAGATTAAGTATTCCCCAGGGTTATCAACATAATATCTAATATCTCCATATAACAAATTCCCATTACTATGGACACAATAAACCTTCAATCCTTCATCTTCTTGTTTTCTACACACTTCTAATGCCAATCTGGTTTTCCCTATTCCAGATGGTCCAGTTAAGACTGTAACTGTATTATTGTTTATACTGTTGCAAGTTAAATCCAACTCATTTTTACGATATAAAAAATCACAATCAATCGGTGCATTTGTACCATTTGCATCATACGCTTTTACGAAATCTTCAATATCAAAGAATTGATTAGTGTCTATTGCTATACCTAGATGCTCCTTGGCAATATGTGGATAATTCAACGCTAAGTCATGAGAAAGTGTATCTATTCCAATTAGTTCAATCTCAACCCCTTCTATTGATTCTCTAATGCTATCAAATTGTTCAATATGAATATTCGTAGAACGGTGTCCGCAAATAATTTTTTTAATTTTCGCTTTATCTAAAATTAACTTCGAAGTATCAAAACAAGATAAAATATCAGCCTTTATCTTTTCAGCGGGCTGAGAACTAACACTACCGTAATTTATCAAAATGTATTTACCATCATCTGTTAGTACATATGAGTCAGGTGTTCCTTTTGTAGGCTTGTTCGTTCCTGTCTGTACTCCTAATGTTTGAATATTTTTGAATCTATATCTTTTATAAAGATACTCGTCAAAAAGTGACTGAAAAGCACCGCCTTCTAATTGCAAAATCTTGCTCTGTATAAGATTTACATTGCTCATTTTAAACAACCTTCTTTTGTAAAAACATTAGTTGTAGAACGGGCAAGGACAATTAGCCTGCCCTCGCCCGTTACACTCGCATTCATGAGCAGCGAAACGCTCACTAATAAAACTCTCATTTATGGGCTGAGATACACCTCTATTGCTAATATACTGAAACTCTATGAAGAACGTATTTTTCGCTCTTATTAGATGAGTTTTTTAGAAAATTGTTGTCATTTGGTTGTCATCACGCATTTTGCGTGGCCTGTAACCGTTGAAATCAAGCCATTCTTTTCTTGAAGAGTGTCATTCGAATTCTATTGTCCCCGGGGGTTTTGATGTGATATCGTAGAACACTCTGTTCACGTTGTCCACCTCGTTAACGATCCTTGTCGTTATCTTCTTCAGCACATCCCACGGGATCTCTGCTGACCCTGCTGTCATGAAGTCTGATGTCTTAACAGCTCTGAGCGCGATCGCATAGTCGTACGTCCTGAAGTCGCCCATGACTCCGACCGACCTTACGTTAGTCAGCGCTGCAAAGTACTGATTTATATCCTTATCGAGTCCCGCCTTCGCGATCTCTTCTCTGTAGATCAAGTCCGCATCCTGTACCATCCTGACCTTCTCTGGCGTGATGTCGCCGATTATCCTTATGCCAAGTCCGGGTCCGGGGAACGGCTGCCGGAACACGAGGTTCTCAGGGATCCCGAGCTCAAGCCCAGCGCGTCTGACTTCATCCTTGAACAGCATTCTGAGTGGCTCGATTATTCCTTTGAAATCCACGTAGTCCGGAAGTCCGCCGACGTTGTGATGTGATTTGATCGTAGCCGACTTGCCGAGACCGCTCTCTATAACGTCCGGATAGATCGTGCCCTGCACAAGATAATCAACAGCGCCGATCTTCTTCGCTTCTTCCTCGAACACTCGGATGAACTCTTCACCGATTATCTTTCTCTTTTTCTCAGGCTCCGTCACGCCCGCAAGCTTCTCATAGAACCTCTCATGTGCGTCGACATGCACAAAGTTCAGATCGTATGGCCCTTCAGGTCCGAATACCTTATCTACTTCGTCGGCTTCGTTCTTTCTCAGAAGACCGTGGTCAACAAAGACGCACGTGAGCTGCTTACCTATGGCTTTTGACATGAGTACAGCTGCAACTGATGAATCGACTCCGCCTGAAAGAGCGCAGAGCGCTTTGCCGCCTCCGACCTTAGCGCGTATGTCCTCGATCGTCTTCTCGACGAAGTCGTCCATCTTCCAGTCGCCTGTGCATCCGCATACGTCGTATACGAACGAACGGAGCATCTTATTGCCCTCTACTGTATGAGTTACTTCAGGATGGAACTGCACCGCATAGTGAGCATGCTCGGCGTCCTCCATCGCAGCCACAGGGCATACCGGGGTACTTGCTGTGATCCTGAAGCCTTCCGGCGGCTCCGCAATATAATCGGTATGGCTCATCCAGCCGATCGTCCTCTCCTGCACATCTTTGAGAAGTCTGCCGGTCTTATCTACGTCTATTTCCGTCTTACCGTACTCGCTTACTTTAGCAGACTCCACTCTGCCGCCAAGCGTATACGCCATTAACTGAGAGCCATAGCAGATCCCTAGTACGGGAATATCAGTATCAAAAAGCGCTTTATCATAGTGCGGCGACTCCGGGTCGTAAACGCTGTTCGGCCCGCCTGTAAGAATGATGCCCTTAGGCTTCCTCGCAACAAGCTCCTCCAGCGGAGTTTTGTACGACAATACCTCGCAGTACACGTTCATGTCGCGGACGCGCCTTGCGATCAGCTGATTGTACTGGCCCCCGAAATCAAGGACGATAATCAATTCCTGCTTCATTTTCCCCTCTCTGTGTTTTTGGGGACGGTTTCGGGAAACACATTTAACTGTGTTTTTCGGAACCGTCCCCTATTACACATTACCTTATTGCGTTCTGTGACGAATCACGCAGTATTACGTCGTGCGCTCCGCCTTCCACGATCGATGTCGCGGATACAAGCGTGAGCTTGGCGTTCTTCTGCAGATCCGGGATGTTTGTCGCACCGCAGTTACACATAGTCGACTTGACCTTGTTGAGCGACACTTCCACGTTGTCATGGAGCGGGCCGGCGTATGGAACATATGAGTCCACGCCCTCTTCAAACTTCATCTTTCCGCCGTCTCCGCCGAGGTCATAGCGCTGCCAGTTCCTGGCCCTGTTGGAACCTTCACCCCAGTATTCCTTGACGTAGTTTCCGTTTATATTCAGCTTGTTGGACGGTGATTCATCGAATCTCGCGAAATATCTTCCGAGCATCAGGAAGTCAGCTCCCATAGCGAGCGCAAGCGTCATATGATAATCGTATACGATGCCGCCGTCAGAGCAGATCGGAATATATATGCCTGTCTTCTCGAAGTACTCGTCTCTTGCTTCTGCCACGTCGATGACCGCGGATGCCTGGCCGCGGCCGATGCCCTTTTGCTCTCTGGTGATACAGATAGAGCCTCCGCCGATGCCGATCTTGATGAAGTCAGCTCCCGCCTCGGCAAGGAAATTGAATCCATCTTTATCTACTACGTTTCCGGCGCCGATCTTTACTGAATCGCCGTACTTTTCCCTGACCCATGCCAGTGTGTTTGCCTGCCAGACGGAATATCCCTCGGATGAATCTATGCAGAGCACGTCAGCGCCGGCTTCCACGAGTGCAGGTATACGTTCCTTGTAATCTCTTGAATTCACGCCTGCTCCGACCACATATCTCTTGTTTTCGTCAAGCAGCTCGTTCGGATGACTCTTATGGCTGTCGTAGTCTTTCCTGAATACGAAGTAAGCCAGTCTCTGATCTTTGTCAATGATCGGGAGCGCATTCAGCTTGTTCTCCCAGAGGATATCGTTCGCCTCGGAAAGTGAGATACCGTCTTCGCCGTAGATCAGCTTGTCGAACGGCGTCATGAATTCACTTATCTTCGTCGACGGATCCATACGGCTGACTCTGTAGTCACGGCTCGTCACCATTCCGACCAGCCTGCTCTCCGCTGTGCCGTCTTCTGTGATGGCTATAGTCGAATGGCCCTTCTCGGCCTTGATGTTCAGGACGTCCTGCAGCGTCTGATCCGGGCGAAGGTTACTGTCGCTTCTGACAAAACCCGCCTTATAGTCTTTCACGCGGCGTACCATCGCGGCTTCGTCTTCGATGGTCTGTGATCCGTAAATAAACGAAATCCCACCTTCCTTCGCGAGAGCAACTGCCATCTTGTCATCAGAAACAGCCTGCATCACCGCGGAGACCAGTGGGATATTTGCTGTGAGCTCAGGTTCTTCACCTTTCCTGAATTTCGTTATCGGTGTTTTCAGCGATACTTTGTCAGGAATGCAGTCTTCCGACGTATATCCCGGCACAAGAAGATACTCGCTGAATGTCCTTGAAGGTTCTTTAAAGAAATGGGCCATTTTCTCCTCCTTTATTTATCTGCTGCAATTTGTATTTGACCTATTTTAACGCACGGCGTGCCAAAAATCAACAGTAATTACCATATGAGCGGTATCACTTTATATTTTTATCCTGATCGTGAGTACGTTCAGTCCAAGAGTATGATTGTAGCTCACGTCGTCAGCTATTCTGTACACCATACGGATCCCGATATCCTTAAGTACGTCGTCATCCGGCGCCAGCTTCTCTCTTTCCGTTGGATCAAATGCCTTACAGTCGTCTTTGATCCTGAGGATCATAGTATCGCCCTTTACTGCCGCCCTGATATCAATGGTGTGAGGCCTGCTGTCTTCATTAAAGCCATATTTGACTATGTTGCCTGCCATCTCCTCCATGCATAGCGCCCCGTAATACGCCCTCCTGCGATCTGTGCCTCTGTCAAGAAGGAACCGCTGGATCCTGTCCGCTGTCCTGAGCACGCCGTCCATATCGTTTATCGTGATATCGATACGGTCCTCCGGAGGAAATCCGAAGCCAGGCGGTATCACCATAAGGTCTTCCATATTCTTCGGGAAAGATTTTCTTTTCAGGCAGGAATATATAAAGAAAACTGCGACTGTGACCACGCCGTTCAGTATGTTAGCCAGATAGAAGCCTTTCATTCCCATAGGCCCGATAAGAAGAGCGGTGAATCCTGCTACGCAGACAACGCCGTCCAGCAGCGTCTCCAGGTGGACTATCGCCTGTTTCCCCGACGTCTGGCCGTAAGTCACGAAGCTCAATACGAATACTGAGAACGGCATGGCGAACGGAAGCATCCTGAACGCGTCGACAGTCATCTGATACACAGGCTGTCCCGTATCCTTTATGAAGAATCCCGTGAACGGTCCTGATATGAAACCGTTCACCGCAGCGATCACCAGCATGAACAGCTGCAGCGGGATCAGCCGGAAGTATAATTTAGATGTCAAGTTTTTTTTCAGCAATGCTGGCCACCCTTTTGTCCATTGTTTATATATGCATTATATCACCTCTGGCAGTTCTGTGTATCAGCAGGCTTTCCCTTTAAAAAAACAGGATGCAGACATAAATGATCTCTGTCTGCATCCTGCTTATATATAATTAGAAGGAAAAACTGTTTCCGTACCTGACCTCGGGTCTGTTACGGCTCAGGATCATTTGCCCGGTTCTACGACCAGCTCCTCTTCGTAATCTTTTCCGTAAGTATCGAGAAGCGTCTCTTCATACGCGGCATGGAAGAAGTTTTCAGATCCCAGCGCCGTCAGTTCTTCGTTAAGCCAGTTGAGCAGAGTCTCGTTTCCTTTGCTCACTGCCGGCGCGATCGTATCCTTGCTTCCAAGCTCTGTGATACCGACCGTATATCCTTTGTTCTCATTAGCGAACGCGATGACTTCTGTGTTATCATTTGCCCAGGCTGCGGCTGTACCGTTTTCCAGAGCGTTCTTGGCGTTCGCGTATGTATCGTACTTCTGAAGTTTCACGTCCGGGAGATTCTCTGTAAAATAAGTTTCCGCAGTTGTTCCCGATATAACGATGACTTCATCGTCGTCTTTAATGTCAGACACGTCTGCTATTATACGGCTGTCCGGAGATACTACGCCGAGCGAAACGTTCATATACGGCAGAGCGAAGTCGACTTTCTCAGCCCTCTCGTCTGTTACCGTGAAGTTCGCAAGTATGATGTCGACTTTGCCTGTCTCCAGATACTCGACTCTGTTGGCTGCCTCAGTTGATACATAGTTGATCTTCACACCGAGGTCCTTACCCAGTCTCTCAGCCAGATATATGTCATACCCCTGATACTGTCCGTTCTCATCAACAAAACCGAACGGACTTTTGTCGGAGAAGACGCCGAGGTTGATCTCGCCTGACTCTTTTATCTCATCCAGTGTACGGTATACTGTTTTGCCGCCGGATCCGCTCTCTTCTCCGCCTTTGCATGATGTCAGAGCCGCTGCAGTTCCTATGGTCAGGATCAGTATTGCGATAACCGCTGTATATTTCAGGATATTGTTTTTCATTTTATTCCTCCTTTTATGTGGCGGGATGTCGTTCCTGCCGTTTACTGTATTGCCGCGAATCCGTTCTCCAGATCCTCGATTATATCGTCTATGTTCTCTGTTCCTATCGACAGACGGATCGTATTCTGACCGATCCCCTGATCCGCCAGCTCCTCATCCGTGAGCTGTGAGTGCGTCGTTGACGCAGGATGTATCACCAGACTCTTGACATCTGCCACATTAGCGAGAAGAGAGAATATCTTCAGATTGTCAATGAACTTCCAAGCTTCCTCACGGCCGCCTTTGATGTTGAAAGTGAATATAGACCCGCCGCCGTTCGGGAAGTACTTCTCATACAGCGCGTGGTCCGGATGGTCCGGAAGCGACGGATGATTGACCTTCTCGACCAGAGGATGACTGTTCAGGAACTCTACGACTTTCCCGGTATTCTCTGCGTGACGCTCGACCCTGAGAGACAGTGTCTCTATGCCCTGAAGCAGAAGGAACGCGTTGAACGGCGATATCGCCGCGCCTGTGTCTCTGAGGAGGATCGCTCTTATGTATGTGACGAAAGCCGCCGGCCCAACTGCGTCCGCAAACGATACTCCGTGATAGCTCGGGTTAGGGTCAGCGATCTGAGGATATCTTCCGCTCGCCTTCCAGTCGAACTTGCCCGATTCCACGATTATACCGCCCAGAGTAGTACCATGTCCGCCAAGGAATTTTGTCGCTGAATGGACCACTATATCAGTTCCGTGCTCGATAGGACGGATAAGGTACGGCGTACCGAACGTATTGTCTATCACGAGCGGAAGTCCATGCCTGTGCGCGATGTCAGCGACTGCGTCGATATCAGGTATATCGCTGTTAGGGTTTCCGAGAGTCTCCAGAAATACCGCTCTGGTATCCTCTTTTATAGCGCCTTCGATCTCATCCAGATCGTGTGCGTCGACAAATGTCGTTTTGATACCGTACTGCGGAAGCGTATGCTCAAGCAGATTGAATGTCCCGCCGTATATAGTCTTCTGCGCGACTATATGCCCTCCGTTTGCCGCAAGAGCCTGGACGGTATACGCTATCGCTGCCGCTCCTGACGCTACAGCAAGTGCCGCTGAACCCCCCTCAAGCGCCGCGACTCTTTCTTCAAGGACTCCCTGTGTGGAATTCGTAAGTCTTCCATAGATATTTCCCGGATCAGCAAGGCCGAACCTGTCTGCCGCATGCTGGCTGTTATGGAATACGTACGCCGTCGTCTGATAGATAGGAACTGCTCTTGAATCTGTAGCAGGGTCTGCCTGCTCCTGTCCTACGTGAAGCTGTAATGTCTCGAATCTGTAATTACTCATTTTATTTCTCCTTTTCATATGTACCTGAGTCATTCATTCGTTTTGCCCGTAAAAATCCGGGCGCCGATCTGTAAGCTCCCGGACATATGATTCACACTCTATGACATACAGCCTTTATCTGCTTAGACTGGTCCGACATCGTGTATCGGCAAGGCGCGGATAATCAGATCCTGACGCCCCGGCCTGTTTCCATGTCCGGGAGATCAGCATTCGCATACACATCTTACAGAATCGTTTTCCGCTTGATCTTCTTATCATCTTCCGCGCCTCCTTTCTCTTTGCAGTTTAAAGATATCATCATATAACCTATCGTGTCAATAGGTTATATTAGTTATATGCTATTTTTATTTTTTATCTTTAGCTATAAGTAATGTTTATATATGCTCATATCAGTTGAGGGCGATGCGGCCTTCTGCAGAATCTTCTTTCTCTGCCTTGTCTTCTGCTTCTTTCTCTTCAGGCTCAGCGTTTCCGGAAGCTTCTGAAGGCTCTGTCTCCATGATACTTGTCGGATCCAGCTGAACTCCGTTCTTGTAATTGTCAAGCGCCGCCTTGATTGCTTCTTCCGCGAGCACTGAGCAGTGCATCTTGTAATCAGGAAGTCCGTCGAGCGCCTCAGCGACTGCTTTGTTCGTGAGTTCCATCGCCTCTTCGACCGGCTTTCCCTTAATGAGTTCCGTCGCCATCGAGCTCGACGCTATCGCACTGCCGCATCCGAACGTCTCGAATTTAACGTCTTTGATGACATCATCCTCTATCTTCAGATACATCTTCATTATGTCGCCGCACTTGACGTTTCCCACTTCACCGATACCATTCGCGTCTTCTATCGACCCGAGATTACGCGGGTGAAGGAAATGGTCCATGACCTTCTCACTGTATAATGACATTTCCTGCTCCTTTCTATAATATGAACTGACGCTGACCTGCTACGAGCTCTTTCCATACCGGAGAGAAACTTCTCAGGTATCCGATCACGTCTTTCACTGACTCTATGATATAGTCCACCTGTTCCTCTGTGATATCTTCTCCAAGGGTGAGCCTGAGCGACCCGTGAGCCACGTCATGCACACGTCCTATAGCGAGGAGAACATGACTCGGATCGAGCGACCCTGACGTACACGCGCTTCCGGACGAAGCCTGGATGCCTTTCTCGTCCAGAAGCAGAAGTATGGATTCTCCTTCCACTCCCTCGAAGCAGAAGTTCGCATTCCCCGGAAGTCTGTTTGTCTGATCGCCGTTCAAAGCTGAATGTGGTATCTCAAGAAGCCCCTTTATAAGTCTGTCACGCATCGCGGTCAACTTCTTCCTGTTCTCTTCCATCGCGGCGGCTTCCTCCTTCAGTGCAGCCGCCATACCTGCGATAGCAGGCACATTCTCAGTGCCGGCACGCTTCCCGCGTTCCTGCGCTCCGCCCTCGATGAGGTTCGTGAGCCTGATGCCTTTTCTGGCATACAGGAAGCCTGACCCTTTCGGCCCGTGGAACTTGTGTCCGGACGCCGAAAGCATATCGATATTGTCTTTTTCTACATCGATAGGAATGTGGCCGACTGCCTGCACCGCGTCGGTATGGAAGATCACGCCGCGTTTTCTGCATACCCCGCCGATCTCTCTTATCGGCTGGATCGTGCCTATCTCGTTGTTCGCTGTCATTATGGTGACCAGGCATGTGTCATCTCGTATCGCCGCGTCTACCTCTTCAGGCTTTATGACCCCGCTCTCATGCACATCGAGAAGCGTCACATCAAAGCCCTCTTCTTCCAGCCTCTTAAGTGTATGCAGCACGGCATGGTGCTCAAAAGCAGTTGAAATGATGTGCATCTTTCCGTTTTTCCTGCCCAGCTCTGCCGCTGATCTTATGGCCTGGTTATCTGCCTCGCTGCCTCCGGAAGTGAATGTTATCTCCTTAGGTGAAGCGTTGATCACGGCTGCGATATCTTCTCTCGCCTGCTCTATTACCTCTTTCGCTCGCTGCCCTGTTCTGTACAGCGTCGACGGATTCCCGAAGATCTCTTCCATACACGGAAGCATGGCGTCGATCGCGGTCCGGCTCATCCTGGTCGTCGCCGCATTGTCTGCGTAAATGTTCATCTGTTCTCCTTCCTTTATCTGATACAATGTATATTCAACTGTCCCCTGAAAGCTACATATTTGCGTAATCCAGGAACAGTGCTCTTGTCCTCTCTTCATCCTCAAAGTACTCGTTTCCGTGCGGTATGCCTCTGTATATCAGCCGTCCTTTTTCATACACCATCAGGGTGTTCAGCGGAAGCTCTTCCCAGTTTTCTGCCGGCGCTCCGGAAAGGGGCTTTGATGAAACTGCTGCAAGACCGCTTATTTCCATCACGTTCATGCTCCCCCTGTAATTCGTATGCGCGTAAAGCGAAGTCCCGTCGCTTATCAGGATATTCACCTTGTTATCCGGCGTGATCTCTTTTATGACTTCCTCTATGACACTGATCTTCTCGTCCGCAGTAAGGCGGTTCGCGGTTTTCGCCTTCGCTGTGACACGGTCCAGCCTGTCAATGAGATACATCAGGATCCTTTCGCTGTCAGTTTCTCCGGCCTGCCTGTGCACATATCCGGAAAGCGCGTCGCTCCCGAATATGGTCCCGTTATGTGAGAGCACCCATTCGCACCCCGAATCGTCTTTCATGACGAATGGATGTGTGTTGTCCATCGTGATCTGACCTTTGGTCGCGAGTCTGATATGCGCCATGAACAGATCCGCAGCCGGTACATTTTCCGCAAAATTCTCAGCCTTTCTGCTTGCTGCCGCAGACAAAGGCTCTTTCACGATCTCTGCCCTGCCTTCGCCGAAGACCGCTGCGCCCCAGCCGTGTGGATTGTCTTTCCCATGTGAGAAGAACTCCTTCAGCATCAAAACAGGCCTGATCTTCTCTTCACTTGAAAAACCAAAAAGCTCACACATCTCCGGGTACCGGTTAAGTAAACGCTGACTGAAACTGACAGTTATATATTATCCTTATTTACCTATTGTGTCAATAGGTTTATATTCATGCAGGCAGCTTCTTCTTCAGTCTGACCGGAACTGAATTTTCCCGGCACGAAAACGATATCCCCGGAAAATCGTAGTTGTATATTGTAATTACCTTGCTATATAATAGGGATTACAGAAAATGTTGAGGGGTATCATGAAAGCAGAAAGTCAGGAAGTGATAAAATGATCTCAACAAAAGGAAGATATGCGCTCCGTGTCATGATTGATCTGGCTGAGAATACGGATGGTCATTACATAGCGCTGAAGGATGTGGCAGAAAGACAGGGTATATCGAAAAAGTATCTTGAAATAATCGTGAAAGACCTTGTCACTAACGACATGATCACGGGTATCCGCGGTAAGAGCGGCGGATATAAGCTGTGCAGAAAACCTGAAGAGTACACCGTTCAGGAGATACTTGACGCGACCGAGGGGCCTCTCGCTGCAGTAGCCTGCCTGTCAAAAGACGCCGCCGAATGCCCGAGGTCGGCTGACTGCAAGACCCTTCCGATGTGGAAGGAGTACGACGAGCTTACGAGAGATTTCTTTCACAGCAAGAAGCTGAGCGACCTGATATGACGGTCTCCGGCCGGCAAAATGATGTAGTTATCAACAGTTATCAGAAAACAAAAGAACGCAGACGAACGATCGTCTGCGTTCTTTATTTTTACTTTTCTGCGGACGCTTATCTGATCCGCACCGGTTTCTCTGCCCGGCTCTCTTTATACGAGGCCTCCCATGTTGGACATTCCGCCCATCGATGGCGGCTGAGTAGCTGTAGCAGCTGATTCAGTCTCATTGATGTCATAGATGCCTGACTCTGTCGTGAGCAGCATAGCTGACGCTGATGCAGCGTTCTGAAGAGCTGATCTTGTGACCTTGGCTGGGTCTACGATACCGGCAGCGATCATATCTTCATACTTCTCTGTCGCAGCGTTGAATCCGTAGCCTTCCTTAGCTCTCTTGACCTCAGCTACGACTACGCTTCCCTCAAGACCTGCGTTCTCAGCGATCTGTCTGATAGGCTCCTCAAGAGCTCTTTCAATGATCTGGGCACCAGTCTTCTCATCGCCTTCAAGAGTCTCAACATACTTGTGGACTTCCGGAATGATGCTTACGAGAGCAACTCCGCCTCCGGATACGATACCTTCCTGAACAGCAGCCTTGGTTGCGTTCAGAGCATCCTCGATCCTGAGCTTTCTTTCCTTCAGCTCTGTCTCAGTAGCAGCACCTGCCTTGATGACAGCAACGCCGCCTGCGAGCTTGGCAAGTCTTTCCTCAAGCTTTTCTCTGTCGTAATCCATCTGTGCGTTCTCGATCTCGCCTCTTACTGTAGCGATACGATTCTTGATCTCTGCAGGATCTCCGGCACCGTTTACGATAGTTGTGTGATCCTTGTCGACTCTGACTGTCTGAGCTTTTCCGAGCATATCCAGTGTAGCATCCTTGAGTTCTACTCCGAGCTCTGAGCTGATGACCTGTCCGCCTGTCATGATCGCGATATCCTGCATCATGGCCTTACGTCTGTCACCGAACAGCGGAGCCTTGACTGCTACTACGTCGAGCGTTCCACGCAGCTTGTTTACTACGAGTGTAGCAAGAGCCTCAGCCTCTACGTCGTCAGCGATGATAAGGAGCTTCTTGCCTGACTTCATGATCTGCTCAAGCAGAGGGATGAGTTCCTGGATGTTGCTGATCTTTTTGTCTGTGAGGAGGATCAGAGCGTTCTCCATGACTGTTTCCATCTTATCTGTGTCAGTTACCATGTATGGTGAGAGGAATCCTCTGTCGATCTGGAGTCCTTCTACTACGTCAAGTGTAGTTCCGAGTGATTTGGACTCTTCTACAGTGATGACTCCGTCATGTCCTACTTTATCCATAGCTTCAGCGATAAGAGCTCCGATCTCAGGATCGCTGCAGGAAACTGTACCTACCTGCTCGATAGCTTCCTTGGTCTCTACAGGCTTGGCGATATCCTTGATAGCGTCTACAGCTACATCAACTGCTCCCTGGATACCCTTCTTCAGTACCATCGGGTTAGCTCCTGCTGCAACGTTCTTGAAACCTTCTTTGATGATCTCCTGCGCAAGCAGTGTAGCTGTTGTTGTTCCGTCGCCTGCTACGTCGTTTGTCTTGGTAGCTACTTCCTTGACGAGCTGAGCTCCCATGTTCTCAACTACGTCCGGAAGGATGACTTCCTTAGCGATCGTAACACCGTCGTTAGTGATCAAAGGTGCTCCGAAAGGCTTGTTGATCAGTACGTTTCTTCCCTTAGGTCCAAGTGTGATCTTTACTGTATTGGCAAGCTTATCTACGCCGGCCTGGAGCTTTCTTCTTGCTTCTTCTCCATATACGATATCTTTCGATTTTGCCATTTTCCTTTCCTCCTATATGCTATTCAATAACCGCCAGGATGTCTGACTGATTCATCAAAGTATATGTCTCGCCTTCGACTTCTATATCTGTGCCGCCGAACTGTGAGAAGATGACTGTTTCGCCAGCCTTGAGCTCCATAGGTTCGTCCTTTGTTCCGTTGCCGACAGCAACGATCTCAGCTTTCTGCGGAGCCTTCTTGTTTGCGTTTGTCAGGATGAAGCCTGCGTCTGTAGTCTCTTCAACTTCGATCTTCTTGATCAGTACTCTGTTTCCAAGTGGTCTGATTCCTACACTCATTTCATTACCTCCTACTATCAGAAATATGTGCATCATATCCGGCAACCCGCCAGACATACCGGCAGGAGCACGTCACTCTCCCGCCTATGCACAGATTACCAGCTTTGTTCTTGTTAGCACTCATTGAGTTCGAGTGCCAACCATCATTTATATTCTATCACGGATGCCGTATATGTCAACCGCTTTTTGCGTGTTTCTTGCTGTTGAATTCTGTGTTTCTTGTTGTTGATGAAGATTCTTTTGGCCGTGAAGTCCAGCACCGGCGCTCCGAATACGGTAAAAGACTTTCTATTCTCCGCTAACGTTTTTCTTCACTCTACTTATTGACACTATATGGTAAAGGCGATAATTTAATGGCACGCGGACCGGTGGCTTTGATGAATGCAGCATGTGGCTTTGATGAATGCAGCAAAAGGAGCAGATCATGTTTTTGATGGATCTCATGAAACGACAGCTTCTCGTTTTTGATGACTATATAAATGAAACAGAGCAGCAACTCGAGAGATACAAAAAACTGCCGAATAGAACTCTTGTAGTCAGAAAAAGGTCCGGCAGGCGCACCGACTATTATGAGCAGGAATATATAGATGGCAAAAAAGTACTGCTCCCGCTTGGTAAAGGAGACAGCGAAAAAGTCTCAGCATATAAACGCCGGCGGTTTCTGCTCGAACAACTGAGAATATTCAGGAATAACATAAAGGCTATCGAGCTGTTCCTTTCAAGGTTCAGTGATTGGACAAATGAGGCAGTGCAGGAACTGCTGCCGGAAACTTACAGGAGCACCCCGTCTGAAATGCAGGAACGAACAGATGGTTATGCGATCCATATACCCGATCATCTGCCAGACGATATCCGTAATGATGAGAGATTCCGGGATCTCGCAGAGTGGGCTGACCAGAAATACAAAAGAAACCCGTACCCACTTCCGGAAGAGCCTAATATTGCGAGGGATGGAACGCCAATGCGCTCAAAGGGCGAGTGTATGTGGTACGATAATATTCTGTTCGAAGGACTTCCTGTAAGGGTCGAACCTGAACTAATATTGCAGGGGATCAGTAAGCAATGGCATAAGCTGTACCCCGATTTTCAGTTTAAATGCTTCAACGGAAGGACGATCCTGGTTGAGCATTTCGGTGAATGGGATGAAGAAGAATATGCCGAGAGAAATAAACGTAAGATCCAGGAATTCCTGGATTGTGGTTTTGTACTGGGCGACAATCTGATCGTGACAAGTGATAACGCATATCATCACACTAATGAGCTTGCAATTCTTGAAGCCCTTGAAATAGTCAAAAGGCAGATCTTCAGATAAAGTACAAGGGAGCAAGTTCCGGTTTGGTTTTAATGTCTGGGACCGGTTCTTTCTTAATGACGAGATATTTTTTCAACAGCAGCTTCCAACCGCAATCTATGATCGCAGCCAGGGCTTCACTTTACAAGTCCAGCTTCAGATCGCCTTCGCGGATCATACCTGCCTTTCTCATGACCTCGCAAACGACAAGGGATATCACTGCCGGCAGTACGAAGCTTATGAGTATGAGGCCGGCCCAGTCCATCGGGGTTATCGCGGCTTTCGCGCCTGAAGCAACGTCGGCGGCCCAGCCGGAATACACGCCGATCTGTCCGACCAGCCCGCAGGTGCCCATACCGGACGCTATAGCCGCGCCGTTCATTTCCATCCTGAACACGCACGTCGCAAGCGGTCCCGTTATTGCTGACGCGATGACAGGCGGGACCCAGATAAGAGGGTTTTTCACTATGTTAGGCATTTGCAGCATAGATGTCCCGATGCCCTGCGAGACAAGTCCGCCCCAGCGGTTCTCACGGAAACTCATCACCGCAAATCCTATCATGTTCGCGCAGCATCCTGCGACAGCCGCGCCGCCCGCGAGTCCGGTGAGCGACAAAGCAGCACAGATCGCTGCTGAAGATATCGGAAGCGTCAGCGCCATTCCCACAAGTACAGACACGACTATACCCATGATGAACGGCTGCTGGTTGGTAGCCCACATGATGGCTTTCCCCAGTGAGGAGGCCGCAGCGCCGATCGTCGGCGCGCACCATACGGAAACAAGCATACCGCTGATGATCGTGACCGCCGGAGTGACCAGGATATCTATCTTTGTTTCTTTCGATACGAGCTTTCCAAGCTCCGCCGCGATGATCGCCACAAAATAGACGGCTAGAGGTCCTCCTGCTCCGCCAAGCTCATTTGCCGCCGCACCCACGGTAGCAAGACTGAACAGTACGAAAGCAGGCGCGTTCAAAGCATAGCCGATAGCGATCGCCATCGCCGGCCCTGTAGCGACCTTGGTATAATCCGCGATCTTCACGAACAGATCGATCCCGAACTGCTGTCCTATCGTGCTGATTATCGTTCCTATGAGGAGCGACGCGAAAAGTCCCTGCGCCATAGCCCCAAGCGCGTCGATCCCATATCGCTTCGCGCTTATCTGTACGTCCTTCTTTTTAAGAAATGATTTGATTCCGTTCTGGTTCTCTGTCATTTTATAATCCCTTCTTTATATATATGCCGATGTATTATACAGGCGTTTTTCACGAATTTTCTGATAATAACCTTACCCGACTTTGCTGTCTGCTGTTCTGCTGCAGCCTCGCATATGATCAGCTGCGATCGCGCATGTAATAGAACAGGTACTGCTGCGCGAATCCTCCGAGGTCCCCGAACTTTTCTCTGGCGAACTGCGCCATAGCTTTTTTGTCCTTCTCAGGAAGACCGTAAAGGTCGTGCATCACCTTCATCACCCAGACGTCGATCGGGAAGCTCGCGTGATCCTGCATGCCGAAAAGAGAGATACAGTTCGCGACTTTAGGGCCGACGCCGCAGAGCGCCGAGAGATCTTCAAAATCGCCCGGAAGTCCCTTCTCGCACACTGTCCTGGCGGTCTCGATCAGATATCTCGCCCTGTATCCAAGCCTGACCGGAGCCAGGTCCTCTTCAGAAAGCGAAGCTAGTTTCTCAGGCGACGGTATATCATACGTCTTCCTGTCCAGAAGGTAAGCCCCCTGTTCGACAGGCTCCCCGAAATTCTCGCAGAGCCTTTCGATGCAGCCTTTTATCCTCGGGATGTTGTTATTCTGTGATATTATGAATGACACTATCGTTTCCCAGAGGTCCTGCTTCAATATGCGGATCCCATAGCCGTACGATACTGCTTTCTTCATGATCTCATCGTTTTCTGACAGGCATTCCTTTATGGCGCCGTAGTCCCGCCCGAGATCAAAGTAATCGTACCATATTTCATTGAATTCTTCTTCCGTACACGGGGTTATCGTGAGGCTGCCGCCGCGCTTTCTTGTGTCAGAACCGCTGCTGCATTCGCCGGAGCCGGCGTTCGGACTGCCGGAACCACCGAATCCGCCGTTTCCGGCGTCATATCGTATATTAACGATACGTCCTTCTGCTATGCCGTTATATGATCCGTCTTCACACTGTTCCCATCTGAAGCACTGCCCGCACTCGAAAATGTGGACCGGATCAAAATCCACGATCCCTTCTGCTGTATAATATCTGTCTTCTGCGGTTATGTCATTCATCTGTCTCTGCTCCACCGGATCCTTCTGCTTCCGCCGGCCTGTAATTACTTCAGCAGACCTCATCTACTGTTACTGCCACTTCCACCACGTTGAAGGCAGTCATGAACTCGATCACTTCCGCGAGCTTCTTCTGATATGAAACAGCGTCGTCCCAGACGCTGCCGTTTCCTTTCATGGAAAGCGACAGCTGTACACGGAGAGTCCCCGGCATCGTGTTCGCGTATGCGGAGATCACATGATCGACCCCATCTGACCGCTTTGCCGCGCATTTCGCTATGTCAGTTATGACTCTGTCGGATATAGTGAAGTCTCCCGAGTAACTGTATGTCGGACGGACAACAGTCTTCTCAGTATACTGTCCTATCCCGAACACTCCGCTTGACTTAAGTATCTTCAGCGGATTTATGAAGTATCCGGCAAAGTCACGCTTGAGCTGCATGGAAGGAACAGGTATCACGTGCTTGCCCTGTATGCGGCGCTGCTTGAACGCTTTCTCACGCTCGCGCTCCGTCGTGATATCTTCTATATGTATTCTCTGGTATATCTCCGGGAGGCCGAGCTGTTCGCAGATCTCCTCCGCCATCTTATCCGACGTGCCGATGACAAGTATAGATTCCGGCTTGACTGATTCGATGCTTCTTCTGACCTCTTCACGCTGTTCTTCACGTATGAACATCGCGGCTTTGATCGCGCCGACCTTGGTCTTCTCGCGCTTTGCCGACGTGCCCGCCATGACACGGTTCTGGTAGATGAAGATCCCGTCGTCTATTATCGACTCGATATCATATTCTTTACACAGGTTCATAGCCTGGAAACTTTTCCCGGTGCCGCTCTTGCCTGTCAGCGTGTATACTTTCATTCCGTCTTCTCCGCCTTGTCAAAAATCCGTCTTCTCCGCCTTGTCAAAAATAAGCTTTACAAATTCCCCCGCGCTGATATAATTATCTTTGTAGATATATCTAATACATTTAAAGGAGGCATAATTATGTCCTATAAGATCACAGATGCTTGCATCGCTTGTGGCGCTTGTGAGTCAGAGTGCCCTGTTGGCGCTATCTCTCAGGGAGACACAGCTTACGTTATCGATGCTGATTCCTGCATCGACTGCGGCGCATGCGCCGGCGTTTGCCCGGTTGACGCTCCACAGCCAGAATAGGATCCGGAAGAGAGCTGACTGTACGGTCAGCTGCTGCTTTATTAAAAAAGCAACCGCTCCATGCATCTTGCTGGAGCGGTTTTTCTTTATCTGCTTTTCCTATTTATCCAGGCGCGATGCCATTACTTCTTCTTTTGCTTTTGCCTCTTTGGCAGCCGCTTCTCTGTGGCTCAGGTCGTTCATGTGATACGCCAGCGAGTGGAGATTGTCCGACAGCTGTACGTTCTCAAGCGCCACATATCCCGGCACCTCTATGTCTACCGTCGAGAAGTTCCATATCCCCTTCACGCCGGCAAAACACATCCTGTCCGCAACTTCCTGCGCGTGCTCAGGATTGACGCAAATGATGCCTATATCGATATCATTTTCTTCAACATAGTCTACGATCTTCTCGTAATCCAGTATCTCGATACCTTCCATTTTCTGACCGATCCTGTTCGGGTCGATCTCGAAGATCGCGTCAAGTTTGAATCCCTGCGGGAGTGACAGCGCGTATTTGGTGATCGCCTGGCCGAGGTTCCCGGCGCCGGCGATGACCATCATATATTCCTTATCAAGACCGAGAATACGGCTTATCTCACGGAGCAGCCCGTTGACGCTGTATCCGTATCCCTGCTGTCCGAATCCTCCGAAATTGTTCAGATCCTGTCTGATCTGCGACGCCGTATATCCGATCAGCTCGCTGAACTCCTTGGAAGAGATCTTGTCTACTCCCTTCTTGTCCAGCTCGATCAGATACCGCCTGTATCTGGGCAGTCTTCTGATAACGGCGTTCGATATCTTATCACTTTTATCTCTCATTTTACCTGCCGCGGCATTGATCCCGCAGTCATCTGCGGCGCCGCCATAAACATAAAAACCCCGCCTCATCAGGCGGGGTAAGATACATACTATTTATTTATGCTGATCGACATATTCGACCAGATCTTCCACCGTCTGGAACTTCTCCGCCTCGTCATCAGGTATCTCGATACCGAACTGTTCCTCGATCGCCATAATGATCTCGACTGCGTCAAGTGAATCAGCCTCAAGATCCTTCATAAGATTGGTCTCTTCTGTGACCATGGAAGCGTCAACACTCAGCTGTTCCACGATAATGTCTCTAATAGTATCAAAAGTCATAGCTTTCCTCCTTAGCATGATTCAAAACATAAACATATTATAATAAGAAGCCCTGTGCTTTGCAAGCATAAAAAAGCTCCCGGCTGCGAATGAAACCGCGCCTTCCGCTACTGCAGCTCCATCCATGAATCATACATGGAATCAAGCTCTGTTTTCGCCTCATCCAGCCTGGCGCTGAGGTCGTTCAGCTTATTGTGGTCTGATATGATCTCCGGCCTGCACATTTCCTGCTGGATCTGCTCTATCTCAGCTTCTTTCTTCTCTATGTTCTTCTCAAGCTGTTCTTTCTGACGCCTGAGCCGCTTAGCTTCTGTATCGCGCTGCTTCTTCAGCTGACGTTCTTCAGCGCTCGTCATTTCAGGAACGGCTGGACCTTCCCCCGGGGCACCTGACGCATCTCCGGCAGTCCAGGCGTTCCCACCTGCCTGACCGTCGCGGAGCGTTTTGATGTAGTCTGACGCAGAAGTCACCTGAGCTTTCTTTTCTTCATAATAATCGTAGCCGCCTTCATACTTCGTTATGCCGCCTGCTTCCATCTCGTAGATCTTCGTCGCGATCTTGTTGAGGAAATAACGGTCGTGTGAGACCGCGATCACCGTTCCCGGGAACGCAAGCAGCGCATCCTCGAAAACTTCCTTGGAGTCGATGTCCAGATGGTTCGTCGGCTCGTCCAGAAGAAGTACGTTCGATCCTGACATCATGAGCTTAAGAAGCGCGAGCCTCGCTTTCTCTCCGCCCGAAAGATCTCCGACCTTTGTGAACACGCTGTCGCCCTTGAACATGAACCTTCCGAGGAACGCCCGGATCTCGCTTTCCTTATACAGCCTGAACGTGTCATATATCTCGTCTATCACGGTATTGTCCGGGTCGAGTCTCTCCTGTCTCTGGTCATAGTAGCCTATATCGAGGTTGACACCGCGCTTAAGATAGCCGCCTGTCTTTTCCAGTTCGCCGCTTAGTATCCTGAGAAGCGTCGTTTTCCCGATCCCGTTCTGGCCGACGATACATATACGCTCGCCTCTCTTTATGTCAAATGAGACTCCGCTGAACAGCTGATGCCTGTAAAGGCTCCGGCTAATTATGTTTCCTGCGCTTTCTTCAGCGCCGCTTTTCCCTGCATGCTGCGTGCGGTCGTAAAAACTCATTTCCAGCTCATCCGCGATGAAAATGTCGTTTCCGCTCTTGTATTTCTGATGGAACTGGATCCTCAGCGTACCCGGCGCGGCATCCGGCTTCTCTATAAGGTCCATCGCCTCAAGTACTTTCTCTCTTGATGCGGCGCGCTTAGCCAGATGTTCAGTGCCCCGCTCTTTGAATTTTCTTATGATGTCTTCCTGCCGCCTGATCTCATCCTGCTGCTTGTTGTACGCTCTCAGGTCCGCTTCGCGGATCTGCCTCTTCTTCTCGGCAAAATCCGTATAATTACCGACGTAGCATTTCATCCTGTTATGCTCTATCTCAAAAATCCTCTGCGCCATCTGGTCCAGAAAATATCTGTCGTGTGACACGATCAGAACAGCGCCCCTGTAGGACCTGAGGAACTGCTCAAGCCACTTAAGCATCCCGATATCAAGGTGGTTGGTCGGCTCGTCCAGAAGAAGTATATCCGGCTTCTCCATCAGAAGACACGCAAGCGCGAGCCTCGTTCTCTCCCCGCCGGACAATGTGCCTATCTTCTTATCAAAATATTTCTCGTCAAAAGCCATGCTGGACAAGATTCCGCGCATCTCGCTCTTGTACGTGTATCCTCCCTGCTCGCGGTACCTGTCCTGAAGATCCCCATACCGCTTCAGCAGCGCGTCATACCCGGCGCCGGATCCAGCTTCCTCCGCAGCCGCCGCTATCCGCTGCGAAAGCTCCGAAAGTTCGCTTTCCATCCGCTCAAAGCGGCTGTATATTCTCTTCGTCTCGTCAAGAATAGTATTTCCGTCATCAAAGTGATCCTGCTGCTCCAGATATCCCAGCGTCACGTTATTGGACATGAAAACGCTGCCGGAATCGGATCTCTCCTTTCCCGCCAGTATGTTCAGAAGCGTGGTCTTACCCGCGCCGTTAACTCCGATCACGCCGATCTTCTCGCCCGCTTCTACATGAAACGACACGTTCTCCAGGATCGGCGTCACGCCATATGATTTACTTATATCAGTGACCGATAATATCGGCATCCGTTCCTCCTGTATGATGTATCAAAGCCATATAGGGTCGCCGTCCGGCGATCTCTACATCTCGAGATCCGCGTACGCATCCAGCGTCAGGTCGTCAGGGCCTTCGGCCCTGTATCTGTAGTAGGCGGCGGCACCGATCATGGCTCCATTATCGGTGCAGAGCACGGGATCCGGAATGTACAGCCTGATCCCGTGCGCGGACGCGGCCGAAGCGAGGCCCTCGCGGAGGGCTGAGTTGGCCGCGACGCCGCCTGCCACGACAAGCTTCGGGGCTTCGCCGCCGAATTCCAACGCGGCACGGACAGACTTCTGTATTATCACATCCATTATCGCCGCCTGATAAGAAGCAGCGATATCAGGAACAGATATCTCACGTCCTTGCATCCGTTCCTGATTTATGTAATTCAGCGCCTGTGTCTTAAGGCCGCTGAAACTGAAATCATAACTGTCTTTTTCAAGCCAGACCCGCTTGAAGTCCACCGCACGCGGGTCGCCGCCGCGGGCGGCCCTGTCTACTTTAGGTCCGCCCGGGTAGCCGAGTCCTATTACTCTGGCTACCTTATCGAATGCCTCTCCCGCGGCATCGTCGCGGGTGGAGCCTATCATTTCACACTTATTATAATCAGTGACTTTGATGATCTGAGTATGCCCTCCGGACACGACGAGCGAAATGAACGGAGGCTCAAGATCAGGATACTGGATATAGTTTGCGCTTACGTGCCCGTGCATGTGGTTCACGCCCACGATCGGGATATCCTTCGCGAATGCTATCGCTTTCGCTGTGGCTACCCCGATCACCACGGCTCCGATAAGGCCGGGGCCGTTAGTGACTCCGATAAGATCCAGGTCATCCAGTGTGATCCCTGCTTCGGTAAGCGATTCACCTATCACGCTGTTTATGTTTTCGAGATGGTGTCTTGATGCTATCTCCGGCACTACTCCGTCATACAGCGTATGGATCGCTATCTGTGAAGAGATCGTATTCGAAAGCATGGTGCGCCCGTCAGCCACCACGCTTACAGCTGTCTCATCACAGCTGGATTCTATTCCAAGTGTCAGAAATTTTCCATCTTTCATAATTTGTCGTTTTTCCCCGAACTGCGGGCCGCCGCAGAATCATTCCCGAATCGCAGGCCTCTGCCTGATCGTCCCAAACCGCGGACCGCCACTGCGTGACCTGCCGAACAGCAGGCCGCGCTCACTCACTCAGTGCGCCCATGCGCCACATTATTATCGCGTCTTCTCCGTTATCACTGTAGTAATGCGAGCGTACAGCTGTCTCTTTGAAATCGAAAAGCTCATAGAGCCGCCTCGCGGCTTTGTTGGACTTCCGCACTTCAAGCGTATGGCTCACGATGCCCTCAGCTTCTGTCGCCTCAAGCATCGTTTCAATGAGCATGCTCGCAATATGTCTTCTTCTATATGACGGTATCACCGCCACATTATTTATGAACCCCTCATAGTCAAGAACCCATACGGACATGTAGCCGACGACGTGTCCGCCGTCTACCGCCACATAATATCTTGCTTTGCCATTCTCTGACAGGTCATACCTGATCACATCTTCAGACCATGGCTTAGGGAAGCACTGCACCTCGACTTCAGCAATATCCGCAGCGTCGGATATATCTGCTTCCCTGATAAGTATCTCATCATCTATATATTCGTCTTCAAATAAAAAGTCGTTCATTTCCCGGCCATCTTCATAAGCCTCTCAAGCTTAGCCTTTCTCATCTTTTCTAGCGATCCGTCTTTCAGTCTCTGTTCGGCCTCGCTCTCACGCATGTAATCCGGAAGCAGCTCGCCGTACCCCTGCAGTCCTTTCCCTTCTGACCACAGTTTTTCAGCATACGCCGCGGTAAGGACCGCAGTCTGATAACGCTGCTCCGGATGAGCTGTCCGGTACCCGCTCACTCTTTCAGAGAATTCTTCTTTATCGAAATAAGCATCGACGCCGTCGCCGTAGAACACAGGCCTGATCCTCAGGGTCTCGATACGAGTCAGCATATCAGCAAGCATGTAAGGGCCAGGTTCGATCAGAGCAGTTCCATCTGCACTGAAACAGGCGCCGTAGACCTGCCCGCGCCTGGCGTTGAAGATCACGCATACCGGATCATCTCCTGTATCATACCCCGCGCGCTCCATATATACAGGTTTGAACTGTTCCAGCGAAGGAACGCTCATACATGGGACGTCCCACGCCTGCGACAGCGCTCTTGCCGTGCTGACACCGATCCTTATGCCGGTAAATGAGCCCGGCCCGGCAGACGCTGCTACAGCAGCGATATCTTTCTTATCTATTCCCTCTTCAGCAAGGAGCTTCTCTGTCATAGGGATCAGGTTCTTCAGATGACTCATCGTCCTGGTCGTGACCTCAACAGGTATGCGGCTGCCGCGCTCTGCCGGGCACTCCCCGGAAACAGCAGCAGCGCTTACCCCGGGAACAGCCGTAACCGCGACCGACCCCACCGGACCTGTTGTCTCTATAGCTAGAATGTACATCTGTACAGGCGCTCCTCTCCGTAAATATTCCCGTCATCTTCATCTGCGCCGTCAGGCTTTACATATTCCATGAATATGCATTTTGTCCTGTCCGGCAGTATCTCGGCGACCTTGTCCGCCCACTCGATCACTGACACTCCGCCGCCGTCAAAATACTCATCTGCGCCTATATCCAGCATGTCAGAACCGCTTTCCAGCCTGTATACGTCGAAGTGGTACAGAGGCATACGGCCCGAATGATGCTCTGCCACGATCGTAAAAGTAGGGCTCGTAACATTCTCAGTAACGCCAAGGCCTTCTGCGATATACTTTGTCAGAGAAGTCTTGCCCACGCCAAGATCACCGATCAGCGCCAGCACGTCGTCCGGTTCCAGCTGATCGGCGAGCGCAAGTCCGAAATCACGCGTCTCCTCTTCATTTCTGATCAGTACCTCACGCAAAAGAACCGCACTCCCTTCAGATCGAGAAATCAGGCTGCGTCAGCCTGTAAATGGCATCCGCGTAAATGTCCATTATCTGGCTGAAGCGCTCAAGCGAAAATCTCTCATTCGGCTGGTGCTCGAGCTGCGGATCTCCCGGGAACATAGCTCCGAACGCAACTACGTTCTCACATGTCCTCGCATATGTTCCTCCCCCGATCACGAGCGGCCTGCTCTCAGTATCGCCTGTGGAATCACTGTAGCAATCCATGAAAGTCCTGATCAGAGGGCTGTCTGTGTCAAAATATATCGGAGCTCTGTCTTCACCTTTGAGAACACCCAGACCGTATTTGTCGATCGCAGGCATCATAAGGCTGTAGACCTCATCCGATGAATGCGTGACCGGATATCTTACATCGCAGGTCACGCTTACAGCTTTTCCGTCATAATCAACGAGCCCTGCGTTCATCGACAGCGCGCCCGACTGTTCGTCCGCCATGGCGCATCCGATCTTCGATCCGTCCGTGGCCATGCCTATGCAGGCGTTATAGAAGTCAAAGAACCCACAGATGTCTTCATTGATGAAGTTGAGCTGCCCGAGGAATCCAATAAGCACGGATATGGCGTTTATGCCCTGTTCCGGCATCGATCCGTGAGCAGACTTTCCTTTGGCTGTTATCTCCAGCGACTTGCCCATCCTGTGGATGCCGAGAGAATGGCCTGTAGTCATCTCGTACTGTTCTGCCATCTCGCGGATCTTATCATATACCTTCAGGTCCGGGTCGTTCACCACGGCTCTCGCCTGCGCAGGCACCATGTTCACCGCGGTCCCGCCTGACAGTTTTCTGAGCTCCAGACCCTTTACCGTCGTACGCCCGAGCTTGGCAGCGATCTTGAAAGACATGATACCCTTCTCACCGTTAAGCACAGGAAAATCAGCATCGGGACTGTACCCGAAGTCAGGCCTTGGCTCTTTGCTGAAGTAATGGTCCATGCCGATCCAGTTCGTCTCTTCATCAAGTCCGATGATGAGCCTGATGTTCTTCGCGGGCACATACCCTGCTTCCTTCAGCGCTTTCATGGCATAGAAATTAGCCGTAAGAGGGCCTTTATCGTCTATGGAGCCGCGTCCCCAGATGTATCCGTCTTCTATATCACCGGAGAATGGTCCGTGCTCCCATCCGTCGCCTACAGGCACAGTATCCAGGTGCGCCAGGATACCGAGCGTCTCGTCCGCCGGCCTGGTGCCGCCGTCTTCAGAAGGCTTCACGCCCTTCCACTCGATATGTCCGCCGTAATGGTCGACGTCGCATACGTCAAATCCGCTGTCTTCTGCGACTTTCAGCAGATGACTGAATGCGTCCTCTACGCCCTGCCCGAACGGGTACACTTCTCCGTCCGCAGTCGTGACCGGGTCGCTCTGTACGCTGTTTATGGAAATGAGGCTTTTCAGGGTCTGAATCGCCTCATCTTTGTTTTTTTGCAGATATTCTTTTATTTCACCGTTCATTTTGTCTGCCTCGTCCTGCCTGCCGTTCTTTTCCGCCGTCATGTCCCGCGGCTATTCGATCGCCTCTACTGCTTTGATCTCAGGGACCTCGTCCTGAAGGATCGACTCGACTATCCCGCTCATCGTCATGCGGGCGCCCATGCATCCTGCGCAGTGGCCCATAAGCCTTACCTTTGCCGTCATGTCGTCTGTGATCTCCACGAGGTCGATCCCGCCGCCGTCCATCGCAAGTATGTTTCTGATCTCGTCGAGCGCGAGGTCTACTCTTTCCTTCAGTGAAGCCATGTACGCTTCATCGTCTATGTCCTGATCGACATATCCGCCCATATCTTCTTTCTCTTTGATATCTTCCATATCTTCCTCCATTTATCAAAAGCCTTTCCGGCTGTTTTATATTCTGTATTACTTATTATACCCTTTAAAACTGCCCATTAACAGCATTATCTTTCACCGGCGCAGTGCTGTGTCCGGCGGCGCAGCAGAGTAATACTCAGTGTGCGCTCTCATCCTGACCGCCGTCACAGCGGCAGGCATTTCTCGAGCAGATACTTCACATATCCGCTGCTCGTATATGCGGCGAAGCGCTGATACTGATCTGACTTGGAGCTGTCGGCATAGTCGCATATGCTCTTGACGACCAGCGCCTTAGGTCTCGGCTCCTTCACGTGTTCCGCAACGTAGAGCACGCTGTAAGATTCCATATCCAGACCCGCAGTGTGCGGGAACAGAGCCTTTATCGTCTTGTCGACTACTTTTGAGTTGGCTACCACATAGCTGCCGCACGCCATCGGACCGACGTGGACGTGGAACTCATTGTCATCTCTGTTCATCGTGCTTCTCACGATGTCCATGACTTCTTTATCAGTCCTGACCATCACCGGCCTTGGCAGGAACCCTATGTCCCCGAACCGTATCTCCGACTCGTCTGAGCCGACATATTTCCCCGTCGTATAGTCCCAGATCATATCCGGGACGATCACGTCTCCATACAGCTGTGTAGCTTCTTCCCCTATGCCGGCAGCTATGCCGCTCATGATGAGGTATCTAGGATGGAACGCAGCGACCGCCTTTGAAGCCAGCATTGTTGCAGCTGTCATACCCATGACCTCCTGCTGGCACGTGACCACTTTATACTCTTCATCTTCACGCTTGAAGAACGCTTCATAGTAGTCCTGGCTGTCTCCTCTGACGTGTACCTTGTGCCAGTCACTGTAAATGTGCCTGACGCTCCTGGCCTCTATATCCACCGCGGTAAGTATCACCGCCGCACACTCGTAATCGTTCATTGTTCCCCCCAGAAACACGATCTGATAAGTTTCTCCATATCTTCTCTGGTATCTATCTGGTTAATCATGCCGCGCACCGCGGCGCTTCCCGGCCTGCCTTTGATATACCAGCCTGCGATCTTTCGCATTTCACGGACCGCAGCGTATTCGCCCTTTACTTCACACATATCTTCAAGCTGAGCAAGTATCATCTCACCCCGCTCTTCGTCAGACGGCCTGTCCGGAAGAGCCTCGCCCTTCCATGCCGCGTTCATCTCTCTGAAGATCCACGGGTCTCCCAGCGCTGCGCGCGCAGTCATCACATAGTCGCAGCCGGTCTCTCTCATCATACGGAGAGCGTCGTCGGCAGAACTCACGTCACCGTTCCCGATCACAGGTATTTTTATTGCTTCTTTTACTCTGCGTATCCAGGACCAGTCAGCTTCACCCGTATAGAACTGTTCTCTTGTTCTCGCATGTAACGCAACGGCTGCGGCTCCTGCCTGTTCCAGGGTCTTTGCCATATCCACACAGTTGATATGTCCATCGTCGATCCCCAGTCTTATCTTGACCGTTACGGGCTTTGATGTGGCATTCACACACGCTTCGACGACGCGTCCCGCAAGGTCGGGATCCCTGCTCAAAGCCGATCCGTCGCCGTTTTTGAACACCTTGGGCACGGGGCATCCCATGTTGATATCGACGACCGCATTGTCCAGCTTCTCTATCTTCTCACACGCCGCGGCCATTATCTCGGGTTCGTGTCCGAACAGCTGGACGGCCGTCGGGCCTTCATCCTCGTACATGTACAAAAGCCGCCATGTCTTTTCGTCGTTGTACCAGAGGCCTTTGCAGCTGATCATCTCTGTATAGCAAAGCGACGCCCCCAGCCGCCTTGCTATGCGGCGCATGGGAGCGTCTGTTATTCCCGCCATAGGTCCCAGAATGAACGGACCATCAAGTTGTACCCCTCCGACAGGGGGAAGTGCTTTGTTCATATCGTTCAGCCGGAAAGCTATCCTATCTCTTCACTGTTCCATTCCAGGTCTTTCTGCGTATGCCTGCATGGCTTTCTGTTCTTCTTATATATCACTTCCAGACCTTCAAGCGTAAGCATCTTGTCGACAATGTCTATACAGTCGACTCCGCCCGCTATCATGGAGGCAAGTCCGCCGGTCGCGACTACCTGTATCTTTTTGTCGGCTCCGCAGATCTCCGCGAGCTCTTTCTTCATCTCGCGTACCATGAATTCCACCAGCCCCATATGGCCGTAGATCAGACCCGACTGCATGCTTTCGATCGTATTCCTGCAGATCGTGTGTCCCGGCTCGTCGAGCTCTACCTTAGGCAACTTAGCCGTCTTCTCAAACAGCGCCTCCGATGAGATCTTGAGTCCCGGGGCGATCGTTCCTCCAAGGTACTCTGCTTTATCTGTCACCGCGCAGAATGTAGTAGCTGTACCGAAGTCGATGATGATCAGCGGTCCCCCGAATTTATTGACAGCCGCGACCGCGTTAACGATACGGTCAGCGCCGACCTGCTTCGGATTGTCATATTTGATCACAAGTCCTGTCTTGACTCCTGACTCCACCACGATCGGTCTGCACCCGAAATATTTCATCGACATGTGCTCCAGCGTATACAGGACCGACGGCACTACTGTGGATATGATGATGTCATCCACATCGTCCATGTCAAGTTTGTCGTACGCGAACAGCTGTGACACGAGCATGCCGTATTCATCGGCGCTCTTATGAGAATCTGTTTCGATCCTCCAGTTCGTCAGCAGTTCTCCGTCTCTGAATACTCCGAGCACGGTGTTGCTGTTTCCAATGTCAAAAGCGAGCAGCATATTCTACCTCCAAGTCAGATCTGAACGGTATGATCACTTTTCTGCATCCTCATCCTGAGATCCGGAGTCTTCTGCTTCTTCAGGCTCCGGCTCCGGTCTTACTGATACCGGTCTATCTTTCCCGTCTGTCTCCGGCGTTTCCGGCTCAACCTTCTCCGGCGTTTTCGGTGCCGATGGGGCAGGCGGTATCATGCCTCCCTCGATGATGATGTTTTCATCCATTGTATCGCCGTTATAGAATCTCTCCTCTTCTTCCTTGCGAATCTTCTCGGATTCTTCGGCTTCTTTCAGATTGATCTCGTGTATCTTCTTTTCTTTCTCGTTTATCTCGCGCTCGATGCCGTCAGCGTCTATCTCTCCAGTATACAGCCTCTCGAACTGATCGCCGTCGATGGTCTCGACCTTGATCAGAGCCTGGGCGACTGTCTCAAGTTTGTCCATATTCTCTTTCAGGATCTTCTCACATTCAGCATATGCCTTATTGATGATCGCTCTTACTTCTTCATCGATCTCAAGCTGTACGCCGTCTGAGAAGTTTTTCTCTTTGGAGAAATCTCTTCCGAGGAACACTTCCTCAGCTCCGCTGTAGTTCACAGGTCCCAGCTTCTCGCTGAAGCCGTACTTGGTCACCATGCTTCTCGCTATATCAGTCGCGCGCTGGATATCGTTGCTTGCTCCGGTGCTTATATCGTCGAGAGTAAGGGCTTCAGCGCATCTTCCGCCAAGCAGATGAACGATCTGATTGAACATGTCGCCCTTCGTCTCGAAGTATTTATCCTCAGTCGGCAGCGACATTGTGAATCCGCCTGCCGCTCCTCTCGGGACGATCGTTACCTGATGCACAGGATCTGATCCCGGGATGGACCTCATGACTATCGCGTGGCCGGCTTCATGATATGCTGTGAGCTTCTTCTCAGCGTCGCTTATCACACGGCTCTTCTTCTCAGGTCCCGCCATCACCTTGGTAGTAGCTTCTTCTATCTCCGCCATCCTGATGTAGCGGCCGTTTCTTCTCGCCGTTATGAGAGCTGCCTCGTTCAGCAGGTTCTCCAGATCTGCCGGCGTGAATCCCGGAGTACGTCTCGCAATGATCTCAGGCGACACCTCGTCCGCCAGAGGCTTGTTCTTCGCGTGTACTTTTATTATCTCTTCTCTGCCCTTGATGTCAGGGATTCCGATAACGATCTGCCTGTCGAAACGTCCCGGTCTCAGCAGCGCTGTGTCCAGTACGTCTGGCCTGTTGGTAGCCGCAAGGATGATTATGCCGGAATTCTCTCCGAATCCATCCATCTCGACGAGGAGCTGGTTCAGAGTCTGCTCACGCTCGTCGTTTCCGCCGCCGAGCCCGGCGCCTCTCGTACGTCCTACCGCGTCGATCTCATCGATGAACACTATACACGGAGCATTTTTCTTCGCCTGGTCGAACAGGTCTCTTACTCTGGACGCTCCGACTCCGACGAACATCTCTACGAAGTCAGAACCGCTGATCGTGTAGAACGGGACTCCCGCTTCTCCCGCGACCGCTCTGGAAACATATGTCTTACCTGTTCCCGGAGGACCTACGAGCAGTATGCCCTTAGGTATCCTCGCGCCGACATCCTGGTATTTCCTCGGATCTTTCAGGAAATCGACTATTTCCTCGAGCTCTTCTTTTTCTTCTTTCAGCCCCGCCACATCAGCAAAGGTGATCTTCACACCTTCACCCTGATACAGCCTGGCTTTGCTTCGCCCGAACTGGAACGCTTTCCCGTTGCCTCCCTGATTCATCATTATGTAGAACAGGAATCCGAGGGCGACCACCATTATGAGAGTAGGCAGCAGCGACAGAAGAGCGCCGTATGATTTCGGTGGATCTGTTTCGTATTTAAGCTTGCCTTTCTTCATCTGCTTGTATACGTAGTTATCGTTCAGATACTGTATATCAACGATGTTGCTGGCGTAAGAATATACATATTCTGTCTTGGAAAGCTTGCCTGTTATCTTGGTCCCGGTTATGTTGATCTCTTTGATCTTTCCGGCCTCCAGATACTCAGTCATTGTCGAGAAGGCGATCCTCCTCGTGTCCACTCCGCTCATCGAGCGGTAGACCATCGCGACTCCCAGAACTGCCGCGAATATTACGATATAGATGATTAAACTTCTGGTAAATCTCTTCAATTCTTTTACCCTTTCTGAAAGTATATATTGTATGATTTCATATTTAAATGAACTTTATTATTCTATCATATACCCAATAATACTTCAACAAAACGAAACGCCTGAATGTCAATTTACAAGGTGAATACAAGCACTCTCCTCGTGCCCTGAGTCACTCTGTAGCCTGTCGACCATCTCGCCCGCGGGTAATACTGCTGCTCCGGTATGTACAGTATCTCGCTTCCAAGCGCCGCGAAGTAGATCTTCTCTCTGTCGTCTTTAGGTATCTTGTCATCGACCAGTATGTCCTGCAGCTTCTTGGTCAGCGGCTTATCCTGCTCGCCCGACGTCATCCCTAGCTTGAGCGCGACCTTTTTTGCTTCTGCCTTATCCGCCGCTGCTCTTCTGGACGCGCTTATCTCCATGTACTCTCCGGATTCGCGCCGGCGCCATCTTGCGTTGTCCGCAGAGCCTTTGCCGAACTTCAGCTCCAGTGCGTCAGCATCAAAAGCCGCGTACCTGCCTTTTTTAAGAAGGCCCTTTTCATCTGCCTTTTCTCCTTCGCCGTTTTCGGATCCTTCTTCCTGCTCACGCGGCAGCATCGCGTCAAAGGCGGCTTTTGATATTATCATGACCTTCCCCGGAGGGGCCGCCATCCCCGTCTCGTCAGGGGCCGATATCCGGATGCTTTCATAGATATTCGACACCCGGTATCCGTGCGGAAGATCGATCCCTGAAGAAGGCCCGCCGTCAAGCAGCACGTCGTCCGCCGCCGTGAAGTGTGCCTGAGTGAGATCTTCGGTAAGCCCCAGACGGGAAGCTGAGAGCGAAAGCACCCTGCGTCTCACCGGTAAAGCGATCCCGGCAAGCTTCTTCCTGTCAAACTGTATGTATCCGTCTCCTGTCTCTGTCACCGCGTAATCCATGACCTGCTCGGCAAAGCTCTTCATGAGCGCCTTGTCTTCCCGCGCGACGTTACCCAGCCTGACCAGAGCGTCCCGGAAATTCGGGCTGTATTTCTCAAGGAACGGGAAAATATCAAGCCTTATCGCGTTTCTGGAATAGACTGCCTCTTCATTCGTCTTGTCCAGTCTCGCGTCTATCTTCTCCTTCATCAGGAACCTTACGATATCTTTCTTCCTGCAGTCCAGAAGCGGCCTGATAAGGCAGTGCCCGCGCTCATCTTCTCTGATATATTCCATTCCCGCGAGGCCGTCCGGGCCTGTTCCACGCATGAGCCTGAACATTATCGTCTCTGCCTGATCGTCGTAATTGTGTGCGACCGCTATCCTCACGTCTGCATCCGGCTCGTCTCTCACGATCCTGTCCGCCGCGTCATCAAAGGCTTTGTATCTTTTTATCCTGCCGGCTTCTTCTGTTGTTATCCCCATGTCCTTCGCGAGTCCTGCGCAGTCAAAGACCGTCACGTCAAGCGGCACGCCCGCGTTGATACAAAGTTTCTCAACAAATTCCTGATCCTGGTCTGCTGCGTCGCCTCTGAGCTGATGATTCACATGTACAGCATGGAGCTTCAGGTCCATCTCCTCCGCGAGCATGCCGAGCACGTGAAACAGGCATACCGAATCAGGACCTCCCGAAAGGCCGAGCACAACGTGTGCTCCCTGAGGAATAAGGTCATTATCAATTATCGTCTTCTTTATCTGTTCTATTATCCTGTCATGTTTATCTGAAACAGAAAACTGCATTTCGTACTCCTTTATTGATTTTGTCAAAAAGGACCGTCCTCCTTGACATCGTAGAAACGCATCGCGTTTCTCTTCGTTATCTCTGCTGCTTCCTCGTATGAGATACCTTTGATCTCCGCGACCTTGCGGCATGTGTATTCGACATATACCGATTTGTTTGGACGGCCGCGCATCGGCTCCGGCGCAAGGTACGGCGCATCAGTTTCGACCGTAAGGAATTCTATCGGCACGCTTTCGACTACACGGCGTGTCTTTTTGTTTGACTTGAACGTCACAGGGCCGCAGATCGAGATCGTCGCTCCGAGCTTCACATACTCAGCCGCAGTCTCTGCGCTGTATGAGAAGCAGTGCATGAGGACTCTCGCGTCGGGAAGCATGTCTCTTGTGCCATCTTCTTTCAAAGGCCCCGGCCTCTTCGGGAACCAGCTCCTGCGTTCGTCTGAAAACGCGCCCTCCTCCTTAAGGATCGTGAGTGTATCCAGGTCCGCGTCCCTCGAGTGTATCATGATCGGCATCTTGAGTTCGTTGGCAAGCTGTATCTGTCTTCTGAACCACATGCGCTGTACTTCGCGCGGAACGCCGTCGTCATAATAATAGTCCAGACCGATCTCGCCTATCGCGCGTACCTTATCACGCACCGCAAGCTTCTTGAGACGCTCCATATCAGCTTCCGTCAGGTCTCCGACCTCTTCAGGGTGGATCCCCGCAGACGCGTAGCACCACGGATACGTTTCAGCATCCCTGACCGCCTGCTCCGTGTCGCTGAAGCAGCTCCCGGCATCCATTATAAAGTCAACGGGGCTCGCCGCTATCTCACTGGCGAGCTCCGCTCTTTCTTCTTCTGTATATCTCTCTTCGTTCAGATGTGTGTGTGCGTCAAAAAGCATTTCAGTTCACGCTGTTTCCGTCTTCTGCGTCGGTCGTGACGATGCCGAGCTTCTCGCCGTTGTCCGCGAAGAGAAGCATTCCCTTCGACTCCATCCCGCGGAGGTTCCTTGGCTTGAGGTTCGCGACTACGATGACTTTCTTTCCTACCATCTCTTCCGGCTTGAAATACTGTGATACGCCGGAGATGACCTGTCTCGTCTCTGTCCCCATCTTCACCTGGAACACGAGGAGCTTGTCAGCCTTCGGATGTTTCTCAGCCTTGATGATCTTTCCGACTCTCAGGTCTATCTTATCGAAGTCATCGAACTCGATCTCCGGTTTGAGCTCGAGCGGCTTGTTCTCTGCCGCACCTGCAGCTTCCATCTGCTTTTTCTTGAGCTCGTCAAGCTCTTTCAGTTCTTTCTCAACGTCGAGTCTCGGGAACAGTACGTCGCCTCTGTGGACTTCTTCGCCGTCAAGCATATCGAATACGAAAGCGTCTTCCCATACAGCCTTCTTGTCACCGATGCCGAGCTGATCTCTCATCTTCTCGGATGTTGAGTGCATGAACGGAAGGATCAGAACTGATATGATCCTGATAGCTTCAGCGAGCTCATGCATGCATGTGTCCAGCTCAGCTTTCTTACTCTCATCCTTCGCCAGAGCCCAAGGCATCTTCTCATCGATGTACTTGTTCGCTCTTCTTACGAGTACCCAGATGTCCTCGAGCGCCAGATTGAACTGGAACTTCTCCATGTGTGCTTCGACCTTTGGAGCAACGGCCAGCGCGATCTCTCTGAGATCCTTATCAAAGTCATCCTGCGTTGTCGCCTGAGGGACTATACCTCCGCAGTACTTCTGGATCATCGTGATGCTTCTGGAAACGAGGTTTCCTAAGTCATTCGCGAGATCATAGTTGATACGGTTGAGCATCACTTCGTTGGTGTATACTCCGTCCTGCCCGAATGTGTACTCACGGAGCAGGAAGTATTTAAGCGCGTCGACTCCGTATCTGTCGATGAGCACGACAGGGTCTACCACGTTGCCCTTGGATTTACTCATCTTGCCTCCGTCGATCAGGAGCCAGCCGTGACCGAGCACCTGCTTTGGCAGCGGCTCTTCGATCGACATGAGCATCGCCGGCCAGATGATCGTGTGGAATCTGACGATCTCCTTGCCCACGAGATGGACGTCGGCAGGCCAGTATTTGTCGTAGTCAGGTCTTTCTGCGTCAGGATATCCCAGGGTCGTGATATAGTTCGTCAGCGCGTCGAGCCATACGTAGATGACGTGGTCATGGTCGATAGGCACCTGGATGCCCAGTCGAATGACGTACGCGAGATGCAGAGATCTTCGAGTCCCTGTTTCACGCATCCGATCATCTCGTTTCTTCTGGTCTCAGGCTACAGGAAATCAGGATGATTCTCGAACAGGTCAAGAAGTCTGTCCTGATATTTGGACAGTCTGAAGAAGTAAGCGTCCTCGCTCGTCTTCTGTACCGGTCTTCCGCAGTCAGGGCAGCATCCGTCTACCAGCTGTTTCTCTGTCCAGTATGACTCGCACGGAGTGCAGTACCAGCCTTCATACTTTCCTTTATATATGTCACCTTTCTCATTCATCTTCATGAAGATCTCCTGAACGCGCTTAACGTGACGTTCCTCGGTGGTCCTGATGAAGTCGTCATATGAGATCTCCATGGTCTTCCAGAGCTGCTTGACGCCGGATACGATCTTGTCCACATACTGCTGAGGGGTGACTCCCTGCTTCTCAGCGATCTGCTGGATCTTCTGTCCGTGTTCGTCAGTTCCCGTCTGGAATCTGACGTCGTATCCCTGCAGTCTCTTGAACCTTGCCATGGCGTCAGCCATGACTGTGCAGTAGGTATGGCCTATGTGCAGGTTATCGCTCGGGTAATAGATTGGTGTGGTGATGTAATACTTTCCTTTTGATTCTGACATTTTCTTTTCCTTCCTCCCCGCAAATGAGACGGGGCTTACTAATATCACTATTATATATTTTTGCGGCTTCCGATGCAATACAGCATCAAAAAACGGCACCGCCGGGATGCCGTTTAATGATACATTTTACTCTGCGGTACTAGCCGACTTTACGTGTCGCGCCTGCGAGTTTCTGCTTGAATGTATTATACAGTGTGTAAGTCACTTTCGTGCCCTTCTTCATCTTCGTCTTGTTCGTCCACTTAAGGGTCTTCTCTGATATATTGCTCTTGAACTTTACGGTCTTCACGACTTTCTTTCCTACCTTGATCTTCAGATAATCTCCTTTATGGACCTTCCTGACTGTATATTTTGCGGTCCTGCTGTTTTTCTTTATTCTGATCGCAAATACCTTGGATCTGCTGGCGATCTTGATCGTGTACGACTTGGATGCATCGGCCCAGTTGATCGCGACTTTTACCGGAGTCTTCAGCTTCTTCAGGAAGTCCGCACTGAAATCTATACGGCTGCTTGCTCCCGCTACCTCCGCAGCAATAAACTGGTCATCAACATAAAGATATGCAATAGCGCCGTAAGGAGCACGGACTATAAGTTTTTTATCTCCATATCCCACTGTATTTGTATAGTAGTATTCATTGTCAGGGTATGGCGCTACCGGGCCATAATCAGGAGCATTATCCAGCACACTCTGGAAATATTCCGTTCCCACAGTGACAGTCGCCGTCCACGTATCACTGGTATCGTTTTTATTTGTAACGGTAACTGTGCATGTGCCGGGGCTAACAGGTATGCCATACCAGGAGCTGCTGGAAAAATGACTGCCCATCTGGTCGAAATCATCGCCGTAATATGTTGTCAGCACTGCCTCATCACTGCTTTTGATATCCATGTTTTCTGCATCATGTACAACATAATTGAAATTTACGTAATCTTCGGAGTTATAATCTATAAATTCTATCTTACCATCTTCATAAGCCGGGTAAACATCTATCGCATGTGCTTCACATGTTCCTATTATGACTGTCATTATCATGACTGCTATCAGGCCCATGACTGCAGTCAAAGCTATATGTAATGTGTTTTTCATATTGATCACCTCTTTCTAAGCCTATCATATTCCTTCTTATATCAATAATCAATCATATAAGAGCTTTATTTTTAGAATATTCTGACTATTATTCAGATAAGTATGCCTTCACCTTGTCCTTTGCTGTTCCTCCACGGTAAGCACAACAAAAAAGCTGCAGAAGCTTCCTCCTCCCGCAGCTGTTGATGTTCATATTTTTGCAGTGTTCTACACCGTGAACGGCAGATAATCTATTATCACCGCTACTACGATAGCCGGAAGCATATTAGCTACCCGCATCTGTTTGCCCCATACCAGGTTGACGCCTACACAGAAGATCAGTACCGAGCCGATCAGTGAAATGTTCGTTATGGCACCCTGCGTGAGCACAGGCGAGATCAGCTTCGCGAAAAGCGTCAGCCCTCCTTCAAACACAAGTACCGGTACGGCTGAGAACGCACACCCTTTTCCCATGGATGAAGTCATGACCACGATTATTATGAAGTCCAGCACTGACTTCAGGATCAGTATCGAAGGGTCTCCCGAGATCCCGTCTTTCAGCGCGCCCACAACTATCATAGCGCCCGTGCATACTGTGATGGACGCTGTGACGAACGCGTCGATGAACATGCGCTCTTTCGAGTTGCCGCTCTTCACCTTCAGCCAGGCTCCGAACTTCTCGAAGCCTCCTTCGATATTGATCAGCTCGCCGATCACAGCGCCGACGCAGAGACTCACGACAACGAACATCGAACGTCCCGCCGCGAGCGTGGCTGATCCCGCTTCACCGCTTATGCTGAGCATGCCTTCCATTGCTCCTGCCAGCGCGATAAAGAGCACGCTGACGCCGCAGGCTTTGCTAAGCGTTTCCTGCTGTTTCTCATTAAAAAATCCACCGATGACCTTGCCTACAAGGCCACCGGCGACTATTGCTGCTACATTTATAAGTGTTCCTGTACCTATCATATATCTGCTACAGAGCCTTTCTCATCTCGCTCTTGTAAGCCACAACTCCCGGCTGGTTGAACGGATCGACTCCGAGAAGCAGTACCGACACGGCGCACTGCACCTTGAACCAGTACAGAAGCTCACCGACCGACTCTTCATCCAGCTTGTTGAAGTGGATCGTGATCACAGGCGTTCCGGCGTCGATATGTGCTTTTGTTACGCCTGTCTCCATGCCTCTTTCTATCTTTGACATCTTCATGCCGGCGAAAGGCTGCGGCACATCGTCAGGAACTGTGAAGTCCACATCAAAGTCCGCGTCCTGTCTAATCATGGTCTCATAAAATATCGGGCTGCCCTGCTGCAGAAACTGACCCATTGAATGAAGGTCGCGGCTGAACAGGAGCGACATCGGTACGATGCCCTTTCCTTCTTTTCCTTCGCTCTCGCCGAAGAGCTGCTTCAGCCACTCACCGAACATCACGAGCTTTCTGTCGCAGAATTCATATATCTCAGCAGCTTTCGGAGTCTTGTCTGCCGCTGCCGTTCCTTCAGCGAGAAGCTGTCTCATGACAGCGTAGTCAAAGCTGTCTTCAGCGTTGAAATCCTCAGCCTTTGCTTTTGCCGCAGCGCCGACGAGGGCTTTGATATCGATGCCTGCCGCCGCGATCGGAAGAAGTCCGCCGTCTGTAAATACAGAGTATCTTCCGCCGATATTGTCAGGGATACCGAACGTCACCATGCCCTCCTCTTTCGCGAGGTCGGAAAGGAATCCGTCGGCTCCTGTGATAACGTATGTCCTCTTTGCTGTCTCTTCACGGCCGTAGCGCTCAAGCATGCGCTCTCTGATGATGCCGAACGTCGAGATTATCTCGGCCGTCCCGCCTGACTTGGAGATCACGCATACTGAATAGTCGCCGCTCTCAGCTTCCTTCAGTGTCTCGGAAAGCTCCACGGGATCAAAACCGTGTCCGGCGAAGAGCACCTTCGCTCCGCGTCCTTTATCGAGCATGTCTATCACTGTGCAGGCACCCAGAAACGAGCCGCCGATACCTACAACGATCAGGTAGTCGCTGTCGGACCTGATCTTGTCCGCGGCTTTGTTCAGAGCGTCGAATTTCTCGTCTGTGATCTCATCCGGAAGAGTCACCCATCCGGTCATATCGATATCGCCCGAAAGAAGTTCCTGATATGCGTGTTTCGCTCTCTCACGTTCTTCTTTCAGATATTCTTCATCTATCGTAATGTTTGCTGATTCAACTTTTATACTCATTATGTCTCTCCTTCAATTACAGTAGTGCTTTCCCTGCATCTGCAAGCTTCTCCGCGAGCTCCGCCGCTGCCGCATCACTATCCGCCTTAACGAGCGAGTAGACTTTGATCTTCGGTTCTGTTCCCGAAGGTCTTACGACGAGTGTGCAGCCGTCTGCCAGATTATATTTGAGTACGTTGACGCCGTCTGTCTCAAGGAAGTCCTTGACGCTCTCGACCTTGAGGAGGATCTCCTTAGGAGGATTCTCTCTCAGATTCGCGATAACCGGCTCCGCCTCGTGAAGATTCTTATAATCGACCGAGATCGTCTTTTCCTTATAGTATCCGTACTTTTTGTAGATATCGTTAAGGGCATCGATCACTGACATGCCTTTCGACTTGTAGAACACAGTCATCTCAGCCGCGAGCATAGCGGCGACGACGCCGTCCTTGTCGCGCGCATAGTCGCCTACCAGATACCCGTTGCTCTCTTCGAATCCGAACAGGAAAGTATAGTCGCCCGCCTGCTTGAACTGTTCCATCTTCTCGCCTATGTACTTGAATCCTGTAGGTACTTCGAATACAGTGACTCCAGCTGCCTCGCAGATCCTGTCTGCGAGAGGCGTTGAAACAAGGCTTCTCACGACTGCGCTGTTCTTCGCCAGCGTGCCGTTCTCCTTCCTTGCTCCGATGATATAGTCGAGAAGAAGGCACGCGATCTGGTTTCCGTTCAGCAACACATACTTATCCCCGTCTTTCGCCATGAATCCCATGCGGTCTCCGTCAGGGTCTGTACCGATTATGATATCTGCGTCTTCATCTTCAGCGACTTCCAGGCCAAGCTCGAACGCTCCCGGCTCTCCCGGATTCGGAAGCTTTACCGTCGGGAAATTCCCGTCCGGTTCCATCTGCTCCTCAACTGGCACCACGTTCATTATACCGAGCTCTCTCAGCGCTTTCGGTACCATCTTGTAGTCTGCGCCGTGAAGCGGAGTGTATACGATAGTAACGTCGTCTCCGGCCTCTTCAACGTATTTCTTTCCGAGAGACTCAGCAAGGACTTTGCTCATGTATTTATCGTCGATCTCCTGGCCGATCGCATGGATGAATCCGGCTCTGCACGCCTGACCGTAGTTCAGCATCTTCACATCGTTGAAAATATGGAGAGTGTCCATCTTCTCCTTGATCTTGGCGGCTTTCTCAGGCGTGAGCTGCGCGCCGTCCGACCAGTATACCTTGTATCCGTTATATTCTTTAGGGTTGTGGCTCGCGGTGATGTTGATCCCTGCAAGCGATCCTGTCTCTCTGATCGTGAAGGAAAGCTCCGGCGTCGGTCTCAGGTCATCAAAAATATTCACATGGATCCCGTTTGCCGCAAGCACCATTGCAGCCTCGCGGGCAAAGACCTTACTGTTGATCCTGGAATCAAAAGCGATGGAAACGCCTGCGCCCTGATCCTCACCGGACTCATTGATGACATCGGCAAGCGCCTGAGTGGCGAGCCTGACCGTATACACATTCATACCGTTCAATCCGGCTCTCATTATTCCGCGCAGGCCGGCAGTTCCGAAATCCAGCGTCTCGCAAAAGCGGTCCTTAATCTCCTGCTCATCGTTCCTGATACCCTCCAGTTCCTCAAAGATGTTGTCCTCTTCAACAAATCCGCTCGTGAACCATTCGTTGTACCTGTCCATGTAATCGTCAAACATCGCCATTCCTACCTTTCCATAAAATAAGAACTGTCCCTTCCTTCGCATTTTCGCGAAGGTGGGAAACGTCCCCACCTTAGCATTTTAAAAAGCCGGCTCGCGGGCCGGCATAAGATATTCTTTTATTTATTTTATGTCGTCGACATCGGCGGCATATATATACATCTCTATTCCGTCTATATCAGCGCTCCTGATATCGGACTTCTGCGCCCCGATCCTCTTCATTCCCATGCTCTCGTAGAACTGGTATGTACAGGCGGTATCGGTGTGCAGGAAGAAGTTATCTGTGCCTGTTTTCTTATAGAACTCGATCATGCTCCTGAACATGCGCTTTCCTATCCCCTGTCCCTGATACTCAGGAGCGACAAGGAAGAGCTCAAGCTCCGCGTCGATGCCTTTCACGACTCTCTCCTCGAGCGCCTGCGCGACCTGCGTGTATTCTCCCCACGCAAGACCGTCGTCTCTGGTCTCAGGATTGCAGATCATGAAAGCGACCTCTCCGATCAGAAGCTTCACATACTTCATGTCGATCGGCCTCTCAGCCAGATTGGTACAGATCAGAAGACCGATGACCCTGCCGTCGTCCTCGGCAACGCACGTATAGGTATGGTGCACCATAAAATAGTAGAGGGACATCAGACCGCTGTGCTTCATCGCGATCGGATCGTTCCTTATCTCGGGCGTCGCCCACTGATTGGAGATCAGCAGCGCCAGCTCATCAAAATCATCTTCAGTTACCTGATGATATGTGACCATCCCATAATTCTCCTAATCTATACTACATTGATATTTTAATACAAATTAAGGATTTCGTAAAGCCGATAATGTTGCAGAAACGTGAAAATATGTTAATATTTCATTAGGGTATTGATTATTGACGGCATGTGCCGTGTTCCGCATCAGGGGGCAATCTGCGGGACCGGCTTTCATATACCGTTCGAGATTTAGGGGGTTAGAGTATTATGCTGAACAGAAGAATAACCGCTGGTATTATTATGCTTCTGATCGTTGTTCTAGGCGTATCCGCTGTCGGATGCAAGAAGACTGAGAAGAAACAGGGTAAGCCGGCTGAGAAAGTAGAAGAGCCCGAACCGGAACCGATAGTGAATCCGCTGACCGGCTCTTTTGATTTTGACGAAAAAGCTCTGAACAGAAGAATCTGCGGATTCGTCGTGGAGAACCATCCGGACGCGAGACCGCAGATAGGTATGGACGATGAGAAGTATTCCCCGGACATCATTCTTGAGGGCGAGGTCGAAGGCGGCATCTCCAGGATGCTCTGGCTTTACGCTGACTACAAGAAGCTTCCGGACGTGATCGGACCGCTCAGAAGCGCGCGTCCGCCGTACATCAGATTCTCCAAGATGTTCGACTCATACTTCATCCACTGGGGCATGAGCCATACGGAAGGCGGATACACCGGAGCCAACACATATTTCAGAAGGCTGAAGACCGACCATATCAATGCGATGGATTTCCCTGACAAGTCAGAAGCATTCGGCCGCGATACGTCGACCGGAAAATCGCTGGAGCACACGGGAAGAGCATACGGCAAAAACATACCTGCCGCTATCAAGGAAGCCGGCTTCAGGATAAAGCCAAAGCCATACACCAAGCTGAAATGGCGTGAGGAGAACGGTCCGGTAAGCGACAAGACATGCGGCGAAGTAACTGTTGAATTCTCCAGGATCTCAGGCTCCACACACTGGACATATGACAAGGAAAAGAACGTATACAGGACCGACAGCTTCATGAACAATACGGAGCGTGACAATCTGCTCGTTCTTGCCAGCGAAACTGAATACATAACCAACGCGATATATCAGGGCCACGGAGTCACATACTGCAACTACAAGCTCACGGGCGGCGACGCGTGGTTCATCAGCAACGGCACATGGGAGAAGCTCAAGTGGAAGAGACTCGGCGAGAATGACAAGACCCTGTACCTCTACAAGGTGATCAAAAACAAGGTCCCGAAGACGGAAGCGGAACTCGCCGCGGACAAGAAGGCTGCCGAGGAAGAAGGCAAAGACCCTGAGGCCGTAAAGGACTACAAGATCGAGAAGACCGAGGAAGAGTATGAGCTGAACAGAGGAAAGTCCTGGATCGGCTGGATCTCATCCAATAACGGCGGCAAAGTCAATATAACCAAGATCAAAGAAGAAACTGAAGATTCCGAAGAGGACGCATAGATCTGCTAAACAATAACATGGAGGTCACAGACATGAAAATGAACGACTTCAGAAAGTACATCGCGGAATTCACCGGCACACTTGTACTGGTGCTGTTCGGATGCGGCTCGGCAGTCGCGGCGAACGCGCTGTATACGATACAGGGGCTCAGCGTTCCTCTCGCGTTCACAACGCTCACGATCGCTGTCAGCTTCGGACTCGTAATAGTCGCGATGGCTTACTCTATCGGCAATGTTTCGGGGTGCCATATCAACCCGGCGGTATCTGTCGCCATGTTCATCGCGAAGCGCATGAACGCAAAGGATCTTGCCGGCTATCTGGTCGCCCAGTTCGCAGGCGGCTTTACGGGAGCGCTTCTGCTGAGCGCCATCATCAATACCAGAGTTTCGCTGGGCCAGAACGGATACGGCAATTCGAGCGCGCTCGGCATCAACGCTGCGACGGCTCTTGCGGTCGAGATCATTCTGACGTTCGTCTTCGTACTGGTGATCATGTGCGTCACATCAAAAGAAGAATACAGCAGCGTGGCCGGACTTGTGATCGGACTCACGCTTACTCTGGTACATATACTCGGGATACCGTTCACAGGGACATCTGTGAATCCGGCAAGGAGCTTCGGGCCGGCACTGCTTGCCGGCGGCGACGCGCTGAAACAGCTTCCTGTATTCATCATAGCTCCACTGATCGGCGGCACCCTTGCGTCTCTGTTCTTCACGTTCGTGCTCGCGCCCGGTATGACGCAGGCCGAGCCTGAGGAAGAGCTTACAGCAGAAAACGAAGAGGCTGAAGAAGATACAGCTGAGGCAGAAGAAGCAGACCAGGCAGAAGATGCGGAAGAAGCGTCTGACGAAGCTGAAGATCCTGATGATGAAGGACCGGAAGAAAAGGCTGAGGAAAAGCAGACGTCAGGATATGATCCAATAGAAGACATGCTTATCGAGCCGGTCCCGGAATCAGTCGCAGAAGCGGAGGCAGCGATAATAGAAGAAGCTGACGCCGACGCGACAGTTGAATAGTGCAAATAACAATTTCTAACTTTTTCCCTTTCAAAAAAGCGGGTGCGCAACAGTAACGCATCCGCTTTTTTTACCCTGAATCTGAATTTTTCCAAAGAACTGTTGACAGTGTACTATTTGCCGTAGTACACTTAACACGCAAAGAGCTCTTATTAAGCAGTGTATTAATAAGGATTTTGTTCAAAAGAGTATTAAGGAGGAAAATTTCGTGTTCCGGCTTGATGAAAGAAGTCACAAGGCCATGTATGAGCAGGTGATGGACAATCTGAAAGAACTCATCATGACCAATGTAATGAAAGAAAACGACAAGGTGCCGTCGGTCCGCGAACTGTCCGAACAGCTTATGATCAACCCTAACACCGTGCAGAAAGCATATAAAGAGCTGGAGCGGGAAGGATACATATATACAGTATCCGGCAAGGGCTCGTTCGTGAGCGGGAAATCGGAGATAAAGCGTGATCCGGAGAAAGTGAAGGCGCTCCTGAATAACGTCGGCGATTCTTTCCGCGGCCTGTTGATGCTCGGCTACAGTCCAGAGGATGCAGCCAGCCTGGTGCAGGGGACCGTGATGGAGTCGCTTGATTCGGCAAAGAAGAAACTGTAGCAGAAAGGAGAGACAGATATGATACAGGTAAAAGGACTGTCAAAAAAGTTTGACGGCCGCCTGGCGCTGGACGGTCTGGATATGAATGTTCCTGACGGCTCAGTCTACGGCCTCGTCGGTACAAACGGCGCCGGCAAGACAACGATAATCAGACATCTGGCAGGCGTATGGCGCCAGGATAAAGGCGATATAGATTTTGACGGAGAAGAAGTGTGGGAGAACGAAGGTCTCAAATCCAGGATCGGGGTCATCCACGACGACCTCTACTTCCCTTCAGGGTACACTCTCAGGAACATGAGCTCCATGTACAGATCAGCATACCCGAGATGGAACGCGGAAAGGTTCCATGAGATGACGAGGATCCTGAAGCTCGATGAAAAGAGAAGGATAAGCACTTTCTCCAAAGGAATGAAAAAGCAGGCTATGTTCACGCTCGTGATGTCAGCAATGCCTGACTACCTGCTTCTTGACGAGCCCCTAGACGGACTCGACCCTATCGTAAGAAAACTCGTATGGAAGTTTTTGATCGACGACGTTGCGGACCGGGGAATGACCGTGCTCGTCTCTTCGCACAATCTCAAGGACATGGAAGAGATCTGCGACCATATCGGGATAATATCGAACGGAAAGATGGTTCTTGAGCGCGACCTCGACACGATCAAAACGAGCCTGCATAAGATACAGGTATCGTTCGGAAGCAGCGCTGCCACAGGCTCTGATCCGTACGAGGGGCTGAATATACTGCACAGGGAAAGCCGCGGAACAGTCGATCTCATGATAATCGACAATGACATAGAAGAGGCGCGGCAGATAATAAACAGAAGCGAACCGGTACTGTTCGACATACTTCCTCTTTCGCTTGAAGAGGTATTCATTTATGAGCTGGGAGGTGAAAACGATGAAATCAGAAAACTTGTCTTCTAACAAAGGATCGCTTACCGGCCTTTCAGACATGTGGGTGAAAACGCTTTACCGCCGCGATCTCATAGTCGCGTTCGTGGCGTTCGTGGCACTCTTCAGCGTGACGATGCTCCCGCTGATCCTGACCTTCAATGACTTTGAGTCCGTATCAGATTATTACGTCTCAGTCATGGAGAGCTCGTTCTCGCCGGTGCCGTTCATCGCTGTACTCTACGCGATATCGCTGTCAGGGATGCTGTTCGACTACCTTCACGGCAGCGCGTCCGCCGCGGGGATACATTCTTTCCCTGTTACGCGCGGAAAACTGTTCAGGAGCACTGTGGTCACCGGAAGCATCCTGCTTCTGCTGCCGTTCCTGCTGACAGGTATACTCATGTTCATATTCGGACATATCATGCCGTATTCCGGGGCTGAGGCTGCCGGGATATTCTCGGCGGTGAACATCATCAAGTGGTTCATCGATACAGCGATCGGATCACTGTTCACCTTCGCCATAGCCAACCTGGCGGGGATAATCGCCGGTAAGAATATAATACATATACTGCTCGCTTACCTGCTGAACTTTATCACGGCATCGACATGTGTGATAATCGATACATATGCAAAATCGTTCATACTCGGGACAGAGGACACCGGCTTCATGCAGCTCGCCGCAAAGTCTCACCCGTTCATCTGGTATATGGCGGATCGACAGGGCATGCTGACATTCGACTGGATGATAGTCATATTCATAGCTCTGACGATCGTGATCACAGTACTTACCGGACTGCTGTACAAGAAGATCAAGCTTGAGCGTGAGCAGAGCGCGACGGTATTCCCTCTGGTAAGCGACCTTCTGGTCATATACTGCTCATTCTGCTCTGTTTCAGGCATCGGACTGATATGCGCACAGCTCGTGGCCGGCGACAGCACGCCGCTTCCTGTCGCGCCTTTCCTCATCGGAGGCCTGATCGGCAGTATACCGTCTTTCATCGTATACAGGATGATCGCGGAAAGTTCAGTACGCATCTTCAACCTGAGAAGCGCCGTCAATCTCGTCGCGCTGGCTGCAGTCATGGTCGTCGTCATAGCGCTTACATGCTTTGATGTGACGGGGCAGACGGAAAAGGTCCCTGACGCTTCGGAAGTCTCAAGGGTGCAGATCGCCGCGGTGGCTCCGTTCGACAGTAAGCTCACACTGTCAGACAGCCAGTCAGTCGATGATGTGATCGCCCTTCACAAAGCCGTTCTGGATAACAGAGAGGAAACAAGTTCTTACGGAGAAAGTTCTTATATAAACGTCAGCGTGGATTATACTTTGAAAAACGGAACCACGCTCAGGCGCTCATACTATATAAACAGCAGTGTGGACGACGTCAGGAACGCGGCAGAGAAGCTCTGCTCCGGAGATGAATACCAGTCAAAGATCGAAGTCTATATCCGCAGGCTGATCCTTAATGCTGATGTTGTATCGGTATACACAGGGAAAGCCGAGGTCAACATCGCCGACGAAGATATCAGACCGCTTCTCATGGCTTATCTCAAAGACAGCGGCACAAACGGCTTCAAGTATTATTCAGATCTTGCAAAGGATGACGAAGCGGGAGACACTGAGCGTGATTTCAGCGAAAGTAAATCCGGAGCGATCAATGTTTCTCACGAGATGCACGGGGAATGGACAGAAGAGATGGAAGGTCTCAACGCCAGCCTTGACTTTGGAGAGAAAGACAGTCATGTCCACAGGTTCCTCGAGAAGAAAGGATATCTGAAAGAGATCACCAAACAGGAGGCGAAGTTCGACGGAACCTCAGAATAGCATCCGGCAAAAACGAAATACAGGCAGCGCGCATAAACAGCGCGCTGCTTTTTTATTTACATTGACCGGCTGCGCTGATTTGATGTTACAATAAAGGCAGGAAAGTGAGGGTATGGAAATGATCTCAGATCTGTCAGACACGATGACTTTGATGAACGGGGTGAAGATCCCCGGGATCGGCTTCGGAACATATAAATCTGTCGACGGGAACGACGCGGAAGAAAGCGTCCGGACCGCCATCGGCGCCGGTATGCGCCACATCGACTGCGCTTCGTTCTACAAGAACGAGGATGGCTCGGGACGCGGCATCGCCCGTGGGATGGAGGAAAACGGACTCAGCCGCGAGGATCTGTTCGTGACGAGCAAGGTGTGGACGAGCGATAAGGCGTACGACGACGCAGTCCGGTCATGCAAAAAGAGTCTGTCAGATCTGGGCCTGGAATATCTGGACCTTCTCCTGATACACTGGCCGGCTGACGACCACGCTTACACTGACTGGAAAGAGATCAACTTCGACACGTGGCGTGCGTTTACTGATCTGTACAAGGACGGTCTGGTACGGTCGATCGGCGTATCGAATTTCTGGCCTGAGCACCTGGAGCCTCTCATGGACACAGAAGTCCCGCCTATGGTCGACCAGCTGGAATACCACCCCGGCTATATGCAGAACGGCTGCGAAGGCGGGGATATCCCCGGCTCCGGCTACTGCCCGGACGACGTACCGGCATACTGTAAGGAACGCGGCATAGTCGTAGAGGCGTGGAGCCCGCTCGGCCGTGCCAAGGTGCTGCAGGACCCGCTGCTGGTTTCACTCGCTGAGAAATACGGCAGGTCGACGTCTCAGATATGCCTTCGCTGGGAGATCCAGCATGAAATAATACCGCTCCCCAAGTCTGTGCATGAGGAGCGGATAATAGAAAATACCAGGGTATTTGATTTTGAGCTGGATGAGGACGACATGGAGATGATCGATTCCATGCCGATCACCGGTTTCTCGACTCACACGCCTAAGGACGTCCCATGGTGATCACAGACGGTCTGTTTTTTTTGCAAGATCCCGGAACCATGCTGCGCGGTCTTCCGCGTCTGGGAAAGCGTCGCAAACTGAGTCGCCCGGTATCCTCCAGGACCAGTTCCCTTCCGCCACACCCGGCACATTCATCCGGGCGCTGTCGTCAAGCATGAACACATCCTGCAGCTGCACCATCGCAAGCGGCGTCGGACTTTCATATATCTTACTGATTATCTCCCGGGCCGCAGCCTCGACCTCGTCCTTTTCATCCTCCTGCCCGACAGGATGTCCGATGATCTCTTCTGCATGCTCCATAACGAAGCCGTACAGTGTCTGGTTATCATGTGTCCCGGTATAGAACGCGCGGTTCGCCGCGACATCCGGCTCCATTGCCATCATCTGCCCCGCTGTGAACTGCCATATATCCATCCCCGGAAGTCCTGTCAGCTTAAGCAGATCATATACGCCCGCATCGAGAAATCCCAGGTCTTCAGCAAGGAGTTTCATGCCGGTCCTCTCGTCAGCGAGCATCTTTTTCGCCGCCCTGATGAAATCAAGTCCCGCGCTGTGCTGCCACATCCCTTTTGCAGGCTTCTCGCCTTCAGGTATCGCATAATATTCCGAAAGTCCTCTGAAATGGTCGATCCTGAGAATGTCGAACCTCTCCGCGCACTGCCTGAGCCGTTTCATCCACCAGTCGTAGCCGTTTTCCTTCATACGCACCCAGTCATACAAAGGATTGCCCCAGTCCTGGCCGTCTTTACTGAAATAGTCAGGCGGCACCCCGGCGTGGACTTTCAGCCTGCCGTTCTCATCGAGCAGGAATTCATTTCTGTTCGCCCAGACATCCGCACTGTCGGCCGCCATATACATGGGTATATCACCCATGATGCGTATTCCGCGGCTGTTTGCATACTCTTTCAGATACGTCCACTGCTCATAGAACAGATACTGGTCGTGCATCAGGCGGTCCGCCTCCTCGCGATCCTCGGAATATACATATGCGAACGCCGCTTCCGGATCTGCCAGCCGGAACTCATCCGGCCAGTCGTACCACGGCTTTCCACCCTGCATTTTTCTGATAAGAGTGTATGCGACGTACCCGCGGAGCCACCATGCGTTATCGCTGCAGAACTCATCAAAGTCCTCATCGTCTGGTATCTCATTTCTGTTTATCAGTCTTGTATCGCCCGCAAAAGCAGAGGCACTGTCATACGGAGAATCTCCGAGTCCCGGAGGGTTCAGCGGCAGGACCTGCCATACTCCGAAGCCGGCGTCTGCCAGAAAGTCGACAAAATTCCTTGCCTTTTTCCCGAGCGGCTGCTCACCCAGTGATGTCAGGTGGCAGATAACGCCTGCATTCCTCCCAAGTTCTTCTTTTTCCGGCGGCTCGTCCAGCATACAGATCAATCTGACTGAAAGACTGTCCATGTGTACCTTGTTGAGCATGCCATCTTCAACAGGCAGTTCTTCCGAGGTAAGAAGATCGATCGCATAGCCGCATTTCAATCCGTCGAAGCCGTCAAATCTGACTTCGGCCGGTCCATAGCTCCTGTTGACGAGCACCAGTATGCGCTCGGCCTCATTCTTTCTGACGAACGCGAGCACATCATCAGCCGTTGCAGGGCTGTCCGGGTCATTGACGGTAAGGCCTTCACTTCCCGAAAGCATCTCGAAGCTTCCACTTTTAAGCACCGGGTGCTCGTCATATATCAATCCGAGCATACGATAGTGGAACCTCAGTCCTTCATCCTCGTGTCCCCATGGGTAGCAGCTTCTGTTTTCAGGGTCCGCTCCTCCTGTCATGCCGGCTTCGTCTCCATAATATATGCACGGCACTCCCGGAAGAGCATACTGGAGCGCAGAGAGCATCCTCACTTTGCTTCCGGCTGATCTTCTGTCCTGTTCACCCGCCATCATGGTCATGATACGCTCACGGTCATGGCTTCCTATCAAGTTCAGAGCAGAATAGAAGTTCTCTCCCGGATAATTCTCGGCAAGGCTCATCAGCCTGTCTCCTGCTTTACCTGAACTTATCGAATAGTTTATGTAGTCGAGCAGGATCGATCTGAACGGATAGTTCATCGTCCCATCCAGCTCGTCTCCCGCGAAATACTGTCTTCTTTCTCCGTAGCTTATCTTATTAGAAGCGTCTTCCCATACTTCTCCTATCAGGAGAGCGTCGGGGTCAGTGTTTTTTACTGCGGTCCTGATTGATTTAATAAAGGAATCCGGAAGTTCGTCCGCTACGTCGAGACGCCAGCCTGACGCGCCTAGCTTAAGCCAGTGAGGCACTACGCCTTCGGAATCGGAAGCTGTACTCCCGAGTATGTATGATCTGTATCCCGGATCCTCTTCGTTCACTTCCGGAAGGTTGTCTACGCCCCACCATGACCTGTAGCCGCACTTTTCTGAATCGTCGAACTTGTACCAGCTGCGGTATGGAGAATCCAGATTACCGTAGGCTCCGGGGATCTTTTCCACAGAGCCGGAAGGATAATTCCCGAACCTGTCGAAGTACACGCTGTCCGCGCCAGTGTGGCTGAAGACGCCGTCAAGTATCAGCCTGATCCCCTGTTCTTTCGCCTCTTTTGCGAGGTCGGTGAAATCCTGTTCAGTCCCGAGCGCAGGATCGACTCTCATATAATCCGCCGTATCGTACCTGTGGTTCGAAGTCGCCTCAAATATCGGATTCAGGTAGATGGCAGTGACTCCAAGAGACCTGAGATAGCCGAGCCTGCTTTTTATGCCTTTGAAGCTGCCGCCGTAGAACGACCATTCGACGACCCTGCCGCTGTCGTCACGTACGTACTTTGCCGGCTTGTCCCAGTCTTCTTCGATGACGCGCCTTATGTCTGCGCGGCGGTCGTTAACAACCTTGTTTGCCTCTTCACAGCGCCCCTTCCAGCCGTCGTCTCTTGCGAACCTGTCCGGAAAGATCTGATATACTATCCCGTTCTTATACCATTCAGGAGCTTCAGATCTCCTGTATACCGTGATCTGGTATGGGATGAGCTCGCCGCTCGTGCTGATCGTCTGGCCCTCTCCGCCAAGTGCTTCCTGATTGTTGCAGTAATATACAGGACTGACCTTTTCATCCTGCCTGAGAACTATCCTGAAGCGGTACCCGAGTAGGCACGGCGTATCCGGCGCCGTTATCTTAACAGAGTATCTGTGTGTCACCTCTTCCGCCGGAGCCTCCTGAGCCGCATCACCGCAAAACTCTGCAGGCATTTCTGTCATGCGGATATTGGCGTACGTCCCCTCGTCGCCTTCCTTTAATTGAAGAAACGCTTCCCCGGCGTCACTTCCAGTGACATCGACAGAAAGCGTGATCTCTTCACCCGTCCGGACAGCGCCGAACGGAGTTCTGTATTGTTTTTCTCTAGAATTATGGTATATATTCATGCTTAAAGTAGTGATCTGTACAGGTTACGGTATTCTTCTGCTGACGCGTCCCAGCTGTAATCCATGGATACAGCGTTTCTCTGGAGCTTTCTCCATGTGTCCTTATGGTTGAACCAAAGATCAAGCGCCAGGTCCGTGCAGTTCCTGAGACCTATGGTATCAAAGTTCTTGAACGAGAACCCGTTCGCGTGCTCACCTGCATCCCAGTAACCTGTGACAGTATCCTTCAGTCCGCCCGTCTCTCTGACCAGAGGAAGCGTCCCGTATCTCATCGCTATCATCTGGGCGAGCCCGCAAGGTTCGAACTCAGAAGGCATCATGAACACGTCCGCGCCTGCGTAGATCCTTCTGGCAAGGCCTTCATCAAAGGCGATCCTCGCCGAGATCTTGCCTCCGCTGGTATATGCGAACGATCCGAGCGCCTGTTCATATTCGCTTTCACCCGTACCAAGCACTACCACCTGCATATATCTGTGCATGAACTCCGGAAGCAGATCTGTCAGAAGATTAGCTCCCTTCTGTTTTGTAAGTCTTCCGACCATTGCGAATACCGGACAGTCCGGATCCTCGAACAGACCCATCTCTCTCTGAAGAGCGAGCTTGTTTTCTTCCTTCTTATCCAGTGTGTCGGCGTTATAATTGACCGCGATGGCTTTGTCAGTCTCAGGGTCATACGACTTTCTGTCGATACCGTTGATGATACCGGAGAGCTTGTAGCGTCTCGACTGGAACAGTCCCTCGAGTCCCTCGCCGCAGCCCTGTCCGCATATCTCGTCTGCGTATGTCGGGCTTACCGTCGTTACCGCATCAGCGTAGATCACAGCTCCCTGCAGGAAGTTGACCGCGTCGTCGTGGCACATCTGTCCCTCTGCCGGGGTGCCCGCAAGACCGAGCACTTCTCCTGTCATCATTGGATTATACTGTCCCTGGAATTTGAGGTTATGTATCGTAAAGACTGTCTTGATGTGGTCATACAGCGGATCTCCGTTATACTGTTCTCTCAGGAACACAGGGATCAAAGCCGTATGCCAGTCATTCGCGTGGATTATATCCGGCGCGAAAGTTCCGCATATGTGCCTTACCGTTTCAAGGACTGCCTTTGAGAAGAAGGCCACACGCTCGCCGTCGTCGAACTCACCGTATATCCCCGCTCTCTTGAAGTAATACTCATTATCCAGGAAATAATACATCACGCCGCCCTTACGCAGTGTGAAAAGTCCGCAGTACTGGCTTCTCCAGCCGAGATCCACATAGTAATTCTCCACATACTGCATCTTCTCCTTATACTCAGCCGGGATCTGGCTCAGCAGAGGGAGGATCACCCTGCAGTCTGTATCATCTGACTTAAGAGCCGCCGGAAGCGCTCCCGCTACGTCGCCCAGTCCGCCGGTCTTCAGGAACGGCGCACATTCGAAAGCCGCAAACAGGACTTTGGTTTTATCATTATTTGACATAACTGTTTCTCCTTTGCTGGAATGTCCTCATCCTCGCGTTTAGATCTTCATATCTTTATAGATGATGACAGGCTCGCCTTCGTCGCCTTCGATCTTGACTCTGTCGCTGATCTGGACGTACTTGTCTGCCACCACGTTATCGAGCATCGCGCCGTCTCCGATATCCACATGCATCATGATGATGCTGTTCTTTACTACGGCGCCTTTGCCGATGTTCACATTTCTGAAGATGATACTGTTTTCTACAGTTCCCTCGACCTGGCAGCCGGTGGAAATGATGGAATTCCTGACGTCTGACCCAGGAGTGAAGAATGCAGGCGCCTCATCCTGCGTCTTGGTGTAGATCATCCTCTCTTTGTTGTTGAACACTTCGTTCCTGATCTCATGGACACACATGTCCTGGCTTACCTTGAGGTAGTCCTGTGTATTGCCGACCTTGCCGAGGTAGCCTTTGAATTCGTAGGTATCCATCTCGATATTATTGAGGTTCTTCTTCATAAGCTGGAATATGTCCATATATTCAAGCGCTCCGAACCATCCAAGGAAGTCAAGCATATACTGTCTGTCTATGATGAAACATTCCATGAAGTAATTGGCCCAGCCGGAGGCTTTGCTCTTGATGGCTGTAACATTTCCCTCATCGTCAAGATCAAAGAAATATCCGTTATACTTCTCGCCTCTTGGCACCTTCATGTATACGGCTGTGACCGGCTTGCCCGACTCATGATGTTTTTTGATGAGCGGCTCGAACGACATGTTGTACACGTCGCTGCTTCCTGTTACGATCACATAATCCGCATCGTCCCTTTCCAGGAATCTCTTGTTCTCCAGTATGTCGCGCATGAGGAATCTGCTCTCGCCTGTCTGCACGCCGTAGATCGATCCCGGCATCAGGAACAGTCCTCCGTTCTTTCTGTCGAGAGCCCACGGGTTACCTGTTCCGATGTGGTCGATAAGCGAGCCCGAATTGTATGGCGTGATTACGCCGACTGTCTGTATGCCTGAATTGACCATGTTGGAAAGAGCAAAGTCAATGAGCCTGTATCTTCCGCAGAATGGAAGTGAGGCAAGAGTTCTGTCTTTAGTCAGTCCGCCGAAGCCGTTTCCGGTATATGTGGCTGAAATAAGTCCTATGGTTTTCATCTTGTCCTCCTTCCTATACTGACAGTTTGGCGTCGCCGAATACTTCTATTTCACCGTCTCTGGACCCGACATCGTTTCTGTCTTCCACTGTGGATCCTTCATTCACGATCGCTCTGGTGATGTGACAGTCACGGCCGACGAAAGCGTTAGGAAGCACTATTGAATCTTCTACTACAGCGCCCTCGGCTATTACCGCGCCGGATCCAAGGATCGAATGACGTACTGATCCGTATACTCTGCATCCATTGCTGATCAGCGAGTTGGATACGTTTGCGTCAGGACCGATGTACTGAGGCGGATATATATTGGAGTTGGAGAACACCTTGTTGTTCTCAGTGAACACGTTGATATTGTCGATATTGTCCATCAGGTCCATCTGGCTGTCGTAGTAGCTCTGCACTGTTCCTACATCGCGCCAGTAGCCCTTGAACCTGTATACGAATATCTTCTGCTGCTTCGCGAGCATCTTCGGGATGAGGTCGTTACCGAAGTCATGAGTCGATCTGCTGTCATCATGATCCTCGAGCAAAGCTTCTCTGAATGCTTTCCAGGAGAAGATGTAGATCCCCATCGAAGCAAGGTTGCTGTCAGGCTCTTTCGGCTTCTCGGAGAACTTGGTTATACGGTCCTCTTTGTCAGCCGTCATGATACCGAACCTGCTGGCTTCCTCCCACGGCACTTCGATAACAGATACCGTAAGGTCAGCGTTATGCGCTTCGTGCTCCTCAAGCATCTTGTTGTAGTCCATCTTGTAGATATGGTCGCCTGAGAGAATGAGTACGTTTTCCGGCTCATACATATCGATAAAGTCGATGTTGTGGTAAATGGCGTCGGCTGTACCTTCGTACCATTCGCCGCCTTTCTCTCCCGCATACGGCGGCAGGATATGCACTCCTCCGTCCGACACCGCGAGGTCCCACGCCTCTCCTGTCCCCACGTACTGGTTGAGTACAAGAGGCTTATACTGGATCAGGATACCAACTGTGTCAATGCCGGAATTGGTGCAGTTTGAAAGGCCGAAATCGATGATACGGTATTTCCCTCCAAACGATACTGCCGGCTTCGCGATGCTTGAAGTAAGCTTCCCCAGCCTGGTCCCCTGACCGCCGGCGAGGAGCATCGCAATGCATTTCTTTTTCTTCATCAAAATGCCTCCTTAGATAGTATATATATTACCGAAGCGCCTGATAGCACAGACGCTATTGTTCACTGGCGTTCACTCCTTCGCTTCGCTTCGCTGTCCCATTTGTCCAAACCAGCTGAAGCTGGGGAAAATGGGCTATAGTGCGTGCCAGATGTCGTCCGAGTACTCTCTTATCGTCCTGTCGCTCGAGAAGAACGCAGAGTTCGCGATGTTCGCAAGCGACATCCTGAGCCATTTCTCTCTGTCGGAGTATGTCCTGTCGACGTCTTCCCATGCCTTCACATATGAATCAAAATCTCCGAGCACGAAGTACTCGTCGTTGTATCTAAGCAGAGCATCGTAGATGCCCCAGAAATTGTAATCGCATTTGCTGAAGAATCCGTTCACGAGCTGTTCTGTCATGTATTTAAGTCTCGAGTCGTTTTCGGCTACAGCATTCGCGCTGTATCCGCCGTGCATGTAGAAGTTCTCTACCTCGTCTGAGGTATATCCGAAGATCTTCATGTTGTCGTCGCCTACCAGCCTGTTGATCTCAACATTCGCTCCGTCCATCGTGCCGAGTGTGACTGCTCCGTTCATCATGAATTTCATGTTTCCGGTGCCGCTCGCTTCTTTGCCTGCTGTCGAGATCTGCTCGCTTATGTCAGCCGCAGGGTAGATGAGCTGTGCGTTGGAAACGCAGAAGTTCTCGATGAAGATGACTTTGATCCTGTCGTTTACGTCAGGGTCGGAATTGATCACGTCAGCGAGGCTGTTGATGAATTTGATGACTTCCTTTGCGAACGCATATCCCTGCGCCGCCTTGCCCGCGAAGATGAATGTATAGTTGTTTATCGGAAGATCGTGATTCTGCTTGAGTCTGTTATACAGATCCAGGATCTTGAATCCGTTCAGGAGCTGCCTCTTGTAGGCGTGCATCCTCTTTACCTGTACGTCGAACACTGAGTCAGGGTCGACTTCGATCTCCATATTCTTTCTGATGAATTCCGCAAGTCTCAGCTTGTTCGCCCTCTTGACCTCGCCGAGCTCTGCCAGGAAGTCTTTGTCGTCAGCAAAGTCCTCGAGCTTTTTGATCTGATCAAAATCACTCTGCCAGTCGGTGCCGATGGTTTTGTTGATGAGCTCTGCAAGCTCCGGGTTCGCCTGGATCATGAAACGTCTGTGACTGATGCCGTTCGTCTTGTTGTTGAACTTATCCGGTTCAAGCTGATAGAACTTGTTGAATACCGATTTGACGAGGATATCGCTGTGCAGCGCGGAAACGCCGTTTACGGAATGGCTGCCGATGACCGACAGGTTTGCCATTCTTACCTGATTGTCCCACAGCGGAGCCGTCTCACGGGCGACATCGTACCAGTTCTCTGTCTTCTTCTGCAGCTCTTCCTGCCATCTCTTGTTGATCTCTTCGATGATCATGTAGATCCTCGGGAGGAGCTCCTGGAAATACGGGATGTCCCACTTTTCCAGCGCTTCAGGAAGCACTGTGTGGTTCGTGAATGAGATCGTCTTCTTCGTGATCTCCCACGCGTCGTTCCACTCAAATCCTTCCTGGTCCATGAGGATCCTCATGAGCTCAGGTATGCACATCGTCGGATGTGTGTCATTGATGTGGATCTGAACGTGGTCAGGCAGCTTCTCAAGGCCTTCATCGCCGAACTCCAGCTTGTACTTTCTTATGATCTTGCCCATGCCGGCTGCAACGAGGAAATATTCCTGCCTGAGCCTGAGCTTTTTGCCGATGCCGTTTGAATCATCAGGATAGAGGATACTTGTGATAGCCTCGATCTCGCTCTTCTCCTTCATGGCTTTGGCGTATTCGCCCTCGTTGAACGCCTTCATGTCGATGGTGTCGTGAACTGGCTTTGCGTCCCAGAGATAAAGACGGTTCAGCGCCTTACCGTTGTTACCGATGATAGGAACATCATACGGGACCGCTCTGACTTCAGTGTAGTCCACGTGCTTGTATTCCATCTTGCCGTTATTGTAGCTTCTGTCTACACGGCCGCCGAATCTTACGATAACAGAGTTGATGGCCTTTTTACGCTCCCAGATGTATCCGTCGTCCAGCCAGGCGTCCGGAAGCTCGATCTGATATCCGCTCTCGATCTTCTGTCTGAAAAGTCCGAATCTGTAGCGTAGTCCCATTCCGTCTCCGCGGATTCCGAGCGCTGCCATTGAGTCGATGAAGCACGCGGCCAGTCTTCCGAGACCGCCGTTTCCAAGACCCGGCTCAGGTTCCATCTCAAACAGCCTGCTCAGATCTATTCCGAAATCTTTCAGGCCTTCTTCAGCCTGTTTCCTGATGCCCAGATTTATCAGGTAATTCTCCATGAGCTTACCGATGAGGAATTCCATGGAGAAGTAATATACTCTTTTATTCTTAGGAGGCTCAAATGCCGAAGCCGCTTCTGCTCTTATCTCTGCCTCGTGCTTGATCAGCTCAGCGAGCACCTCGAATTTATCTTCATTGTCAAGCTTCCCGGGCTCGCTGTCGAACATCGATCTCGAGAGGTTGTTGAATTCTGCTTTAAAGTCTTCTTTAGTTCTAATCATATAGTTCCCTTTCATTAAAGTATAAATGTCTGAATAACATTATACTCCAAAAGCTGTATATATTCCACTTTTCATTCTTGCAATGTGAAACACCGGTGATATAATAAAGCCAGAAGGAATCGCTTAAGCGGTTGGCCTTTCGATAACGGTTGAACCGTCCTAATTAGCTGAATCACTTATAGGGCGGTTTTTAGTACCATAGAAGTGTAGTTGATAAGTGTATTCTTATCACTGCACTTATTTTTGTATAATGATGGGAGCAGTTGGCCTGGCGTGGCGGTTTTTGGGTTACTACACCCGACACAAAAACAGTCAGCCATCCCCTC
>JAFWJS010000050.1 GCA_017511535.1 Eubacterium sp. | reverse complement strand
GCGGGAGTCGAACCTGCGAATAACAGAGTCAAAGTCTGTTGCCTTAACCACTTGGCAAGACCCCACTATCCCAAACTTTCAAAAGGGTGAGTCCGCGGAGATTCGAACTCCGGACACACGGCTTAGAAGGCCGTTGCTCTATCCAGCTGAGCTACGAGCCCAGATAAAAAAATGGAGCGGATGATGAGAATCGAACTCACGCCATCAGCTTGGAAGGCTGAGGTTCTACCATTGAACTACATCCGCATAATTGGAGCGGAAGACGAGATTCGAACTCGCGACCCTCGCCTTGGCAAGGCGATGCTCTACCCCTGAGCCACTTCCGCATAATTGGTCGAGGGAGATGGATTCGAACCATCGTAGGCTGAGCCAACGGATTTACAGTCCGCCCCCTTTAGCCACTCGGGCATCCCTCGATATGATCTATAGATCCAGGCTGCCTTTGGCTTACTCCCAACGGCTTGTTTACTTGTGATCTATAGTTGGAGCTGGCGGAGGGATTTGAACCCCCGACCCTCTGATTACAAATCAGATGCACTACCAACTGTGCTACGCCAGCTTGTGATTGGCGACCAAGACGAGGCTCGAACTCGTGACCTCCAGCGTGACAGGCTGGCATTCTAACCAACTGAACTACTTGGCCTCATGCGTTTAGGTTTGGTGGGCGTTATAGGGCTCGAACCTATGACCTCCTGCTTGTAAGGCAGATGCTCTCCCAGCTGAGCTAAACGCCCGCGTCTAAAAGCTTTCTTCCTGACACATTTAATAATATTACATTACCATTAAAAGTTTGTCAACAGATAATTTGGCTCCGGGCTATTATTTTTTTTAATATCCTGACCTGCCCTCCTGAAATGTCCTGCAGGAGCTCTGTCATTTCATCTTCATCAGCCGGATCGACAACAAAGTCGAACTCCACGTCCTGCAGGTATCTGGGTTCTTCCACGCTTGCCCTGCCTTCATAGTCAAATGATTCCAGCCTGTTGAACGTCTTGTACCCGCATGCCGCCTTGATATGAAGCATCTCCCGCACTTCAGCACGTCCTGCCTCGGCAAGTGCCGCTTTTGCCACATCTGTGTATGCTCTTACAAGGCCGCCTGTTCCAAGTTTGATACCGCCGAAATATCTGGTTATGACCATACATACGTCAGACAGCCCTTCCTGTACAAGCATCTTAAGGACAGGGGCTCCGGCAGTCCCCTGCGGCTCCCCGTCCTCGCTTGACCACATGATATCCTGTCTGCTGCCTATTACAAACGCAGGAACGTTATGTGTCGCATCTTTATGAGATTCTCTTACAGATGCTATGAAAGCTTCAGCTTCTTCCCGCGATCCTGTCTGTGCGACATACGCTGTGAACCGTGACTTCTCAATTGTAAGTTCTGCAGAAGCGCTTCGCGCTACCGTATAGTATGACTCACTCATATCTCTATATCGTTTATCTGTTCTCTGAGATAAGGCGTCAGTATCTTGATGCGCGTACCTTTCATCCCGAGAGATCTTGTCTCGATCACACCGGCGCTCTCAAGCTTCCTTAGAGCGTTGACTATGACCGATCTGGTGATCCCGAACTCATCAGCGATCTTACTTGCCACAAAAAGACTTTCATCGTCTTTTATCTTGATGAACAGAGCCTGCACCGCGGCCAGCTCTGAATACGAAAGCTTGTCTATCGCCATATGCGCCATAGACTGCCAGCGAAGTGATTCTTTCTCCTCCTCGGCCAGACCTTTAGCGACTTCCATTCCGACTATAGTCGCGCCAAGCTCACATATCACTACATCTTCTTCAGTAAACATCACGTCCGGACGGGCGACAAGCATCGTGGCTATCCTGTTGCCGCAGTTGAAAACAGGCTCTATGAGATGATATTTCGCGGCATCGTCGTATCCCTCGCCGTACAGCTGCTTCACTTCGTCAAGTGTCACATTCACCATAGCGCCCGAAAGTTTCATTATGCTGTCGTTCTGCTCTTTAGGCAGCATGATCCTGCCTTCCTCCTCAGAAAAAGGCGAATCTCCTCCTGCCACTCTGACAGAGGCAAGCACCTTGCCGTTCCTGCTCAGGACGTGTACGTTTGCCTCCAGCATCTCGCCCAGCATCTGGCATAGTTCTTTAAATGAAACATATCCAACCGTGGATTCTGACAGGAGCCAGTTCAGCTTCCTGATTCTGTCTAAAAGTTCCCTGTTCTCACTCATTTCTGCCTCTATATGATATATCTGTCCATGTCGTCTCTTCTTATAGTATCAGCGAACTTGTTCATCACGAATTCTCTGTCTATAGTCAGTTTCCCGTCACTGTCAGGTTCAGGGATCTCAAACGAGATGTCCTCCAGAAGCTTCTCAAGAACCGTGGCGAGTCTTCTCGCTCCGATGTTCTCGTTCTGCTCATTCATCCTGCATGACAGCTCAGCTATCTCATCGATAGCGTCGTCTGTGAACTGAAGGTCTATGCCTTCGGTGGCAAGCAGCGCCTGATGCTGTTTTACCTGCGCGTTCTCAGGAACAGTAAGGATCTTTATGAAATCATCCTTATCCAGGCTCTTGAGCTCTACCCTGATCGGGAATCTTCCTTGAAGCTCTGGTATCAGGTCTGTTGGCTTGGCCGTGTGGAAGGCTCCTGCACCGATGAACAGGATATGATCCGTCTTGACCGGTCCGTATTTGGTATTTACGACGCTCCCCTCAACGATAGGAAGTATGTCTCTCTGAACACCTTCTCTGGATACGTCAGCGCCGTTATAATTACTGCCGTTTGCTATTTTATCGATCTCATCGATGAACACGATGCCGTTCTGCTCACAGTTTGTAAGAGCCTCATCCGTTATCTGATCCATATCCAGAAGATTCTGTGCCTCCTGTTCTCTAAGGATCCTTCTTGCATCCCTGACTCTCACTTTCTTGGTCTTGGTCTTCTTAGGCATCATGCCGTCGAATATATTGCCTATCGCGATACTCATGCCTTCGTTTCCGACATCAAGCTGGTTCCCCGCAGGCTTTTCTTCTATTTCTATCTCGATCAGCTGATCCTCAAGAAGTCCCTGCCTGAGCTGCTGTTTCACCTGCTCTCTTGCGAGCTCTGTTTCCTGTGTCTGCTTCACGTTCTCCTGAGGCTGCTGGCTCTGCTGGTTCTGCTGGCCCATATAGCCGCCCATCAGCATGTCGAACGGTGTTTTCTGTACTTTCTCATCGCTCTTTTTCGCCCCGGGTATGATAGCTTCCAGTATCTTCTGCTCTGCGAGCATGTCGGCGATGTCATACTTCTCCTGCATATGCTCGTTTTTGGTGATCCTTAGGGATGTCTCCATGAGGTCTCTTATCATCGAGTCCACATCACGTCCGACATATCCTACTTCCGTGAACTTGGTCGCCTCGACTTTAACGAAAGGTGCCTTCATAAGTCTGGCCAGCCTTCTTGCGATCTCAGTCTTTCCGCAGCCTGTAGGCCCCATCATGAGAATGTTCTTCGGTGTTATCTCTTCACGCATCTTTTCAGGCACAAGGCTTCTTCTGTACCTGTTCCTCAACGCGACAGCGACTGATTTCTTCGCGGAATCCTGACCGATGATATACTTGTCCAGCTCCGCTACTATCTCTTTAGGCGTCAGACTCTGGATCTTTTTGTTCTCATTATCACTCATTGTCAGCGCCTCCTTCCAGTTTCTCTACAGTTATATGGTCATTAGTATAGACACAGATCGACGAAGCGATCTTAAGCGACTCTTTTACGATCTCTTCAGCTGTCATATCAGTATGATTGAACAGAGCATTCGCCGCCGAATACGCGTAGTTGCCTCCTGATCCGATAGCAACAAAGTCCTCGTCAGGCGCGATGATCTCGCCGTTCCCTGAAAGGACAAGCAGATCGTTTCTGTCAGCAACGATCATAAGAGCTTCAAGGCTTCTCATGCCTTTATCAGACCTCCAGATCTCAGCAAGATCCACAGCCGCTCTTTTCAGATTGCCGCCGTTTTCCTCAAGCTTCTTCTCGAACTTTTCTGTAAGTGAAAAAGCGTCAGCTACTGATCCTGCGAATCCTGTAAGTACAGAATCGTGGAAGATCTTCTTGACCTTGACAGCTCCGTTTTTCATGATCGCAGATTCACCCATCGTTACCTGACCGTCGCCTCCGATAGCTACGTCGTCAGGGCTTCGCTTTACACAGCATATAGTCGTTGCGTGAAATTCTATCATATCCCTTATCTCCTTTTGTATCATTCCTTGTAATCACAATCTTCATTCGAGCATGCAAGGCTCGTGCCGCGTCCTTTTTTCTCTACAAGCAGGCTGCCGCACTTAGGACACTTCCTGTCCACCGGCCTGTACCAGAATGAGACCTTGCATTTCGGGAAGCCGCTGCACCCATAGAAGATCTTTCCCTTCCTTGATCTTCTCTCAACTATCTCTTTCCCGCACTCAGGACACATAACGCCTGTTGATTTTACTATCGGCTTGGTATTCTTACATTCAGGATAACCGCTGCACGCCATGAACTCGCCGAACGGACCCATCTTGTAGACCATCGGCCTTCCGCAGATCTCACAGACTTCGCCGGTCGGCCTGTCCTCCACCTGTACCTTCTCTATCGCCTCGTCAGCTTTTTTCAGTTCTTCTTTAAACGGGTTGTAGAAATCTTCGATGATATCTCTCCACTTTACGTCCTTGCTCTCGATGTCGTCCAGCTTGTCCTCCATGTCTGCAGTGAACTTGGCGTCGACGATATCAGCAAAATATTCCTTCATTATGTCGTTCACAGTAAAGCCGAGCTCTGTTGGAACAAGAGACTTCTTTTCTTTCTTGACATATCGTCTTTCTGACAGTGTCGATACTATAGGAGCGTATGTGCTCGGACGTCCGATATTCTTTTCCTCAAGTTCCTTTACGAGGCTTGCCTCAGTATACCTTGAAGGTGGTTTTGTAAAGTTCTGCACAGCGTCGACAGAAAGCGGCTCCAGTACGGCGCCTGTTTCCAGATCAGGCAGCATCGTGTCCTTTTCGTCGTCCTTCTTGTATTTATACACCTTCTGGTACCCATCGAAGAGGACGCGTGAACCCTTTGCGTCGAAGCTGTACCTTCCGTTGTTTATCTCTGCGCTGACACTCTTAACAGCAGCAGGCGCCATCTGACTCGCCGTGAACCTGTTCCATACCAGCTTGTAAAGCTTGTACTGGTCAGGCGTCAGCATGCTCTTCACTTCATCAGGAACTATATCGATATTGGTCGGACGGATCGCCTCATGAGCGTCCTGTATCTCTTTCTTTTTATTAGAATAGAAGTTTTTGCCGACATATTCTCTGCCGAATCTCTCTTCAATAAATGCCGCGGCTGCATTCTTTGCCACATCTGATATCCTGACGGAATCTGTTCTCAGATATGTTATCAGACCGAGCGTCCCTCTTCCTCTGATATCAACTCCTTCATAAAGCTGCTGAGCTATCTTCATTGTTTTACTCGTTGTAAAGTTCAGCCTGTTTGCAGCCTCCTGCTGCATACTGCTTGTTGTAAACGGAGCATATGCCCTTGGATGAAGCTCTTTTTCTGTTATATTTCCGACCACATATTGTCCGCTGCTGAGCTCATCGAGCACGGCGTTTTTCTCAGCCTCACATGACGGCCTATAGTCTTCACCGTCTTTTCTCGCCAGTCTTGCCGTGAATTTTCTGCCCTTCTTAAACTCGCAGTCTATGGTCCAGTATTCCTTCGGATCAAAAGCGTTTATCTCGTTTTCCCTGTCGCACAGGATCTTCAGCGCTGCCGACTGTACGCGGCCGGCAGAAAGTCCCCTTCTTACTTTTCTCCACAGAAGCGGACTGATCTGATATCCGACGAGCCTGTCAAGCACACGCCTGGCCTGCTGAGCGTCGAACAGCTTCTCGTCTATCGCTCTCGGATGCTTTATTGCTTCTTTTATAGTATCTTTTGTGATCTCATTGAACGCGATCCTGCACTCACTATTCGGATCGATTCCGAGAAGATATGCAAGATGCCATGATATAGCTTCGCCCTCACGGTCCGGGTCGGTTGCAAGATATACTCTTGACGCTTTCTTCGCTTCCGCCTTGAGTTCTTTGATCACCGGGCCCTTGCCTCTTATAGATATGTACTGAGGTTCGAAGCCGCCTTCAATATCTATACCAAGCTTGCTTGACGGCAGGTCTCTTATGTGCCCTACCGACGCTATTACTTTATATGATGATCCAAGATATTTTCCTATGGTCTTTGCCTTGGAAGGAGACTCAACGATAACAAGTCTTTTTTTCGGTCCTGCCGATTTAGTCTTGCTGCTTTTATTCGCTTTGGTCACTGTTTTAGTGTTAGCCATATTTCCTCCTGAATAAAAAATAAATTTTCCAAGTACGTGATTATACCACAGTAAATATGATAGTCAAACAATTATATCAATTTACACAAATTCTTCATAAACTGTTTATATTCAAAAACACCTTCCCCATATCTGTCTGAAGGCAGCCTTTCATCTCCATTACTGTTATCATGCCGTTTACCATACGCGGCGGAATAAGTGTCTCCCGGGATATCTCCTCAGCGGTAGCCTCTCCGTATCTTTTTACGACGTCAAATATCATCATCTCTTCATCAGAAAGGCCTTCAGGAAATGCTGAACCGTCCGGTGGACAGAGCCCTATATCGAGTAGGAACTGATTAACATCGACTACCGGTCTCGCGCCGTCCGAAATAAGGTGATTCGTCCCCGCGCAGCATCCTTTTGTAAAATTACCTGCCACCGCATATACGGCGCGTCCCTGCTCAGCTGCTGCTTCAGCAGTTATGAGTGAGCCGGACCTTAATGCTGCCTCCGCGATCACAGTGACATCTGACAGCCCTGATATGATCCTGTTTCTTCTGGGGAAATGGAACCGTCTTGCCGGCACTTCGTCGTCATACTCACTGATAAGCAGGCCTTTCGATTCTATTTCTTTCTGAAGGCCTTTGTTCACAGCAGGATAAAATCTGTCCATGCCATTCGCAAGCACTGCAACTGTATGACCTCCGGCTGACAGAGCTCCCCGGTGAGCCGCGGCATCTACCCCCTCCGCAAGGCCGCTGACTACCGTCGCTCCGCATTCTGCAAGCCGCTTCCCGATCACTTCAGCCGCGTGTATCCCTTCCGGCGATGCCCTTCTGCTGCCTGCTACTGAAACACATTTATTATTAAGGAGCCTTATATCACCTCTGTAATACAGTAGCTGCGGCGGCTCTGGTATATTCTCCAGAAGTTCCGGATAATCAGCGCTCCCTCTGGTTATTATCTTTGTTTCCATTATGCTCCCATCTGCTGTACTGCAGCGCTTCTGCGATATCACCGGCGTCAACACGCTCTTTACCTGCAATATCCGCTATCGTTCTTGCAACTCTTACAGTTTTTCCCAGCACTCTTGGACTCAGACCGAATGCGTCATACGCTCTGCCGAGAAGCCTCTCTCCTTCTTCATCTATATAAGACATTTCTTCTGCCATCCTGTCTGTCATTCCACTGTTGAGTACGGTCATTACATCTCCGAACCGTGCTCGCTGTACCCTTCTTGCCTGTACTACCATCTCTCTCATCTCTGCAGTGGACATCCCCGCTTTCCCTGTCAGATCACTGTAAGCCACTCCTTTCAAATCAAGATGTATGTCTATTCTGTCAAGCAGAGGACCTGACAGCTTCTGCCTGTATCTCGCGACTTCACCCGGCGTGCAGATGCATCTCCCTGAAGGATCTCCATAGTATCCGCACCTGCATGGATTGGATGCTGCAACAAGAAGAAAGTCTGCAGGGAAAGTGTATGTCTCTCCCTGTCTGATGAAAGATATCTTCTTTCTCTCAAGCGGTTCTCTCAATGCGTCTGTCACTCTTGGATCCATCTCGGCGAATTCATCCAGGAAAAGGATGCCTCCGGAAGCCAGCGTTATCTCACCAGGCCTCGGGACCGTACCGCCGCCTATCAGTCCTGCTTCTGTTACAGAATGATGCGGCCGTCTGAAAGGTCTTTCCATTATATATGGCATTTCACCGCTAAGAAGTCCTGCAGCCGAATATATTTCCGTTGTCTTTATGATCTCTTCGTATGACATCGGCGGCATGATCCCGGGAAGCCGTTCTGCCAGCATAGTCTTTCCTGTTGAAGGACTTCCCGTCATAAGGACTCCGTGCCCGCCCGCCGCAGCAATGAGAAGAGCCCGTTTTGCGTTCTCCTGTCCCTTCACATCAGCAAAATCCACAGTCTCCTGTCTGACGCGGCGGCCATCTCCAGTCATAAAGGATCCTGCGGCAGGCTTGATCTCCAGCGCATGTGTAAGGTGTCTTGTGACTTCCTCCAGACTGCCTGCCGGCAGGACGGCAGCTCCTCTTACTACCGAAGCTTCGATACTGTTTTCTTCCGGCACTATGATACTGCGTCCTGCAGCGCATGCTTTTTCAGTTATATTAAGTATCCCTTTCACAGCACATACAGATCCGTCAAGTGACAGCTCCCCCGCAAACATATACCCGCTCAGCTCTTTCTCCGGTATCTGTCCGGACGCAGCGAGTATCCCTACCGCAAGCCCGAGGTCAAGAACGCTTCCTTTCTTTCTTACGCCTGCAGGCGCGATGTTTATGCTGATCCTTCCAAGCGGGAATGTATATCCCGAATTGATTATTGCTGCTCTTACCCTTACAGCGGCTTCCTTTACTGTCGCGTCGGCCAGACCTGTTATCGTAATATCAGGCATGCCTCTTACGATATCAGTTTCTATAGTGACCGGCAGCGCATCTATGCCTTTGATCACAGCTGAATACACTTTCGATATCATCTTTTTCTCCCTGCTTTTCCCATAAATGCATCGTCAGTTTCTCTTAACAGTATCTCCACGACTTTGAACATCACGTTCTTTTCAGCGGCAGTACCCTGATGTGAGACTATATAGCAGTTTGCCGCGTCTCTTATCCTCCGCTGCTTCTTTTCATCTACAGATTCCTCCGGCAAGCCGTAGATTTCATTTGTTCTCGTCTTGACTTCAGTGAAATATATAACACCGTTCTTCTCGCATACTATGTCTATCTCACCTCTGTACGTTCTGTAATTCCTGCACCTGATGTCATATCCTTCTGAATAAAGCAATGATGCTGCCAGATCTTCACCCAGTTTTCCCAGAAGCTTGTTATCTCTCATCCGTCTATCACCTTTCATATTGTCTTTTGTTCTCTTTCACCGGGTCACTCTCATCCTGTCAGTAAATATATGACTATCATCTTCCCCATACATCGTCAATAAAAAAAGGCCGGACTTCTTCCGACCTTTTCCGACGAGCATCAGACTTTGATCATCAGTCTGCGAGCACGAGCTGCTCTATTGCCTGCGCGACTCCGTCTTCATCGTTTGACGGGAATGTATACAGCGCGGCTTTTTTCACTTCCGGCTCGGCGTTATCTACAGCAACCGAGATGCCGGCCAGTTCCAGCATCGCTATGTCATTAGGACTGTCTCCTGCAGTAAGAAGCTCTGACCGGTCTATCCCCAGCATATCCATAAGATACTCCAATGCCGCTCCCTTACTCACCCCGCAGCCTCCAAGCTCATAATTCGACGGAAGAGACGATGTCAGTCTGGCGTCAGGTATCGCTTCAAGGGCCGGACGGAATTCCTCTTTCTGTTCCGGCGTGTCGAAGAACACGTTCAGATTTTCTATTCTGTCCCTGTGATCCAAAGTAAAGCTGAATATATCTTCCACAGGAGTCCTGGTCTCGGCCACATACTGCCTGCCTCTGTAATCCAGGGTACCGTTGCAGACCATATCATAATAATCCTGTCCTATATATGCCTTTCCGGCTGTGAATGACTCGAACATATAGTTCTTCTCCCTGACAAGCTCTGTCATCTTTTCAACAGCTGACGGGTCAAGACATTTCTCCATCAGAAGCTCTCCTGTATACGCATCGTATATAGTGGCGCCATTCGAGCATATGAAATACCGTACCGATCCCATTCCATTCACCTGCTTCGGAAGTGCGGCGAATGTTCTTCCTGTATCTATCACTACTGTAACGCCCTTGTCAGCAGCGTTCTGAAATGCATCGACAGTTCTCTCTGTAAGCCTGCTCTCATTATTCAGCGCTGTCCTGTCGAGGTCCACCGCTATCATTTTAATATCATGTTTCGTCATTTCAGGTACCTCCGTCATCATATGATACTATGGCGCCGCCGATTTTTCCACTTCCTGAGAAAATTCCTGCCTCTGCGCTTGCAAAACCATCTGCCGGGTACTACAATAATGATTTAGTATGTGTAAGAAAAGAGGTTGCTTTTACAAATGATGGACGTAGCGATCGTAGGGTGCGGCAAACTTGGCTGCAAAGTCGCTGAAGCACTTGCTGACGGAGATTATGCCGTCACCCTCATTGATAAAGATGACATAGCTCTTGAGCGTATGGCTCAGCAGCTGGACGTCATGACAGTAAATGAAGACGCAAGGAAGATCTCTGTCTTTGAAGAGCTTGGCATAGAGAATTTTGAATTCCTGCTCGCCGCGACAGGTAACGATGAAAGAAATATCGTTATAGCTTCCTTTGCGAAAAAACTCGGTTGTAAGCATGTGATCGCAAGGGTCAGGGATCCTGAGCACATGAACCAGTTCGAATTCATAAAAGAAGCCATGGAGATAGACTCTATCGTCAACCCTGACATGGCGATAACCGTTGAGATATATAAGTATCTCGTTGAGAAATATGCCCTGAGCAACGGCATGTTCACAAGCGGGAAGATCGCTCTCACTGAATTCCCTGCGGAGAAATACCAGTCTTTGATAGGACTTACGATAACGGATATCCGTGAGGTTATGCCTGACATCATCATAGCGGCTATCTCACGTGCGGGCAAAGTCATCCTGCCTAAGAAAAATGACGAGATACAGGACAATGATATACTGTATGCCATTGGCGATAAAAAAGTCATTTCTCAGCTGCACAAGAAAATACATGAAGAAGAGCCTGCGCGTCTTAACAACGTTATGATCATAGGCGGAGGAAAGACCGGCTTCTATCTCGCTCAGAAACTAGAAGAATACGGTACTTCGGTAAAGATCGTAGAGCATGATCTGGACAGATGCCGCTATCTTTCCACTAACCTGAACAACGTAATGGTACTTCATGGTGAAGGCACTGACATAGATCTTCTTGAAGAAGAGAACATGGACAGCATGGATGCCTTCATCACTGCTACAGGTTATGATGAAGAGAACCTTCTCCTTGCGCTCACTGCCAAGAAACACGGAATAAGCGACGTCATATCCAAAGTCAGTCATG
>JAFWJS010000049.1 GCA_017511535.1 Eubacterium sp. | reverse complement strand
TGACAGCAAAGCTGATACCGGTAAAATGGCAGACCACAGTACCCGTGAAGAGGTACGTGAAGCATTGCAGACCGGTAAAGGCGAAAGCTCCAGATATTCGAATACGATGCTCGAGCGGGAAATATATGTGGCAGAGAAGCTGGATGATGGATCTGTCATCCGCCTCGCAAAGACACAGCTGACAATGTCCGGGCTGCTGCTCGGTATATTGAATCAACTGGTAGTAGTCACATTTCTGACACTGATCCTGTCGTTCTTCCTTGCGAGCAGACTGTCAAAGCGCATAATCAAGCCTCTTAATGAGATGGAGCTCGACAACAGCGACACTGTGCCATATGAAGAGCTCAAGCCTCTTGTGAACAGGATCAAAACACAGGAAGAGCTCATCAGGGAGCAGACAGTTTCGATAATCCAGAAAGAGAATGAATTCAACGCAGCGATCGGCGGAATGAAAGAAGGCCTGATACTTCTGGACAGCAGGGGATCGATCATAACAGTGAATCACGCGGCAAGGAATATACTGGGACTTTCAGAAAACTGCAAGGGTACGGATCTGCGGAATGTTTGTAAAAGTACGGACCTTAAGGAGATGCTCAGCCAAACACAGAAAGGAGAGTATCGTGAAACCGTTATCCCGATAGGAGATATCCAATATGAGTTCCATGCTAATCCTGTCGTGTCAGCTAACAAAGTGTCGGCTGTTGTAGTGACAGTATTCGATATAACAGAAAAAGAAAAAGCTGAGCTGATAAGAAGAGAGTTCACGGCAAATGTGACTCATGAGTTGAAAACGCCGCTTCAGACCATATCAGGAAGCGCTGAACTGTTGTCAAAAGGCTGCGTGAAGCCTGAAGATGTCCAGGATTTCTACGACAGGATATATATGGAATCCAGAAGGCTGATAACCCTGGTAGATGATATCATAGGCCTTTCCAAGCTGGAGGAAACAGGGTTTGGATTTAATAAAGAACAAGCGGATCTGTACGAGATAGCGAGAGCCGCCGTGCACAGGCTGAAGCCTGCCGCGGAGCGGGCCGGAGTCGGGATAAGGATATCAGGAGAGCCGGTACAGCTGAAGGGGGTCCCGCAGCTTCTTGACAGTATCGTGTTCAATCTGGTGGACAACGCTGTCAAATACAGCGGTGAGAACGGCAGTGTGAACGTATCGGTCTCAAAAGAAGACGATAAAGCGGTACTTGAAGTATCTGACGACGGGATAGGTATAGCAGAGAGCGACACAGAAAGAGTATTCGAGAGATTCTACAGAGTAGATAAAAGCAGGTCAAAAGAAGCAGGGGGTACCGGGCTAGGCCTGTCGATAGTGAAACACGCAGCCATGATACATGATGCGGAAATAGAACTTACCAGCACTCTGGGTAAAGGAACGGTCGTTAAAGTCACGTTCCCGCTTGTAGAAACAGGAGAGGATATAAAGGAATCATAGTAATGGATCTGTTCAGTATTTTAAACATGATAGGGGGCCTTTCACTGTTCCTTTTCGGTATGCATGTCATGGGAGATGCGCTTGAAAAGCGGGCAGGAGGAAAGCTCAAATCGATCCTTGAAAAGATGACGACGAGCAAGTTCTCGGGATTTCTTACAGGGTGCAGCGTGACTGCGGTGATCCAGAGCTCATCTGCGACTACAGTTATGGTAGTTGGCTTTGTTAACTCAGGGCTCATGTCGCTCAGACAGGCGATAAATGTCATCATGGGATCAAATGTCGGTACTACCATAACAGGCTGGATCCTCAGCCTGAACGGTATAAGCGGAGACAACCCTGTGGTTCGGCTTCTGAAGCCGGAGTCTTTCGTCCCGGTCATAGCTCTGGTGGGAATATTCCTTCTGATGGGTTCTCAGGAGAAGAAGAAGAAAGAAACAGGCATGATCCTGCTGGGGTTCGCGACTCTGATGTTCGGCATGGAGATGATGTCAGACGCGGTGTCGGTGCTTGCCGATGATGAAGGATTCAGGAACCTGTTTTTAATGTTTGAGAATCCGATCATAGGACTTCTTGCCGGTGCTGTGCTCACGGCGGTAATACAGTCGAGTTCTGCTTCTGTAGGTATACTGCAGGCATTTGCGGCTACCGGACAGATAACGTATGGCGCTGCTATACCGATAATAATGGGTGACAGCATAGGGACTTGCGTAACTGCGATCCTGTCATCGATCGGCGCCAAGAGAGACGCCAAGAGAGCTGCGATGGCTCACCTGGCATTCAATGTTATAGGAGCGGTAGTCTGGATCACAGTATTCTGTTTGATCAAGTGGATCATGAGACCTGTACTGCTTGAAATGCCGGCTTCTCTGCTCGGCATCGCGGTAGCCAATACTGCTTTCAAAGTGCTCAGCACTGCGATACTTCTTCCGGCATCAGAACAGCTGGAAGTACTTGTGAAGAGGATCGTGCCGGATAATGATGTAAGAGAGGTCACGCCTGAGATCGATGAGAGACTTCTGGCTACGCCTGAGCTTGCGCTGACAAGGTGTAAAGAAGTAGCGCTGATCCTTGCAGACCATTCGCTGCAGGCGTTCAATAAAAGCATAAGGGCTTTCTCAGAGTATTCGGATAAGCTTGCTTCTGAAATAAGACAGGAGGAAGAGAAAACAGACAGACTTCAGGATATACTGGACTCGTATCTTGTGAAGCTCAGCGCGAGAGATCTCAGGTCTGCTGACAGCGAACGGGTCACAGAGATCATGAAAGTGGTCGGCGATTATGAACGTGTAGGTGACCATGCCATTAATCTTCTTGAGTCATGCGAGGAGATGATAAATAAAGATATGGCTTTTACTGATGAATATAAATATGAATTCCGCGTCATATCCAGCGCTGTGTCAGAAGTACTCGATCTGTCAGAAAAAGCATTCAGAAACAATGATGTGGAGATCTCGGATAAAGTCGAGCCGCTTGAAGATGTCGTTGATACACTTAAGGATGAGCTCAGGACAAGGCATATATTAAGGGTAAAACAGGGCAGCGTTCCTGTAGATGTCAGCTTTATCTGGACAGATATACTTACAGACCTGGAACGTATATCAGACCATGCGTCTAACGTGGCTGCATGTGTTCTCGACCTGTCTGAACATACACTCAGGACACATGAAGTGTTGAGGGAGAGAAAGAAGAAAGATGAGGAATTCGATACCATGTTCCAGTGGTATGCGCATAAATACAATGCCTGACACTATATGATCCAGTTATGTTGTCTGGCCGTAAAAGCAGGATGTCATCATGCGTCCTGCTTTTCTTCTATGTTATAATGTTATTAATTAAAAGACAGGAGAGATTATATGGGAACTTTTTCTGATACTGAAGAAGCGGCGAAATACTTTGAGGGCGACAGATACGCAATGATCACGGGTGTAAAGCTCGAAGAGCTTACTGACGAGTATTCATCAGCAAGTCTTATATTGAATGACATCCATAAAAACGCAAACGGCGGCATAATGGGCGGAGCGATCTTTACGCTGGCTGACTATGCGTTTGCAGTACTGTCGAATCACATACACATGCCCACGGTGGCTCAGCAGGTCAATATTAATTTTCTTGGCGCTCCGAAGGGCGGGAAACTCTTGGCAAGAGCCGTGTGCAAGAAAGACGGCAGCCGTACGATGGTCGTGAATGTGGATGTTACGGACGATTCCGGAAGGGCTGTCGCTCAGTTCGTCGGAAGCGGTTTCAAACTGTAAACAGCAGCTTATCCATAAAGAAAAAGGAGTGAGAGATATATATGGTGCCTGAGATCAAACAGCCGGAAGAGATAAAAGTCAGAGGAGCGCGAGTACATAATCTGAAAAACATAGATGTTGATATACCGCTTCATAAGATAGTAGGGATCGCCGGGGTATCCGGCTCGGGCAAATCATCGCTTGCCATGGGTGTGCTGTATTCGGAGGGGTCAAGAAGATATCTTGAATCTCTTTCAACATATACCAGACGCCGTATGACACAGGCTTCAAGATCCGACGTAGACGAAGTACTGTATGTTCCGGCATCACTGGCACTCCATCAGAGGCCCGGAGTACCCGGGATACGTTCTACATTCGGTACAGGGACAGAGCTTCTTAACAGTCTGAGGCTCATGTTTTCCCGACTGGCGTCACACCGGTGTCCGAACGGACATTATGTTGAACCCGGATTTCAGGTAGCACTGATGCAGGAGATCGTATGTCCTGAATGCGGGGAGCATTTCTATGGGCCCGGTGCAGAAGAGCTGGCTTTCAATTCACAGGGAGCATGCAAGCGTTGCGGAGGTACCGGAATGGTGCGTACAGTCGACAGGAGCACGCTGGTCCCTGATGAGAGTATTTCCATAGATGACGGCGCTGTAGCTCCGTGGAATTCACTGATGTGGTCTCTAATGACCGACGTGTGCAGAGCCATGGGAGTAAGGACTGACATACCGTTCAGGGATCTTACTGAAAAAGAGAAGGAGATCGTATATGACGGACCTATGGTCAAAAAGCATATTTTCTACAGGCCTAAAAAAGCCGGTACAGCTACGGCAGGCGAGATGGATTTCACGTATTACAGTGCTGTAGCTACGGTAATGAACGCCCTTAATAAAGTAAAAGATGAGAAGGGCATGAAGCGTGTAGAGAAATTTCTGAAGGAAGAAGTATGTCCGGAATGCCGCGGAACCAGGCTTTCAGAGGCGGCGAGAGCACCGAGGATCCTCGGCATATCTCTGGATCAGGCCTGCAGTATGACACTCAAAGGATCTATAGAATGGGTAAAGCAGGTCCCGGGATCGCTTCCTGAAGAAATGAGGCCTATGGCACGTAATATCTGTGAATCATATCTGGAGACCGCCGCAAGACTGATGGATCTTGGCCTTGGGTACCTTTCGCTTGACAGAGCGGCATCTACACTGTCTACCGGAGAGAGGCAGAGGATGCAGCTTGCCAGAGCTGTCAGAAACAGAACTACAGGCGTCCTTTACGTTCTGGATGAGCCATCCATCGGCCTTCATCCTGCGAATATCACAGGTCTGAGTGAAGTGATGAAAGATCTTGTGAAAGACGGCAATTCGGTACTTCTGGTAGACCATGACATACAGATCCTCAGGGAATCAGACTGGCTCATAGAAATGGGACCTGATGCAGGAATGAATGGCGGTTCTGTTATTGCAGAAGGAACGACAGAAGATATCATACACAGTGACGCATCTGTGATTGGGAGATACCTTTCAGGGGCTCGTAAGCCTGCTAGAAAAAGAACAGAAGCCGGAAATTTTGCTGAAGGGACTATCCATATGGAGACGGAAAAGATCCATACAGTCACGCCTCTTTCGGTCGATATCCCAAAGAACCGGCTGACTGTAGTGACAGGAGTATCAGGGTCGGGAAAGACGACGCTGATACTCGAGAGTCTTGTCCCGGCACTTGAAGCGTTATGCGGCGGCAGAGATATGCCGGGGCATGTCATGAAGATCGAAGCAGAAGGCATAAGGCATATCAAGCTGATAGACGCCACACCTGTCGGTATAAATGTACGGTCAACTGTGGCAACATACGCAAATGTCCATGATGAGCTCCGTAAGATCTTTGCAAGAAGCAGACAGGCAAAGCAGTACGGGTATAAAGCCGGAGATTTCTCATATAATACCGGGGCGCTCAGATGTCCTGTGTGTGACGGAACAGGTCAGATATCGCTGGATGTGCAGTTCCTTCCGGATGTGGATATCCCATGCCCTGAATGCCGCGGCTCGCGGTACGGAAGTGACGCTAACAGGATCCGCCTTGCTAATAAGCATGGAGAAGAGCGGTCGCTTTCTGACCTCATGGATATGGACGTCAATGCGGCGCTGGAATTCTGCCGTGACATGAAGACAGTCAGGCCGAAGCTGCAGATCCTTAAAGATCTTGGCCTTGGGTACCTTACTTTAGGCGAAGAAACTCCGGGACTTTCAGGAGGAGAAGCACAGAGGCTGAAGCTTGCATCTGAAATGGGAACACAGCAGGATGATTCTGTTTTTGTCTTCGATGAGCCTACGATCGGCCTTCATCCAAAAGATGTGGAAACGCTGCTCAGCGTTTTCCAGACACTGATCGACCACGGCGCTACAGTCATAGTAATAGAGCATGACCTTGACGTTATCCGCTCGGCTGATTATATAATAGACATGGGCCCGGGGGGAGGAGAAGACGGAGGAAGAATAGTCGCGTGCGGTGCCCCTGAGGATATAAAAGACAGCACAGAAAGTATAACAGGAAAGTTTATCTGAAACAGAAAAATGATCAAAAAGACCAGATTTAAAGAAAAGCTTGCAGAGAGGATAACGCCGGAGGAAAGAAATAAGCTGAGAACATCTGACTCCGACCTTTATATAAGCGATTTCAACAGAAGAGTATGTCTCAGGATCATAGATGGGCCACAGACCGGTGATACGCCGGAAGTCAATGAAAACGAAGCATCAGAACTCGAACAGGAGTTGAAGACTTTCCTTTCAGAGTATATGAGCGATCATCCGGAAGCGCATAAATGGATCATATTGTCATGTCTGGAGCTTACATTTATTGAGAAGCTTCCGATGCACCCTCAGAAATCGGCGGGATGGATATTCAGGGATGGAGAGTATCACTGCCCGAGCATGGCTGAAGAAAGTGTTATCTGCAGGTACTGCGCATGCAGGAAAGCGAGAGATAAAGAAGAAACAGAAAGGACTTTGATCAGCCTGGCTTATGAGGCAGGCCTGAGCGGCATAGGAGAAGCAGACATCGGAAAGCTTGAGTACAGTGAGCAGATCAGAGAGATATGCAGGGGGAATACCTGCCGCAACTACAATACTTCATGGGCATGTCCGCCCGCGACAGGAACGCTGGAGGAGTGCAGAAAGAGGTGTGAAAAGTATCTCCATATGCTTCTGTTCAGCAAGGTATATGATCTGGACGGGGATCTGCAGCTTGAAAAGGTACTTCATGCCATGAGTGACTTCAAGGATACTGTTTACAGGTTTGATATGCTTACGGAAGATGTATTGCCGGATAAGCTCATACTGTCCAATGAGGGGTGCGGCATATGTGAAGAATGTACGTGGCCGAATCAGCCCTGCAGATTCCCGCATAAGCTGCATCATTCGATCGAGGGATATGGATTTGATATAGTCAGGCTGTCAGAAATGGCCGGACTGTCATACGACAACGGCCCCGGCACAGTGACTTTCTTTGGGGCGCTGCTGTATGGCAGGAAGAGACCTGCCTGCTGTGAAGAGGAATAATAAAGGCGTGATCTTCAATAAGGAGGGTAAAATGAAATACCCAGTCAGATATTACACTAAGACCGGTAACACAAAGAAACTCGCAGACGCGATCGCGAAGGAACTCGGAGTCGAGTCGCTCCCTGTAAGCGAATAAAAAAGTGAAGGCTGCAGCTGACAGGGTCGGCATACCTGTGGATGATAAGGAATTCCACTGTAAGGGTGAATTTAAGGGACTTCATAAGGGGAAACCTGACGGTGAAGATATCAAAGCTGCAGTAGAGTTTGTGAAACAGTACAAGTAACAAAAAGAATTCATTATCCATGGAGGCGCTCAGGGCGTCTCTTTTTTTGTGAAAAATCGATACTGAGGTTGACAGGCAGACGGAGTTAGTATATACTAACTACATCAGTTAGTTTAGGCTAATAACGATTAAGTATTTCTAATTTATTACAATCATACAGGAGGAACAATGATGCCGATTCTTATGGCTCATAATGGAGACGATGTGACGGTGGCGAAGATAACCGGAAACGACAGCGTGAAACAGAGACTCGGAGAGCTTGGTTTTGTTGCCGGGACATCCGTTAAAGTGATGCAGTTAAAAGGCGGCGATATGATCGTTAAGATCAGAAACTCCAAGCTGGCGCTTACAAGAGAGATGGCAGCAAAGATATTGGTCGAGATGTAAGGAGGACTTTGATGAAGACATTGAAAGACGTTCCGGTAGGAGCAACGGTAACGGTCGTCAGACTTCATGGCGACGGACCGGTCAAAAGGCGCATTATGGATATGGGGATAACGAAGGGTGTCGAGATATTCGTTCGGAAAGTTGCGCCTCTGGGTGATCCGATGGAACTGAACGTAAGAAATTATGAGCTGTCAGTACGTAAAGCTGACGCTGAGATGATAGAAGTCTGTTAGAAAGGAGGTACATTATGGCAGTAACGATTGCATTGGCGGGAAACCCGAACAGCGGCAAGACTACGCTGTTCAACGCACTGACCGGCGCGAACCAGTATGTTGGAAACTGGCCTGGCGTAACGGTAGAGAAAAAAGAGGGTAAGCTCAAAGGAAACAATGATGTCATTATCCAGGACCTCCCCGGGATCTACTCGCTTTCCCCGTATACGCTGGAAGAAGTGGTCTCCAGAAATTATCTCGTAAACGAGAGACCTGACGCGATACTGAACATCGTGGATGGTACAAATATAGAGAGAAACCTTTACCTTACGACACAGCTGGCTGAACTCGGTATTCCTGTAGTTCTGGCAGTCAACATGATGGACCTCGTCAAAAAGAACGGGGACATGGTCGATGTACAGAAGATCGGGAAAGAGATCGGATGCGAAGCAGTCGAGATCAGTGCGCTTAAAGGTCAGGGGATAGATAAAGCCGCTGAACTTGCGGTTAAAGCTGCAGAGTCAAAGAACAGCAATACTCCCCATGCAGTATTCGGAGAGGCTGTTGAAAAGGCTTTGAACAGAATAGAAGAAGCACTGAAAGGAAAAGTAGAGGACCATCTTCTGAGATGGTATGCCGTGAAAGTATTCGAGCGTGACGAGAAAGTCATGGAGAAACTGGATCTGGGGACTGAAGCAGAACCTCTTGAGAAAGTGATAGAGTCATGTGAAAGAGAGCTGGATGACGACTCCGAGAGCATAATAACAAATGAGAGATACAGCTATATCACAAATATCACAGAAGCGGCTGTAAAGAAAGCAAGAACTGAAGACAATCTGACGATATCAGACAGGATCGACAGGATCGTTACCAACAGGATACTCGGCCTTCCGATATTTGCCGTTATCATGTTCCTGGTATATGCGATAGCGATGGGCGGCTGGAAAGTATCGATAGGTACTGCAGCTACTGATTTCACTAACGACGTGATATTCGGAGAATGGGTGCCGGGTGCTGTGGACAGCATTCTCAGTGCGCTTGGCGTTGCAGAAGAGACATGGCTTTATGGACTGATCCAGAACGGAATAGTTGCAGGAGTCGGCGCTGTGCTCGGATTCGTTCCTCAGATGCTCGTGCTCTTCGTGCTGCTCGCGATACTGGAAGATATCGGATACATGAGCAGGGTAGCGTTCGTAATGGACCGTATATTCAGACAGTTCGGCCTTTCCGGAAAGAGCTTTATCCCTTGCCTTGTAGCAACCGGATGCGGTATCCCGGGTGTTATGGCGTCGCGTACCATAGAACAGGACAGAGACCGTAAACTGACTGTGATGACGACTACTTTCATGCCTTGCGGAGCCAAGCTTCCTATCATCGGACTTATCGCAGGATCTGTGTTCGGAGAATCACCGTTTGTAGCAGCTTCTGCTTACTTCATCGGGATCGGCTCGATCATTCTTTCGGGAATCATACTGAAGAAATTCAAGGCGTTCGCAGGTGAACCTGCACCGTTTGTAATGGAGCTTCCTGCATATCACGTGCCTTCACTGGGCAATGTTCTCAGGGCTACATGGGAGCGCGGCTGGTCATTCATAAAGAGAGCGGGATCTGTGATAGTGATCTCGTCGATCATTCTCTGGTTCCTTCAGGGATTCGGTACTGTCAACGGACAGTTCGGTATGGTAAAGGAAAAATTCGAAGATAAGACTCTGGTAACAGATGAATATGTACAGGAGCTTGCTCAGAAGAGACACATACCTGTAGAGGATGTGAATCCAAACGATGATTCGCTCCTCGCCGACTTCGGAAGCGTGATCACGCCTGTATTCAGACCTATAGGATTTACTACATGGAAGCAGACGGTGGCTACAATCACAGGCCTTATCGCCAAAGAAGAAGTAGTAAGTACATTCGGCGTTCTTTATAACTATGATGACAGTAAAGAAGAACTCAGAGAGAACGGTGACCAGATATGGCCGCGTGTAAGGGCAGACTTCGAGAACTCCGGCGCAGCCGGTCCGGCCGGTATGGCGTTCCTGATATTCAATCTGCTTTGTGCGCCTTGCTTTGCGGCGATAGGAGCGATAAAACGTGAAATGAACAACGCGAAGTGGACCTGGGCGGCGATCGGATGGATGACTGTATGGGCTTATGTACTTGCGTTCATAGAATACAATATCGGAAGAGCTGTAACAGGCGCCGGAATCGGCATAGGCACAGCTGTAGCTGCTGCTCTTGTGTGTGGTATCATTTTCCTCCTTGTTCGCCCCGGATATAAGGAAGAAGAATCAGCAAGAACACTTACATCTGTGGAGGCTGCTGCAAGATGACTGGTGAGATCATAGCAATAGCTGCGGTTCTGCTTCTGGCATTCTTCTCCGGAAGAAGCACGCTGAGAAACATCAAAGCTGAGCTCAGGGGCGAGAGCACATGCGCGGGATGCAGCGGCGGATGCGCAGGATGCGGTAAGAGCGGCGGAGACTGCTGCGCCTGCATGAAGAAAATGGAAGAACTGCAGAAACTCAAAGAGAGGACAAAATAATGTTCGGACTATCCAGAGGGAAAGTAAAGACTGTACTGGAGATCACGGACATGGAGTGCAGCATGTGCGAGGCGCGTATAAACGAAGCGCTCCGTAAAGCTCTGGATGTGAGAAGTGTAAGATCTTCATCGCGAAAGCATGAGACTGTGATCTGGAGCGACGGGCCACTTCCGGAGGACAGGATCCGGGAGACCATAAAAGAAACAGGGTATACACTTAAGGGAATTACCTCCATATAACAATGAACATATCTACAGCAGAAGCAGCCCCGTCCATGGAGCTGCTTTTGTTATATAATGAAGGACAGCCATGTTGATAGAAACGGCTTTATAACATATAATATAAGTAAATACCTTTTGTGGGAGGGTGAGAGATGAATCATAATGAATCACTGGAGGACTATCTTGAGAAGATCCTGATGATCAGTGAAGAAAAACCTGTAGTCAGAAGCGTAGACCTGGCTAATGAGATGGGATTCTCCAAGCCGAGCGTAAGTGTTGCCGTCAAGAATATGAAAGCAAAAGGATATGTAACAGTATCTGAAGAGGGATATATCACACTTACAGAAGATGGAAGAAAACTGGCGGACAGGGTGTATGACAGACATAAGTTTTTCCGGGGATGGCTTACGAGTCTCGGAGTTGACGAGGAGACAGCGAATGAAGACGCCTGCCGCATAGAACACGTGATCACTGAAGAAACTTTCGACGCTATCAGAAGAACTGTTGAAGACAAGGACATCTGATGCTTACAGAAGTAATAAGAGAAAAGCTGCTGCAGCTCAGCGATGAACAGTACAGAGATTTTCAGCGCAGCCTCATTCCTTCGGTATCACCGGACACAGTAATAGGGGTGAGGACGCCGGATCTGAGAAAGTACGCGAAGCGTCTGATCAGGCTTGATGACATCCATGAGTTTCTGGATGATCTTCCGCATAAGTACTTTGATGAAAATCAGATTCACGCCTTTATCATTTCAGAGATCCGGGACTATGAGATCTGCATGAAAGAGGTGGTACGTTTTCTGCCGTACGTAGACAACTGGGCGACATGTGACCAGCTGTCGCCGAAGGTGTTCGTGAAGCATAAGCCGGAATTGCTGGAGCAGATAAAGATATGGATCTGTTCAGACGAGACGTATACCATAAGATTCGGATTAGGGATGCTGATGAAATACTTCCTGGACGATGACTTTGATCAGTCGTTTCTGGACATGGCGGCAGGGATCAGGTCTGAAGATTATTATGTAAATATGATGAGAGCGTGGTTCTTTGCAACTGCGTTGGCTAAACGATACAGTGCGGCGGTGCCATACCTGGAAGAACGAAGACTTGACAGCTGGACACATAAAAAAACGATCCGGAAAGCTGTTGAAAGCTTCCGGATCACACCTGAACAAAAAGAATACCTGAAGACACTGAAGAGCGCTTAGGCGCTCTTTTCTGCTTCTTCGGACAGTTTTTCTTTTTCACGCTTATCGAGGAACTTCTCGAACTGCAGCTTGATGAAAGCCGCGGTAGGAACGGCGATCAGCATGCCGACTATACCGCCTATGACGCCTCCTGCAATGAGTGCTGCGATAACGAAGAGAGGATGTACTTCGACATTCTCTGAAAGCAGCCTTGGGTTGATTATGTTGCCGTCCACGAACATTATCACTGCTACCAGGATGACTCCGATGATAAGCTTGTCATACTGTCCTGTAACGAGGCAGATGAGTATGACGGCAGCATATCCGGCTATTGGTCCTACGTACGGGATAAGGTTGCCCAGGCCAATAATGATACCGATAACAGTGCCGTATGGGACATTTGCGATATTAAGGATGACCGATGCCAGTATTCCTACGATCAGCGCATCAGTGAACTGACCTCTGAGATACCCTGAGAATACATGGTCTGCTTCCTTTGAGTAACTTTTCAAAGCTTCAAATGCCTTGTCACCGTTTATGAGTCTCACGACTCTTCCCCAGTAATCACGGATGTTCTTCTCGTCAAGCATGAAGTAGATAGAGAAGATCACGCCGAACATGAGATCGCTGAAGAATCCCGCTATACCGCCTATAAACCTGGAGATGAAGTCACTGACTTTACCAAGAGGAAGGGTGGATGCTGAGAACTGCTTTTCCAGTGATTCCATGACGTCGCCGAATTCAGCATAAAGAGACATAACGAAGTTTTCTATCTCTTTGAAGTTCAGTTCTCTGATGCTGTCTATACCGCCCTTTAATGCAAAGAACAGCATGATGATAAGGATACCAAGTATGACTGCCACACCCAGATAGAACGTCGCGACTGCGGCCGCTCTTGCGCCCTTGCTGAGTTTCTTCGAATACAGTTTTTCCAGCTTTTCTACGATCGGAAGGAACAGGTAACAGATAATGAATCCGGTCACGACAGGCGTAAGTACAGCCGTGAACATGGACCACAGCGTGCTCCAGAAGCCTCCTGAGTATGAAAGAATGAACAGTATTGCTACTGTCAGGATCACAGTTGCACCTGCATACATACAGATCTTGAGATATTTCTGATCCAGCCGCTTAAAGAATTTAATCATAGTCATATTCTCCAGTAATATTTGTATTTGTCACGCCTATTATATGCCTGCAGCCGGCAAAAAGGCAATAATAAAACGTGTTTCAGGTACTCTGTACAGCCGCTTGATGATATAATGTTATTGGTGGATAAAAGGAGATGAAAAGCATGAAAAACAGGATCGGTGTTCTTCTTGTCCAGGTCGGCTACAGCAAGGACCCTGAAGAAGTGCTGAACAAGGCAGTCAGCTTTGTTGACGACGCGGCAGAGAAGTACAGGATGCTTGACATAGTATGCATGCCAGAACTGTATTACGACGGAGATAAAGATACATTCATCGACACATGGAAAGCGTGCGCGGTAAGGAATCATGTGAACATAGTAACAGGGTCCATGAAAGCAGACGCCGGTGAAGACAAGCCTTATAACACGACTTACATCATCGACCGGTCAGGCAATGTGCTGGGAGACTACAGCAAAGTCCATCTTTTCGACGCGTATGAAGACAGGGAATCAGACCGGCTGACACCGGGAGATCATATCGGAATATTCGATCTTGATATAGGAAAGATCGGGGTGGTGATCTGCTACGATATAAGATTCTCTGAATACGTCAGAACTCTTGCGCTGAAAGGTATAGACATACTTATGGTCCCCGCAGCTTTCTACAGACCGAGGACAGACGACTGGGAGGTGCTCCTAAGAGCTGCCTCGCTTTATAATATAATGTATGTATGTGCCGCGAATCAGTTCGGAAAACGATGTGCGGGAAGGTCGAGTGTCGCGGATCCGGACGGCAGGATAGTCGCCAGAGCTTCGGATGAGGAATGTGCTGTATATCATATCCTGGATATGGATTTCCAGAAGCATATGAGGGAAGTAAATCCTTCATACGACAACAGAAGACCGGATCTTTACGATGTAATATAATAAGGTCAGAACTGTCACTTACAGGTCAAAAAAATATGCTTAGTATATTGCCGAGCATGGGTAAATATTATATAATTTATTAGTTAGATAAGAAAGCCGCTGAGAGTATCAGACGGCATGTGATAAATGAAAAACGGGAGGTCGTTAGAATGGAATTATTCAACAACAATACAAGAATGTGGCTCGTGGATGACAACAGAAATGAGATAGCAAGTGTAGATTTTCCTAAGGTAGGAGACCGCACATTCAACATTCACTCTGTTGATGTGGCGCCTGAATATAAAGGGCAGGGGATCGGAGAGGATCTTCTCCAGAAAGTATATGATTTTCTGAAGGACAATAAGAGAAACGCACTTGTTACAAGCGAATTCGCGAAGAAATGGTTCGCAGACAATCCTGAGCATAAAGATATCCTGATGAAGTAAGGCGGGCATTTCTCTTCTGATGGTAACTATCGGCAACGACTGGGATGATGTCCTGGCAGGAGAATTCGATAAAGAATATTACAGGAAGCTCAGACTGTTTCTGATAAACGAGTACAGAAGCCACACAGTCTATCCTGACATGAATGATATTTTCAATGCACTTAAGTACACTCCTTACAGCAGAGTAAAGGCTGTGATACTGGGGCAGGATCCGTATCATGAGCCCGGGCAGGCTCACGGCATGGCTTTCTCGGTAAGGGAAGGGACAGAACAGCCTCCTTCTCTCGTGAACATATTCAAGGAGCTTCAGGAAGATATCGGGATACCAAGGCCGGCTCTGGATCACGGATGTCTGATCCCATGGGCAGAAGAAGGAGTACTCCTCCTGAACACAGTACTGACAGTAAGAGAACATGAAGCCAATTCACATAAAGGGAAAGGCTGGGAGCAGTTCACTGACAGAGTGATCGGGCTTCTGAATGAGAGACCGGAGCCTGTGGCGTTCATTCTCTGGGGAAGAAACGCCAGAGATAAGAAAGATCTTATTACCGAAAGCAGACATCTGATCCTTGAAGGGGCACATCCAAGTCCATTGTCTGCATATAACGGCTTTTTCGGCGGAAGGTATTTCTCCCGTACCAACGAGTTCCTTGCTGAGCAGGGAGCCGGAGAGATCAATTGGGAGATAGTATGATAAATAGTTGATGAAACAGGAGGTATGAAATGCCTATTATTATTGTCATTATTGCTGTTATCGCAATACTCGCGGTGTGGATCATCGGAATGTATAACGGTTTCGTAAGGGCCAAGAACAACTGCGAAGAAGGCTATTCCACGATGGACGTATATCTCAAGAAGAGATATGATCTCGTACCTAATCTTGTAGAGACAGTCAAGGGATATGCCAAACACGAATCTGAAACATTTGAGAAGATCGTTCAGGCAAGAAGCATGATCGGAAACGCTTCTACTGTAGAAGAAAGAGCTGAGGGAGAGAATCAGCTGACCGGAGCACTGAAGACGCTGTTCGCGGTAGCTGAAGCATATCCTGAACTGAAGGCCAACACTAACTTCATGGATCTGCAGTCACAGCTCCAGACACTTGAAGGTGAGATCGCAGAATCACGTAAGTACTACAACGCTACTGTAAAGACTTACAACAATAAAGTCGAGATGTTCCCGACCAATGTTATGGCTACGATGTTCCACTTCGAAAGAAAGCCGATGTTTGAAGTAAACAGCGCTGAGGAAAGACAGAACGTAAAGGTACAGTTCTGATCGGTCTGAGAGGTAAATATATGATTATCAGCAGATCATGTATATATGATGCTCCGGTACGTGCTCGCACAGCCGGGGCATTTGCTGTAATTGCCAGAGGCATTAAAAGATCTGTTTTCGCTCTTGCTGCGCTTACGGTTCTCATTTTCTGTTTTACTGTGCCGGCTTCTGAAACTGTTTACGCTTCTGACGACAGCTATACGACAGATGTCTTCGATGTCGATATTGACATAACAGAGAAGCATGTCATGAAGTATGATGAGAGAATAACAGTAGACTTTCTGTCTCCTCACCACGGTATATACAGATATATACCGGTACAGAAGAAATTCTATGACGTCCGTGATATTCTTGTCGACGGCGGCGAATGCGGAAGTGAATACAGGTTCTCGGGAGAGAACGAGAACGGAACATATGGCAACCAGGTACTGCAGATAGGGGATGCCTACAGGACATTTACAGGACAGAAAGAATACAGGATACGGTATTCTCTCGTATGTACCAAAGACGAAGACCGGAACAAAGACTATCTTTCTCTGGACCTTCTTCCGACCGGATGGCAGACGCCGATCGAGAAGGCGGCCATAACTGTAAAACTTCCTGAGAAGGTAGAATGGGATGAAGTCAGCCTCTATACGGGTAAGGCAGGGAGCAGGTCAGACATTGTTTCAGACAGAGATCATTTCTCGATCTCGTATTCCAAAGACGGGAAAACACTTACTGTCGATGCCAGAGATCTGCCGCAGGGAAGCGGCGTGACTCTTCAGGCAGAGCTTCCTGAGGGATACTGGAAGGGAGTGACGAGCAGGAAGTGGCTGGGTATCTTCGCGGTCATATTACCGGCTTTGATGGCTATGTTCATGGCTCTCCTCTGGAGACTGTGCGGGAAAGACCCAGACATCATCAAGCCGGTCGAGTTCTACCCGCCGGACGAGATAACTCCTGCTGAGGTCGGATACATCGTGGACGGCAGGGTCGATAACAAAGACCTTTCGTCTATGCTGATCTATTTCGCGTCGAAAGGATACATGGACATAAGGGAGACCGGCAGCAACAAGTACGAGCTTGTAAAGAAATGTGATATACCGGATTCCGAGCCGACGTTTGCTGTAAGGCTGTTCGGCGGGCTGTTCCCATATGAGGAAGCTGTGGAAGGCCAGGAGCAGACAGCAGATCTCGATGATCTTCCATCCGGCTTCGGAGACGCCGTCAGGGTAGCCAGAGATGAGCTGATGGGGATGTACGACAACGGAAAAAAGAAGATGTTCACAGGACGATCCAGATCGGCAAGAGGTATCGGAAGACTTATCTGTGCGCTCATCCTTCCGGCTGCGGTCCTGATAACGGCATATTCGAATTACAGGAGCTTCGGCCTGTTTGGAGCAGGGATACCGTTCGTTCTTGTACTTATAGGCATAGCGCTGATCTCATCGTCATATGACAACCGTCATTCAACGGGCAGAGTATCAAGCGCCGGAAAATTCATTGCAGGTCTCATTATATCGGCGATAGCAGGTTTCACCGCGGTCGTCCTCATCAAAGCTTCAGGAGGGTCGTTTGCCGTCGGTATCGCAGCGCTTATCTGTCTAGCGGCAGCGATATTCTTCGAAGTGTTCATGTGGGCGAGGACAAAAGAAAATGCCGCGGTCTACGGAAAGATACTGGGATTCAGAAACTTCATCGCGACTGCGGAACATCAGCGCCTGGTAGCGCTTTCGAATGAGAATCCCGAATATTATTACAACATAATGCCGTATGCCATGGTCATGGGCATGTCTGTGGCATGGGCAAAGAAATTTGAGAATATGAAAGTGCCTGAGCCGGACTGGTATCAGGGTGAAGATTTCGGAAGACTGAATACGGCTGTATGGTACAACAATATGGCGAACACATGCTCCAGTCAGTTCGTTTCAGCTTCATCGATGATGCCTGATATCGCAGACGCAGTGGACAGCGGAGGGTTCTTTACCGGCGGAGACTTCTCGGGAGGCGGCTTCGGCGGCGGAGGATTCTCAGGAGGCGGCTTCGGCGGCGGAGGCGGCGGAGCCTGGTGATCATCAGATCAATATTATTAACAACAGCAGATCAGAATAATATAATTCATTAACAGATAATTGGAGAGAGTATGGCAGAAAAGCAGAAGATCATCAACATAGCAGTTATCGCACACGTAGACGCAGGCAAATCGACACTAGTAGACGCATTTCTGAAGCAGAGCGGAGTGTTCAGACAGGACGAAGCGCTTGACTGTGTTATGGACAGCGACGCAATAGAGCGTGAAAGAGGTATCACTATCTATTCCAAGAACTGTTCAATAATGCATAACGACGTAAAGATAAACATAGTCGATACGCCGGGACACGCTGACTTCTCATCTGAGGTCGAGCGTATCATGAAGACAGTCGACACAGTCATCCTGCTCGTTGACTCAAGTGAAGGGCCGATGCCGCAGACCAGATTCGTGCTCAGCAAATCACTTGAGCAGGGCCTGAATCCTATACTTCTCATCAACAAGATCGATAAGAAAGACGCGAGGATCGACGAGGTAGTAGATGAAGTCTACGAGCTGTTCATGGATCTGGACGCAAACGACGAGCAGCTTGATTTCCCTATACTTTACGGAATAGCACGTCAGGGCATCTGTGTAAGGGACCCTGAAGAGGTGAAAGATCTGGTCCTGCTCGCTCCTGACGGAGGCAAGCTCGGACATACGCCTGAGGGATTCGGCGGTTTCGATATAACACCCCTGTTCGAGACGATAATAGATCACTGCAAGCCATATCCTGACAGAAGAGAAGAGCCGCTGCAGCTCCAGATATCGACGCTTGCGTATGACGATTATATCGGAAGACTTGGCATAGGCCGTGTGACGCAGGGAGTGATCAGGGAAGCGCAGCAGGTAGCTGTCGCTAAGGCAGACGGACAGATAGAGAACTGTAAGATCAATCAGATATTCACTTACAGAGGCCTGAAGAGGACAGCCGTGCCTGAGGCTGAATGCGGAGATATCGTCGTGGTATCAGGCATACCCGATATCTCTATCGGAGAAACAGTATGCGATCCTGAAAACATACAGCCTATGGATATGATACATATCGAGGAGCCTACGCTGTCCATGAACTTCATGGTCAACACATCTCCTTTTGCGGGCAAGGTCGGGAAATATGTCACATCCAGGCATATAAGAGAGAGACTGTATAAGGAGCTGGAAGTAAACGTAGGACTGATAGTGGAAGAGACTGAGACCACAGACTGTTTCAAGGTATCAGGAAGAGGAGAACTGCATCTCTCCATACTCATAGAGAACATGCGCCGTGAGGGCTATGAGCTCGCTGTGTCCAAGCCGGAAGTCATCATGCACCGTGATGAGCAGGGAAGAAAGCTGGAACCTGTAGAGGAAGTTATCGTGACATGCCCGGACCAGTATTCGGGAACAGTCATATCCAAGCTCAACCAGAGGAAAGGCCTCATGGTCAGGATGTTCGCTGAAAACGGCTATCAGAGGATAGAATACCATGTGCCGACGAGAGGACTTCTCGGATACAGGTCAGAATTCATAAATGATACTCACGGTGAAGGGCATATGGAAAGAAGATTCTTTGCCTTTGAAGAGTATAAGGGATTCATTCCTGACAGGACGAACGGAGTCGCGATCGCTATTGAGGAAGGTGAATGCACGCCGTATGCTTTGTTCAATATAGGTGAAAGAGTCCAGATGTTCGTTGAGCCGGGCACCAGGGTATATGAGGGAATGATCGTAGGCATGAACATGAGGTCTGACGATATGGAAGTCAACCCATGTAAGGCCAAAAAGGTGAGCAACATGAGAGCCGCGGGATCTGACGACGCGATAATACTGTCGCCTGCCAGACACTTCACGCTTGAAGAAGCTCTGGAGTTCATAGCTGACGATGAGCTCGTCGAGGTCACTCCGGACGATATCAGACTCAGGAAAAAGCTTCTCCGTGAAATAGAAAGAAGAAGAGCAGACAGATAAGTCTGCGAGGTGCTTTATGGAAAAGTATTTTAAGATGCTCAGCGATTCGACAAGTCTGCCGGCAGGGCTGTTCAGGCTCCTGTTTGTGCTGCTGGTAGGATACATTGTCATCAGGATCGTGATGAGAGCTGTCAGGAGGATGCTGGAAAAGTCGGCGTTCGATGAATCATCATATGTCGTGATCATGAGAACAGTGAGGATCATACTGTGGATCCTTCTCGGGCTGACACTCATATCTACGGCAGGCGTAAACACGACTCCTTTCGTGGCAGTGCTTGCGTCGATAGGCGGAGCTCTCGCGCTGGCCATGAAGGACAGCCTCAGCAACGTTGCAGGAGGTGTCATAATACTGGTCAGCAAGCCATTTGTGAAGGGTGACGAGATAGAGATCGAGGACGTGTCGGGGATCGTCGATTATATCGACCTTATGGATACCAGGCTGCATACTTTCAGCAATCAGATGATCAAAGTCCCGAACAGTAAAGTAGTCAATTCAATACTCATCAACAGGACAAGAAATGACATCGTCAGAGTGGACTGTAAATTCAGTGTGAGTTACGATTCTGACCTTGCAAAAGTAAAGGAATTGCTCAATAATATAGTTAAAGATGGAGACGTGCTTCTTGAAGATCCGAAGCCTGTCATCGGCGTTTCTTCGTATGAAGAAAGCGGCGTTGTATGGGACATGTACGTATGGGCGCGTACTGAGGAAAGATTCAAGGCGAAATATTACCTTGGCGAGACTGTCAAGTCTGTTTTTGACGCCAACGGAATAAGGATACCGTTCCCGCATGTCGATGTCACGATCGAAGGCGAGAATGATAAATAAATCGGTTACTACTTGTATCATTTGTTGTTTAGAGAATTGGAGCAAAAAATGAAAAAGATCAAGAAGTTCAAGAGAGTCCTGGTCGCAAACCGCGGAGAGATCGCGATCAGAGTTTTCAGGGCATGCAGCGAGCTCGGGATCAGGACAGTAGCCATTTATTCTGAAGAGGATAAAAACGCACTTTTCAGAACGATGGCTGATGAAGCGTATCAGATCGGTAAAGGTAAAGCCCCTGTAGACGCTTATCTCAGTATTTCTGAGATCATCAAACTGGCTAAGGCGAAAGGCGTAGACGCCATCCATCCCGGGTACGGATTCCTTGCGGAGAACCCTGTATTCGCACAGGCATGCGAGGATGAAGGCATAGAATTCATCGGACCTACGGCGAAGATGATGAACAGCCTTGGAGACAAGATCCAGTCCAAGCTTGTAGCCAATTCAGTAGGCGTTCCTACGGTACCGGGCAAAGACGCTGCTATCGAATCTGAGGAAGAAGCGGTAGAGTTTGCAAAAGCTGCGGGTTACCCTGTAATGCTGAAAGCAGCAGAAGGCGGCGGCGGACGCGGTATGAGAGTCGTCCGTGATGAAGCCGACATAGTAAATGAATACAGAAACGCCAGAAGTGAGTCACTCAAGGCGTTTGGCAGCGACAAGATCTTCATCGAGAAATATCTTGAAGATCCTAAGCACATAGAGGTACAGGTCCTCGGTGATAAATACGGTAATCTGGTCCATCTGTTCGAGCGTGACTGTTCCATACAGAGAAGACATCAGAAGGTTATCGAGTTCACACCGGCGCTCTGCCTGACAGATGAGCAGAGAGCGAGTATCTGCGAGGATGCTCTGAAGATAGCAGGAGCTGTCAATTACAGAAGCGCAGGTACAGTAGAGTTCCTGCTCGACAAGAACGGCGACCATTACTTCATCGAGATGAACCCTCGTATCCAGGTCGAGCACACAGTATCAGAGCTCGTTACAGGCATCGATATCGTACAGGCTCAGATCAAGGTGGCACAGGGCTATTCTCTTGATTCCGATGAGATCGGCATCAAGGGTCAGGATGATATCACTCAGAGAGGATATGCTATCCAGTGCCGTGTAACAACGGAAGATCCTGCGAACGGATTCATGCCTGATACAGGAGTTATCGATCAGTACAGCAACGGTTCCGGATTCGGTATCAGACTTGACGGCGGAAACGGATACACCGGAGCTAATATCCAGCCGTTCTACGACAGCCTGCTCGTAAAGATAACAGCTTATGCGAGAACCTTTGATGATACCAGAAGAAAGGCTATCAGAGCTCTCCGTGAGACTAAGATACACGGCGTCAAGACCAATATCCCGTTCCTGCTGAACGTACTCAACCATCCGACATTCATCGCTGGTGAGTGTGAC
>JAFWJS010000048.1 GCA_017511535.1 Eubacterium sp. | reverse complement strand
TTGCACATACTACAATTTTAAATGCCATATTATCCTCCTTTGACTTAGCGCAGTTCGTTGGCCGCGATGACCATCTTCTGAACTTCTGAGGTACCTTCATAGATCTCTGTGATCTTGGCATCTCTCATCATTCTCTCTACCGGATAATCAGCTGTGTAACCGTAACCACCGTGGAGCTGTACAGCCTTGGTCGTTACATACATTGCTGTCTCTGCAGCATACAGCTTAGCCATGGCAGCAGCTTCACCGTAAGGCTCGCCTGCGTCTACCTTGCTTGCTGCTTCATATACGAGGTTCTGTGCCGCATGGATCCTTGTCGCCATGTCAGCGATGTAGAACTGGAGTCCCTCGAACTGTGAAAGCTTACGTCCGAACTGTTTTCTCTGCTTCATGTACTCAACAGTCTTGTTGTAAGCGCCCTCAGCGATGCCGAGTGCCTGTGAAGCGATACCGATACGGCCGCCGTCCAGTGTGGACATAGCTACCTTGAATCCTTTACCTACCTGTCCGAGAAGTCTGTCCTTAGGGATCCTGACGTTCTGGAAGATAAGCTCTGTTGTTGAAGAACCGTGGATACCCATCTTGTCCTCAGTCTTACCGATCGTGAAGCCCTCGTCACCCTTCTCAAGGATGAATGATGAGATACCGTGGTTTCCGAGTGACTTGTCTGTCATTGCCATTACTACGAATGTGTCTGCATATCCACCGTTTGTAATGAATACCTTGGATCCGTTGATGACCCACTCGTCACCGTCCAGGACCGCTCTTGTCTGCTGTCCGGCAGCGTCTGTTCCTGCGCCCGGCTCAGTCAGTCCGAAAGCTCCCAGCTTCTTTCCGGAAAGAAGATCAGGCAGGTATTTCTCCTTCTGCTCTTTGGTTCCGTACTTGTAGATAGGCCAGCAGCAAAGTGAAGTGTGAGCTGAAACGATTACAGCTGTTGAAGCACAGCACTTGGCAAGCTCTTCTACTGTGATGGCGTATGAAAGCTCATCTCCGCCTGCTCCGCCAAGAGCTGTCGGGAACGGGATCCCCATCATTCCGTAGCGAGCCATCTTCTTTACTGTCTCTTCAGGAAATCTGTGTTCCTTGTCGATGTCAGCAGCGATAGGCTCAACTTCGGTTTCGGCAAACTCTCTTACCATCTTCCTTACGAATTCTTGTTCCTTCGAAAGTTTGAAGTCCATGTAATTGCCTCCTTAAATATAATACGGTCTTAGCGGCGCATCACCTGCCGGCGCTGCCGGTCATTCCCGGGGCGCACATGTCAGTCTCCTGGCGACGCCCGGCTGGCAGCCTTTGGTGAGCACCGCGAGAGATGATTAACCGCTTGAATCAAGTGCCTGCCTGCACAAAAATGTTACAAGTATGCACTATAAAAATTAAAACACTTTCACGTTGATTTTGCAAGTATTTACATACGTAAAACCATTAAAAAGCCACAGAAAACGCTTCTCCGTCTCCTGTGGCAGAAAGTGTGCTTTTCGGAACCGTCCCCGAAAACACATTATTTCACTTTGACATTCTTTCCGGGCGACCAGGAAGAGTAATAGCGGCGCCCGAACTGGTTCATATAAGTTCTCACCCTGAAGCAGTAAGTCTTCCCGGATCTCATGGTCTTTATCGTTGCAGAAACCTTTTTATAGCCTTTCACAGTTTTATACTGCTTGTTTTTCTTTCCCTTTTCCCAGTATTGGATCTCATATCCGCTGATCCGTGAAGTTTTCATTTTTCCGGACTGCCTGAGCCAGGAAATTCCGGCCGCTCCTTTAGAATCCGACTTAACTTTTTTTATGCTGGTGCCTTTTGGATAAATGATAAAGTCGACCCACATGTAATGGTAATAGTCACCTTTACCTTCAATTCTGCATCTCGCCGTTCCGCTTTTGATATTGCGGCGGTACTCTACGGTGAAGTCCTTTCCTTTCTCGAGTTTCCTGTCATGCATATACAGGACCGGAACCGGCTTCAATTCTCTTCCTGTATATTTCCGGACGGCAATGAACGACCCGACTCCTCTAAAATGCTGTTTTGTGAACGGGTAGCTTTTATCAATGTCAATATACCTGACTGCCGCGCCTCTCAGGGAGATCTTCTGCCCGAGAAGCCTGTATCCTCGTCTGTTGCAGAAATCCGCGACTTCACAATCCAGCGGAGCATCTACTTCCAGCAGCCATGGATCACAGCCTTCAAACACATCAGCCGGCTCTTCCCCGGTATAATATCCGTTATCATACTCCAGAAAGGCATCTTTATTAAGATGAACCAGCTTCAGTTTCGGATCACCGCCCAATGATGATTTATTCAGCGTTTTAACAGTATCTGCCAGAAAAACTTCCTCCAGATTACTGTAGCCATAAAATGTACAGCGGCCAAGCCCTGTTATACCTTCGCCGACCCTGATACATTTGATATCTTCTCTCTTGATGTTATCATTCAGCCACGGGGTATCCGCACTGCCTTCTCCATCGTAATAATCCATGAAAACAGATCTCTCAGGATCTGCCGGATCTATCACAAGCAGCTGCGTATCTTCTGTATAAGTCCATTTAACAGATCCGTCTGTTCCGCTCGTATCGCCATACGAATACTGCGCTGAAAAAAGGAGTAAACATAGTACAGTAAAGAAGATAACAGCGGATAAACGAGCTGATGCTGCACTTTTTACCATAATCATACAAATCCCTCTTTACAATTATCATCCGATGCCTGTTTTGTATAACTATGATAAACCGCTATCATTAATACATTATTAATTCTACGGCTCTATTTCCACGATCTCTTCTGAAGCCACAGCGTCAGCCACGAGTTTCTCCACATCCAGCCTGGATTCCGACTCTTCTATCCTGTCAAGCCTCGGCTTTGTCGTAGGATGCTTTGGAAGGAATACCGTGCAGCAGTCTTCATATGGCTCTATGGAAGTCTCATATGTGCCGATCTCCTTCGCCTTGTCCATTATCTCTATCTTGTCCATTCCGATAAGCGGACGAAGGACAGGCATGGACACACACGCGTCTGTGACCACAAGCGCTTCCGCGGTCTGGCTCGCCACCTGCCCGAGATCCTCCCCCGTGATCAGCATCATGCATTTATTCCTGACCGCGATCTTCTCCGCTATGCGCATCATGAACCGCCTTACGAGTATCGTCGTCTCCTCTTCAGGGCAGTTCTTAACGATCTCTTCCTGAACCGGAAGAAGATTCACGATATGCATTTTGACCCTTCCGGCGTACGAGGCCACGATACCGCAGAGCCTCTCGACTTTCTCCTTCGCTCTGTCGCTCGTGTAAGGATATGAATGGAAATGCATAGCCTCTATCACCATGCCTCTCTTTGCCATCATCCATGCGGCGACCGGGCTGTCGATCCCGCCTGAGAACAGGACGAGTCCTTTACCGTTAGTCCCGAGAGGAAGTCCTCCCATACCGTCTATCTTCTGGTCATAGATATATGTCTCGTCTTCTCTCAGGTCCACAAAAAGCTTACAGTCAGGGTCATGGACGTCGACTTTCAGGACTTTACACCCGATCAGTACCTTGGCTCCTATTATCCTCGCGATATCCGGAGACTCCACCGGGAAATTCTTATCGGCGCGCTTGGCGTATACCTTGAATGTCTTTATGCCCTTCTTCTCGATCAGGCCGTTCATGAACTTCACGGCTTCTTCGCCGATCATATCCAGGTCGCTTTCCGCTTCCACCGCAGGGCTCACAGACGCTACTCCGAAAACTTTCGATACTCTTCTTATGATCTCGTCCTCAGGTATATCCTTAGGGCTCCTCACATAGATCAGACCCTGATGACGCTTTACCTCCACGCCCTTTTTCTGCCCGTCTTCGTCTTTCGGAGTCCTTGATCCGGCAAGCCCGAGATCAGCCAGGCTGTTCCTGACGCGGTCAGCCAGCTTCTTTTCGAAATACGGCTTGTTCATGCCTTTCAGAGCGACTTCGCCGCACCTTACTATGTAAATATTCTTTTCGTTCATTACCGCTCCTTATCTGAAACTGCCCAGTCTCCGGAAGTTCTTCACCGCGTTCTCCACTTTGTCCAGTACGTAGTCCATTTCATCTACAGTATTGTATCTGCAGAAGCTGAACCTTATCGCCGCCTCTATTTCCTTCGGGGCTCTTCCAAGCTCAGAGAGCACGTAGCTCAAGCCTTTTTTGTTGGACGAGCACGCCGAACCTGTCGATACGAATATACCGTCCTGCTCGAGAGTATGCAGTATGACTTCGCCTCTTGTCCCGAGGAACGAAACATTCAGGACATACGGGAGTCCGTCTTCCGGACTGTTGACGAGCACGTCAGGGATTCTGTCTCTGATCCCGGCGAGAAGATAGTCCCTTGCTTCAGAGACCCTGTTATACGATTCATCTCTGCATGAGGCCGCAAGGCTGCAGGCCTTGCCGAAACCCGCGATCCCGGGTACATTTTCCGTACCCGACCTGCGGTTCTTCTCTTGACCTCCTCCGACTATGAAAGGCGGCAGTTCTGACCCTTTCTTCTGATACAGTGCCCCAACGCCTTTAGGCCCGTGGATCTTATGGCTGCTCACGGTTATGAAATCAACTCCCTCGCCCTTCATCCTTGATGTATATACTGACATGTCTATTTTCCCGTAAGCCTGAACGGCGTCGGTATGCATCAGCGCTCCATGTGAATGAGCGATCTCTGTTATCTCCTGCACCGGCATTACGGCGCCGGTCTCGTTGTTCACCGTCATGACAGAGACAAGTATCGTGTCGTCGTTTACGGCGTCTCTCAGCTCATCCATGTCGACTTTCCCATCGCTTCCGGTCCCGACTTTGACTATATCAAAACCGTCATGCGCGAGCTTTGCCGCGCTCTCCATGACAGCCGGATGCTCGACCGCCGAGATAACGATCCTGTTCCCGTCGTGTTTTTTTGCGCGCGCGGCCTCAAGGAGAACAGTATTGTCGCCTTCAGTACCTCCTGAATTGAAAGTCACTTCTGATGGATCGGCGCCTATTGATACGGCAAATTCCTTACGGGCGGCTTCAACGAGTTTCTCCGCGCTGAAGCCGATACTGTGCAATGAAGAAGGATTCCCGAACTCATTCCTGGAGATCTCATAGATGAGCTCAGTCACCTCATCTGCCTGTCTTGTAGTTGAACTGTTGTCCAGATAAACTGTTTCCATATCTGTAAATAATTCTTTCATTAAAACTCCCCGGATGAACCGGGGAGTTCAGCTGCTATAGATTTAACTTTATTTGGCGTAATCGACAGCCTTGGTCTCGCGGACCACGTTGACCTTGATCTGTCCCGGATAATCAAGTTCATTTTCGATCCTCTTGGATACGTCTCTTGCGAGAAGAGCCATATCGTCGTCTTTAACTTCCTCCGGATTTACGATGATCCTGATCTCACGTCCTGCCTGGATAGCATATGAATTCTCAACGCCTTCTGTTGAATTCGCTATCTCCTCAAGCTGCTCCAGTCTCTTGATATATACGTCCAGGGTCTCGCGTCTCGCGCCCGGTCTTGCTGCTGACAGCGCGTCCGCTGCGGCGATGAGCACCGCCTCTGCCGTCTTGGCTTCATAGTCGCCGTGATGAGCCGCCATGGCGTCGATCACAGCCTGTGATTCCTTGTACTTCTTCAGCACCTGGATGCCGATATCAACATGAGTCCCCTCATATTCATGGTCCAGAGCCTTTCCGATATCATGCAGGAGTCCCGCTCTCTTCGCAAGCTTGACGTCGAGTCCCAGCTCTCCTGCCATGAGGCCTGCGAGATGTGACACCTCGATGGAATGCTTCAGCACGTTCTGTCCGTATGATGTCCTGTAATGGAGCCTTCCGAGAAGCTTCACCAGCTCAGGATGCAGGTTGTGTATATCTGTCTCAAATGTGGCCTGCTCTCCCTCTTCTTTGATGACTCTCGCGACTTCCTTTCGCGCCTTGTCGACCATTTCCTCGATCTTTGCAGGGTGGATACGTCCGTCGACGATCAGCTTCTCGAGGGCGATCCTTGCGATCTCACGCCTCACCGGGTCGAATCCTGAAATGATGACTGCTTCAGGCGTATCGTCAATGATCAGATCTACTCCTGTCATCGTCTCGATCGATCTTATATTTCTGCCTTCACGTCCTATGATCCTTCCTTTCATATCATCGTTTGGAAGGTTCACGACGGAAAGTGTGGTCTCTGATACATGGTCAGCGGCGCATCTCTGTATGGCGCCTGTGATTATCTCCTTTGCCTTCTTGTCAGCTTCTTCATGCGCCTCAGTTTCGATCTGTTTGATCATCTGAGAAGCATCGTGTCTTACATCCTTCTCGATCTCCTTGAGCAGAAGCTCCTTCGCCTGCTCCGCCGTATAACCTGAGATCTTCTCGAGCTCAGCCACACGTTTTTCGATCAGCTGGTCTATCTCAGATCTCTTCTCATCGATCTGGTGCTCTTTCTGGATTATACGCTCTTCTTTCCTTTCGATCGATTCAAGCTTCCTGTCGACAGATTCCTCTTTCTGAAGAAGTCTCTTCTCCTGACGCTGTACCTCATTGCGCCTCTCGCGGACCTCTTTCTCGACGTCGCTCCTCATCTTGTGAGCTTCTTCCTTCGCTTCGATCTCGATCTCTTTTTTTATTGTTTCCGATTTACTCTCTGCGTCCAGTATCAGGTTCTTCGCCTGCTGCTCTGCGCTGCCGATAGCCTTCTCTGCGGAACTTTTCCTCACTACATATCCGGCCACGAACGCAACGATTGCCACAATAACTCCAATCAAAACTGAAGCCATCGGGTTTGGCCCCATTGTCATGTAACACCTCCATTTCGACTAGTTGTTTATCTTCAGTTGCCTTATTGATCAGTCCCTGGAGCATCAAAACCCTCCGGGGATCACATTTCTGAATCGAAACATCTATATTAAAATATAATTTAACACTATATTATATGTTCTTTTTGCGTTCAATGTCAATGCAAAAGGAAGCGGCTATCGCGTCGAAATTCTTCCTGATATATGTTCCTTTCTTCATATACGCGGGTACTCCGAGGTTCGCCGACACCTGGAACACCCTGTCTTCCTGTATTACGCCTGCTATATCAGGACGCAGCATGGCGTTTATCTCCCTCAGCCTCGGCACTATCCTCTCGTTCATGAACTCCGGGACCAGCCTGTTTATCAGGACGATCTGCTTCTCGGAGCCAAGCGCCTTGAGTCTCCTGTCAAACGCGTCTGTATTTCTTATCGATGCGAGATCGGCTGTGCTTACAAGTATGACACCGTCTGCTGTTTCCGCGAGGTCGGCAGTCATTTTCCCTGCTCCTGACGGCATATCGACTATCACATAGTCAAATCGTCCTTTTAACGTCAGAAGAAGAGCATGTATCCTGCTCAGGCTGACACCGTCCTCGTGCTCCGGAGCTGCCGCGAGCAGCCTGAGATCGCTGAAGCGCTCATCCCTCACCAGTGCCTGATCTATGCTGCACACGCCTCTGATGACGTCGCTTGAATCGTAAACTATATCGTTCTCTTTCCCCAGGAACAGATCCATGTTCCTGAATCCTATACACATATCCACAGCAGCGACACCGGCGCCCTTATCTGCGAGCGCCGCTGCAAGGTTGACCGAGACAGTGGTCTTTCCCGTCCCTCCCTTGCCGGATGTCACTATATATAACCTGCCCATCTGCAATTCCTCACTTTATTATGTCTAAAGCCCTCAGACTTTCATATCTCCCGTCACCGATGATAACGTGGTCCAGGACTTTGATCCCGAGTATATCGCCGCCCTCTATCAGCCTCTCCGTCGTGGCAAGGTCCTCCTCGCTCGGCGTAGGGTCGCCGCTCGGATGATTATGTACGAAGATAACGCCGTATGCGCCTTTTTTTACCGCTCTCGAGAACACCTCACGCGGATGCACCAGCGTTCTGGTCAGCTCTCCGACGGACACGTTATCTACAGAAACGATCTCACTTCTCGTGTTGACCAGGACCGACTTGAAATACTCTTTTTTCTCGTATCTCAGATTTTCCATGAACATATCCGCGATCGTCTCAGGGTCGTCGGCTACATATTTCACCGGTTTTCTGCTCGCGGCTATCCTCTTCCCGAGCTCTACCGCAGCCATGAGCGTGCAGGCCTTGCCCGGGCCGACTCCTTTGATCCCGAGAAGATCGTCTGTGTCGAACGTCCCCATGCTGAACAGTCCCTCGTCACATATCGAAAGGATGTCTTCAGCAAGATTGACAGACGACGTATTCTTTCTTCCTGTTCTTAATATCAGAGCGATAAGCTCTGCGTCCGACAGTGCCTCAACACCGTACCTGAGCGCCTTTTCCTGTGGGCGCTCATCTTCAGGCAATGATCTGATAAGCATATACACCTCCATGCTTCAGTCACGCCTGACATCCTGCATTCAGAATCAGCCTTTTAATTATAACAGAGTAATATTTGACGGACAACAGAAAACCAGTATAAAACAGAAAAGCCGGCATTATATGCCGGCCATATATCTATACCCCTTTATATAAGCTGTTCTGAATTCAGGCTTTCTTCCTGCCCGCGATAACGTCAAGGATCGCACCTGCGACCTCCTCGATCGTCATGTCTGTCGTATCGATCTCTACCGCGTCGTCTGCCTTCCTGAGCGGATTGAGCTTGCGGTGCGTGTCGTTATAGTCACGCTGCTTTATATCTTCCAGCGTATCTTCGTAATTAACGTCCTGCCCTTTCTCAATAAGCTCCTTCACACGGCGCCTTGCCCTTTCTTCAGGTGTAGCCGTCAGGAAAAACTTGTACTGCGCGTCTGTAAAGACGTTCGTCCCGATATCGCGGCCGTCCATGACCACGCTCTTTCTGTGACCTATCTCCCGCTGTATCGCGACGAGCTTCTCTCTGACTTCCGGAAACCTTGAATAATCTGACGCCGCCTTGGAGATCTCAGGCGTCCTGATACTGCCGCTCACGTCCTTCCCGTCCAGCGTCACTATCCCGCCGTCAAAATCGATATCTGTCCTGTCAAGAACTTCTTTCCTGGCATCTTCGGATCCATCGTCCTGACCGACTCCCTCAGTCAGCATCTTGAGGCCGATCGCTCTGTACATCGCGCCTGTGTCGATATAGTCGACGCCCATTTTTTCCGCGACGATCTTGGCGATCGTGCTCTTCCCTGCTCCGGAAGGACCGTCGATCGCTATCCTGAGAATATTATCTTCCATACCATTCTCCATGACTTCAGCGTTACTTGCTGCCTTGAAGCTTCTGTATCTCCTTGGTGAATGTTTCAACGTCTGTGAACTGACGGTATACTGAGGCGAATCTTATGTAAGCCACCTGATCGACCTTCTTCAGCTCATCCATAACGAGCTCGCCGATGAAATCGCTCTTGACTTCCTTCTGCATCAGGTTGTTCAGACCGCGCTCGATCCTGTCGACCATCTCCTCGATAGTCGCCATCGGGACAGGCCTCTTCTCACATGCCCTGATTATGCCGTTCATCAGCTTTCCACGGTCAAACGCCTCACGGCTGCCGTCTTTCTTCACGATCATTATGATCGATTCTTCCACTTTCTCATAAGTGGTGAAACGCTTGCCGCATTTCTCACAGCCGCGTCTTCTTCTGATCGCGTGGCCGTCCTCGGTAGGACGCGAATCGATCACCTTGGTATCCTCATAATTGCAATATGGACACTTCATCTCTCTAACCTCTCTTGTCAAAACCCCAACTGCGATCCCGTAGTGCCACTACATATAGATAATATCTATATTAAAATAATCACTCCGGCCATCGCTCCCAAGCTCATTATACTACATTTTGTATGTTTTCAAATAAAAAATGGCATTTTTTAACTAAAATATTCTTAATAAATACAGCACATCTTGTGTGTCGCGCCCATATCTCCCGGCACAAAAAACACAGGCCTGCCGGCCTGTGTCATTATTGATTATGTTTATCTGCAGCAGCAAATCACTAGTCGTCTTTCTCAGTCTTCTTGGCGCTTACTGCCTTGCCGTTCTTGTAGATGAAGTCGTTGACTTTCTCACTCAGGAAGTTGGCCTTGAAGTCATTCTGCTCAGCATATTCCTCAATGGTCATATTGTACTGTTCCTTGAACTGCTTCTCTGTCATGCCTGCATTTGAAAGCATTTCCTTGAGTCTGTCCTTATATTCTTTATTCGTGACTTTGATTCCCTCAGCGTCAGCTATAGCGTAAAGAACGAGCTTCTGCTTTACTACGCTCTTGCCGTATGTCTTAGCCTGCTTATTGAAGTCCTTCTCGCTGGACTGCATGTATGTCTTGAGGAAATCTTCCCATTCCATATTGTAGTTCTGCGCCATCAGCTTATACTGCTCGATGATGGAATCCTGCTCCTGCTTGACAGCTCCCTTTGGATTCTTGATGACTTCAGCGTTCTCCACAGCTTCACTCCAGAGTGTCTGCTTGGCTGTGCTTTCAGCTGTCTCAGTTCTCTCTTTGATCAGGTCTTCCTTTACGGATGCTTCATAGTCAGCTTTATTGTCGTAGCTTGAGTTCGCCTTGATGAATTCCTCATCATACTCCGGCGTATCAGTTACCTGTTTGGACTTGATCTCTACTTCAAATGTTACATCTTTTCCGGCTACTTCTTTATTATTGTAATCCTTAGGGAATTTAAGGTCGAGCGTCACCTTGTCTCCGACTTTCTTTCCAACCAGACCTTCTTCAAATCCGTCAATGAATGATCCGGAGCCGATCGTCAGCGTATAGTCGTCAGCAGAACCGCCGTCAAATTCCTTGCCGTCGATCTTTCCCACATATGAGATCTTTACGTTGTCTCCGTCTTTTACTGTACCCTTCTTGGAATCCTTCGTCGTTGCCTTGGCCTGCAGTCTGCTGTCGATCTCAGTCTTGATATCCTTCTTGGTTACCTTGATCTCTTCCTTTGTATATTCCAGACCCTTGTAATCTCCGAGCTTGACATATTTGCTGTAATCATTTATCTTCTCGTATACTGATTTCTCCGGCTGATTCAGGAAAAGAACGAGTCCTGCTACTGCAGCAGCGCATACAAGTATAGCGATGATGGCTACTGACTTGGTGCTGACAGTCTTCTTGGCGGCTGCCGCCTGTGCCTCAGCTGCTTTAGCTGCTTTCTTGGCAGCCTTTTCTTCTCTGCGTGCTTCTTTATGGGATTTTTCTTTTATTTCCTCAAGCTTTTCTTCTGCGTCGTTTCTGGCTTTCTCAAGCTTCTCTTCCAGATCCTCCGCCTTCTCTTCAGCAGCTTCCTTTACTTCCTCAACTTTATCTTCAACAGTCTCTACAGCATCTTCTACCGCTGACTCAGCCTCTTCAATATTCTCTTCTACGGCTGCGTCAGCCTCAAGTTCTTTCTCTTCAGCGTCGTTCATTACTTTCTCTTCATCACTCATAATTTATCATTCTCCTATAATAACAAAAAATTCAGCGTGATAATTCTACCATATTGAATCAGTATTTTCAAACGTTCTCGGTTGAATTCACAAAACCTACATATTATTTCATATATATATCAAAAAACCGCGGTCTCTGCCGCGGTTATAAGTTCTATATAATATCCGGAGTCACATCACGCGAATCTGTCCATTACCTCCGCAAGATCAAGCGCGCCGTTATACAGCGCTCTACCTATGATGACTCCGTCCACTCCGATCTCATGGAGCTTTTCCAGATCGTCCATAGTCGAGATGCCGCCGGAAGCTATAATATCCACATAGTCGCCGTACTGTTCCACCAGCTGCCTGTACAGATCTATATTGGTGCCTTCCATAGCTCCGTCTTTGGAGATATCAGTGCATATGATCGTTCTTACGCCGTAATCGATAAGCTCCTGACACATCTCGTCCACAGTTTTATCTGTCACTTCAGTCCAGCCTTTTATGGCCACTCTGCCGTCAGAGATATCCACGCCCACTGCAACGTTTCTGCCATGCTTTTTGATCATCCTGGCAGTGAATTCCGGGTCTTTGATCGCCATAGTACCGAGGATCACACGGAGAGCCCCGATCTGAGCATAGTCGACTATGATCTCTTCGCTGCGGATCCCTCCGCCTATCTCCACCTTAAGGCCGGTGCCTTCGATTATCTCCTTGACAGCCGCGAAATTAGGCGTGCTTCCATCAATAGCACCATCAAGGTCTACGACGTGAAGGAACTCTGCTCCTGCGTCTTCAAACTCTTCCGCCACTTCAAGAGGGTTCTCGCCATACACTGTCATCTGATTGTAATCGCCCTTCAGAAGACGCACTACGTCACCATCTCTGAGATCTATGGCCGGAAAAATCTTCATAACTATGAACCTCCCATCTGTAAACCGGTAGATTTTAATTCTATATTTTTTTTATAGTTATGTCAATGCTGAAGTATCCTGTCGAATATGGCCCGTGCCACATCCTGCTTGGACATCAGTTCCAGCTCCTCCGCGGAATCTCTGGTGATCAGCGTCACCTTGTTGGTATCATGTCCGAATCCCGCGCCCTCTTCTTTCAGATTGTTAGCCACGATCATATCGCAGTTCTTCTTATCCAGCTTGGCTCTTGAATTCTCCAGCAGATCTTTCGTCTCCATGGAAAATCCACATACGAACTGACCCTCCGGAGTCTTCCCGTCAGCGCGTTTCTTTCCCAGCTCCGCAAGTATATCTGCAGTACGCTCAAGCTCTATAGTGAGGTCGCCGTCTTTCTTTTTCATCTTATCGCTGCTGACGTTCTTCGGCCTGTAATCCGCCACCGCCGCCGCCATTATGATGATATCCGCTGAATCTGACCTTGCCATTACTTCATCAAGCAGCTCCGCAGCGGACACTGCTTTCACGACCTTGCAGCCTTCAGGATCAGGGACAGTCGTAGCTGCTTTCACAAAAGTGACAGAAGCTCCTCTTTCCACAGCTTCCTTCGCTATTGCAGCGCCCATCTTGCCTGTCGAGTGATTGGTAATGAACCTTACAGGATCCATAGCTTCCTGAGTAGCTCCCGCAGTAACGAGCACGCTCTTCCCGGCCAGATCCTGCTCACGCGCCAGCGCGCCGCATATAATGTCAAACAGCTGCTCCGGCTCAGGCATCTTCCCTGCTCCTACGTCTCCGCAAGCGAGGTGCCCCGAGGCAGGTTCTATGACATTAACGCCATAACCCTTAAGCGTCTCTATATTCTTCTGTGTTATCTCATTCAGGTACATGCCCGTATTCATCGCCGGAGCGACATACTTAAGGCATCCTGCCGCAAGGAAGGTAGTGGTGAGCATATCGTCACAGATCCCGCACGCCATTTTCGCCAGTACGTCAGCAGTCGCCGGCGCTACCATGAACAGGTCGGCTTTCTTTGCCAGCGACACGTGCTTCACGTCAAATTCAAAATCACGGTCAAACGTATCCGAAATACATCTGTTCCCTGAAAGTGTCTCAAATGTAAGCGGATCGACGAAATGCCTGGCGTTCGGCGTCATGATGACATGTACTTCCGCGCCTTCCTGAACGAGATGGCTCACAAGATAGCACGTCTTATACGCAGCGATACCGGCAGATATGCCGATAAGAACAGTTTTACCCGACAGTTTCATATCGCCCTCCTGTTGGATCTAACATATATTATCCTATTGTGATATTACATCATTCAGGCCAAACAATCAAATCTGACTAAATCATATGCTTTTGGTGTATACTTTATACATCGGATATTATATGAATTTAACAGGGAGACGGTAATATGCCATCAGGAAGATCTCTGAAAGCAGATACAGTCCAGCCTCCTGTACAGCAGGAAGCAGTCTGTACGCCCATGGAATCAGCTGATTCCAGGATGGGCAACCTTTTCGATTACATAAAATGGCGAGGCGACATACCGATGTCTGTCGATCCCTTCAACGAAGTAGACAATCTGGTGCTGTCCACACTCGTCTACTGTCCGTTCGACGAACTGGTGCCGGGCGAAGACATAAACGAAACAATAACGATTAACGATCTGAACAGGCTCTTCTGGAAGAAACATGACGCAGAGTCGATGCGCACGTGGAACCCGACTATCGGCTATTCACCGTTTCTTCTTAAGCGGCTGGCAGGCTCCAGAAGATTCGGCGGTGCACAGGCATGCGCGTTCGTAAGCGAACTGGATAACGAGGATCAGTATCAGTTCGCGGCTGTGACGTTCCTGCTTGAAGACGGCACGTGCTATGCGGCTTTCCGTGGGACCGACGACTCCATCGCCGGCTGGCGTGAAGACTTCAACCTGAGCTACATGTCCATGACACGCGGACAGGAACGAGCCGTGGAATACCTGAACAGGAAATTCAGCGGCTCCAGTCCGTTTATCAGGGCAGGCGGTCACTCCAAGGGCGGCAACCTTGCAGTATACGGATGCATGTACTGCGTACAGGACGTGCAGGAACGCATCAAAGAGATCTATACAAACGACGGCCCCGGTTTCATCCGCACCATAACAAAAACAGACGACTATAAAAGAATATTACCTAAAATCAAAAAATATACTCCGGAGGAATCCATCGTAGGCATCATTCTTGACTCCGGCGCAGAAGCGAAACTGATAAAGAGTTCTGAAGGCGGGATCCTGCAGCACAATCCGTTTTCCTGGCAGATCAGCAGGAACCGCTTCATCCCCGCGAAAAAACGCTCGGAAGGCACCGTTTTCCTCGACAAGGCGCTGAACAGCTGGGTGACCAGCCTTGATCCTGACAACAGGAAAGTGTTCATAGACGTTCTTTTCGACGCGATACAGTCGTCAGGAGCAAAAACCATAACTGAATTCACAGATGATCCGGTCCGCGCTTATAACGCCTTCTACAAGACATTCAAAGCTCTTCCCGAAAGCAGACGGGCGACGCTTCTTCTCGTGCTTCATAAGCTTGCCGAGGCAGGCACCAGCCAGATAGTGGAAGGCCTAGTGGACAGGCTTTCCTCTCTGGCTCAGAAACTGAATAACTGACATAAGAAAAAAGCCGGACATGCATCATGCATGCCCGGCATTGTTTTCCGGCAGTATACTTATTTAGCCAGTGCTTTCTTTGCTGTGTCGCAAAGTGCAGCGAATCCGGCTGCGTCGAAGATAGCCATCTCTGAGAGCATCTTCCTGTTGATCTCGATGCCGCTCTTCTTCAGTCCGTCCATAAGACGGCTGTAGCTGATGTCGTTCATTCTGGCGCCTGCGTTGATACGGGCGATCCAGAGTCTTCTGTACTCTCTCTTCTTGTTCTTTCTTCCTGCGAAAGCATATGCCCATGCTCTCTTGACTGCAGGAGAAGCTGTTCTGAAGTTCTTACGTCTCTGGCCGAAGAAGCCTCTTGCCAGCTTGACGATCTTTCTATGTCTCTTATGTGCGTTTACACCTTTTTTAACTCTTGCCATTTTTCTTACCTCCTACAATCTATTTGGCCATTGATCTGAGCATTCTCTTCTGATCGGCATGAGTCAGAACTGTTGACTTACGCAGGCCTCTTTTTCTCTTTGCTGTTTTCTTAGTAAGAATGTGGCTCTTATATGCCTTATGTCTCTGGATCTTTCCTGATCCTGTCAGATGCAATCTCTTGCAGGCGCCCCTATGGGACTTCATCTTGTTCTTGGCCATTTTGATCTCCTCCTTTGGTCTTTCCTGTTCTCATACGATATTCTAATCTTCGTTATCTCCGGATCTCTGGCTCTTCGCGCCCTTACCCTGTCCGGTTTTCTTTGGCGCGAGGAACATAGTCAGGCTCCTGCCCTCAAAGGCAGGCTTCTTATCTACCGTACTCACGTCGCTGCAGGCTTCAGCAAAGGCGTCCATGACTGCCCTTCCCTGATCCACATAGTCGCGTTCGCGGCCGCGGAAGCGCAGGCTTACTTTAACTTTATCGCCTTCTGCGAGGAACTTGCTTGCAGTCTTAGCTTTTACCTGCACATCGTGGTCCTCGATGAAAGTGCTCAGCCTGATCTCCTTCACCTGCATCGTTTTCTGTTTTTTCTTTGCTTCCTTTTCACGCTTCTGTATCTCATACCGGTATTTCCCGAAGTCAAGGATCTTAGCAACCGGCGGATCGGCGTTAGGTGAGATCTCCACAAGATCAAGACCTTTCTCATCCGCAAGGGCGAGAGCTTCGTCGAGTGTCCTGATACCGATCATCGTGCCCTCTTCGTCTATGACTCTGAGTTCTGAAGCACGGATCTCATCGTTGATTCTGGTTTCCTTACTAATTTCAGTTACCTCCGTAAAAATAAAAAACAGATACCTGTAAAAAAGTATCCGCTCCTGTATCCACAGCGGCATCATCAAAAGACGATCCCTGCCTGTTTCTCAATATGACCGACCCTGCAAACTCTCGTCATACAAGGTGAGAAGCGGATAACTTCTGCTTTGTTACTCGATTAATATACCATATAGATCCAGGCAATGCAAGGATTTTTTTCATGATATGAGAAGAAGTCTGCGGATAAACCGCAAAAAACGCGAACAAAATAAAGAACATACGTTTACAATCTGTTCTTCCGGTGCTATAATGATTACAAATAAAGAACAGGAGATCGTATTATGGCTGTTATAGATAAAAAGGCTGCTCCGGTCAAGGCCTCCGGCAGCAGTACAAGGGAAGCCCTGAAGCCCAGGGAGAAGAAGATCCTTGATTACATGAAGGAAGAGATAAAGACTAACGGCTATCCGCCGACAGTCAGGGAGATATGTGCCGCGATAGGGATCAAGTCGACTTCTACTGCTCATAAGGATATTGCGTCGCTTGTCAGGAAAGGATATCTTAAGAAACAGGATTCCAAGACCAGGACGCTGGTGCTTACTCATGATGAAGAAGAAACAGCTAAAGAGATCAGGACAGCTGCTCCGGAGCTCCGCGAGACAGAAGCTGTCGTCGACGTCCCTGTTGTAGGAAGAGTCGCCGCGGGAATGCCTATCACAGCGGAAGAAAATATAGAGTCAACGTTCCCTGTCCCTAAGCAGTATGCGGCTGACAACTGCTTCATGCTCAGAGTCAAGGGCGAATCCATGATCAACGCCGGCATAATGGACGGCGACCTTATCCTTGTGCACAGCCAGAACACAGCCGACAACGGAGATATCGTAGTAGCTACGATAGACGGCTTTGAATATGAAGCGACCGTGAAAACATTCTATAAAGAGAAAGACCATATCAGGCTGCAGCCTGAAAACGACACCATGTCGCCTATCCTTGTGAAGGACTGCCAGGTACAGGGCAAAGTCAGGGGCGTATTCAGATATTTCAGCTGATCTTTATTGCTCCATATTTCTTGACATGCGGTCTCAAATAATATACATTATTAAATAAGAAAATACCCGACATAAGTTCGGGCATTTTTTTAGGGGTAAAAGAGCATATCGTGCGAGGGGTTGGAGCATAAACCTTAATATTTCTATTCAGAGAAAAGGAGTAATCTATGAGCAACAACACCCTCAACGATGAGGCTGTGTACGATGCCCGTGCTCTCGGTTATCCGAAGATGCTGATACTCGGACTTCAGCATACATTCGCGATGTTCGGAGCGACTGTACTCGTACCGCTTCTTACCGGACTCAACGTTTCTACCACACTTCTGTTTGCAGGCCTCGGAACTCTCTTGTTCCACGTCATTACCAAGGGTAAAGTCCCTGCATTCCTTGGCTCTTCATTCGCATTCCTTGGCGGATATGGAGCTGTAGCACCACTCATTGACAACAAACCGAATACCGAAATGCTTCCTTACGCAGCAGGCGGAGTATTCTGCGCAGGGCTTCTTTATGTAGTGCTGGCCGCATTCATCAAGTTCTATGGCTCGGAGAAAGTAATGCACTTCTTCCCGCCTGTAGTAACCGGCCCTATCATTATTGCGATTGGCCTTAACCTTGCGCCGAGTGCGATCAATAACTGCAAGGCTGACTGGCGTGTGGCTCTGGTAGCTATCATCGTCACGATAGTGTTCAACATCTGGGGCAAAGGAATGCTGAAGATCATCCCTATCGTTATCGGTGTTGTCTCATCTTATATAGTCGCTATAGCTCTCGGAGATGTCTCACTTGCTGATATCGGATCCAAGGCGATCGTCGCAGTTCCTCCTATCACAATGATGAAGTTCGACATAAGCGCAATCATAACTATCATGCCTATCGCGCTCGCTACGATGATGGAACATATAGGAGACATCAACGCTATCGGAGCTACTACCGGAAAGAACTACATTAAAGATCCGGGACTCCACAGGACACTCCTCGGAGACGGACTTGCAACAGCTCTTGCTTCGGCATTCGGCGGCCCTGCCAACACGACATACGGTGAAAACACAGGCGTCCTTGCTCTGACAAAGATCTACGATCCTAAAGTAATCGAGATCGCTGCCGGATTCGCGATACTGCTGTCATTCGTACCGAAAGTCGGATATATCATTGAATCAGTTCCTGCAGCCACTATCGGAGGCATCTCACTTATCCTTTACGGAATGATCTCTGCAGTAGGTATCAGGAACATGGTCGAGAACCACGTAGATTTCTCCAGATCCAGAAACACCATAATCGCCGCTCTCATCCTCGTACTTGCGCTTGGACTCGGCGACGGACTTTCATTCTCCGTAGGCGGAACCACCATCACACTGTCAGCTCTTGCTACAGCATCCATCGTAGGTATCGTCGCCAACGCTATTCTTCCTGGAAACGAGTACGTATTCAAGGAAGATACAGAGGAGGAGAAAGACAAGTTCCAGACATATGAGGTATAATACCTTAAGGATCTGAACCTTAACAGTTTTCTCTGATTATTACGCGGTCACTTATCTGGCCGCGTATGTTATGATTTATAAAAAAGATAAAAGGAGCTCATAGTATGCACGATACACAGAAAGCTGTCGTGACCGTAGTCGGGAACGACCATACGGGAATAATCGCAAAAGTCACCGGCGTATGCTTTGACTGTAACGCCAACGTAACTGATCTGTCACAGTCGGTACTTGACGGGATCTTCTGCATGGCGCTCATCATCGATATCACAGAGTCCAACAGCCCTATCGAAGAGATCGAAAAGAAGATACAGAACGCAGTGCCGGGCATGACAGTCCATGTAATGCATGAGAAGATATTCGACTCCATGCACAGGATCTAGACGGAGGACAGATATATGGTCAATCTTGAAGACATAATGGAAACCGTCAATATGATCCAGGAGGATAATCTCGATATCAGGACCATAACGATGGGGATCTCTCTGAGAGACTGCGCTGATTCAGACATCGAGGCATCATGCCGCAAAGTATATGACAAGATCTACTACAGGGCAAAAGATCTGGTAAAGACTGGCGAAGCAATAGAGAGAAAGTACGGCATCCCTATCGTCAATAAGAGGATATCCGTTACTCCCATATCTATCCTCGCAGGAATATCCGGAGGCGATCCGGTAGAGTACGCCAAAACACTCGACAAAGCCGCCAAGGATGTAGGAGTCAATTTCATAGGGGGTTATTCTGCTCTTGTTCAGAAGGGGTTCAGCGCGGGAGACAGAGAACTTATCAATTCAATTCCTGAGGCACTGTCTGAGACAGACCTCGTATGCTCATCTGTAAACATCGGATCGACCAAGGCGGGCATCAACATGGATGCAGTAGGCCTGATGGGTGAACAGATCGTCAAGACTTCAGAACTGACTAAGGACAGGCAGTGCATCGGAAGCGCCAAGCTCGTGGTGTTCTGCAACGCGGTCGAAGACAATCCGTTCATGGCAGGCGCCTTCCATGGCACGGGAGAAGCTGATACAGTTATCAGCGCCGGAGTTTCAGGACCTGGCGTTGTCCGCTCAGTCCTTGAGAAGATGCCTGACGATGCGCCGATAAATGAAGTGGCGGAAGCCATCAAGAAGACAGCGTTCAAGATAACGAGGATGGGTCAGCTCGTCGGCACAGAAGCCGCCAGGATGCTGAACGTCGACTTCGGTATAATAGATCTGTCGCTTGCTCCTACTCCTGCGATAGGAGATTCTGTTGCAAACGTTCTTGAAGAGATCGGTCTTGAGAAGTGCGGCGCTCCGGGAACCACCGCAGCTCTCGCAATGCTGAACGACGCTGTCAAGAAAGGCGGCGTCATGGCGTCGTCAAGTGTCGGAGGCCTGTCCGGCGCCTTCATCCCTGTCACAGAAGATGCAGGAATGGTAGATGCCGTAAAGACCGGCCATCTTTCGATTGAAAAGCTTGAAGCAATGACAGCTGTATGCTCTGTGGGACTCGACATGGTAGTAGTGCCCGGGGATACAAGCGCTGAAACCATATCAGGCATCATCGCAGACGAAGCCGCGATCGGTATGATCAACTCCAAGACGACGGCAGTAAGGATCATACCTGCGATAGGCAAGAAAGTCGGGGAAGACCTGGACTTCGGAGGCCTCCTCGGGAAAGGCCCTGTAATGGAAGTAAGAAAAGGCTCATCAGCCAAGATGATCCACAGAGGCGGCAAGATACCTGCCCCTCTGCAGAGCCTGAGAAACTGATATCCACATACACAGCAAAACAGCAGATCCGTGAAAGGACCTGCTGTTTTTATTGTCTTATTCTTTTGTGCTTTATACCATCTTCGCCGGATCCACCCATTCATCAAACTCCTCAGGAGTCACTGATCCAAGCTCAGCAGCGGCTTCCTTAAGAGTAGTGCCGTCTGTAAACGCCTTCTTTGCGATAGCGGCCGCGTTTTCATATCCGATGTGCGGAGAAAGCGCCGTTACAAGCATGAGCGACTCATCGAGATGCTTCCTGATAACATCTTCCACCGGCTCTATCCCGACAACAAGATGCTCGCGGAACGAGTCCATGCTCTCCGCGAGAAGCGAGCACGACTCGAGAAATGCATCTATCAGAACAGGAGCATACACATTCAGCTCATAATTGCCCTGAGACGCGGCGATACCTGCCGTTACGTCGTTCCCGAGAACACGAGCGGCGACCATAGTGACAGCCTCGCACTGCGTCGGGTTGACTTTGCCGGGCATGATCGAGCTTCCCGGCTCATTTGCCGGTATCCTGAGCTCGCCGATACCGCATCTCGGACCGCTCGCAAGCATCCTGATGTCGTTCGCGATCTTCATGAGGTCAGCCGCCAGAGCTTTCAGCGCTCCGTGACAGTGCACGAACGAGTCTCTGGAAGTGAGCGCGTGGAATTTGTTCTCTGCCGGAAGGAATTCCATATGCGCCAGCCTTGAGATATATTCTGCCGCCTTGATATCAAAGCCCGCCGGGCAGTTGAGACCGGTCCCGACCGCGGTCCCTCCTATAGCGAGCTCCCTCAGATAATCAGACGAGTCGCTGATCATCTCGATATCATGGTCAAGCATCGACCTCCAGCCGCTTATTTCCTGCCCCAGAGTTATCGGCGTCGCGTCCTGGAGATGTGTCCTTCCTATTTTAACGACATCGCTGTATTTCTCTTCCAGCTCTCTGAACGCGTTGCGCAGCCTCTCTGCCGCAGGCACTGTTTTCTCCATCAGTATCTTCACAGCCGCGATATTCATAGCCGTAGGGAACGTATCGTTAGAGCTCTGTGACATATTCACGTGGTCGTTAGGATGAAGAAGCTTCTTCCCTGCGGTCTCATTACCACGGTTCGCTATGACCTCGTTGACATTCATATTCGTCTGTGTACCGCTTCCTGTCTGATACACAACGAGCGGGAACTCTTCATCCATCTCCCCGGCATATATTGATCCGGCCGCATTTCTGATCAGCTCTGCCCTTTCATGATCCAGCACTCCGAGATCCTCATTAGCCGTCGCAGCGGCACTCTTCAGAACAGCAAAAGCTTTGATCACTTCTTCCGGCATCCTGCGTCCTATCCTGAAGTTCCGTCTGCTTCTTTCTGTCTGCGCGCCCCAGTATCTTTCTTCCGGCACCTCGATCTCACCAAGAGAATCATGCTCTGTCCTTGTCTTTCCCATCATCCGACCTCTTTCTCAAGCCATGCTCTTCCGGCGTCTATCTGCCTCTGTACTTCATGAGGCGCTGTGCCGCCGAATGAGTCACGCGCATCCACACATGCCTTCACGGAAATATCTCCAAGCATGGCCTTGCTGATACGAGGATCAACTGAAGCCAGATCTTCATCTGTAAGTTCTTCAAGCTGGCAGCCTTTCTCCTCGCACTTCTGCACCATTCTTCCTACTATATTATGAGCCTCTCTGAACGGAATGCCCTCCGACGCCATATGTTCCGCTATATCCGTAGCGTTGAGGAATCCTTCTGACAGGCGCGGCTCTATCTTATCAAGACGGAACTCCGTGTTCTCCAGCATTTTCGCGAATATAGCCACGCTGGCTTTCCAAGTATCTACTGCGTCGAACACTCCCTCTTTATCTTCCTGGAAGTCTTTGTTATATGCGAGAGGCGTGCCCTTCATGACAGTAAGAAGCTGCATGAGATCACCGTAGACACGGCCGCATTTCCCGCGAAGAAGCTCTGCCATGTCAGGATTTTTCTTCTGAGGCATTATGCTGCTTCCCGTGCAGAAGCTGTCGTCAAGCGCGATATAGCTGAACTCTGAGCTGTTCCACCAGACGAATTCTTCTGCCCATCTGGATATGTGCATCATCGAGATCGCAGCGTCTGACAGGAACTCTATCATGTAATCACGGTCAGACACAGAGTCCATCGCATTCTCCGTAGGCGCCCTGAATCCAAGCTGTTCTGCTGTCATATGCCTGTCTGTATCGAAAGTCGTTCCCGCCAGCGCACACGCGCCGAGAGGACACAGATCCATCCTGACAAGTGTATCCTGCAGGCGCTCTATGTCGCGTCTGAACATCTGGAAATACGCCATGAACACGAATCCCACTGTTATAGGCTGTGCGTGCTGCATGTGCGTAAATCCTACTGTAAGCGCATCCTTATACTTTTCCGCCTTATCCAGTATAGTGGATTCCATGGTCTCAAGCTCGGAGATCATCTCACCGATCTCTTTCTTCAGATACAGGCGGGCGTCCACCTGACACTGGTCGTTTCGCGATCTCGCGGTATGAAGCTTCTTCCCCACTTCACCCACCTCTTCGATCAGCCTTGACTCTATGCCCATGTGGATATCCTCATCCTCCACATCGAAGACGACCGTGCCGTCAGCTATGCCTTTCCTTATTTTTTCCAGGCCGTCTGTAATGACACGGGCTTCCTCTTCAGTCACAATACCCTGCTTCGCAAGCATAGCGACGTGCGCGACGCTTCCATCAATGTCTTCATTGTACATTCTCTGATCAAAACCTATGGACGCATTGAATTCCTTGACCATGCTGTCCATGTCTTTTTTGAATCTGCCGCTCCAGAGTGCCGCCATAACCGTTCTCCTTTAACAAAAAAAATTTTCCCGGACTGTTATTATTTGTAGGGGCTGAAACCGAAGGTGCCCAATATATCGTTGTTTTACCGGATATACATTTTGATGGTAGCAAAAAAACGCCTTTTTTTCAAGCAAAACCTTGCTCACAGCGTGTTCCGGTGATTGAAGCTTTTATTTCTATCTGCTATTATTAAGTTGGCCCATCAGAGGGCTGCAGGTGGGGACCTGCAAGGGGGTATTAGAGAAAGGGGATTTTTATTTTGTTGGCCAGGAAAACCAGATATCTTTTGATGATATCAGCGGCTGTCATGATCGTTCTGATATCATCTTCCAGTGTCTTTGCGGCGACAAGCGTAGTAAACAGCAAGAAATACACGCATCCCGCATTCTACAAGACTTCACTTTACAGATTGTTCCATGGAGTAGACGTTTCATACTGGCAGGGTGCCATCAACTGGACCAAGTCCAAGGCTGCGGGCATCGATTTTGCCATACTCAGATGCGGCTACACAGCGCTGAACAGCTTCTCGCTGCACCAGGACAGCACGTTCATCACCAACTACAAGGCTGCCAAGAAGGCCGGCGTAAGCACCGGCGTATATTATTACGCCTGCGCCACCACGTCGTCTGAAGCCAAAAAGGAAGCCAACTACGTGATCTCGATACTGCAGAACAACAAGATCAAGAACCAGCTTCCTGTCGTTATGGACTATGAAATCGACTCCGGACGCGCTAACACGGTATACAAATCTCTTGTCAAGAAAAAGGGAAAGGCATACGCCAGAAGGAGATACACCAAGAACGCGGTGACCTTCATGAACACTCTGAGAGCGTCAGGCTATGAGACCATGTTCTATTCATATCGTATGATGGTGGATCCTAAAGTCTCCGCCAACTACAGATTCAACATGGAGGACATCAACGGAGGAAACAAGTTCAGATTCTGGCTGGCGCAGTATTCGACCAGCAACAGCTATGCCGAGAGCATGGAGCTCTGGCAGTTCTCCTCCACAGGCAGAGTCTCCGGAATGAAAGGTAATATCGACAGAAACTTCTGGTACTACCCTCTCTCCGGAGTCAAGACAACATCCGGTACCAAATCGATAAGGAAATGTACTGTCACGCTGAGTGATTCCGCATTCAAATATGACGGCGAGATCAAGGAGCCTGAGGTAACGGTCACCAGCGGAGATACCAAACTGAAAAAGAACAAGGACTACGCTGTATCATATATGGACAACATCAAGAAAGGAACAGCGACAGTCCTGGTTCACGGCAAGGGCGATTATTCCAATGAGACTTACAGTACTTTCAAGATCGGCGACAAGAACGTAAGCTCCAACAAGACTTCCACCGCCGAGACAGCCACGCCTTCAAAGATCGGCGGCCTGAGTACGACCCTTGATGTCGACGGCAAGACTGTCACCGTAAAGTGGGCAAAAGACGACAGCGCCACATTGTACCGTGTCGGATATAAGATCAACGACGCAGACAAGTGGACATATATCGAAAGCAAGAAGCGTACGCTTACCATAGAAAAAGTCAAGAAGAACAAGATAATCGAGATCAAGGTCAGAGGCGAGAACGTGACGAAGAAGAAGACCTATAAAGGGTCTTGGTCAGATCACGTATACCGCTACATGAGAGACGAAAAGCCTGTATGCGAAGTCATCCCCGGCAATAAGATAAAAGTCAACTGGGCTGAGCACACAGATAAAAAAGGCGAAGGGAAATACAAGGTAACCCTCGACTGTGTGGATATCAGCAAGAAGACATACAATACAAAGAAATACCAGAAAACTCTGAAGGGTAAACACAGATACTGTTACGACGTATATGTCACCCCTTCACTTGTAAGAGACGGCCATGAATATATCGGAGCACGCGGAGAAAAAGCTCACGCATATGTGATATACGGAAAGATCAGCAAGATCAGCTCTATCAGAGGCGGCTTCAGAGTATGGTATCCTGAGACTACAGGTATAGGTGATCCAAGATATAAGATCAGCTATTCCCTGAGTAAGGATATGAGTAAGGCAAAACATTTCACCAAACCTCAGAAGGTCACTAAATGCAGTATAAACAAACTCAAATCAGGTAAGAAATATTACGTGACCGTACAGACTTACAAGGATCTTCACGGCGCCAGATACTACGGAGTAGCAAGCGAGCCGTCGGCAGTGACCGCCGGCTGACGCCGAAGTAATAAAGGAATCAAGACACAAAATATAAAATCCCAAACAGAAAACACGGGCAGCCGGATAACCGGTTCCCGTGTTTTCTGTTATGCCTGCGGGACCGCTACTCACATCCCGCAATAATGTCCTTAACTACTTCAGACGCGATGAGAAGCCCCATAGCAGGCGGGACGAAGGATATCGATCCCGGCGCATGCCTGGAAGTCTGGTCACTTTCTGCCACAGCCTTCAGTGGTTTCTCTTTCGAATAAACTACTTTAAGATGCCTTATCCCCCGCGCTTTCAGCTCACGACGCATGACCTTGGCAAGCGGATCCATCTCTGTCTTGCTGATATCAGCTACCTCGAACATAGAAGGATCCATCTTGTTTCCCGCGCCCATGGCGCTTATGACCGGCGTGCCGCATTCTTTACACCTTTCCACGAGCTCCAGTTTGGCCTTGACCGTATCCACAGCGTCGATCACATAATCGTATTCGCGGAAATCGAATTCATCTGCCGTTTCCGGCAGGAAAAACATCTGCTTCTTTATGATCTCGGCATCAGGTGCTATATCCTTCAGCCGCTCTTCCATGACGTCAGTCTTCTGACGTCCTACAGTAGAACCAAGCGCTATCAGCTGCCTGTTGATGTTTGTTACGTCAACAACATCGTTATCGACTATCGTAAGGTGCCCTACGCCTGCTCTTATCAGCGCTTCAGCGCAGTAACCGCCTACCCCGCCGACGCCGAAAAGCGCGATGTGAGCCCTGCTGAGCCTGTCAAGCGCCTCCTCACCTATCATCAGCCTGGTCCGCTGCTTCCTGTCATTATCCGTTCCGTTTCTCATTTATCCTGCTTTCCTTACCTATATAAAAAGCGCAGGGCATGATCATCCCCGCGCCATATCATCTCTGTCATGAGAAGAAATCCTTGAGCTTCTGAGCCCATCCTGACTTCTTCTTGTAGCAGTCTGTACCGATCTTCTCACCCATCTCTTTGATCAGCTTCTTCTGCTCTGAATTGAGCTTAGTCGGCACCTCAAGGGTAACTTTCACATAAAGGTCGCCTTTACGCCCTCCGTGAACGTCGGTGATGCCTTTGCCTCTTAGCCTGAACACCGTGCCGGGCTGTGTGCCTGCAGGGACCTTGTATGAGACCTTGCCTTCCAGCGTAGGAACGGTGATATCGTCTCCAAGCGCAGCCTGTGTGAATGAGACAGGAATGTCCAGATACAGGTCGTTTCCCTCTCTCTGGAAAAGCTTATGCTCTGATACCGCAAGAACTACGTACAGATCTCCGTTCGGCCCGCCGTTTCTTCCCGGCTCACCCTGTCCTCTGATAGGAAGCACGCTTCCCTCGTCTACTCCCGCAGGGATCCTTACCTCGATCTTGATATTCTTCATTATCTGGCCTGTGCCGTGGCAGTCAGGACAAGGAGTATCTATCACCTGGCCTGTACCGTTACACTCAGGGCATGTGCTCGCAGTCTGCATCTGACCGAACAGAGTATTCCTGACGGTATTGATCTGACCGGTTCCTCCGCATCTTGAGCACGTGCGCTTCTGTGTGCCGGGCGCAGCGCCGCTTCCCGAGCATTTCTCACACTTCACATACTTACGGACATTGATAGTCTTGGTCGTTCCGAACGCAGCCTCTTCAAAAGTTATCTTCAGACTGTGCTGTATATCGCGTCCCTTCTGCGGCGCGTTCCTTCTTCTTGCCGATCCTCCTCCGAATCCGCCTCCGAAGAAGTCGCCGAAGATATCGCCGAGATCCACGCCGTCAAAACTCCCGCCGGTCCACTGGGTATATCCGCCCTGCTGACCTGCGTTCGCTGTCGGATCAACTCCGGCGAAGCCGAACATATCGTACTTCTTTCTCATTTCCGGATCCGAAAGTACGCTGTACGCTTCATTTACTTCCTTGAATTTCTCTTCGGCATCTTTATCGCCCTGGTTCCGGTCAGGATGATATTTCAGGGCCATCTTTCTGAAGGCCTTCTTTATCTCTTCCTCACTGGCGCCCTTCTCTATGCCGAGCACCTCATAATAATCTCTTTTTTCTGCCATAACTTCACCTGTATATCCCAAAGTGCACCGGGGTCACGCAAGGCCCCGATGCACCGCGTTTATTCATTGCTTTCCGGCGCGATTTTCAGAAATCGCAGGCAAAGCTTATTTGTTGTCGTCGTCTACTACTGTGTAATCAGCGTCGACTACGTTATCGTTTGAAGATCCGCTCTGTGGTCCGGCCTGAGCTCCGCCCATGTCAGGTCCTGGCTGAGCGCCTCCCATATCAGGTCCAGGCTGACCCTGAGCCTGCGCCTGCGCGTAGATCTTGGATGCCACAGCGTTGAACTTCTCTGTGAGAGTCTCAGTCTTAGCCTTGATATCTTCAGGGTTGTTTGCTTCAAGTGCCTTCTTCAGATCATCCTTGGCCGCCTCGATGCCCTGCTTCTCTTCCGGCGAGATCTTGCCCTCGATATCCTTCAGAGTCTTCTCTGTTTCATATACAAGAGTCTCTGCCTTGTTGCGGTCTTCAATGCTTTCTTTCTTCTTCTTGTCTTCAGCTGCATACTGCTCAGCTTCCTTGACCTTCTGATTGATCTCCTCTTCAGTCAGGTTCGTGGATGAAGTGATCGTGATCGCCTGCTGCTTTCCTGTGCCCAGATCCTTTGCGCTTACGTTTACGATACCGTTGGCATCGATGTCGAAAGTTACCTCGATCTGTGGTACTCCACGTGGAGCAGGAGCGATCCCTGTGAGCTGGAACTGGCCGAGTGTGATATTGTCGGCAGCCATCTCTCTTTCACCCTGCATTACGTGTACGTCTACTGCTGTCTGGTTATCAGCCGCAGTTGAGAATATCTGGCTCTTCTTTGTAGGGATCGTAGTATTTCTCTCGATCAGCTTGGTCGCTACTCCGCCGAGTGTCTCGATGGACAGTGAAAGCGGTGTTACGTCGAGCAGAAGTACGTCGTTGACTTCACCTGTAAGAACACCGGCCTGAATGGCAGCGCCTACGGCTACACACTCGTCAGGGTTGATGCCCTTGAACGGCTCTTTGCCTGTTTCTCTCTTAACTGCTTCCTGAACAGCAGGGATCCTGGTCGATCCGCCTACCAGTATCACTTTGGCGAGGTCTGCATTGGTAACGCCTGCGTCTGCCATAGCTTTCTTAAGCGGCTCGATAGTCCTGTTTACGAGATGTTCAGTAAGCTCGTTGAACTTGGCTCTTGAAAGGTCTACGTCCATATGGAGCGGTCCGTCTGCTGTCACTGTGATGAACGGCAGATTGATGTTGGTCGTCTGTGCTGATGAGAGCTCTTTCTTTGCCTTTTCAGCAGCTTCCTTAAGTCTCTGGAGAGCCATTTTGTCTGATCTCAGGTCTACGCCGTGCTCCTGTGAGAAGTTGTCGGCAAGCCAGTTCATGATAACGTTATCAAAATCGTCTCCGCCGAGGTGTGTGTCTCCGTTCGTAGCAAGTACTTCGAATACTCCGTCTCCGAGCTCGAGAACGGATACATCGAATGTACCTCCGCCCAGGTCATAGACCAGAATTTTCTGTGACCCGTCTTCCTTATCAAGACCATACGCAAGTGATGCAGCCGTAGGTTCGTTGATGATCCTCTTTACATCAAGTCCGGCGATCCTTCCGGCATCCTTGGTAGCCTGCTTCTGTGAGTCTGAGAAGTAAGCAGGAACTGTGATGACTGCCTCTGTGACCTTGCTTCCGAGATAGCTCTCTGCGTCGTCCTTAAGCTTTGTCAGGATCATTGCTGAGATATCCTGCGGCGTGTACTTCTTGCCGTCGATCTCAACTGTGTAATCCTCACCCATATGTCTTTTGATCGATGTAATCGTTCTCTCCGGATTGGTGACAGCCTGACGCTTTGCCGTCTCGCCGACAAGTCTCTCGCCGCCCTTTGTGAATCCCACTACCGAAGGAGTGGTCCTGTTTCCTTCAGCGTTTGCGATGACCGTAGGCTCTCCGCCTTCCAGTACAGCAACACAGCTGTTGGTCGTTCCTAAATCTATTCCTATAACTTTTGACATATCGTTTTCCTCCTGTCTTTTATATGTAATTACTTATTTAACACTTTTATATATATCATTCGTTGACTTTGACCATTGACGGCCTGATCACTTTTCCGTTGAGCTTATATCCTTTCTGAAGCACGTCTGTGACCTTGCCGCTGTCAAAATCAGCGTTGTTGTCTGTAAGTACCGCATGATGGAAATTCGGATCAAAGTCCTGTCCCACCGCGTCTATTTCCTCAAGCCCCGCCGCCGTAAGGATGTCTGTGAGCTGCTTGAAGATCATCTTCATGCCTTCAGCATACGGCTCATCCTTGCACTCACTTCCGAGAGCACGCTCGAAATTGTCGAGCACGGTAAGCAGGTCTGTCATTATCTTTTCGTTAGCGTATGAATAAACGTCTGCTTTCTCCTTGTCTGTACGCTTTCTGAAATTCTGGAAGTCCGCCATCAGCCTTGTGTATTTCTCACTCCAGGCTTCGTCTTCTTCAGATGCCTTCGCATCGTCCCCGGACGCTTCCTCAGCCTGTCCGGATGTCTCCGTGCTTTCTTCTCCTGCATCTTCGGCTTTCTGATCTTCCAGATCCTCAGGCTCTGCCTCAGAGCTGATATCTTCTATTTCTATCTCAGAAGCTTCCGCCTTTTTCTCTTTCTTCTTAGCCATCTTTATCCTCGTCACCGCCTTTTTCTTCAAGGTCCTTCATATCAAATGTATTACTCAGATTATCTGTAAGGTATTTAACTATCGACGTTATCTCTCCATAACGCATCCTGGTTGGCCCTATTACGCCGATCTTTCCTACATACTGTCCGTCGACATGGTACGTAGCCGTTATGAGGGAGCAGTCTGACAGATCCTCGTCAGCGTTCTCTTCACCGATCGTGACCATCATTCCGTCGGCCCTGTCCATTATGCGCCTTGTGAGCTTCTCCTTCTGGTCAAAGAGCGATATGAAGCTCTTCGCACGTGAAAGGTCTCCGAACTCCGGAAGATCAAAGATATTACTGAGTCCATCCATATACAGATGTACGTCAAGCATATCCTCCAGCGTCCTCATGAAATTCGGCATTATGCTCTCTGCCAGCTTGTTCATAGCCGTCAGGTCTGACTTGAAGTCATCTATTATACTGCTCTTCAGAACGTCGGTAAGCTTGCGGCCTCTGTAATCATATGTGATGTTCTTGGCCAGTACCTGAAGCTGTTCTTCAGTATACGGGATATCAAGCCTGAGCCTTGTGTTCTGCGCCTTGCCGGACTCTGTCACGATCATCAGGATCACCTGACGCTCATCGATCGGGAGAAGATTCACGAATTTGATGACCTCTTCTTCCTTACTCGGAGTGATTGCGAACGAAGCAAGATTAGTGATCTCTGAAAGGAGCTCTGCCGCACGCTCGATCGTCTTGTCGAACTCATCGATATCGGCCCTGAGCGTGTTCTTTATGATCATCTTGTCTTCGTTGGAGATCTCCACCTCATCCATCATGCTGTTTACATACAGCCTGTATGCCTTGTCTGAAGGCACTCTTCCGGCTGATGTATGAGGATGAGTAAGGTAGCCCATCTCCTCCAGATCACTCATCTCATTTCTGATAGTCGCGGGGCTCATCGCCATATCGAACTGTCTGGAAAGAGTCCTGGACCCTACAGGTTCCGCAGTGCGAACATAATTGCTTATAATGGCCTGCAGTATTTTCAGTTTTCTTTCTGTTAATTCCATATCGTTCCCCTCTTGTTAGCACTCACAATGTCTGAGTGCTAACTCTATATATAATGTACTACTTACACGCATACATGTCAACAGTTTTTGTTATTTCACCGTGAAAAAACAGCTTAGTGCATACGGAGCTCAATTGCTGAAACATATACCAAATTTCCTTTAATTGTGATAAAATAAAAATAACTTATAATGTTTCCAATATACAGGTGAAATATGTCTAATACGAAAAACAATAAGAAGAACAGCAAGTCCAGAGATGAGTTTGAAGAAAGGATCATGAACGTCGACGTAGAGTATGAAGACATCCCGATCGACAAGAAAGACCCTGTAATGGTGAAGTCAAGAGCCATACAGACCGCGCACACGATGGCTATGGCCGGTATCATCACCTCTATCATTCCTGTGATCGGCCTTATTCTGGGCATCATGTCTTTCCTCAAGCTAAAAGGCCTTGGACAGATACCTTATGATCTCAGAAGGCGTTTCGCTTCCGCGAGAGCCCTCTCCAAGGGCGCTATAGCGGCAAGCATAGTCATGATGATAATAATAACGTTCATGGTATCTTCCGAAGTCCTGAAATGATCTGAGATACAGACAAGAGGCCTGACAGTGCCGGTATGGCATCGTCAGGCCTCTCTTTTTTTATTCATCGATCTGTTTATCGATCTTCGTTCTTTTTCTTTCTTCTCAGAAGAATGATCACTATGATCAGGATGATCAGGAATATCAGTCCTCCCGCAATAACGCCTCCGTTTATACCGGCTGCGCTGTTACCCGCGCCGTTCCCGTCGCTGTTCCCGGCGTTATTTCCGTCAGTAGTAGGAGTTCCGTTGTCATCAAGGTCAGTGATACCGTCCTGCCCGCTGCCATCCGCACTGTCATCTACAGAACTGTTGTCTGCCCAGATCCCTGTGCCGTTTCCGGCGCCTGCACCGTTACCAGCTGCGCCTCCAGCGCCATCGGCATCTCCGTCATCAGCATCACTGTCTTCACCACTGCCCCCGCCGTTTCCATTCTCATCTCCGTCAGACCCGCTTCCGCTGCCTTCGTCTGATTCTTCTTTATGATATGTGAACGTGAACACGTTCTCAGACTCATCATCCGTCAGCGTCCTGGTGATATTGATGTTATCAGGAATATATCCGCTGACGAGCTTGCAGGCTACTACCGGCTTATCTCCCGGCATTCCGTAGAAGTCTTCAGGATCACGGATCTCATCGCCGTCTTCATCGACATAGTTCACGGTATATCTGACCATACCGCCCGCGATGCCGTACGAAACAGAGAAAGCCATATCTTCCTTCACATTGAACGTATATGACTGGAACTGCATGGAGGAAAGCTGATCGTTGTCATGTCCTGCTATCTTGAGTCCTCTTACATAATACTGATCCGGATCCTTTACTTTAAGATCATACCCGGAAATATCGACTGTAAGAGATTCTCCATACTTCAGTCCCGTTATCTTCTTCAGAGTGATATCTTTCTTACCGAAATATCCCTCTTTCCCGGAATAAATGAACACACTGTACGTAGTCTCTTCAGTCTCGTCAGCAAATGCCTCAGGAACTCCCGCAAACACTGTCATAGCCAGAATGGCCAGAGCCATTATAAGCATGCTTATCTTTTTCATCACGCTTCACCTCCCTGCTCTGACTTCATCCTGCGCCATATGACTATAAGCAATATGATGCCTGCCGCAAACATGGCCGCAAACAGCCCGAGTCTGACCGGATCTCCGGTCCTTATTCCCTGGCTGTATTCAGGCCCGTCAGACTCGTTCTGAGACGAAGGAGAGCTTTGGCTCGAGCTCTCATTTCTGTTTTTCACATTCACTCCGAGCCTGAGCATCAGACCACCGTTAGTATCCATGTAGTCATTCACTTCAGTTTCACCATCGAACTTCACGTTAAGAGTAAGCTCTCCGGATTCTCCCTTTCCGAGTGTCTGTATATAGAACCAGTCGTCCAGAGCATTAGTCGCCTGCTCGAGTCCCTGCATGTCGTCAGGTCTGGCGTCTCCACCGACTCTGTCGTTGCTGAAAAGGACTGTCTTCTTGCCATTCTTGTCTTTATGTATCAGCTCATACGTATATCCGCCGTTCTCAGGCGTCCCTGTGCCCTCAGGGATCTTTCTTGCCGCGTCAGCTTTCTCAAGCGTCTGCAGCACTTCATTCTCCAGATACCAGTCAGTATCTTCCTTATATTTATTAGTGTATTTAACTTTGAACGAAACATCGTCGCCCGGCTCGAGCTCTGACACCGCGTCCGCGATCTCTCCGGTCCTGAAGCTTGACCTGACCGCCTTGCCGTCAAAGTAAGCGCTTCCATTGTACTTTGCCGATTCCGCAAAGGAGATCTCCGCTGCAGTAAATACAGATATGATACATGCGATAAGGAGAACTGTTATTTTTACTGAATTCTTCATGGCGCCCTCCTTACTTCAGCTCCAGCTTGTCATCGCTGACTTTGATGTTGCTGACGCCCCACTGACTGTGGATCGCGTCTTCTATGTTGTGAGTCTGTATCGCCTGGACGTCTGCTTTGATGATGAAGGCATATCCGTTATATTTGTATTTGTAGGTGATCTTCGTCACGCCTGTGTCAGGGTCAGTAGTTCTGGACGCTTCTTCCTTCTTTGCCAGGCCGCGGTCTATCGAAAGACTGTCGAACAGTGCCGGCGTATCGGCTTCCGGTGCCAGCTGGCTCTTATAGTAATATGTCTTCATCTCAGACGTCGACTCTTCTTCATTGATGAACCAGTCGTCTGAGTTATATTCCTTGCCGCCGTATGTAAGATGGATCTTATCCGGCGAAAGATCAGGAGCCTTGTCAGATGCCACAGCCTCTCCGGCATCGTTCTTTTCCGTTACCACCCAGTATTTCCGTATTGTCATCCTGACGTAGATAGGTATATCCTGACCGTTCCTTGCGGCGATCTCCTCTTTATATTTCATGCCCGGCTCAACATTGCCGAGCTTGTCTGTCTCCCCGTCCGATGAATACCCGAGGTACTGCACCAGCTCTCCTGTGACTTTGGTATCACCGTCAAGCGTATTATGACCGTCGCATACGTCTCTTCCGTTCTCAAGGAGATGTACCTGGAGGTGGTTCATATAGAACCACGCCTCATAGTCGTCACTTGTGAAGGCAAGACCGGAGCCCACTGCGAATACCCCTGCAGCTCCGCTGATCAGGAGCGCTGCCGCGATGATGAATGGAATAATGTATTTCTTATTGATCTTCTTCATTATCCGTCCACCTCCTCCTGACCGGCGACCGTGATATCAGGGTACGCCCAGCCTTCAGGCTTGACCACTCTGTTTTCATCTGTGTCGTCATACGTTACGCGCTCAGACTCGTGCACGACCACCACGTCGAAGTCATGCCCTGCCTCCGCCGCCTTTCCGGTGTCGATACGGGCAATGATATCAGAAGTTGATTCACCCGGTCCGAGAATATGCTTATAGTACCAGTAGTCTCCGTCCTGCACCCAGTCGCTTTCATCTGCTTCCACAGTAACAAAGCTTCCGAATACCGAGATACGCACTATTATATCTGAATAGCCCGTATTCTGGACTGAGATCGTCTTCTTGTCGTCCTCCGGTATCTCATGCAGTTCTGATTCGCTTTCCAGCGTCAGGACTGCGCCGCCGCGCGCATCTTCATAATCTGTGAAGTACGCGAACGCCGCGGTCGTTCCTGCTGTCAGAACGGCGAGCATGACGAAAACCGCTATGATTTTCCTGCTCTTGCTTCTGTTCATTCTCTCGCCCTCCTTTCTACTTCTCTGCTTCCCTGAATCTGATCCCGTTTCCGGTGTTCTCATATTTATTGACGACTCCGTCTCCGTTTCTGCCGCCGTCTTCGCTTGAGCTTACGTGATTCTCAAATTCGAATACCCATGCGTCTTTACCTTTGTAGTCCTCGAGACTCGTCTTGGTGATCGTCCCCTTGACAGGCTCATAATCACCGCTGTATACTTCAGTAACTGTCATCGTACAGTCGTTCGGCACATCCTCCAGGACCTTGGTCTCGTACTGCCCTGACTTCTCATTGAACACTATTCCTACTGTATTCTGATATACGATACTTCCGGCGCTGTCTGTGCCCTTTACTTCGAATACCAGAGTATCGTTGATCCCTTCTCCTTCTACCAGTTCAGGCATCTTCTTGGTTATGACGAGGTCAGTTACCACGCTGGTATTCGTCACCGTTATGACGCCCTCTTCATCAGCTCTTCCCGAGCTGCTTGAATAGTATCTGCTCTCAGCCATCGTCTCATCGACAGTGTAAATGATCTCATTTCCGCTGTCATTTACAGGAAGCTCAGTCCATGTATAGCTCCAGCCGTCTTCTGCAGGAACATCGACAGGATCTCCGACCGGTTCTCTCTGCTTTCCTTCAGACTGCTTATACAGCTGGACCTTCGCTCCTACGCTGCCGCGGTGGCCTTCCGCATCGTTGTCATCGTCCCATATCTTCCTGACAGTGATGTCTCTCTTCGCAGGAGTATGGATATTGGTCAGCGTTTCGCCGTCTGCAGCTTCCGTCACATCGTTCTGAGGCTTGTAGTTCTCTATCTCATCTTCCTTAACAGTGTATACTATCTTCTCTCCGTTCTCATCGAACGCAGGAAGACCTGTGTACAGTATAGTGAAGTTGCCGGCTTCATCCTCAGTAATGACAGGCTCAGCATCTTGTATCTCTTTGTCTCCCGCCATGAGGTGGATCTTGGATCTGAACTCTTCAGCAGTCGGACGCATGCCGTCCTGGTCATCCATATCAGTCCATCTCTTATTGACCTTTACCTGCGTGGTCTTCTTATTGAAGAATGTGATGTCGCCCGTGATCTCAGTGTCTTCCTCGGCGCCCATCTTCCACTTTGTTACTGTCGGTATGAGCTCTCCTTCTCCTCCGTCTACTACTCTGACTTTATAGTAGTAACGTGTACTGTCGTACTCGACATCCGGATCATCTCCGGACAGCTCACGTACATAGTAGATGAAGGTGGCTTCACGTGGATTGGCTGCCTGTGCCTCTCTGGTCTTCGCCTGCAGATATTCAAGAGGCTTCATCCCTTCTGACCCATCCTGCTGGCTGAACCATGTATCGAAGTCAGGGAATGTCTCATCATCTTCCTGCTGCTTCTTCAGGCTGTTATATTCAGCTTCCTTATCATTTATGAATTTCAGCGCAGCCTGTTCTGCCTCCATTATCTTGTCAGCCGGATAATCAAGCTGTGACAGGTCATAGTCGATCTCTTTGAATGTGATATCGCTCTCAGACAGTGTGCCGTCGTCTCCGCTTACCTCATCGCAAGGCTTGGACTCTATCAACTCTCCTTCTTCGTCCACCAGCTCGAACATGAACTGGTCGTCATCAAGGATCGGCCCTCCGATAACTGACTTCCTTGCCTTGAGCTGTACTTTTCCTGTCGCTGTATATTCTCTCTCCGGAGGCTGATGGTATACATTCCTGAATAAGGCCTCTGATGTCTCGCCAGGTTTGAGCTCTCCTGCCGCTGCCGCCGGTGCTCCTTCATCGTCCACAGGAGCTGCCTGTTCCCAGTCCTCCTGCTCATCGGTCTCAGTTACCTCATATACGGCGCCGTGTGGGAGACCGGAGATCTCTATGCTTTCTCCGCCTTTCAGAGTCACAGTGCCTCCGGAGGCCACTTTGATCTGCTCGTCGCCCTTGACTGCGTCAAAGCTTCCCTGGACCTCAGCTCCGTCTTTGTCCCTGAGCACCACTGTGAATGTGAATTCAGTCTCCTTATATGACTCATCTTCCGGCTCAGACGATGAGCTCTGACCGCCTGTACCTGTTTCGTCAGGGTCAGTCTGCTCTTCTGCCTTCTCGATCTCTTTGGAGATCACTAGCTTAGCCGGGTTCATCACATTAGTGAACAGACCCTCATTTGCAAGAGGCATCCCGTTTTCATCCTCATACCTGACTTCAGGTATCAGCTGCCCTTTTCCGGCGTCGTTCACGGTCACGAGCACCTTTATGACTCCGCTGTCATATGCTATGCTCGTATCCTGCTCATCCTTTACCTCACGAATATAATATGTATACGTCTTTCCGATGTCGTCCTGCGTATACTGAGGCGAACTGAACTGTACAAGCGACTGACCGTAATATGGATTAGGTCCGAAGCTTCCGTCTTCCTTTTCTACCTCTTCATACGTATCAACAGCACCGTTAGTCGCCGTTCCGATCTCGTTGCCCTCGCTGTCAGTCAATACGAACGTGAACTGTCCTTCTTCTATATCCGCTCCCTCAAGTATCTTATGAGCGTTGATCAAAGCCTCTCCGGACGCCTTGTATTCGTTGGTCACTGTCGCCTGATCTGTGACGTTTGGAGTGATCGATCCGCTTCCGCTGACTATCTCCCCCTTCTGTGACCACCCCGCAGGGTTGTCGATCTCTTCGATCGTATATGTCGTTCCTGCCGGAAGGTCAGGTATGACTATCGTCTCGCCGGCCTTGCATTTTACGATTATCACTCCATCAGTAGGCTCAAGCGCATGATCCTCTTTGGACAGCCACTGAGCATAGAGAGTAACGGTTCCGTTATTCTCTTTTGTCAGATTCTTTACCTTTTGCTGATCTGTATATGATCTGCCGTTTCCATTTGCTTCGGTATTCCAGCCTGTGAAGATGGAATCATCTTTCTTAAAGCTGTTCTGTGTAAGCGTATACTGCTTTCCGCCCAGCAGATCTGTCATATCAGACATCTCTCCTGAAGTTGCGCCGTTGCCGTCGAACTTGACATTGTAAGTCAACAGGTCATAGTAATACTTTACGACAAGATCTATGTCGCCTTCAGGAACAGTGTATTCTGCTTCATGGTCCCGAATTATATAGCCCTCATACTCTTTCTCTTCAGGAGCAACAGTATCGCCGCGACGCCCTATGAGATTATCTGTCTCATATAGGGAATAATCACTGCCGTCTGCATTCTGACGATAGTGCTCTACAGTGTATCTGGCATATTCTTTTTCATCAAGCCATTGTGCGTACAGATCGAATATGGTTCCCAGCTGAGCTCCGAGATCTTCGCCGGTAACGGTGCCGTTGTACATATTGCCGCTACCGTCTGCAGCGGTATTCCAGCCTGCGAATAAGTATCCCGGCCTTGTCGGAACTGCCAGAGTTACCTGCTCTGTCAAATCGCCTGCGATTATCCACTGTACCGGGGAGAAGCCTTCATTAGCGTCCAGATGGATCAGAAGATCATTCGATTCCAGCTGAAGAGGCGTGATCCTTGCATATCCGTTCCCTTCATGACCATGCTCTTCTGTACCGCCGGCCGGATTCGGCATACTGTTATACCCCGCTATCATCTGAGTATCTGTAAAGACATACTCATCTGAGTATTTTGGCTGACCTGTATGCCTGATACTGCCTGCTGTCGATGCCTGATCGATCGCATTACAGCCACCGTGTCCCGAAATGAATGATGATCCGCCTGCGCCAGGATTCTGCCAGATATAATTTGCTGTATCTCTTGGGTTCCTTTCAAGATTCGAGTGCCTGCCGCCATACCAGCCTCCGCCGCCTCCGGCAGACGGGTAGTTGGCGTTAAGCAGTGATCCATCCTGACCAGCACCAAATGCGTTTCCACTGGACTGCGTTGCTCTTGCAGCCTGTACATATGAAGAAGTATGATTTCCTGTATTACCTGCCAGTGATTCAATACCGCCCGCATCTCCTCCATAACCTGTATCAGAAGCGCCGCCTCCTCCTCCTGCTACCATGATACGTGACTTGAGCGAGGCAAAGCTGTTCCAGTCTCCTGAAGTAAGCCGGATATCAGTAGCGCCGCCTCCTCCGCCGTCAGTTTCATTGCCGATCTCATTAGGATAACCATATTGACCATTATACTCATTAGTCTGATCCCATACTCCGATGCCGCCGCCGTTCCATCCGCCGTTGGAATTTTTCCGTCCGTCGCCGTCAGCACCGCGGCCTCCTACATAAATATATAGAACTGTGCCTGCTTTCAGAGATATACTGCCTGAAGTATATCCGCCGCAGCCTCCATGAGCATGCCCCAGTTCTGTCCTGTCATTATCCAGCAGATAAGCACTGTTACGTCTGCCGCCGTCCAAGGCGCTGTTACCGCCCTGTGCGCCCCATGCTTCGATCTGATATATACCGTCAGCAGGTACTATGTATTCCTGATAACTTCCCGTATAGGCAAAGTCAGTAACAGATATCTGCGTATCGCCGGAGCCTGTAAGTCTGAGACTATTACGCAGTCCTGCAGACTGAGGCTTCAGGGCGTCAGCACCGTTCGGTGCCAGTACAGGCGCACGCAGAATATTCTGATCAGAAGGCTGATCAGGTTTCTTCTCAGTGCCGCCGTTATCCGCCGGTCCGGCATTCTCAGGATCATTGTTGTTTTCTGGTGCCTTCTCGCCTTCCTTATACCAGTAGATCGTGTCATCTGACCCAAGCGGCATGCCGTTTGGATTATTCAGAGTGATCCTGAATGTGAACTCATCATCCTTGTTTGCTTCTGTAAGTCCCTCTGCTGCCTTTGATACCTTAAGGCTGCCCGGACGGGTCTTGTTCGCAAACTTCACTCCGTCATTATCATATGTAACTTCAGCATTGAGATTGCCCTCATCATCATCTGTCACTGTGACAGTCACTGTTTCGGTATGCGTATCATATTCGATGGTACTGTCGCTCATGTCGGTCTCTTCAATGGTGTACGTAAATGTACCTGCCTGTTTGAAGATTATCGGCTCGAACTGGATGAATCCGCCGTCCAGCGTCTGCTTGGTCTGCAGCGTTCTCCCCTCGCTGTCTTTCAGGATGAAGCTGAACCTGCCTGCTGAAGCTGCTCTGTTGTCGAGTGTCTTGGTACCGAAGAACTGAGCTGAAGTAGTCCCCGGCTCATACTTGTTGACGAATGACGCTGCCTTGGTAACGAGCGGCTCGATGGTGCCTGAAACATTATCCTGTCTTAAGAGCACCCATCCCTGCGGCGTCTCCTCATATATCTGATATGCTGTTCCAGCCGGAATACCCTTGAATGTCGCCATTTCATCAGCTCTGAGCGTGATGTAGAATTCTCCGTCATTCATGTCGACTGAAGTATCGCGTTCTTCGAATACGGCCTTCAGATAAACATGATCATTCATCTGATATGTACCAGCAGGTATTGTCTCCTTATCCTTATAAGTTGTTTTATCGACATCTGTAATCGGAGTGCCATATTCATCCGTTACGATCCAATGATCAAAATCATATCCATATTTGCTGAATGAATTAGCAGGGAGCTTACTGTCCTCTCCAACAAGCATCTTAACAGGCGCAGTACCTCCTGCTGCTTCATCTGCTAAGAAGTGTACAGTATAGAATGTCTTACCTGACCAGACCCATGTACCTGCCCAGGAAGATGTATAGTTATTCCTCAGTTCTGCTGATGTATATGAAGCTTTGCTGCCAACCTGCCCTTCTTGTCTTACCCATGTCTGCCCGTTTGGAGGATTTGGCAATGTGCTGTAACTACTGCTGTCATTTCGTGACCTGAATCTGAAGTTCGGCCCAAGAACGATCGTGTTCAGCTTCGTACAGTTATCAAAGAAATTATTCATATACATTGTAGCGTTTGCCGAAGTAGTATACTGTGTGATCACTCGTGGACTGTATTGATTAAATCCTGACAGATCGAGTTCTTCCAGAGAGCTGCATCCAGAGAAGAACCATCCGAAATATGTCAGAGAAGGAGTCGTTACATTTGAAACATCTATATCTTTCAGAGCACTGCATCCATAGAATATATAGTTCATCCATGTCATTTTGCTGGTGTCCAGCTTGTCCATATTCTTGACTGATGTCAGGCTCTTATTATTATAGAAAAGATAGCCAAGTCCATTTGCCGCTGATGTATCAAAGCCGTTAAAGTCAACCGTTTCGAGGTTAATGCACATGTCGAACATGCCGTTCATGTCGCCATTCCCTTTAACTGTGCCTTCAAAACGTACCTTTTTGATTTCTTTTTCGTATTGAAGCCATGGATAGAAAGGAAGATGCGAAGTAGATGACAAACCTAGGTATGCGCCCCTTGAGTCATATACTTTACTTGGATTACTGTAGCTGTTATTGCTTTGATAAGCCCATCTGGCGGCTTCATGCCTGAATGTCTGTGTTTCACCCTCCTTACCGATCACCAGAGTGCCATCAGACAGAATACGCCAGTTGACTCCTCCACTTCCATTCTGCTCACAACCTGCTTTACAGGAACCAGTATCCGCATCAGAATGAACAACAGTCTCATCGTCTGCAGCCATGAGCCTGATACCTGACGAAGCTGCCTTATGGCTCACTGCCTCTGTATCAGCTGACCTGTTCCCATCAGCCTGCGGCTCTACAGGTGTATTCTCATTTGTATTCTCTTTGTTCTGTTCTTCAGAAATATCCTCTTCTTCAGACGGCTTTACGGATTCGTCGCTATCCGACTGTTCTTCAGACGGCTCCTCATCTGCAGGCTCTTCACCCGCCCTGGTAAGGATATAGTTATCGATCAGGTCATCTGTTACCTTATCGCCGATCAGCTTGACCTTGAATCTGAACAGCTGCGCCGGATTGGCGTCAGGTGACTCTTCAACTGTCTTGGTGATGGAGAATCTGCCGTCTTCCAGGGTGTTGGTGAATACAGGAAGCTCTGCTCCTATCTCTATCCACTCGGTGATCCTGCCGTCTTCTCCGACTACCGGCTTCATGAGCTTCTGCTCAGCATATAGCTTTCCGTCGCCGTTGTCTACGATATCTATCTTATATCCGAATACCCTGTCATCGTATATGACAGTATCATCTGTACCCGCCTTCTCGCGAATGGCATAGTAGAACGTCTTTCCGATATCTTTCTCGTCATAATTCAGAGCAGGTATATCCTCATAGCTGAATACGACTGTCTTATCTGCCTTGTTGGTTCTTGTGACAGGTTCTTCTTCAGCTTCCTGATCATCTCCTGCCTGATCCTGAGACTGATCGTCTCCCGGCTGATCCTGCGTCTGATCATCTCCTGCCGGATCCTGTGGCTGATCTGCGTTCTGTTCGCCGCCCTCTTCAGACGGTTCTTCTGCCGCAGGCGCTGTGACCGGGTCACCGTGCTCATCAAGGAGTTCAAATGTGAATTCGTCTTCTTTCAGATCACGTGCCTGCAGATCCTTCCACGCTCTCAGTGTCGTGTTTCCTTCTGCTTTATATGTGTTCTCGAACAGGGCTGCATCAACTTTGTTTCCGTCGGCATCTTTATATACCGGCACGATCCCCAGCGTCCCGTCACCCTTGTCAGTGATGCTTACTTCAACAGAGTAGACATCTTCTGAATAAGTGTAGCCTGGCTTTTCAGTATCTATTTCCTTTATCCGGTATACATATGTCTTGCCGTGATCTTCCTGAGTATATCTGATCACGCCAAATGTGGCGTCAGCAGTCGAATAATCGACTGTGCCGTCTTCACGCAGATGTGTCTCCGTCGGCGCCGAGCTGCTCGCCGTACTCTTCAGCACCTCTTCCTGCCCGCCGTCTTCGTTTTCTTTTACCTCATACAGCTCAAATCTGAACTGGTACTTGTTGAGTATTCTGTTATACAGCTTCTTTAAAGCTCCCAGGTTGATCTGTCCGTTCGCAGTGTACTTATTGGTGAACTCTGCCTCAGACGTCCTGTTAGGCTCTATCGTACCGCTGTCCCCTGTCTTTTCTGTAAGACTGAATCCTGCCTCTTCACTTTCAGCCACTTTGTAGCTGATATATTCCGGTATATCTTTCACATGGATGGTCTGGCCGCCTTTGATAGTGACTGTTCCATTGGTCGTGACAGTACCGGTAAGAGGCTCACCGTCATCACCTGTGACAGCATTGCCTTCCTCATCCATGACCTCATACTCATACGGATCGAACACAGGAGCCTCTTCTGTGCTTCCATCCTCCAGCTCACGCTTCGCTGTGAACGTGAATGTGAATGTGAAGCCCTGCTGTCCTGATACTTCTGTAGTATCAACGATATTCTTAGTTACCCTTAGATCTCCGAACGGATGATATGTGTTCTTTATGTCAAACCCGTCGATCTCGTGTGTATATGAATCCAGCGCGTCACCGGTGTTCTTGGTCTTCGCTTCCTTTACCGTGTAAACTATCTCCTCACCGTTCTCATATTTGAACAGATCAGTGAACGTATACGACCACAGGCCTTCTGAATCAGGCTTTACAGTCTGTGACTTGAGCTTGTTTCCGTTCGCATAGAGGTCTACGTCGATCGACGACGGTCTGTTGTTCTCTTCATCGCCTTCCCATGTTTTTTCTCCGGAAACAGAGATCTTCTCCGGCTCATGCGTGTTGGTGAAGTCGTACTGCACTCCTTCCACTACATTTGCAATGGTGTGCGATGCCGTATATCCTTCTACCGGATCTTCCTCGATCGTATAGTGGATCTTCTCACCTTTCGGAGTCGTGTACGGGATGTGCTCGAAAGTGACCCTGGTCTCACCGTGCTCTGCATCAAGTGTCCTGGTCACCGGCTCGCCGTTTTCATCAAGAACAGGCTCACCGTCAGCGTAAATCGTGAATTTCACCGTCTTCGGACGTATACCGTCTCTGTTGTTATCATCATTCCATTTCTTGGTCGCGCTGGCCGAGTATTCTTTGAGCCCTACCTTGGTGTAGTCTTTTCTGATGAAATTCTCTTTATCTACACTCTCAGGATTATCGATATCCTGATCTTTATCCATATTGGTGCAAAGCAGGTAGGCATTGTTATACGCCATTCCGCTCTCGCCCCATTCACCTTTGTTCGCAATTATTGCCCTTGCGTCCTGACCTGAAGGCGCCTGCATCTTGACCAGAGCAACGATGGACTCCATAGGAAGCAGGTGGAAACGGCCGTCAGCACTTCTGTGATGCTCGTCCGCATTCTCGTTAGCCTTTGAGCAGTCTATTGCTACTGCCTTTACATCCGCAAGTCTTCCTGTATATTCGCTGGCCTTGACCCAGATCTTACTTCCGTCCGGCGCAGTGCCGTTCAGATCGACATTAGTGCTGTGCGCAGCATCCGGATCTCCTTCATCTGAAAGTGAAAGCTCCTCTATCGTGCTGTAGTAGATAACAGGTGCGCATCCGATCTCTTCCATCTGACTCGTATCGATACCAAGGAATGTGCCCTGCCAGTGTGGATCTTTTCCATATACACCTTTATCCTCCGGCGCTACATAGTCGATCTTATCGTTATCTGCATCGTCTGTGTTGCCTGTCGCATAGAAATTCTCCAGCGAGTCGTAGATGATCATATCTGTTGAGATCGTATCCGGATCAGACATTATACGGAGACGGTAGCTGTACTGCCCGCCTTCATATACCGTACGCATACGGCCGCCTTCAGTAGCTTCCACAGGCTCGCCGTAATACTGCTTGTAATATGTACCGTCTGACCAGATACCGTCATTGTTTACCTGTACGTCCTTATACAGCGACGTACGTGCTGCGTTCAGGATGTCGATTCTTGTGAACGTACCGGCGTATACGAAGCTTGGATCGTCCCTGTCCGGGTCCAGATCCTTCATATAGTCTTTTTCTGTCTTGCCATGAATGTCCTGATCCGTAGTGAATGCATTCTTAGTAAAAACGTTATTAGAAGAGAACGGATCATCCGGCTCACCTTTGTAATCCTTTATCGTGCCAAGATGGTCGTTACTGCTTTCAAATGAGATCACATTATGTATATAGCTGCCGTAGTCTTTCAGGGATTCGAAGTCATAAAATGCATCGAACCTGATCGACGGAACATCCTCATAATATGTCATATCGCCTGAACGGTAAGATACCGGAACAGGCTTGAGATCCGCCTCAACGATGAGCAGTGTACGGCCGGAGCCCTCATAGTTCTCAACAGTGGTAACATCTACCACTTTATCTCCCGGACGCAGCTTTATCGTTGAGATGTCAGGCGTGACGCCCTTAGGAAGAAGGTCTCTCCAGAATCCGTGTGTATCCGCATCAAGCCGTCCTTCATCCACTGCCTGCTGCCATGTCTTCTTCTCGTTTATGACGCTTCTGATCTCAACTTTAGCTTCATAATGGATCGGTATCAGACGGTCCTCATAATTTACTTCACTCAGCTTCTGTGTAGAGCTCTTATATGGGTATACCGCTGTGTCTGTCGTATATCCTCTGATACTGTCATATCCTTCACGGTCTATAGAGTGGATCTCTCTTTCTTCTGAATCCAGAGCCTCATCCGCCCGCTCTATCAGCATGTTCACGCCGTTATATACTGCCATGGACGGCGTTCTGCTCTTGGTGAAAGCCTCGTCGATCAGAGCCATCATTTCGGATGTGCTCTTCAGGTTGATAACAACTCTGAGATCATAATCGATAGCAGCCTGTACTGCTTCCTCAGCGCCTTCCTCATCGTTGGTGTTATGTGTGACGACTACTGTTCTGACATTACGTGTATCCTCAGGGACCGGAATAACGCCGCTGGTCTGTGTCGTTCCGTCATGCAGAGTTATGACTTTGCTTCCGGACTTCCAGCTTGCGGCCGCCCAGTCTTCCCAGCTGCCTCCGCGCTGGATCTGAAGCGTTATGTCAGGCCAGTCAGCCTTATTATTGTCGCGCGTATATTTGAATGTGCCGTCTCCGGCATCGAGCGCTGTCCATGTACCATCCGGCTCGATGTTCTGCGGCTTTCCTGAATAGATATACGGTATCTCAGGGAACTCGACTTCAGCAAAAGTATAATCATCAAATACCTTGAGCTTGGCTCCGTTCCGTCCGATGCTGATCCCTGTGTCGGTACTTGTCATCTGGATAGGACGGTTATAGTTGGCGATGACTCTTGCCGGGTTCTCTACATTGGAAACCGCCATGCCTCCATCGTACATCCACGGCAGTGTATATCCGACCGTATTGATGGTGTATGAAAGTCTTATGCTTCCATTCTCACCATGATCTTTATTTTCATCCTGCAGCTCATTCAATGCTGATGGGTATATGCCATAGTATCCGCCTCCGCTTCTGTGAAGGTCGCTGTAGTCATACGGGTATGAAGATCTGTGCGTTATATTTCTGCCTTCAGTGTCATCGTTACCGTTCTTATATATCATGTAATGACCGCCCGGATTGATCCATTTCGGGTCTGAATAGTGCCACTTCACCTGCGCCGGCGGCGTCGTTGTTTTCGTCGTCACAAGCTGTGGATCCGGTTTGCCTTCATTCACATTCGGATTTGTATTATCTGTTACTTCAGGGTCCACCTCTGTAACTGTATACGTGATACTATTATGGAATGTATACTCGACATCCGGCTTGAACTGACTTGCCGGATATGCGGTCGAGAAATAGTAATAGCTTCCGTTTCCGTCTACAGCACCTCTGTAGATTCCTTTCTTTTCCAGTTCTGTTGCAGCGCTGTCGCTTCCGCCGATTATGAATCCGTGTACATCTGATTCCTTCTGCTGGATCCTGCCTCCGATCTCGATGGATGGATCGATCTCCTTTGCTTCTGTGATCGAGATCTCTTTCAGAGGGTTCTTCACTTCACCGTCAGCTACGACCACTCTGTCTTCGACCAGCGCATCCTGCGGGATACTGTCTACCTGATCTATCGTGAAGTATGTGTTCGCGTAAGTCGTTCCCCATACGTACCAGTCGACCTTGATGTATGTCTCTTCTCCTTCGACTCTCTGGCTGGCCGGTATCTGAGACGCCTTTACACGTGTGACGCCGTTCTCTCTCTTGTTGACCGCTGTGAGTCTGGCCTCAGTATCGAACTGTGCGGTAAGCTCATTGGACCTCAGTGCTATGATATTGCCTTTATGTGTAGTCACTTCTATATATGCTGAGAAAGGATCAGACACTTCCATATCCACCAGCATTGAAGGAGCCATGCCCTCTATCTGGAACTGTATATATCCCTTAGTCGCGGCACTCATCCTCTTGCAGTTGGTCAGGATATAATTGTCCCCTACCAGCTTCCAGTTGAAGTCACCTTTCATTGAAGGATCTTCAGGATATGGGATGATGAGCTTGCCGTAATCCTTGCCGTTACGGTCCTTGAAAATATGCGCCGGCACGGTTATTGTTATGTCGCCCGGGTTATAGCTGTGCTCACCGGAGAGAGCATAGTTCACCTGCAGCCTGACTGCCTGTGACTCTGTTCTGGAAGGCTTCCGGTATAGCAGTGCGTCGTCTTCATTATTGACACTGTCTGACGTGATCCACTTGGCGCTTATTCCTTCGATATTGCTCCCGTCTCCCTGACGCGGAGGGTCGTCCGGATCAGTTTCTTCTTCAGTACTGTCCTCTGCGTCATCGCTTTCAGCCTCGGCTTCTGCCGCTTCAGGTCCCGCATCTTCACTGAACAGTTCCTCTACCGCTCTGTCTACAGCTTTGACCTTGATTTCGGTCTCGCTGAGAAGCAGGTCTCTGGCAAGGCTCCTGCTGAGCGCGGCTTCTCCCTGGATATCGACAGCTTCTACTTCTTCATTCTTTATATATTCTGCGCTGTCTTCCGATGTCTCATCCTCAGGTGCATCGCTTTCCGCATCGCCTCCGGCTGCCGTATCTTCCTCTTCATCTTCTGACTGTTCCTGAAGAGATGTCTCTTTCTTCTTTACAGTATCTTCCTCAGCAGCATCCGAAGATACGGCCTCATCCTCTTTCTCGTCAGACAAAACCTCTTCTTCGTTATTTTCTTCTTCCTGCTGAACGACTTCTTCCTGTTCAGCAGGGCTGCTGTCTGTTTCTGTCACCGCAGCTGCCGTCATCAGATCGAACGGCAGCATCTGTATCAGCATCATAGAGATGATCAGTAAACTGGCAATCCTTTTCGCTTTCATAAAACGCCTCTTCCAAAACACTTACTAAAACGTTTTAGTTATAATATAATATAATATATAAAAAGCCAAAAATACACTTTATGTATAGCACAAAGATGCTTGAATTTCAATTGTTTCAGACTGTTTTTACACTCCTGGGCATCATTTTCATCAAGCTTTTCAGTCGCATGGTTTTTATCCCCAAAGAAAGCACAAAATATAGTATGTTACTTCAGTAAGACGGCTTTATATATTATGGTAAAATAATAAACCGCGTTACGTCTTAAATAGCGTCACGCGGCACAGGTTTTTATACAAACAATTGCATTATTCTGTTGGATATATCCAGGCCTTTCTCGGTTATGTAGAGACGTCCGCTTTCTTCTTTAAAACACCCCGAACCGAAGAACTCTTCAGCCTCATTCTGTGCTTCCGGGAACATCTCCCAGACAGTCTTTCCAAACCTCCTGCTGAAATCTTTCATGCCGATACCTGAGTTCAGTCTGAGACCGGTGATCATATAGTCGGAAGCATTGTCAAAATCACTGTTCTTATGGTATTCGGAAAGCATATCCTGCGGCGCGCCCGCTTTCACGAATCCTTCGTATCCTCCTCCGGGATCTGTCCACCTTACGCCGCTCATGAATGAGCTCGACGAGGCTCCTATCCCGAGATAATCCCGGAATGTCCAGTATTTCAGGTTATGCCTGCACTGTCTCCCCGGAAGCGCCGCATTGGATATCTCATACTGGCTGTATCCGTGGTTTCTCAGTATACTTATAGCGCTGTGATACATTTCACGGTCTTCTTCATCTGTCACAGGCGCCATGTCCCCCATTTTATAGTCATGATAGAACTTTGTGCCCTCTTCTATCTGTAGACTGTAGAAAGACACGTGCTCAGGGAGCATGCTCACAAGCTTCGTGACATTGTCTTCCCATGATCTCAGCGTCTGGCCCGGTATCCCGAACATAAGGTCGGCGTTTATATTATCAAAGCCCGCTTCCCTCGCGTCATCATAGCTCCTTGTAAAATCCTCTGCAGTATGTATCCTTCCGAGCGTCCTGAGGATATCCTCGTCGAACGACTGAAGTCCTATCGACAGCCGGTTCACACCGGCTCTTCTATATGCTTTCAGCCTTTCTTCTGTCAACGTTCCCGGGTTTGCCTCCATGGATATCTCCGCATCAGGCGCAATACTGAATCTTCCTGCGATCCTGTCAAGCAGTCTTTCAAAGAGTTCAGGATCTGCAAGCGAAGGAGTTCCCCCTCCGAAATATACAGAGTCAACAAAATAAGGAGCTCCGGCCTGCCTTGCTCTCAGATCGAGCTCCTTCTCAAGAAGATCAAAGTATTCACTTATCCTGTCTTTATATCCGCTTCTTCCACAGGAGCTCGAGAAAAATCCGCAGTACGGGCAGCGCTTTACACAAAACGGGACATGAACATAGATACCAAGCGGTCTCATCATCAGCTCTTATTCTCATCGTATTTCAGAACAGCGGTAAACGCCTCCTGCGGAACATCGACCTTACCGAATGTCCTCATACGTTTCTTCCCTTCCTTCTGTTTTTCAAGAAGCTTCTTCTTACGTGAGATATCGCCTCCGTAGCATTTGGCGATAACATCTTTCCTGTAGGCTTTGACTGTCTCGCGGGCGATGACCTTCTGCCCTATCGCTGCCTGGATCGGCACTTCAAACTGATGCATCGGGATGATTTCCTTCAGCTTTTCGCACACGAAGCGGCCTCTGGTGTACGCTTCTGACTCATGTACTATCATGGAGAACGCGTCTACGAGTTCTTTATTCAAAAGGACGTCCAGCTTTACAAGCTTGGATTCGCGGTAGCACAGGAACTCATAGTCTATCGATCCGTAACCCTTTGTCTTGGACTTGAGTGCGTCGAAGAAATCATATATGACTTCATTCAACGGCAGCTCATAGTGAAGCGTGACTCTCTCAGGCGTTATGTACTCCATGCTCAGCATCGTGCCGCGCCTGTTCTGACAAAGGTCCATGATCGATCCGACATAATCCTTCGGTATCATTATGTCAGCCTTCACGATCGGTTCCTCGATATGCGATATCTCTGACGGATCAGGAAGGTCTGAAGGATTCTGGATGAATATCTCTGTGCCGTCTGACTTTACCACTTTATACAGCACGCTTGGCGATGTCGTTACTACAGCGAGATCGAATTCCCGCTCAAGTCTCTCAACTATTATCTCCATATGGAGCAGTCCCAGGAACCCGCATCTGAACCCGAATCCCAGTGCTGTCGATGTCTCCGGCTCGAATCTGAAAGCAGCGTCGTTCACCTGGAGCTTTTCCAGCGCGTCCTTCACAGGCTCATATTTCTCACCCTCCGCAGGATAGATCCCGCAGTAGACCATAGACTGTACCTTCTTATATCCCGGAAGC
>JAFWJS010000047.1 GCA_017511535.1 Eubacterium sp. | reverse complement strand
GGGTTCAGAACGTCGCGAGACAGTTCGGTCCCTATCCGCTGTGGGCGTTGGAGATCTGAGTGGGGCTGTCCTTAGTACGAGAGGACCGGGATGGACTCGCCTCTGGTGTATCGGTTGTTCTGCCAAGGGCACCGCCGAGTAGCTAAGCGGGGACGGGATAAGCGCTGAAAGCATCTAAGTGCGAAGCCCTCCACAAGAACAGATCTCCTCCTTATGGTAAGGTCCGTGGGAGACTACCACGTTGATAGGTCGGAGGTGTAAGTGCGGCAACGCATTCAGCTGACCGATACTAATAGACCGATAGCTTGGTCAGAATGGGCTTGCCACGATGAGCATAGCGAATCGATGGAAGGCCTTCTGCAACCGGCGACAGTGCTTCAGCACGTGGTCGCTGACTGCACAGTTGATGAGATATTTTATTCGGATTTGAGGGTACAACCTCAAAAATAGAAAAGCTGAATCCGGTGACTATAGCGGGGAGGTCACACCTGTTCCCATCCCGAACACAGTAGTTAAGCTCCTTAGCGCCGATGATACTTGGTGGGTGACTGCCTGGGAAAATAGGACGCCGCCGGTTCGGCTTTTTTGTTTGTTACAGACCGCATTAACGGTCTGTTTTTTTATCCGTATATATATGAAGTTTTTTTCATTTGTTTTATGGCATATCCTTGTGTAGAATATATAAGGAGGTTTATGTCCATATGCTTGTTCTTAAGATCGTTTTTGGGATAATAGTGACGCTGCCGATACTGTTTCTGGCAGAGTTTTTGTTTGAGAAAACGGTCGAGGACGCACTTATCGGGACGACAGCCAAGAGGAAAGTGCCGCTGATAAGACGCATCTTTCCGGGCAGGAAGAAGAAACGAAAGGACGATCAGATAGATGAATAGAGGTTATTTCATTACATTTGAAGGACCTGACGGCGCAGGAAAATCCACACAGATAGAATATCTGAAGGAATATCTTGATCAGAGAGGACTGGATTCTGTATTCACAAGAGAACCCGGCGGCACACGCATAAGCGAACAGATCCGGGATATGCTTCTTGATAAAGAGAATACCGATATGAGTGCCAGAACAGAAGCGCTCCTTTACGCAGCGAGCAGGGCTCAACTTGTCGAAAAAGTCATTCAGCCGGCTCTGGATCAGGGGAAGATCGTGGTGTCAGACAGGTATTTTGACTCCAGCATAGCGTATCAGGGCTTCGGAAGGGATCTGGGTCCTAAAGTGCTTCAGGTGAATAAATTCGCAGTAAAGGACCTGGAACCGGACCTGACGTTCCTCATGATGATAAGCCCTGACGATGTCAGAAGCAGACTCGATCAGGAAAATCTGGACAGACTGGAAAGTGAAGACCTTGAATTCAAGAAGAAAGTTCTGGAGGGATTTGAGAGCGTCGCGGAAGAATTCCGCTTCAGAGTGCGTGTGATAGACGCCACGCTCAGCAAAGAAGAGATAAGAGACAAGATAATCCAGGAGATAGAATGGCACTTTAAGAAAAGAGGGATCTGATGGGCCTTTCTGCATATAAAAAATATGGCGCAGCGGCTGCCAGGCTTGGAAACGCGCTGAGAAGCGGGGCAGTCTCACATGCGTATATATTTGAAGGCGATAATAATATCGACAAGGCCGGGTTCGCCAGAGCTTTTGCGCAGGCGCTGGTCTGCAGGCAGATGCCGGGCGAAGGCTGCGGAAGATGTGCCGAGTGCAGGAAGATAGCTGATGGGAATTACGAGGATCTGTATGTCGTAGAGCCGGAAGATACTACGGCAAGGAAAACAGGAACGACAACGATCAAAGACGCCCAGATAGAAGAGCTTCAGGTAAGGCTGAAAAGCAAGCCCACCGCCGGCAGCCATAATATGGCGATCATCTCTGGCGGAGATACCATGACGGCAAGGGCGCAGACAAGATTCCTGAAGACGCTGGAAGAGCCGCCTGAAGGAACAGTGATAATGATACTATCAGAGAATTCCGAGGAGCTTCTTCCGACTATCAACTCCAGATGTGTCAACGTAAGACTGTACGACCTGGATGGGAAAGATACGAGCACAGGGTCAGAGCTTGCCGGAACGGTCTTTGATATGCTAGCCAGGAAGGCATACTTTGCAGATATCAAGAGCGTGCTCGACAGCGGCATCAAAAGCAGGCAGGACGCCTATGAGCTGCTCGACGCGCTGGAGACACTAGTTGGGAGCACGGTGCGCGGCAGGCAGGACATCAGCATAAGCCCTGAGGCGGCACTTGCGAGCACAGGACTTATAGAAGAAACGAGAAGAGATATCAAGCTGGGTGCGGGATACAATTACAGAGTAAGAGGACTCATGCTCAGAATGGAGGAACTAATATAATGATCGAAGTAGTAGGCGTGCGGTTCAAGACGAACGGGAAGATGTACTATTTCAGCCCGGGGGATATTGAGATCAGCGAAGGCGACGGCGTTATCGTGGAAACGGCGCGTGGCATGGAATATGCGACTGTTTCAATGGCAAGGACGATGGTGAAGGATGATAACGTCGTAAAGCCGCTTAAAAGCATAGTAAGGATCGCGGATGAAAAGGATATAAAGCGTCATGAGGAAAATGAGGCCAGAAAAGCTGAGGCGATGAAGCTCTGTCAGGAGAAGATCACCAGGCACGGTCTGGAAATGAAGCTTATCGACGTAGAATATACCTTCGACAATAACAAGATCGTATTCTATTTCACAGCAGACGGAAGGATCGACTTCAGAGAGCTGGTAAAAGACCTGGCGAGCGTATTCAGGATGAGGATAGAGCTGAGGCAGGTCGGAGTACGCGACGAAGCGAAGATGCTCGGCGGAGTGGGGTGCTGCGGAAGACCTCTCTGCTGCGCGTCATGGCTGGCTGATTTCCAGCCGGTATCCATCAAGATGGCCAAGAACCAGAATCTGTCGCTCAATCCTACCAAGATATCGGGTATCTGCGGAAGACTCATGTGCTGTCTTAAGTATGAGAACGACGTGTACTGTCAGATGAGGAAAGGCTTCCCTGATGTAAACGACATAGTTGAGACTCCGGAGGGAAGAGCCAAGGTAGTAGACGCTGATATACTAAGAGAGATAGTAAAAGTAAGGATCTTCACAGGCGAAAAGGACGAGGACGGACAGGAAAAGCTCGGAAGCGATATCGTGGAATTCACCAGAGATAAAGTAAAAAAGGTCCAGAAGGGCAAAAAACAGGCTTGCTAATATATGGAAATATTGATACAATGTACCACACAGCATAGGAGGTTTTTGAAATGATTACTTTAAATGTTAAAGAAGTGCTGACATATCTGGTGCTCATAGCGCTGTTTGTACTGCTGGTATATCTTGTCCTTCTGGTCAGGAAGCTCCTGGTAACGCTCCAGAAGACCAATACGGTCCTGGACGACGCCAATGTAGTGTCCAAGATCGCGGCAGACAGGACCAAGGATATCAACGGGATCATCATGGACGTTTCAGGAGTCGTAAGCGGGATCGCTGCAGAAGCCAACAGCAATCAGGGACTGGTAAAAACAGCTACCGATCTTGGGAAAGCTGCTACGTCGACTCTGAATTACGTTAAAGAGCAGAAAGAGAAGAAAGAGGAAAAAGAGTTCGAGCAGTACAAGAAGGAAAAGAAAGCTCAGGAGAAAGCCGCAAAAAAAGAAAAGAAGGCTGAAAAGTAAGGAAAGGAGCAGGCATCATGAAGGCAACCGGAATAGTCAGGCCTGTAGATTCACTTGGAAGGATCGTTCTGCCGGTGGAACTCAGGCGTACGCTTGATATAACTACCGAAGATTCACTGGAGATATTCACCGACGGGCAGAATATCGTTCTGAAGAAGTATTCACCATCATGCATTTTCTGCGGCGAAGCTGATAACGTTGAGATGATCAAGGGAAAGTATGTCTGCAGAAACTGCCTGAAAGAGCTTAAGAAACTGTAGTACGTCTGATACCGGACACTTTTTGGGCAAATAATTTATGGCTAAATTTTCAGTACAGAAAAGTGCACCACTCAGCGGTGAGGTCACTATAAGCGGAGCTAAGAACGCGGTGCTGCCATTGATGGCGGCAACGCTTCTTTCGCGTGATGAATGCAATATCTCAGATGTCCCTGAGCTTGCCGATGTTACCGTTATGAGAAAGATACTTGAGAGTATCGGGTCAGAAATAGAAGAGCCGGTGCGTTCTATCCTTAATATAAGGACAGAGCACATCAGGACGACCGAGCCGGATAATGACCTCGTCGGTATGATGAGGGCTTCTTTCGTTGTAATGGGGCCGCTTCTCGGAAGGGAAGGTCACGCGAAGCTCTACCGTCCGGGCGGGTGCAGCATAGGCGCAAGGCCGATAGATCTGCACCTTAAGGGATTCAAGGCGCTTGGGGCTGAGATCACGATCACGGACGATTATATCGAGGCGAAGGCGCCGGAAGGCGGTCTTGTCGGAGCCGCGATATATCTGGACTTTCCGAGTGTCGGCGCTACGGAGAACATCATGATGGCCGCCGCTCTTGCGAACGGGACTACATATATCGAGAATGCGGCTGAGGAGCCGGAGATCACAGACCTTGCCAACCTCATCAACAAGATGGGAGGAAAGATCAAAGGCGCCGGGACCGACAATATCAAGATCGAGGGCGTTTCCTCGCTCCACGGGGCGGAACACACAGTGATCCCGGACAGGATAGAAGCAGGCACGTTCATGCTCGCCGCTGCGATAACGAGAGGACAGCTGCTTCTGAGGAACGTCACCCCGGACCATCTCAAGCCTGTTACGGCCAAGCTCCGTGAGTGCGGAGTGACCGTGGAGCTGGGCGACGAGGGGATGTATGTGATCGCCGACGACAGGGAGCTTACTTCCACTGACATCAAAACCATGCCTTATCCAGGATTCCCGACCGACATACAGTCGCCTTTCATGGCGTTCCTTACCACGGTATACGGATCCAGCACAGTGATCGAAACTGTTTTTGAGAACAGGTTCATGCACGTGGCAGAGCTTAACCGTATGGGCGCCAACATAGAGATCGCCGGGAACAGAGCGACCATAAGGGGCGGCAGAAAGCTGAGAGGTACGAGCGTCATAGCTACCGACCTCCGCGCAGGAGCCGCGATGGTGCTTGCGGGTCTTGTGGCGGAAGGCGAGACACAGGTCTCAGAGATATACCACATAGAGCGCGGATATGAAGACTTCATAGAGAAGTTCAGAGCCATAGGCGCCAACATAAGAAGGATCGACGGATAGATAATACAGCATAAGTTAACGGGGCGGTCCCCGCAGGTATACAGACCGGGATCAGGCCGGCGTATCTGCGAGAACCGCTATTAATTACATTTCAGGAGGGAAACATGTCAGATATCAGATTTCTTTCGCTTCTCGCGGAGCAGTATCCGAATATCGAGGCTGCGTCAGCTGAGGTGATAAACCTTACTTCAATACTGGCGCTTCCTAAGGGAACAGAATACTTTTTCAGCGACCTGCACGGCGAGCACGAGGCCTTTGTTCATATGCTGAAGTCAGCGTCTGGTACGATAAAGGCGAAGATAGACGACCGCTACGGGAGCGAGCTGAGTGAAGAGGAAAGAGACGATCTTGCGGCGCTGATATACGATGCAGGTTCAGAGCTGCGGCGCAGGAAGGACTCGGAAGATGACTTTGACGGTTGGTGCAGGACAGCGATATACCGTATGGTCGAGATCTGCAGGTCAGTCGCGTCCAAACACACCAGATCCAAGGTAAGGAAACGCCTTCCGGCGAATCTGGATTATGTGATGGATGAGCTCCTGCATGCGGACGATGAGGAGAACAAGGCAAGCTATTATGAATCGATCATCAATTCCATCGTAGACTGCGGTCTGGCAGAGACTTTCATAAGTGAGATGGCGGATGTGATAAGCAGCCTTGCGATAGACCAGCTTCACATCATCGGAGATATTTTCGACAGAGGCGCGCATCCGGACAGGATCATGGATTACCTGATGGAGCTTCACGACGTCGACTTCCAGTGGGGAAACCACGACGTCATATGGATGGGAGCCGCATGCGGGAACTGGCCGTGTATCGCCAACATAATACGTAACAATGTGAGCTATAACAACTTCGATATGCTGGAGGTGGGGTACGGCATCAACCTGAGGCCGCTTTCGTCTTTTGCCAGCAGGGCTTACAGGGACGACCCGTGCGACGCTTTCAGGCCGCATCTTTACGACGAGAACAAAGGCGACCCTGTGAGCATGAGCACGGCTGCGAAGATGAACAAAGCCATCTCTGTGATCATGCTCAAAATAGAGGGGCAGACGATAATGCAGCACCCGGAATACGGGATGGAAGAACGTCTGCTGCTTGATAAGATAGACTTTAACAGAAAGACAGTTACGATCGACGGGAAAGAATGGCCGCTGAAAGACACATTCCTTCCGACTGTCGACCCTGATCATCCATATGAGCTGACAGATGATGAGAAGCTGGTCATGAACGCGCTTGAAGTTTCCATAAAGAATTCCAGGAAGCTGCAGGAGCATATAAAGTTCCTGTTCAGCCACGGCGCTTTGTTTAAGATCGTCAATGGGAACCTTCTTTTCCACGGGTGCCTTCCTATGACAGCGGACGGTGAATTCATCGACGTGAAGCTGGGAGGAAAGCCGCATAAAGGAAGGGCTTTGATGGAGTATCTTGACGATCAGATCAGGAAGCAGTTCTTCGCTCCGGATAAGGCGGCAGAAAGCGGAAAGCCGGGAGACCTCATGTGGTACCTGTGGAAGGGCAGCAGATCGCCTTTGTTCGGGAAAGACAAGATGACGACGTTTGAGCGCATGTTCATCGAAGACAAATCGACGCACAAGGAGACGACCGGCCCGTACTATACGCTCATCAAATCACGTGAGCCGGTCGAGAAGATGCTCAGAGAATTCGGGCTTGATCCTGCTAGATCGAAGATAATAAACGGGCATGTGCCTGTAAAGATCAAAAACGGCGAAAGTCCTTTAAAGGCGGACGGCCTTCTGTTCATAATCGACGGCGGTATATCTAAGGCTTACCAGAAGACAACAGGAATAGCGGGATATACTTTCATATTCAACTCTCACTCCATGGCGCTTGCAGAGCACAAGCCTTACAGCCCGATGAACGAGGACGGGACACAGGAGTTCCATTCGCCGAAGCTGCAGATCGTGGAGACGCTTGATAAGAGGATGCTTGTCGCGGATACCGATCAGGGGCAGGACATCAAGCAGAAAATAAAAGACTTAAAAGAGCTCGTGCAGGCTTACAGAGACGGGGAAATAAAAGAGAAATATATATAACTTGAAATGATGAAATGTCAATGCTATAATGACACCTGTAGAAATGCGCTTTATTGCATTAACTCGTTAACAAGGAGGAATGAGCAATGAAAAATTTAAAGAAAGTTCTGATACTTCTTCTGGTAGTTGTTCTTTCAGCAGGAGTTCTCGCCGCGTGCGCAGGCAAGGCAGAAAAGACCGGAGAAGGCAAAAAGTTCGTAGTAGCAACAGATAAAGGCTTCAGTCCGTTTGAATTCGAGGATGAGAAGGGCAATATCGTAGGTATCGATATGGAGATCCTTCAGGCGATCGCAGAAGATCAGGGTTTCACTTACGACCTGCACTATGTAGGATGGGATGCTGCTATCGCAGAATGCCAGGCAGGACAGGCTGACGGAATGATCGCCGGCGCATCGATCACAGACGAAAGAAAAGAGAATGGCTGGATCTTCTCAGAAGGTTACTATGACGCCACACAGGGAATGGCCGTAAAGGCTGATTCAGATATCGCAAGCCTTCAGGACCTCAAGGGCAAGACAGTAGTCGTTAAGAACGGAACCATGAGCGATCAGTATGCTACAGAGCTCAGCGAGAAGATCGGATTCAAGGTAACTCGTGTTTCCACATCTCCTGACATGTATCAGCAGGTAACAGGCGGCCAGGCAGACGCATGCTTCGACGATACGCCTATCCTGAAGTACAGCATCAAAGACGGAGACCTTGATATGAAGTATGTTGAGGGAACTGAGAATGCTCCTGCTGCTTATGGTATGGCTATCTTCAGCGAGGACAAACAGGAACTCATCGACCTGTTCAACACAGGACTTGCTCACATCAAGACTAACGGTAAGTACGATGAGATAATCGCTAAATATCTTGGCGAGGAATAAATTTCGGTCAATAAGTCTGTAAGGGCATTGGGTCATTCCGATGCCCTTATTTTATGAAAACTAAGAGGGTATTATATGGCACAAATCATTACTGCAAATGGTCCGATACTGCTCCAGGCGATGGGACAGACGCTGCTTCTTGCATTGCTCGGCCTGTTCTTCGGGTGTATACTCGGTATAATCATCGGCCTTATGAGCGTTGTGAAGAATAAGCCATGCAACACCATAGCGACGGTATATGTTAACCTCATCAGAGGCGTTCCTATGATCGTTCTGGCGTTCTTCGTCTACATAGGTGTTCCGTATGGATTGAATCAGTACTTTGGTATGGGAGTACATCTGACTGCTCTGTCTGCAGGTACGATCTGTCTCGCACTCAACTGCGGAGCTTATATGTCAGAGATCATCCGTGCAGGCATTCAGTCAATTGATCCGGGACAGATGGAGGCTGCAAGAAGCCTTGGCCTTACGTATTGGCGCAGCATGTACAGGGTAGTTCTGCCGCAGGCAATCAAAAACATGGTGCCAAGCATCGTCAATCAGTTCATCATCACACTGAAAGATACATCTATTCTTTCAGTCATCGGATTCCCTGAATTGGTCAACAAGGCACAGAACATTATTGCCAGAACATTCCAATCCTTCGAGGTATGGACAATCGTAGCTATCATGTATCTGATCGTTATTCTTATCCTGCAGAGGGTGGCTAAGATACTGGAAAGGAGGATGAACTATGACAGACGAGCTGCAAAGAGCGCAAAATAATGGAGCGGATAAGGCCGCGGCCGATGAAGTCACCGATGCAGCCGCGATAGAGCAGCTGCAGCAGAGCGATATAAGTACGACTGAGGTGGAGATGGACCTCAGGCTCGCTAATCACATAGAGAAAGAAGCGGGTGCGGAATCTGATAAAGTAAAGATCCATGTGGCTGACCTTCATAAGACATATAACGGCAGGCTTGAAGTCCTGAAGGGGATAAGCATCGATGTCACTGAAGGAGAGGTGCTTGTGATCATAGGGCCTTCAGGAGGCGGTAAATCAACTTTCCTGAGGTGCATGAACGGCCTTGAGGAGATAACTTCAGGTACTGTGGAGATAAACGGAGCCAACATCGCCGATAAAAAGGTGAACATCAATAAGGTACGTGAAGACGTAGGAATGGTGTTCCAGCACTTCAATCTGTTCGCAAATATGAGCGTGATCGACAACCTTACGCTGGCCCCGGTGGACCTCAAGAAAGCCACTAAGGAAGAGGCGAAGAAGACCGCGATGAAGATGCTGGAACGCGTAGGACTTGCAGACAAGGCCAACGTATTCCCGCATCAGCTTTCCGGTGGACAGAAGCAGAGGGTCGCGATAGCGAGAGCGCTGTGTATGCATCCTTCCATCATGCTGTTCGACGAGCCTACATCAGCTCTCGACCCTGAGATGATCGGAGAAGTACTTGTGGTAATGAAGGAGCTTGCGGCCTCAGGAATGACCATGGTCATCGTTACTCATGAAATGGGATTCGCCATGGAAGTAGCAGACCGCGTCATATTCATAAGCGATGGAGTCATCCAGGAGGAGGGCACTCCTCAGGAAGTATTCAAGCATCCTCAGAACCCGAAGACTCAGGACTTCCTGAGCAAGGTCCTGGAGATCTGATGAAATGTGTGATATATAAGACGAAAAAGCATGACGGTGTCTTCCGCCATGCTTTTTTACTGCCTCATTTACTCTTGACATGACACGCAGGATTTTGGTAATATATTCATTGCGGACGTAACAGACCGCGGCGATCAGATATGTGCGCCACTAGCTCAATTGGATAGAGTGCCTGACTACGAATCAGTAGGTTGGGGGTTCGAGTCCCCCGTGACGCACCAACACAAAAGGATAGGCTGAATGCCTATCCTTTTGTGTTATATACGATCGTGTCACGGAGGACTCGAACCCGAAAGGGCATCGGCGTAAGAGAACGCGTCTGGCAGACGCGTGAACAGCCGGTGGGGCGAGCCGACTGTACAGGGAGGCGACGGCCGGCAGAATGCGCGCATTCTGCGTAAGTCCCCCGTGACGCACCAGATATAAAGGATGGTTTTTGCCATCCTTTTTTCTTTATGTGAATCACCGCAAAACGGTTGTATTTTATTGACTTTGACGCATTGGAATAGTAAGATTAAGAGGGTATTTATACCCGGTGTTTTTTGTTATCTAATGGAGGAATGAGAGCTATGGGCAAAAGACAGTTGAAAACGATGGACGGAAATACAGCAGCTGCTCATGTGGCTTATGCGTTTACAGAAGTAGCGGCGATATACCCGATCACTCCATCATCCCCTATGGCTGAGAGTGTAGACGAATGGACCTCTCAGGACAGGGTCAATATTTTCGGGGAAAAAGTTAAAGTAATCGAAATGCAGTCTGAAGGAGGAGCAGCCGGAGCTGTTCACGGCTCCGCCAATGCCGGAGCCTATACAACGACGTTCACTGCATCGCAGGGACTTCTCCTGATGATACCTAATATGTACAAGATAGCAGCGGAACAGATACCTGCAGTGTTCCATGTATCCGCAAGAGCGCTTGCGACTCATGCACTGTCGATCTTTGGAGATCATCAGGACGTCATGGGCGTGAGACAGACGGGCTTTGCCATGCTGGCGAGCAATAACGTCCAGCAGGTAATGGACCTCGGCGCTGTGGCACATCTTGCTACGATCGCTTCACAGATGCCTACGCTGCACTTCTTTGACGGATTCAGAACATCCCACGAGCAGCAGAAGATCGAGATCTGGGACTATGATACACTAAAGGGCCTGGTAGATCAGAAAGCTGTGAACATTTACAGAGCTCATGCTCTCAACCCTGAGCATCCACATCTGATGGGTGCTGCAGAACAGCCGGAGGCATACTTCCAGCACAGAGAGGCGATAAACGGAAGATATAATGCGTTCCCGGATGTGGTCGCAGAATATATGGATAAGATCAATGAGCTTATCGGTACCAAATACAAGCCATTCAACTACTACGGCTCCAGAACAGCCAAGGAAGTCATCATCGCGATGGGCTCCGTATGCGACTGCGCTGAAGAAGTAGTGGATTATATCAATAAGCGTAAGGACGGAAACAAGGTGGGCCTTATCGAGGTGCACCTTTACAGACCGTTCTCAGCAAAATATCTGACAAAGGTCCTCCCGAAGTCAGTTGAGAAGATCTCAGTTCTTGACAGGACCAAAGAGCCTGGAGCAGTAGGCGAACCGCTTTACATGGACGTCGTCAGTGCTCTCTCAGATACGAAATTCAAAGACGTCCTGATCTACCGCGGAAGATACGGACTTGGCTCCAAGGACGTCCAGCCTGGAGATATCCTCGCAGTATACGAGAACATGTGGGCTGACAAGATCACAGCCAAGCAGGAGTTCACGATCAGCATCAACGACGACGTGACACACCTGTCGCTTGTTCCTTCAGAGTATCCTGATACACAGCCAAGCGGGACGACCGCGTGCAAGTTCTGGGGACTCGGAGCTGACGGAACAGTCGGAGCCAACAAGAACAGCGTAAAGATCATCGGAGACCATACAGAGCTGAAAGTACAGGCGTACTTCCAGTATGACTCCAAGAAATCAGGCGGTGTCACCATCTCGCATCTGCGTTTTGGTGAAAGACCGATCAAATCCACATACTACATCAAGCAGGCTGACTTCGTAGCCTGCCATAACTCTGCATATCTGAAGAAGTACGATATGGTAGAGGATGTAAAGCCCAACGGGACTTTCCTTCTGAACTGCGTATGGGACGATGATGAGCTTGAAACACATCTCCCGGGCAAGGTAAAGAGATATATCGCGCAGAACAAGGTCAAGCTGTACACATGCGACGCCGTAAACATCGCGAAAGAGATCGGACTCGGCGCCAGAAGGACCAACACCATCCTGCAGGCCGCATTCTTCAAGATAGCGAACATCATTCCTATCGATGCCGCGGTGGACTACATGAAGGACGCCATCAGGAAGACATACGGACGTAAAGGTGAGAGGATCGTAAACATGAACATCGCCGCAGTCGACGCCGGTGTTCAGTACGTACATAAGGTCAAGGTCCCGAAGGAATGGGCTGACTGTCCGGATGATCCGGCACCTGCTCCGACTATCGGACGTGACCAGAACATGACAGACTTCCTGAAGAAGATCATGGTTCCTATGTCCACGATGCACGGTGATGAGATCCCCGTATCGACATATATCAAGACATTCGACGGAGCACAGCCTTCAGGTACAGCCGCGTATGAGAAGCGCGGTATCGCCGCGGACGTGCCGGTATGGAACAAAGACTACTGTATCCAGTGCAACCGCTGCGCTATGGTCTGCCCGCACGGCGTGATCAGGCCTTTTGCCATGACAGCTACAGAAGCGAAACATGTCGGAGGCTCCTACACAGATATGATAGGCAAGGGAGTCGAGAAGAAGAAATTCGCGATCGGTATCTCGGCGCTTGACTGTACAGGATGCGGACAGTGCGCAGAAGTCTGTCCGTCCAAGAAGAAGGCTCTGGAGATGAATCCTGTTGAGGATGATATCGTCAACGAGGAACAGAAGAACTTCGACTGGATGTTTGAACATGTCTCAGAGAAGAAGCTTCCGTTCGGAGATGATTCGGTAAAGGGTGTTCAGTTCAGACAGCCGCTGCTCGAGTTCTCGGGAGCCTGCCCTGGATGTGGAGAGACTCCATACGCGAAGCTCATCACACAGTTGTTCGGCGACAGGATGTTCATCGCAAACGCTACAGGATGTTCATCCATCTGGGGAAACAGCGCTCCAAGCACGCCATATACAGTAAACAAGAACGGGCGCGGGCCGGCATGGTCCAACTCACTGTTTGAGGATAACGCGGAGTTCGGACTCGGTATGGCCATGGCCGTCCAGGCAAGGCGTAAAGAAGTCGAGGATACAGTAGAAAGACTCGTCGACAAGATCGGAAAGCCTGCAACAGACTGGATCGAAGTGAAAGAGGATCCGGAAGCTGCGGCAATGGCTGCAGTCGCGCTGGAAACGGCATGCGCCAAGCTGCACGGTACCAAGGGAGACGATGATGCGGCATTCGTCGTAAGCAACAAGGATATGTTGAGAAAGCCTTCAGTATGGGCGTTCGGAGGCGACGGCTGGGCTTACGATATCGGTTACGGCGGAGTCGACCATGTACTCGCGTCAGGCGAGAACATCAATATCATGGTCTTTGATACAGAGGTCTATTCCAATACAGGCGGCCAGGCATCCAAGGCTACTCCTATCGGTGCTGTAGCCAAGTTCGCCGCTGCCGGAAAGCCGATAAGAAAGAAAGACCTTGCTCAGATCGCGATAGCTTACGGCTATGTATACGTCTGCAAGATCGCAATGGGCGCGGACTTCAACCAGACGATCAAAGCCATCAGGGAAGCTGAAGCGTATGAAGGACCTTCGCTCATCATAGCCTACTCGCCATGCATCAACCACGGTATCAAGAAGGGCATGAACAAAGGCATGGAAGAGGAAAGAGAAGCTGTGGAATGCGGATACTGGAACCTGCTCAGATACAATCCGCAGCTCGCTGCTGAGGGCAAGAACCCGCTCTCGATCGACAGCAAGGCTCCTGAAGCAAGCTATAAGGACTTCATCATGGGCGAAGTTCGT
>JAFWJS010000046.1 GCA_017511535.1 Eubacterium sp. | reverse complement strand
GAGAAGAAGATCGCGGGATCGGTCGAAGACATAGATATGATCATAAGCGCGGGCAGCACCACGGAGCTTGAGGAACCGATAAAAGTCGGCGGCACAAGGATATATTCACTTGCTGCCGGAAGCGCCAGGATCGGCAGGATAGAGTATGTGATCGAAAATAATGAATACAAATATTCCGGATACAGTACTGTGGATCTTAACGACGATTATGAGAAAGACGCCGACGTCATGAAAGAGCTCGCAGGTATAGCGAAGATCGCGAATAAAAACTATTTTGCGGCCAACGGCTATGCGTCAGGGCAGGCACTCTGCGACAGCTTCTTCGAGATCGCTCCGCTTTCAGATAATAGTGGTAAAAAGGGCGATTCGCCGCTTGGCGAGCTCATCGCAGACGCGTACAGGATGGCCGCGATCGAAGACGCCAGGATACCTAAGGGGAATCTCATTGCGCTTGCTTCAGGAAGCTCGGCAACAACTGGTATAGCTGAAGGAAAGGTGACCGTGAACTCTGTTTACGACATGATGAAAGTCGGCAAAGCGGATGACGGCAGCGCAGGACAAGCGCTGACATCGTTTTATCTTACCGGAGCAGACCTCAGGATACTTGCGGAGATAGCTGCTACAGCCTCGCAGGACGCGTCTGCGGAACGGCTGTATTTCGGAGGCCTTTCATATAAATATAATCCGCACAGATTAAAGAACAGCAGGGTATACGATATAACTGTGCTTGAAGATACGAGCGGCAGCCAGATCGACATTAAAGACAAAGTGCTCTACAGAATAGTAACTGATAAGACGACAGCGCTTTCAATATCAGGACTTAAGGGAACGGCTGACGAAAGCCTTGCTGTAGTACCAAAGAACGAGAACGGTGAGGATACAGTTGAATTCACTGAGCTGCTGAGAGGGGATGACAAGGAGAAACCGCTGAAAACATGGATAGCTGTTTCTGAGATAATGACCTCATTCAGCGAGGCAGGGATACCGGCTGTTTACAAGAAGCCTGACGGACGTATGGTTTACGATGAAAGTACCAGTTTCTCGCATGTATTCAAAGGCGAAGGATTCACTCTTGTGACATCGGCTCTGGTGGCACTTATCGGCATTATCGCGGCGGTCGTTCTGGTGCTTCTGGTACTCAATCTGCTGAATGTGAAAATCGGCAGAAAATCCGTGAAAAAGAAGTAGATTTCAACGGTTTAGAACGTTTTATATAAGCTTATTTAGTTGAGCATATTGGGAGAAACTACTATATATAGTGGTTTCTCTCTTTTTGTGCAATTCATGAAGAAAATTTTTGATTTAAGGTGGAGAAGGTGCCCTAAAAAGGGGTTGATTTTGTTGAAAAGTGGTGGTGAGTGGTGTAATATGGTGTTGCATAGATATATTGTATTTATATGAAGGGAAATGCTCATGTTCATGGGGACCTATTACAATTCTATAGACGCCAAGAACAGGATCATTGTTCCTTCGAAGCACAGAGACAATTTGGGAGGCAGATGCGTCCTCACGAAAGGTCTCGACACGTGCCTTTATATTTATACGATGAGCGACTGGGAGAAGCAGCTTGCCAAGATAGAGCAGCTGCCTGAATCCGATCCGGAGATAAGAGCGTTCATTAGAAGCTTCTTCGGCGACGCAACAGAATGCGAGTTCGATAAGCAGGGACGTATCGTCATACCGGCACCGCTCATAGAATACGCCGGGATCAAGAAGGACCTCGTGACTGTAGGGGCCATGAAGAAGATCGAGATCTGGAGTAAAGAGCTCTGGGATGCACCGGGCAAGGATATCAGGCTGAGTACTGATGAGCTTGCCGGCGCTCTGGAGAAATACAATTTCTAGTATGGCAGAGGAATTCAGACATATTCCGGTGCTTCTGAACGAATGCATCGATAATCTGGCGATCAAGCCGGACGGGATCTATGTCGACGGCACCATCGGTGGGGGCGGACATGCTTCCCACATATGTGAGAGGCTGTCTGACCGAGGTACTCTTATCGGGATAGACCGTGACAAAGATGCGTTGTCCGCAAGTTTGGGGAGACTTGAAGGGCAGGCCTGCAAAAGGATACTTGTTCAGAGCGATTACGCCGACATCAAAACGGTGCTTGCCGGTCAGGGGCTTGAAAAGATCGACGGTGCACTGCTGGACCTGGGAGTTTCGTCATATCAGCTTGATAATGCAAAGAGGGGTTTTTCATACATGCAGGACGCGCCTCTGGACATGAGAATGGACCAGTCAGGCAGCCTTACAGCATACGATGTGATTAACGGATATGAGCGGGACGCTATTACCAGGGTGATATCGGAGTATGGAGAAGAACGCTGGGCCAGACGGATATCAGACTTTATTTGTGAGGCGCGGAGGAAGAAGCCGATCGAGACTACAGGCGAGCTGGTAGAGATCATCAAAGCAGCGATACCTGCAAGAGCGAGACGCGAAGGACCGCATCCGGCCAAGCGTACGTTCCAGGCGATAAGGATAGAAGTGAATGATGAGCTCGGGCAGCTCAGGAGCGCGATAGATGATTTCTGCGACGTGCTTGCGCCGGGCGGACGCCTTTGTATCATAACGTTCCATTCGCTTGAGGACCGGATAGTCAAAGAAATATTCAGGAAAAGGGTCAACCCATGTGTATGCCCTCCGGAATTCCCGGTGTGCGTATGCGGAAAAGTGGGTGATGTAAAGAAAGTCACAGGGAAGCCGATCACTCCCGGTGATGAAGAGATCAGAAACAATCCGAGGGCAAGGAGCGCCAAGCTGAGGGTTCTTGAGAAGCTTTAGGTAAAGCCCCGGACGATGTATTGGGTTTATAAGGGGACAAAATGAGTTTGAAGGACAGAAGACGGATCATGTTCCTCATATTCTTCGTAGGATTCGTCTGCATAGCGATGGTCGTAATGTCAGCGCTTGCCGCTGAGATAAGGCATGAGAACAACCTTCTCATAAATGAAAATGAGGAACTTTCCGGAGAAGTAGAGACCATCAGCGTGAAGATCAAAAGTGTAAACAGTGTGGAGCACATTGAGAAAGTGGCTAAGAATGAACTCGGAATGGTTTATCCTGAGTCAAGCCAGTGTGTCCGCATAACTGATAAAGATGCTCCGAAAGAGAATTTCGCGGCTGTGATCAGGAAACAGGCGTATAAGTGATCATCCTTTCAGGGCGCGTTAGGAAAATTTAATACTAAGGTGTCCGGGTAACTTGATAACATTAAGCTTCCCGGCGCTTTTTCTTTTACAGGGAGAAATAATGGCAAGGCCAAAGATCACATCGAGAAATAAAAAAAGAATGGCTCTGACGTTCGGCTTCATCATGCTGATGATGTCAGGACTAATGCTTCGTATGGCGTGGATCCAGATTGTGAAGGCTGAAGAGTATACAGAGAAAGCCATAAGTCAGCAGACGAGCGATATACCTATTTCAGCAAAGCGCGGCGATATATACGACAGGAACGGTAAAGAGATGGCGACGAGCGTCAACGGATTCTCAGTATGGATCTGGCCTAAGCGTCTCGGCGCCGCATATAAAGACGACAGATATGACGAAGTGCTGATGAAGCTTGCCGCGATACTTGATCAGAATGCAGAGCAGCTCAAGAAGAAGATCGATACGGACAGCAACCTGGTGAAGATATCAAGCTACGTGACCAAGGCTGACGCCGAGAAAATACGTAAGCTGGACATATCCGGAGTCGAAACAGCAGAGGCTACCAAGAGATATTATCCTCTCGGCACATCTGCCTCGCATCTTCTGGGAAGCGTAAGTGAGGACAATGAGGGAAGGAGCGGTATCGAAGCTGAGCTTGAAGGCTATCTGTCCGGAGTGGCGGGAAGATGGGTCCACGATATCGACGCGGTAGGCAACACCCTGTCATACGGCAACAAAAGATATTATCAGGAGCAGGACGGATACAGCGCCGTGCTCACAATAGACGAAGTACTCCAGCATTACGCGGAAAAAGCTATAGAAAAATGTCAGAAGAGATGGAGGTCCAAGCGCGTCATGCTGCTCGCGATGGATCCGAAGACAGGCGACGTGCTCGCGATGGCGGCAACACCCGGATTCGATCCTAATGACGCCACAGTGCCGCTGTCATCTTCCGAGAAAAAGAAATTCAGGAAAATGAATGCCAGGAAGCAGTCAAAGTACCTGTCCGGTATGTGGAGGAATCCTATTGTAAGCGATCTGTATGAGCCGGGCTCCACATTCAAGCTCGTGACTACATCATCTGCGATCGAAGAGGGCGTAGCCACGCTGAAGTCAAAGTTCAACGATACCGGCTCTGTCAGCGTCGACGGGACAGTGATCCACTGCTGGAACCCTGCAGGTCACGGGAAGCAGACGCTGATCGAGGCAGTCGGGAATTCCTGCAACCCTGTACAGATAGAACTCGTACAGAGAATGGGATCAGACACTTATTATAATTATCTGGAGATGTTCGGCATCACAGACAAGACCGGGATCGATCTTCCGGATGAAACATCCGCGATCATCAAAGACAGGTCAGAGCTTCTGAATGTAGAGCTTGCCACTATGGCGTTCGGTCAGGGTATCGCACTCACGCCTATACAGCTTCTGACTGCGGAGTCGTCGATAGGAAACGACGGAGTGATGATGAAGCCGCGTATCATAAAGAAGCTGATGGACAAGGAAGGAAAGACAGTAAAAAAGTACAGGACTGAGCAGGTCCGTAAGGTGATCTCATCCAAAACCGCGAGCGAGATGAGAAAGATCATGGAATATGTTGTTTCCGAAGGCGGAGGCGGTACAGCGAAGATAACAGGATACAGGATCGGTGGAAAGACCGGTACAGCAAACAAGGCAAAGAACGGGCACTACACGTCTGAAACGTGGTCTTCGTTCGTAGGTATGGCTCCTATGGACGATCCTCAGATAGCGGTCCTCGTCATCAACGATACTCCTAAAGGGGCGATCTACGGAAGTGTGGTAGCAGCTCCTACGGCTAAGGAATTCCTGGAAGACGCGCTTCCGTATATGGGTATAGACCCATCGTACAGCAAGTCAGAGAAACAGGCAATGTCGTCCGATACTGTATATGTGCCTGATGTAGTCAAGATGTCAGCAGACAACGCTACCGGGACCATACATGGAGTAGGACTGAAGTGTGAAGTCAGTCCTGCTGAGAGCAGGTCTGAAAACTTTGCTGTAGTCGCACAGTATCCTGCGGCAGGCACCAAAGTGAAGCGGGGAGATACAGTATATATCTACAGTAAATAAAACCGGAAGAGAATATATCTGACAGGGAGAAGACTATGGAGAAAATAACGCTCGGCGAGATAGCCGAGGTGACAAGAGGCTATATGATCTCCGGGGAACCGGACCATTTCGTGACCGGCGTGGCCACTGACTCAAGAAATGCCGGTAAAGAGGATCTTTTCATACCGATCATAGGTGAGAACCATGACGCGCATGATTTCATCCCGGGAGCTTTGAAGAACGGCTGTAACGCTTTTCTTATCTCAGAGAAAAGAGCTGCAGACCTCGTCCCTGATTCGGATGTGATCTATGTCCCGGATACGCTCCAGGCGATGCAGGATCTTGCTTATCACTGCCTGCAGAAGCTGGATATAAGAAAAACAGCGGTAACGGGAAGTGTAGGTAAAACTTCCACGAGAGATATGATATACTATATACTCTCTGAAAGTTTTAAAACGGCGAGACCTGAGAAAAATTACAATAACGAGATCGGAGTGCCGCTTACGATATTCAGTCTGGACAGCTCATATGAAGCTGTAGTGTTCGAAGAAGGACTTGAACATGCCGGAGATATCCACAGGCTGTCAAGAATGACCAGGCCGGACACTGCGGTCATAACCAATATCGGCGTATCTCATATTGAGAATCTCGGATCGAGAGAGAATATATTCAGGGCCAAGCTCGAGGTGGCGGATTTTCTTCCGCAGGAGGGCGCTCTGATAATCAATTCTGATTCTGACTATCTGAGCAAAGGCAATATAGACCGTGACTGCCGCATCATATCGTGCGGGACGCATCCTGAAGACGACTATTATGTGCATGACGTGACTGACAGAGGGACAGACGGCATCACGTTCAGCATTACAGCAGGAGGAACTACAGAGGAGATAAGTCTTCCGGTACCCGGGGCTCATAATGCCGTGAACGCGGCGCTCGCGGCAGCTGCGGCTGCAGAAGCAGGCGTCGGTCTTGATAAGGTAAAGAGCGGTCTCAGGAAGCTCGAGCTGACAGGAAAAAGACTGCTTGTCAGAGAAGGGCGCGGCAGAAAAGTGATAGACGACAGCTATAACGCGGCGCCGGCGTCAATGAGATCTGCTCTGGATACGCTCATGAACACTGCCGGGAAAAGGCATGTGGCGGTACTTGCCGGCATGAACGAGCTTGGAAGCAGCTGGGAGAAATATCACAAAGAAGTCGGAGAATACGCCGCAGACAAAAAGGTCGATGTCATAATCGGAGTCGGCGATAAAGCAAGGATGATAATCGAGGGAGCATGCGAAAAGAGCACGTCGTATGCAGTGTGGTATCCTGATAAAGAGTCTCTGTTCAAAGAGATCGATGATATCGTGCTCGAAGGTGATACTGTGATAGTTAAAGGATCGAACGCCTATAGGATGTCGGAAGTCGCTGACAGGATCGTGGAAGGGCAGGAGCAGAAATGAATGATACGACAATGGTAACAGCCACATTTATACTTGGAGCGGCGCTCGCGGTACTGTTCACATGGATCGAGATACCTGTGCTGAAGAAGAAACAGTTCGGTCAGTTCATTCGTGAGGAAGGACCGCAGTCACATCAGTCCAAGGCCGGTACTCCTACGATGGGCGGTCTGGCGCTGTACGGCGCATGTACTGTGGCAGCTCTTGCGGCTCCGTTCTATGCCGGCGCAGATCTCAGGGATATGCTGGTAATGATAGCTGCCGGCCTTCTTTTCGGCCTTATAGGATTCATCGATGACTATATAAAGGTCGCGAAAAAGCATAATCTCGGCCTTACGGCAATGCAGAAACTGATACTTCAGATAGTTTTCGCAGTACTATTCTCGGTTTACGTAATGCAGTTTACGGGAAAGGGAGGCACGCTGTGGGTGCCTTTGCTCAATATTACCCTGGATCTTGGACCGCTTTACGTGCCTTTTGCGGCTTTTGTCCTCGTGGCGATGGCTAACGCTGTAAATCTTACTGACGGACTTGATGGACTCTGCTCGGGAGTCACCGGGATAATAGCGCTGTTCTTCGTGATCGTCGCGCTTAAGAGAGGAAATGTGTCAAGCGCGTTCTATCTGGCGGCACTTGCCGGATCATGCGCGGGCTTTCTCGTCTGGAACAGGCACCCTGCGAAGATCTTCATGGGGGACACCGGCTCCATGGCGCTCGGCGCCGGGCTTACTGCCGGCGTCATCATGATGAGGACAGAACTCCTCATACCGGCGGCGGGATTCATATATGTCGCTGAAGTACTTTCGGTAATAATACAGGTGCTTTACTTCAAAAAGACAGGCGGGAAAAGATTTTTCCGAATGGCGCCGATACATCATCATTTCGAGCTCGGAGGAATGAGCGAGGTGCAGGTGGTGCTGATGTTCTGGGGCTTTGCGGCGCTGTGCTGCCTGCTCACATGGTTTGTGATCTAGGAGATGTAAAATATGAACAGTACGAATACAGATAATATAAAGAACAGGAAAGTGCTTGTAGTCGGCTTCGGGAGATCCGGACAGGCTGCAGCAAGAGAGCTTATCAGAGTCGGAGCATATGTTTCCGTTCAGGATTCCGGGACAGAAGATAAATTCGATCCGAACCTTATCTCTTTCATGAGAGATAACGGTGTGGAATTCTACCTTGGAAGAGAGCCTGAAGATATGGGTGCTTTCGACATGCTCGTGCTCTCGCCGGGCGTGAGTCCAGAGCTTGATTTCGTGCAGGATGCGCTTTCAAAAGGTGCAGAGATCACGGGAGAGCTGGAGATAGCATACCGTGTGGGGAAGGGCAATTATGTGGCGATCACCGGAACAAACGGCAAGACCACGACCACGACGCTTACGGGAGAGATATTCAAGCGCGCCGGAAGAAACACTTATGTCGTCGGGAATATCGGGAAAGCTGTTATATCTGTTTCATCAGAGAGTACAGAGGATGACTGGCTCATAACAGAGACAAGCAGCTTCCAGCTTGAAACGACGAAATATTTCAGGCCGGTCATATCGGCGATCCTGAATCTTACACCTGACCATCTCAACCGCCATCATACGATGGAGGCATATGGACAGGCAAAGGCAAAGGTGTTCGCCAACCAGACAGAAAACGGGTACCTGATCATAAACAAAGACGACGCGAGGTGCTATGCGCTGGCGCAGAACGCGAAGGCGAAGGTCATACCGTTCAGCCTGAAAGAGAAGCTGCAGCCAGGCGCATATCTTGACGGAGACACACTGATGCTTGCCGACGGGCAGGGAGGAGTGCATGAGATCTGCAGAAGGGACGACCTGAGGATAATAGGCGATCATAATGTGCAGAACGTGCTTGCTGCAGCAGCGATATCATTCTTCGCCGGAATAGATATGGAAACGATCACAGAAGCCGTCAAGGCATTCCGCGGAGTGGAACACAGGATAGAATATTGTGGTGAAGTCGACGGTGTAAAGTATTATAATGATTCCAAAGGGACCAATGTTGACGCGACTGTTACAGCTATCAATGCGGTCGGCCGCGACGTCATACTGATAGCTGGAGGCGACGCGAAAAAGCAGGATTTTGCTCCTCTTGTAAAAGAGTTCAGGGGCAGAGTGAAGAAACTGATCCTTCTTGGAAGAGACGCGCATATGATACAGGAAGCATGTGATAATGCGGGATATAAAGACTATATATTCTGCAGCGACATGAATGAGTGTGTCAGGACAGCGCACGATATTGCTGAGCCGGGGGACTCAGTACTTCTTTCACCGGCATGCGCAAGCTGGGATATGTATGACAATTTCGAGCAGAGGGGCCGTCACTTCAAAGACTGCGTAAGGGGACTGTAACATGGGAAGACCACATCCGGGCAAAGCTCTGGGTAATTTCAGAGATTCACTTATATCGAAGGGACAGACGGACTTTCTTCTTCTTGCTGCGACCACGGCGCTCGTGATATTCGGCGTCGTAATGGTCTTCAGCTCGAGCTATTATATAGCTCTGAACAGGGAAGGAAATCCGTTCTATTATCTCGGAAGACAGATCTTTTTCGCCACAACGGGCTTCATCGGCATGTATATTATGTCCAGGTTTGACTATCACAAGCTGATAAAGCTTACGGTGCCTGTAATGCTATTCGCGCTGATGCTGCTCGTCCTCGTTATCGCAGGATTCGGACGCACTGTAAATAACGCGACAAGGTGGATCGCCGTGGGGCCGCTTACGATCATGCCCGGAGAGTTCGCGAAAGTAGCCGTGATCATGTTTGTGGCAGGATTCATCGCAAAGGACCACAGAAGAGTTTACAGCCTGACTAAGGGCATCATTCCTGTGGCTCTGGTGACAGGGATCTACGGCGCCCTGATCATAATGCAGCCTAACCTTTCCACAGCGCTTACCGTTGCGGGGATAGCGTTCGGAATGCTGTTCCTCGCGGGGCTCCAGTGGAGATATCTGATGGGTATAATAGCGCTTATGTTCGGCGGCGTTATCGGACTTGCCTATTTCGGATATGAGCACTGGATGAACAGGCTGACAAGTTTCTGGGATCCGTTCCAGGATGCTCTCGGAGACGGCTTCCAGGTAGTACAGTCGCTTCTGGCGCTTGGCACCGGAGGGTTCCTGGGACTTGGCCTCGGCAAGAGCGTACAGAAAAACCTGTATCTTCCGGAGCCTATGAACGACTTCATACTGTCGATAATCGGTGAAGAACTTGGACTTGTAGGTGTGTTTTTCCTGATGGCTCTGTTCATGATATTCATCTGGAGATGCTTCAAGGTGGCGATGCATGCGCCTGACAGATATGGCATGCTGCTTTCCGGCGGGATCGGGATCATGATAGCCATACAGGTCATACTTAACGTAGCTGTAGTGACATCGTCCATGCCGCCTACTGGAGTCGCGCTTCCGTTCATAAGCTACGGCGGAAACGCTCTGTGGATATGTATGGGAGCCGCAGGAGTAGTGCTTAACGTATCAAGGCAGACAGAGCTTGCGGAAGAACTGGAAAGCGTGCAGACAGATACAGAAGAAAAGACTGGGGAGAAGCCGGAGGAAAACAGCAGCGTCTCTTCAGAGCTTCCCGGGACAGCTGATCCCGAGGTGTTATAGATGAAGATAGTGATGACAGGAGGCGGCACGGGAGGACATATATATCCCGCGCTTGCCATAGCAGATAAATTCAAAGAGAAGGACCCCGGAACGGAAGTACTGTACATCGGCGATAAGAACTGTATGGAGAGTACTATAGTGCCGGGGGCAGGATATGAGTTCCGCGATGTTCCGGCAGAGGAAGTCAACCGGGGCAATTTTCTTCTGCTCGCAAAGACGGGTGTGAAGAACATAGCGGGGATCTATAAAGCCCGGGACATACTGGATGAATTCAAACCCGACGCAGTAATAGGGACAGGCGGATTCGTATCGTTCCCGGTCATCTACGCAGCGCATACTCTGGGAATAAAGAGCTATTTCCATGAGTCGAACGCGTTTCCGGGACTGGCGAACAGGATGCTGGAGAAATATGCAGGTAAAGTATTTCTTGGATTCAGATCAGCTTCCGGATTCTTCAGGCAGCCTGAAAAACATATAGTGACAGGCAACCCGGTCAGAGAAGCTTTCTTCGGTCTGGATAAGGACGCCGCAAGGGAGAGACTGGGCATAGATAAAGATGCTTTTGTTATACTTTCGTTCGGCGGAAGCCTCGGAGCGGGGACCATAAACGACGTCATGTATGATGTCATGAAGCAGGTCAACGGCGAGAAACGCATCGTTATGCTGTTCGGTACAGGAAAAGCATACTATGATAAGATCACAGAGAGAATAAAAGAAGATAAGATAGAGCTTGAAGACAACATCGTTCTCAAGCCATATATAGATAACATGACAGCCTGCCTTGCGGCGTGTGATATCGTCGTAAGCAGATCAGGCGCGCTCACGGTGGCGGAGATATGCACCTGCGGAAGAGCGTCTGTACTCGTGCCGTCGCCTAACGTTACAGGCAATCATCAGTACTATAATGCCAAAGAGGTGGCAGATAACGGCG
>JAFWJS010000045.1 GCA_017511535.1 Eubacterium sp. | reverse complement strand
TATTGCAAGGCCGCTTCTTGCTCTGACCTGTGCTTCATATCCTTCAGGCACCTCAAAATAAAGGCCTGTCGGTATCAAAGCTCTTTCCCCTGCCTTCAGAATAAAAGGTTTATCAAGATATGCAGAAATATCGAATCCCGCAGCTCCCCCGGTCGCATAATCAGGGGTCCTGCCGCTTTTACTGACGATCCGCATCTTCATTCCGCGGACCTCTTCATTATTCCCTTGATATCCGTTCTCCTTCCGCTCACGACTACAGCCGAATAGCGTGAGAAGTCACAGATACTTTCCTTTATGTCATCTATCGCTTTTACAGACACACTGTTGAATCCATCCAGCACTTCTTCAGGTGTGTAATATTTCCCAGCAAGCAGGTAGTTCTTACCGTTTACCAGCATCCTGGCAGAAGTGCTTTCCTGACTGAAAGCGTACGTTGCCTTCATCTGTGTCTTTGCAGACTCAAGTTCCTCATCACCTACGCTCTCACAGGACAACCTGTCCAGCTCTTCTTTGATACCGGATACCGCCTTGCCGACATTGCTCATGCTTACGCCCGCATAGATCTCAAAATATCCCCCCGCGCTGTATGAGACGAGTCCCGAATATACAGTATACGCAAGACCTTTCTTCTCTCTTATGTTCTGAAAGAGTCTTGAGCTCATGCTTCCTCCCATGATACCGTTCAGCACCTGGAACGCATATGATCTTTCATCTGAAAGAGTTATCGATTCTGTACCCAGACAGATATGCGCCTGATTGATATCTCTCGTGACCGACTTTGTAAAAGGCTCATACAATGGCCTTGATTCTTTTCTCTGTCCTTTGGAAGCGCCTCTGTTCATGAACCTCTTCTCAAAGAAATCACATACCTCGTCAGGATCGAACCTTCCTGCAACAGACACACACAGCGAGTCTCTTGTATACTGTCGCTCTACATAGTCAGCCATTATCCTGTGGTTCACTCTTCTTATGTTCGATGCTGTACCGATGACAGAGTTTCCCAGCGGGGTCCCTTTGAACAGGCCGTCACCAAGAGTGTCGTGACAGACATCTTCAGGGTCATCTTTGCTCATTTTGATCTCTTCCTCGATCACATGGCGCTCGCGGTCCATTTCCGCGCTGTCAAACAGAGCGTTCTCCAGCATGTCGCACAGCACATCACAGGCCCTGAGATAATTCTCCGACATAGCCTTTACATAAAAACATGTCGCTTCCTTGCCTGTAAACGCGTTCATCGAGGCGCCCAGTCTGTCAATGTCAGCGGATATCCTGAACGCGTCCCTCTCAGGCGTGCCCTTGAACATCATATGTTCTACAAAGTGAGAGATGCCGCCCGTCTTCTTCTCTTCATCGCAGGACCCGGTCTTCACCCAGATACCGCAGGAAACAGAGTTGACATGCTGCATCTCCTCCATTACTATTCTGACTCCGTTTGAAAGTTTTCTTGCGCTTATCATACGGAACTATCACTCCTTGTTGTTATTACGGTTGATGATCAACATAACGATAAGTACCGCCGCGATCAGTACCAGAAGAACGATCTCGGCTGTCTTACCAAAATATGTACCCACTATCCCTGTAACTGAAACAATCACAAGAAACACAGCAAGCACAGCTATCAATGCCGGAAGAAATCTCTTATCCATCTATTTTTCTCCCCGCTTCTTCAAGGACATTTCTCACGGTATATCTGGCGTTTTCCATGAACGCTGCCTTCGGCTGAGCGTTGAGCCATTCCTCGCTCCAGTACCTGTCCACATATTCTGAGAGCGTTTCTGCATAGCTTCCTGTCCTGTCAAAAGTCCTGACGATAAAGTTTCTCTCTCTTGCCGCCGCGATGAGGAACCATATGAAAAAGCTTATATTCTCTTCTTTCTTCATCAGGCCATAATGCGGAGTTATCAGCATCTTCGGCTTATATGCCATACATTTTCTTGCAGATCTCACTGCATCATTGTAAGACTTGAGAACAGCGGATGTGATCACATTCTCATTTCTTATAACGCCGGTGCTCTCGCTTGAAAACATGATGCTCTGCGGTTCGAACACATATGTAAGCGAGCAGTCTGTATGCCCCTTTGTCTCAAGTACCTTTATATATTCCCCTGATCCGAGATCTATCCTGTCGCCGTCTCTCGCGATGATGTCCACTCTGAGCATATCGGTATCAGGCTCTTCAGTATCGCCTCCGAAAGTCAGCGCCGCTTCCCTGGAGAGCCGTCTTATCGTTTCACACGCGCCTTTGCTCCTGAAGACCTTTGCCGTCTTCTCTGCCGCGATGACCTTCGCGTCCGGCCATTCATCAAGAAGGTACGGCAGACCTCCTATATGGTCATAGTGAGAATGAGAAAGTGTTATGAGGTCAAGCCCTTTCCTTCCTCTTTCCCCGAGTGCCTTTTTTATGTTGCTTATCAGTTTTTCATGCGGAAATGACAGCCCTGCTTCCATCAGCACAGTCTTCTCCTTTGTGAATACGAGAAGACATTCGCTGCCTCTTCCTGCCGTAACTCTTACTATATTGTCCGGAAAATCAAATCTTCCCATCTTTAATTCACCATCCCCATCAGGTCACTGAACTGCATTACATATTCCGAAAGCTCATAATCCAAAGCATCGTCAAAATCATATCTGTAAGTCTCACCTGTGAACTTCTCTCCTCTTGAGCGGAAAAGCGCGTCGCGCACAGAGAGGCTGTCTTCTTCTCCCGTTTCCTCATTCACTGAATTGACCAGACAGGGATCTATATACCATTCATGGAACCTCACTATCTCTTCAGCAAGATCCATTACGGCACGGTCCCTGTCTTCTTCTCCATCAACGGATGAACATGCTTCCGCGAGGCCTGTCATTTCCTTTCGCATGTTCTCTACAAGCGTATAGAATTCCGCCTCATCATCCGGCACTGCTTCCTGCATCTGATCAAAATATGTGCCGGCATGTTCCGCAAAAAGGTCTGTATCCACATCTCTTAGCACTTCAAAAAGCTCATCCGGCGTGTAATTCTCATCTGTTTCCAGAAGATCTGCCAGGCTTTCAAAGTACTTGAATCCTGATTCTTCTGTTATATCCATGAGTTCCATTACTTCTTCTTTATTCATATCATGCCTCAAATATCCAGACTCTTGAATCTGATATCAAGCTCTTCCTGTTCTTTTCCCAGAAGGAGCTTGATCATATTAACGAAGTTTTCAGAAAGGTCGCTTGCGTAGAATACATTCTCTTCGCTGTTCTTACCCGCGAGCATATCATGCTCGCCGAGCAGCTTGCCGATCGAAGAGACGACCTCCTCGGAGGAACTGACGATCCTGACCCCAGGATACAGCTTTTCTATCGGCTTCCTGATCAGCTGGTAGTGAGTACATCCGAGCACAAGCGTGTCTATCCTGTTCTCCCGCATGAAGTCATCAAGATAATAACGTATCGTATCATAGATTATGTTATTGTCGATGATGCCTTCTTCTATCAGCGGTACGAACGCAGGACATGCGACCTGAAAGATATTCGTGATCCCGGGCTTCTTTTCACGTATGGTATCCACGTAAGCGTTGCTTGCTACCGTAGCTTTCGTAGCAAGGATGCCTATTCTCTCTTCTGAGCCGCAGTCTCTGGCGATCACATCACAGGCCGGCTCGATAACGCCTGTCACAGGTATCTCAGGATATTTCTCTCTCAGTATGCCGAGTCCTGTAGCGCTGATAGTGTTACATGCAGCCACCATCATCTTGACGTTCCTTTCATGCATGAAGTTCCCGAGCTCCATGGTGAACCGCTGTATCACATGGTCAGACTTGGATCCGTATGGAGTCCTGGCAGTGTCACCGAAGAATATGACATGCTCGTCCGGATACTGTTTCAGAAGATATGGAATACTTGTAAGTCCGCCTATCCCTGAATCAAAAAAACCTATTCTCCGGTCATCCATGTGCGTTCCCTGCCTCCTTTTGTGATATAATCATAGATATTGATATTATACTACAATAACGGCCTTAAAGGGAGAGACAAATGGCAGAAATATTAACACCTCCGATAAGGGACGACATCCCCGAAAAAGACAGATGGACCATAGATGAATTGTTTCCTGAGGAAGGAAGCTGGCAGAGCTCGCTCGATGAAGCCATGAGCGGCGCCGAGGCACTGACCGCTTACCGCGGGAAGCTGGGCGCTTCAGCTTCAGCTCTCGCTGACGCCCTGATCAAAAGCGATGAAACAGATCAGAGATTTGAACGGCTTTATACTTATGCCAGAATGAAGCTCGATGAAAACAACGGAGATCCTGAAAGCCAGGCTCGCCACGATAAAGCTGTCGCAGCTCTGTCCAGAGCCTCAGCGATGACAAGCTTTATGATCCCCGAGATAGTATCCGTTCCGGAAGAAACGATAAACAGTTTTATCGGCGAAGAGCCGCGCCTCAGAGTATACGAACACCTTCTCAGAGATCTTATGCGTGAGAAGTCACATGTTCTCTCTGAGAAAGAAGAAGCCCTCCTCGCCGGATACAGCGAAGTAATCGGCGCACCGGATAACCTGTTCACGATGCTCAACGACGCCGATATAAAATTCGGTGAAGTCACGAGATCCGACGGTACCAGAGTCCCTCTTACTCACGGAAGCTATATCAATCTGATGAGATCACATGACCGCGCTGTAAGAAAAGAAGCATATGAGAAAACATACGCTCAGTATAAAGGACACATAAACACTATCGCCGCAAATTATTCGGTGAATGTGAAGACTGACGTTATATCAGCAAGAACACGACACTATCCGTCGGCGAGAGCCGCCGCCATGTTTTCCGGGAACATTCCGGAGGCGGTTTACGATAATCTTATTACAGCAGTCAACGACGCACTCCCTGTACTTCATGACTATATCGCTCTCCGTAAGGATATCCTCGGCGTCGATGAGCTGAAAATGTACGACGTATACGTTCCTCTCGTTGAAATACCAGAGAGAAGCGTCCCCTTCGACGACGCCGTCGCCCTTGCCCAGAAAGGTCTTTCTGTACTTGGAGATGAATATCTGAGAGAATTCAATGAAGGTATCAGCTCAGGGTGGATCGATAAATATGAGAACCAGGGCAAGACCAGCGGCGCTTACAGTTTCGGCTCATACGACAGCAAGCCATATGTCCTTCTTAATTATGACAACACTCTAGAAGACCTGTTCACCGTCGTACATGAGATGGGTCATTCTATGAATTCTCTTTATACAAGACGGACTCAGCCTTTCGTATACGGCGACCATTCCATTTTCACGGCGGAAGTCGCGTCTACTGTCAACGAGACGCTGATGATGAGATGGCTCCTTGAAAATGAGACAGATCCTGATATGAAGAGATATATTCTCAATATGTATATCGAAGCATTCAGGACCACACTTTTCCGCCAGACTATGTTCGCCGAGTTTGAAAAGCTGACTCACGATCAATGTGAAGCCGGCGAAAGTCTTACCGCCGAATGGATGAACGAGCAGTACGACAGCCTGAATACGAAATATTTCGGCGCCGCACTTACACATGACGATATGATACAATATGAATGGGCCAGGATCCCGCACTTCTACAGAAGCTTCTATGTATATCAGTACGCTACAGGATACTCTGCCGCAAACGCCATAGCTGACAGGCTCCTTACAGAAGGCGAAGATGCCCGTAATGATTATCTGGAATTCCTGAAATGCGGGAGCAATGACTATCCTGTCGAGCTGCTTAAGATCGCTGGCGTAGATATGGAAAAGCGTGAACCTGTAGACAGAGCGCTTAAAATGTTCAAAGATCTGGTCCATGAGTTCAGGAGCATGATGTAGATATGGAAAAGGTATATATCAAGACAAATTGCATGGAGAACTCGGCACGTATAGAGAAAGAAGTACGTGCTGAGCTTGCTGATGAAGGATTCGAGATACTGGATGGATATGACAAGAAGGAATGCGGCCTGATCGTCTGCATAGGCGGCGACGGCACGTTCCTGAATCTCATCCATGAGCTCGACTTTCCTGACGCCCCTATCATCGGGATCAACACAGGACATCTTGGATTTTTCCAGGAAATAGACCCTTCACAGACAAGAGATTTCCTGGAGAATTACAGGAAAGGCAATTATCAGGAACAGGTCATTTCTGCAGTTGATATTTTCATCACTTCAAACGGCAGGCGATACAGAGAGACCGGCCTCAATGAAGTAGTCGTAAAGGGAACTGTAGGCTGTAATATCCATCTCAATATGAGTATCGGCGGAAGCTTCATAGAGAAATTCTCCGGAGACGGCATACTCGTAGCCACACCGGCGGGAAGCACAGCATATAATTACTCACTGGGCGGGAGTATCGTTGACCCGAAGCTCAGGCTTCTTCAGGTGACACCGCTTGCACCGCTGAATACCGTGGCTTACCGCTCGTTCACCTCAAGTCTCATGCTGCCGGCAGGAAGCGCGCTCGGACTTGTCCCGGAAGACAGCCCTGCCCCGGACATACATATCGAATTTGACGGCTTTTCAGCCGATTATCATAACGTAACAGAAATGAAAGTTAAGCTCTCCAGAAAGAGCGTCTCGCTTCTCCGCCTTGAGACATATGATTTCTGGAGCAAGGTGAAGAGCAAATTCCTGTAATATGGTCAGACAGTTTACAGCAAAAGTTGATAAGGAAGATGAAGACCTGGCGATAAGAAAGATGCTGAAGAAGCATTTCGACTTCTCGTCCAGGCTTTTTGCCAGGCTCAAAGCCCAGGAGCGCGTTTTTCTCAACGGCGAGCCTCTTAAAGGCTGGATGAGACTAAAGGAAGGCGATATCGTGACCTGCCTCCTGCCAGAAGAGGAAAGCTCTTTTGAGCCTGAAGACATCAGCTTTGATGTCATATATGAAGATGACGACCTTCTCATCATCGATAAGCCTGCCGGCTACACTGTGCATCCCACAAAGGGACACCCTGCCCACACTATGGCTAACGCGGTGACAAAATATATGCAGGATAAAGGAGAAGTATATAAGATAAGGTTCGTGAACAGGCTGGACATGGACACTACAGGAATACTTGTGGTAGGAAAGAATTCTCATACGCAGGATTCCATGGTCAGAGATATGAAAACGGACCGGATAAGGAAATACTACAAAGCGATAGTGCTTGGAACGATAGATGAAGATGAGCTGACTATCGACCTCCCTATCGGTATGGAAGATCCGCTGAAAGTCGGAAGGACCGTCGTTCCTGAAGGCGAAGGACGCCCTTCTGTCACCCATGTGCGCGTGCTCGCGAGATATCCCGGGAGCATCAGAGCCGACGTATTAGGTACGCCTGATTCATACAGCGGCCCGGGAGAGCCTCATGATCCAGAAAGCACCGCACCGTCAGGCGTTATCGAAAGCAGAGAGTATAACGGACTCACACTTGTTGAGCTCCGTCTGGAGACCGGAAGGACTCACCAGATCAGAGTACATATGTCACACATCGGGCATCCAGTGCTCGGAGACAGACTGTACGGAGGAGCAACAGACATAATAGAACGGCAGGCTCTGCATGCATACAAGCTCGTTTTCCACCACCCTGCCACAGGTGAAGTCATGACGGCAGAATGTGATCTCCCGGAAGATATGAAGACAATACTTGATTCTCTGAACAACGAATAGGACAGTGTGAAAGAATATGAAATCAGCTCTTATCGTAACATCTCTCATCAGCCATCCGGTCCGCATAAGAAAAGATCTGATCGAAGCGCCGTACGACATGATCATCTGCTGCGATGCCGGACTTGACCGTGCTGAAGAGCTTGGCATAGTTCCCGACATCATCATCGGTGATTTTGATTCTCTTGAGAAGACGCAGGGAGAGATCCCTGACAGCGGTACTTCCGTGCCTGAAGTGATCACCCTTCCTCACGAAAAGGACATGACTGACACTGAAGCCGCATGTGATCTCGCGTTCTCAAGAGGCGCCGGCGTCATGACGATACTCGGAGGGATCGGCGGCCGTTTCGACCATACCATGGCCAATATCGGACTCATGTCCAAATATCTGGGCAAGGCAGATATATTCATACTTGACGGAGACAACTTCATCAGGATGCTTGCGCCGGGAAAATATAATATTATATCTGCGGACTACAAGTACCTCGGGCTGATAGCTTACGGAGGACCTGTCTCCGGCCTTACTCTTACCGGTACATATTATCCGCTGGAGGACCATTATCTTACTGCAGACACCAGCCTTGCGATCAGTAATGAGATAACTCAAGAACCTGCTGTCGTGAGCTTTGATTCCGGACAGCTCCTGGTGATACAGTCATACGAAACGGTCCTGCCGTAGCGTTTGACAAGCGGCTGCTGATATAATACAATAAAAGCGAAATCAAACATCTGCTAGGGGAGCTTTTTGCTGAGAGGATCATGCGGACCGCATGTAATACCCTTATCACCTGACCCGGTCAGTACCGGCGTAGGGAAGCGTTCAAACACGGTGCACGCGCACCCAAGTTCCCCTCCTTAACAAGATCAAGGAGGTTTTTTTATGACAGATCTGCAGACATTCTTTGAATCAACACAGGGTAAGATCGTTTCTGTTGCCGTAATATGTGCTATACTTGCGGCAATAATGATCATGGGGAGACCCAGAAGTAAATCATTGAATAATGAGGGAAACCAAGGCAGCGCCAGGACAGCTCACGTCGACACAATGTCTCTTACTATTTCAGCTATGCTGATCGCTGTATCTTTCGTTCTCAGTAATCTAAAACTGTTCAGCATGCCTCAGGGAGGCACTGTGACTCCTCTTTCAATGCTTCCTATCGCACTTTGTTCATATCTTCTTGGAACAAGAAACGGCGTAATGGCGGGCACCGCGCTCGGGCTGGTCAACCTCATAGTCAATCCGTACGTTATCCACCCTCTCCAGCTTATTCTCGACTATCCCCTCGCCTTTGCCGCTCTAGGTATCGGAGGCCCTCTCAGAAACACAAAAGCCGGCCTTCCAGGCGTATATCTTGCTGGAATAGCCGGCAGATTCATCTGCTCCACACTTTCCGGAGTAATTTTCTTCGGATCATATGCCGAGGGTACAGGCCTGAGCCCGCTTCTTTATTCTGTTGTTTACAACGGTACATACATCGGAGCTGAAGGTCTCATCACCATGCTGATCATCATGCTTCCGCCTGTCAAGGCTGCTGTCGGCAGGCTGAAAGAGCAGCTGGGCTGATATCAGTCATCCTTATGTTTTTCCTTCCACGCCTTGATCATATCAAGGCGTTCTTTAAATTTGCTTTCAAGCCCCTGTGTGGTCGGATCATAGTAGACCCTTCCTGCAAGTGAATCAGGAAGACAGCTCATAGGAGTAAGCTTGTCTTCGTAATCGTGCGCGTACTGATATCCCCTGCCATATCCCACGTCTCGCATCAGCTTTGTTACGCCGTTTCTGATATGCAGCGGAACCGGCTCGGCCATCTTTGACTGAGCATCTGCTCTTGCTTTCATATATCCGGCGTCCAGAGCATTAGACTTGGGAGCGAGAGAAAGATACACAACTGCTTCTGACAGATTCACCGTACATTCAGGCATCCCAATGAAGTGACACGCCTGGTAAGCCGCGACTGCGATCTCAAGTCCTCTCGGGTCTGCCAGTCCTACGTCCTCGCTTGCGAACCTGATAACGCGTCTCGCCACATAAAGCGGATCCTCTCCTGCCTCAAGCATCCTGGCCAGCCAGTATATCGCGGCGTCAGGATCCGAATTCCTCATTGATTTATGCAGCGCCGATATGAGATTGTAATGCTCCTCACCTGCTTTGTCATACAGAAGAGATTTCCTGGAGATGCACTGCTCTACTGTTTCCTTCGTTACAGTCGTCTTTTCTCCGTCGAAATCGCCGTTCAATATTACCATTTCAAGTGTTGACAGCGCGGTTCTGGCATCGCCGTTCGCATAAAGTCCGATCATATGGAGGATATCTTCGGAGATCTCTATCTTCTGGTCTCCGAATCCTCGCGGATCACTTATCGCACGGTTCAGAAGTATCACAAGATCATCTTCCGAGAGTGCCTTAAGGATGAACACTTTACATCTGGAAAGAAGAGCTCCGTTGACCTCGAACGAAGGATTCTCAGTCGTAGCGCCAATGAGAATTATGCTTCCCTTCTCAACGAAAGGCAGGAAAGCGTCCTGCTGCGCCTTGTTGAATCTGTGTATCTCATCAATGAACAGGATGGTCTTCTCGCCGAATTTCAGACTCGTCTCAGCCTCCTGCATCACGGTTTTGATCTCTTTTATCCCGCTTGTGACAGCAGAAAAATTGATGAACCTGGCCTTTGTCTGATTAGCGATGACGTTTGCGAGCGTAGTCTTGCCTATACCCGGCGGACCCCAGAAGATCATTGAGGACACCCTGTCCTGCTCGATTATCCTCCTGAGCACTTTCCCGGGTCCCAGAAGATGCTGCTGCCCCACCATTTCATCTATGGTCTGTGGCCTGAGCCTTGCCGCAAGCGGCTGCGGCACTTTCCCTGTCCCTATCGTTATCTGTTCATTTATGTCCATGTGGATCTTTCACCTTTTCCTGAATATACTGCCGACTATGCTGTATCAAAAGCCGCCGGCCTGATCAGCTGCCGGTAACGTCAGTAATATTATAGCACCTGCATGCTCTCTTTCATATAGATGCAAAAAATGATATCATAGAGAAAACTGATCTGATAAAAACAGAGGCGAGACTGAAATGAAATACAATATCAACAAGACTAATTATCATGATTTCAGAACCATCTCAGTAAACAGACTTAAGGCGAGGAGCTACTTCATTCCTTATCCGGACCGCGAAAGCGCTGACAGGCAGGATACGCTTTCCATGAGGTACGATTCACCAAAAGTCATCTGTCTCAACGGTAAGTGGGACTTCAGATTCTATCCGGTGCCGTCAGAGCTGCCTGATGTCCTGGATACAGACGAAACAGATTTCGACAAGATAGACGTGCCGTCATGCTGGCAGTTCCGCGGTTATGACAGACCGTTCTATGTGAACGCGAGATACCAGTTCCCATATGATCCTCCTAAGATACCTGAAACGAACAAGGTCGGCAGAGTCTTCTCAACGTTCGGCGCGGACTATGGAGCAGGACCAAGATGGAAGGACCCAGGGAAGGAATATAACTACGCCGGAGTCTACAGGACGTTCTTCAGCGTGAGCGATGTGTCCTGCCGGTATGTCCTTTCTTTCCTCGGCGCAGCAAGCTGTGCAGACGTATACGTAAACGGCAGCTTCTGCGGCTATTCAGAAGGATCACATGACACCGCTGAATACGACGTAACTCCTTTTGTCAGAGAAGGCAGCAATGAGCTTCTTGTCGTAGTTCACAGATGGTGTACCGGAACATATCTTGAATGCCAGGACATGTTCAGGAACAACGGCATTTTCAGAGATGTGCTTCTCCGCATATGCGGTGAAAAAGACATAGAGGATATTGCCTTTGATACCAGGAAGCTGCCAGATAAGAGAGGCTATACGGCAGTAATAAGAGCCCTTACATATACTGATACCGAAGTCACCTTCACGGTCAGAGGACACGGAACAGACCTAAGACAGACCGTAAAGTCATCCGGCGGTAAAGCTGTGGCAAAATTCATCATTCATGACGCGAAAGAATGGACAGCCGAGACCCCGTATCTGTACGACCTGTATATAGAGACAGAAGGATGCTGCGTAAAGGTCAGGGCAGGATTCCGTGAAGTAATGATCGACAGGAATGTGTTCCTCATAAATGGCAGAAAGGTCAAGCTCCACGGCGTGAACCATCACGACACAAGCCCTGTGAACGGCTTCACTATGACTCCGGAAGAGATAGAAAGAGATGTGAAACTCTGCAAAGAGTACAATATCGACACCATAAGGACATCGCACTATCCTCCGGATCCACTTCTGCTTGACCTGTGTGACGAGGTCGGTATATATGTTGTTGATGAAGCTGATGTTGAGACTCACGGCACTGTCTTCCAGAAGATACCGCCAAGCTACAACAGGATAAGCAACGACCCGAAATGGGCAGGCCATTACGTAGACAGGATCAAGGCACTGTATCAGCGTGATAAAAATCACCCTTCAATAATAATGTGGAGTCTTGGAAATGAAGCAGGCGGTACATTCAACACAGATCTCATGTATATGTATCTGAAAGACATGTCGCCTCTTCCTGTACATTATGAAAGTGCCGTACATACCCGCCGCAAGGCATACGATGTCGCAAGCGAGATGTATCCTCCTGCAGAGCGGCTGCACGCTGTAGGTGAAAAGAAATACAAGATCAGGCAGTTCATCGACAGGCCATATTTCCTTTGCGAATACGCGCATGCCATGGGCGTAGGACCCGGCGGCATGGAGGATTACTGGAAAGAGATCTACTCTTATGATAACCTCATGGGAGGCTGTATATGGGAAATGAACGACCATGCAGTCCTTCATGATGACGGCAGCTATACCTACGGCGGAGATCACGGCGAATGGGAACATGACGGCAATTTCTGCGTAGACGGACTCTTCTATCCTGACCGTACCCCTTCCTCCGGCGCAAAGGCAGCACGATTCGTATACCGGCCTCTCAGGGTCAGACATATAGATGGAGATACTTTTGAAGTGTTCAACACCAGGTCATTCACAGACGGCTCTTCATACGTTCTTGAGCTCATGTGGTCAGACGGGATCACTTCACTTCTCACGCCCGACGCGGGCCCTCTTGAGCGTAAGCTTGTCACGATCGATACATCGTCTCACAGAGCAGCCTGCAGGACCATGGGTAAAGACTGTATGCTCACTGTGGCAGTAAAAGATCTGAAGAGCATGAAAGAAGTGTCACGCGAGCAGATATTTATCGAGGGATACGGCAGCTCCGTGCTCCGTGAGCACTCAAGAATACACCGCGGGACCAGTGAGCTGAAGCTGACAGTATCGGACGGAAAGCCTCTGATAAGCGTAGGTGATGTCATACTTACTTCATCAGACCCATATACGATACTTTTCCGCGCGCCGACAGACAATGATCTTATAATGGGCGGCGTTAAAAACACGATGGCACCATTCATCGCAGAAAAAGAAAAGACCCTTTCAGTGCAGAACATTGACGGTATCACTGAGGTAAAGACTCAGGTCAGATGCAAAGGCGCCGAGTTCATATGCACTGATACATATGAGATCTCTGATTCGAAGATCATGGTCACAAGCACTCTTCACTGTGTGAAAGGGAAAGGGTTCCTTCCGAGATTCGGCAAGGCATTCATGACCGGAAGCTCATTCAAAAGAGTCGAATACTATGGAAGAAACGGCGAGAGCTATGCTGACATGAAAGATCATACTCAGATCGAGCACGTATCCTGCACTGTCAGCGATATGACTGAGCCGAATATAAGACCTCAGGAAAGCGGCAACAGATGTGACACAAGATGGGCGTCGGTTTCAGACGGCATACACACTGTCAGATTCACATCGTGCGGCACTCCGTTCGAGCTGGGGATCAAGCCTTACAGCGACAGAGCCCTTCTTGAAATGCGGCACAGAGAAGATGAAACTGTAACAGGGACTTACATCACTGTATCTGCATTCCAGCAGGGCCTCGGGACCGGCATATGCGGCCCGGGACCATCCAGAGATGTCTGCTATCCCGTTAAGGATGACTATGTACTCAGATTCAGTATAGAGATAGAATGAGAAAAAGTGCCAAAATGATTCAAAACAGCCTTTTTAAGGCTGTTTTTTCATTGAAAAAGCCTTATTTTGTGATATAGTTGAGTTAGAAAAAGTTATTCCCGTTTAGCTGCAGAGGAGAGAAAAATGTATAAAACGATCAAATTTGAAGTAAAAGATGGTATCGGATATATCACTATCAACCGTCCGGAAGCGCTGAACGCGCTCAATATGGACGTACTGAAAGACCTGAAGAAAGTACTTGCTGAGATAGCGTCAAAAGATTCTGTAAGAGTCGTCATCGTGACCGGCGAAGGCAGATCATTCGTTGCCGGAGCAGACATAGTCCAGATGAAAAAGCTGACTCCTGTAAAAGGCCGCGAGATGATGGAGCTCGGACACGAAGTGATGAACACGATCGAGAACATCCAGAAGCCTTTCATAGCCGCGGTGAACGGCTTTGCTCTTGGCGGAGGATGCGAGCTCGCTATGGCATGCGACATCAGGATCGCTTCAGAAAAGGCCAAGTTCGGCCAGCCTGAAGTAGGCCTGGGCATCATCCCCGGATTTGGCGGAACACAGAGACTTCCGAGACTTGTCGGAAAAGGAATGGCTAAATACCTGATCTATACCGCCGACATCATTCCTGCTGATGAAGCGCTGAGGATCGGCCTCGTTGAGAAGGTAGCAGCTCCTGAAGCACTCATGGATGAAGCTGAAGCTCTTGCCAGAAAGATAGCTTCCAAGGCTCCTATCGCCGTAGGCATCGCAAAGATGGCGATCAACAATGGAACAGAAACAGACCTCAGGACTGCGTCAAGACTTGAGATAGAAGAAGAGGCAGTTTGCTTCGCAACAAAGGATAAAGCAGAAGGAATGGCCGCGTTCGTTGAGAAGCGCCCTGCCGAATTCAAGAACAAATAGTCCGGGTACTTTATCCGCATCATAAGTATAAGCGGGCCGCTTCGGCCCGCTTTTTTATTCGTCCGGACTGTTGTTCAGATCTCCCTGGGCGGTGTCTCCTCCTGAGCCTCCTCCTTCAGATCCTTCCTGGTCAGTCCCACCCGGATCTGCAGGAACGTCGCCGCTCTGCCCGCCTTCAGATCCTCCTTCGTCTTTATCACTTTCATCCGAAGTGTCATGGCTGCCTCCGTCGTTATCTCCGGTATCACTGCTGTCGTCACTGTCGTTTTCATCTATGACAGCAGTGTTGTCATTTTCCGGAGTATCTGCCGGAGCAGGTTCGGATCCCGGAGTCTCTTTCTCATTATCTTTTTCAGATGGCGTGCCATAGGAAGACGCCGGCGCGTTGAGCTGTGTTCCCTCGGTATAGTACTCACCGTTATACTGTACTACATTGGAAGGCTTCTCACTGTACTCGCCGTCTGTTATACCGGGCACCTGTCTCATTATCCTGCTCCACAGAGCAGCCGCCTGAGCTGATGTGCCGTTCATCTTGATATTCTTGTCTGTGCCTATCCAGAGCGCTGCCGAATAGTCAGGTGTGAATCCGTCGAACCATACATCGTACCAGTCATTCGTCGTACCGGTCTTTCCTCCGACCTGTATACCTGGAACCGCCGCGTTGCCGGCGATACCATGTGATACTACTGTCCTGAGGACGTCTGTCATAATCCAGGCGACTCCTTCGTCCAGTACTTTCTCACTTTCTGACTCTCCTCTGAGAAGTGTCTTGTCACTGCTGTCCAGAACCTCTGTATAGCATACGGCTGTGTTTTTCACGCCATTGTTCGGGAACACCCCATATGCAAGCGACATGTCGAGAGGAGTGACGCCGTAAGCCATAGCTCCGAGAGCAAGCGCCGCAGGATTGACGTCATTGACTTCCTTCGACTGGTCGCTGACAACAGTATCAAGGTCGAATTTCTTCAGCATATCCACCGCATAATCCAGTCCGACCTGCCACAATATCTTCACAGCGCATGTGTTGATCGACTGCTGAAGCGCAGTTCTGAACGTGCGCCTTCCTGAATATGTCCTGGTTGCGTTCTGCGGCCATTCTTCCCCGTTCACCGTCATACGTTCGTCTATGACAGTGGAGCTTGCAGTGATATAGTCTCCCCAGGATTTGTCTCCCTGTGTATCAAAGCCATAGTCTGTGAACGGAAATTTCATTCCTTTTTCTTCGTATTCCAGGCTCTTCTGAAGCGCGGCTCCGTATACTGAGAACGGTTTGATCGAAGATCCCGGCTGCCTTGGGCTCACCGCCCTGTTGAAAAGCTGCGACCCGCTTGCATTCCTTCCTCCGACCATCGCGCTTATATGCCCTGTTCCGACTTCTGTTACGACCATGCTCGCCTGTACTTCAGCGTCATTCTCAGCAGACGGGAAATTGGCGTCATTCTGGAATTCGTCATATATGATATCCTGTATCTTCCTGTCAAGCGTCGTATGTATCTTCAATCCACCGGTATATACAGTCCTGACAGCCTCCTCCTCGGATATGCCGTACGTTTCCATAAGGTCCTTCGTAACGGTCTCTGCCACATAGTCTGTGAACCACCTGTAAGCGCTCTCACTTTTCTCAAAGCTGGGCGCAAGTATATCGATGATATCCACTGAAGCAGCTTCTTTTTCATCAGCAGTGATATACCCCTGCTCAAGCATCAGGCTGAGCACTGTATCACGGCGTGACTTTGAAGAATCATTTGCGTAGAACACCGTGCTGTCTTCCACTTCATCCTCTTTCACTTCTGTATATACAGCGTCATATGTCCCGTATCCGTCCGTCTGATCCGTTTCCTCTTCATCATCTATCTCATCAAGCGTATAGTACCTGATGTTCTCTATACGCTGACGGCCGTCGCCCTTCTCTGTCGTGATGAACGCGTAGGTATCCGGCGCCTGCGGAAGCGCGGCAAGAGCAGCGCACTCCTTAAGGTCAAGCTCGCTCACGTCCTTGGAAAAGTAAGTCCTCGCCGCTGCGCTCACTCCGTAATTGCCGTACCCCAGATAGATCGTATTGAGATACGCCTCCAGTATCTGATCCTTCGTCAGCGACTGTTCCAGTTTCCATGCTATATACATCTCGGAGATCTTACGCCTGATACTTCTCTGGCTTTTGATCTCGGCAAGATACGCGTTTCTGGCAAGCTGCTGCGTGATCGTGGAAGTCCCGCTTATGGATGACCTGTGAAGCACTGACTGGATCACGGCGCCTATCATCCTTCTGAAGTTGAAGCCATGATGACTGTAGAAAGTCTTGTCCTCTATCGCTATGAAAGCATTCTTCAGATCATCCGGCATCTCATCCGCTTTCACCAGCTTCCTGTTCTGTGTGTAATGAAGAGTGTCGATCTCATCTCCGTTCACATCATACAGGATGGATGTCTGCTCTATATTGTCGTACAAGGTGTCTATATTGATCTTTCCGACGCGAAAAGCCGTTACCCCGATCAATATACATACAGCCAGAAAACAAACGCCAAAAAAGCCGAGAATGACCGCAAGGATCCTGTTTCTCAGCTTTTTCCCACTTTTCTTATCAATATGTTTCGCAGCCTTACTCATCTTGCTACCCCTCATCAAAACGATATCCAGCTGCCTATATTATATTTCATTATCAGCGTACTTCCAAGTGTGTTTTTGCTGCCGCGGCTCTTATGAATTCCCTGAACAGCGGATGAGCGTGGTTTGGCCTGCTCTTAAGCTCCGGATGATACTGCACTCCCACATGGAATCTGTTCGCTGGAACACACACCTGCTCCACGAGCCTTCCGTCAGGAGAAGTACCGCATATCTCCATACCGCGCTCTTCAACTATATCGCGGTAATCATTGTTGAATTCATAGCGGTGACGGTGGCGCTCAGAGATATCATTTACGCCATATATCTCTTCCATAAGAGTACCGGCCTTGATCCTGCACGGATATGCGCCCAGCCTCATCGTACCGCCAAGAGGTATGTCTCCGTACTGGTCCGGCATCAGGTCGATCACCTTATGCCTGCAGCCACTGTCGAACTCGCCGGATCCCGCGTCTTGTATCCCGCATACGTCTCGGGCAAATTCCATTACCGACACCTGCATGCCAAGACATATACCGAGATACGGTATATCATGCTCTCTGGCGTACCTTGCAGCCATGATCATCTCCTCGACTCCTCTGTCCCCGAATCCGCCGGGTACAAGTATGCCGTCCACATCTCCCAGCACGTCGTTCAGCCTTCCTTCCAGGTCTTCTGCCTCGACCCATCTTATCACCGGCGTTACATTGTTTTCGTATCCTCCGTGCCTTATCGCTTCTGCTACAGACAGGTAGGCGTCGTGGAGCTTTATGTATTTCCCGACTATGGCTATCCTGACTTCAGGCCCTCCTGCTTTGATGCGTTCCACCATCTCTTCCCATTCCTGCATATCGCATGGACCTGCGTCTATCCCGAGCTCACGGCAGACTATCCATGACAGCTTTGCCTTCTCGAGCATCAGCGGCGCCTCATACAATACAGGCAGAGTGATGTTCTGTATCACGCAGTCCGGCTTCACATTGCAGAACATCGATATCTTGTCAAGGACAGACTGGTCTATCTCTTCGTCTGCTCTGAGTATTATGATGTCAGGAGCGATGCCGATTCCCTGAAGCTCTTTCACAGAGTGCTGAGTCGGCTTGGATTTATGCTCATCCGACCCTTTGATGAATGGTACCAGTGTAACATGTATGAAGCAGCAGTTCTGCCTTCCCTGTTCGATCGAGACCTGTCTGATAGCCTCCAGGAACGGCTGGCTCTCGATATCGCCTACTGTTCCGCCTATCTCCACTATCACGACATCCGGATCCTTATCTCCGGTATTGTAGATGAAAGACTTTATCTCATCCGTTATATGCGGGATCACCTGCACCGTGTTCCCCAGATATTCACCTTTTCTCTCTTTGTTCAGGACGTTCCAGTACACTCTGCCTGACGTGATATTGGAATATTTATTAAGGTCCTCATCGATGAACCGCTCGTAATGGCCGAGATCCAGATCTGTTTCTGCTCCATCGTCTGTCACGAATACCTCGCCGTGCTGTATAGGGCTCATCGTTCCGGGGTCGACGTTGATATACGGATCCAGCTTCTTGGACATGACTTTCAGGCCTCTTGCCTTCAGGAGCCTCCCGAGTGACGCCGCGGTGATACCCTTTCCGAGACCCGATACGACTCCGCCTGTAACAAAAACATACTTTTTCATATCTGCACCCCCATACATAATCAAACAAAAAAGATAAGGTCCCGGGCGAGAGTGAGAACCTAACCAGAAGGCTCACGGTATGCCCTTTTCCTTATCTTTGTGCACAAATTTTTACAGTAGCTATTATAGGCTTCTGTCAGCGAGTGTCAATATCCCGAATGTACTAAATATGTTCTTATACAGATCACCCGCAGTATTTATGAAGCTCACTGCAAAGATATTCGTAACGCTCTTTCTTGCCGGCGTCAGAGAACTGGTCTTCTCTCTTCTGCTCATATCTACAGTCGTAGACCAGCTTCTCATCTCCGAACTGTTCACTGGCCAGATCGAAGATCGTGCCGTTCACTTCGTTATAGCAGTGGTAAACTCCTTCCCCGCGGGGTATTCCGTACACCTTGCCGCCGAAAATGTCCTGCGCGAGAAAAGCTGTTATAGTACACTGCCCCAGACTCTTGTTATCCTTGCTCCACTCAGGCCTCAGCCTTGGTGAGCAGCTGAATTCGCACCAGATGCTCTGAAGCGCGATATACAGATCCTGCGGGGTATCGATACCCGGATAATCATCGTTCACTGCATTTACTCCTGTCTTTTCTGCTCCGTAATATCCCATTTTCATATCTGCCTCCTTACAGTTCTACTCCTTTACCCTCTACAAGATCCACGATCGCTCCCTCTTCCACGAAGTCAGTCATGAGCTCAATGTCGGGATATATGTATCTGTCCTCGTGGACATAAGGTATCGATTCTCTTACATGGTCATATACGGCCGCAAGCACCGGAGACTGCTCCTGTACAGGCTTTCCTCCGTCGGCCGGATCTCCCATGACCTTCAGTAGGTCTATCGCCTGGAGCGAAGTCAGATACGATATCGCAGTCATCTGAGCGAGCTTCTCCTGTGCTGCTATCGCGTTCTTCGCAGCGTCATATCCGAATGATACAGGGTCCTCCTGACTCGCGCATGTCGTTATGCTGTCGTTTGTTGACGGCTGAGCCAGCTGTCTGATCTCATGCTCCAGCCCTGCAGCAGTATACTGCGGGATCATGAATCCGTTGTTCAGCCCCGGATCTGCCACAAGGAACGCCGGGAGACCGTCGTTAAGGTTACGGTCTACTGTCCTGTTGATGCTGCTGTGTATGAGGTTTCCTGTTATCGCGGCAGACATGCCCAGCATATCCGCATGCGAACCTACATATGATCCGTCGAAGTTACCGCACATCCTAACTTCCCCTTCATCGATGAAGAGCTCCGGATTATCGCTGGTCCCGTTCATCTCCTCAATTATCACTTCCTCGGCTTCTTTCACGAGCCTCATGGAAGCACCGATAAGCTGAGGCATCGCTCTCAGGACATAAGCGTCCTGGACTTTTCTGTCTTTGTTATGCTCAGCTATACCGCTTCCCTTGAGCATACCTCTTAATGCTTTTGCCGCCGACACTGCTTCAGGATGATTCTTTGCCTTCATTATGCGGTCGTCCAGAGCATACACAGTTCCGCGGAGCGCCTCGTACGCCAGAGCGCCGCATATCTCCACATTCTTCATATTGACTTTCGCGTCAAACAGGGCTATCGCCGCGAGAGCGGTGACGCTTATCGTCCCGTTCAGAAGCGAAAGGCCCTCTTTACATGCGAGTTCCACAGGATGGACCCCGGCGTCTTCCAGCGCTTCAGCGGCCGGCACCTGCTCACCGTCGTCGCTGAACACATATCCCTCGCCGATCAGAGCCATCACTATGTGTCCCTCTACAGACAGATATCCTACAGAACCTTCTCCGGGCACGAAAGGATATATATCTTTATTCAGAAAGTCCATCAGAACACGAAGAGTCTCCTCTCTCAGTCCTGTCCTTCCGCACCTGGCATTCAGGATCATCTGCAGCATTATTGCCCTGACCTGTTCTTCAGGCAGAGGATCTCCTACAGCAACAGAATGTGATCTCACGATCCTCTTCTGCAGCTCAACAGCATCATCCGGCGATATGGTGAACCGTACGTTTTCTCCGAATCCTGTCGTCACTCCGTAAACGGCTTTGTTCTCGGAGAGAAATCTGTCGATCAGAGCTCTTCCCTTCCTCACATCGTCCATGAACGTATCATCGGCATTTATTACCGCGCCATATCTTACTACAGCCATGAATTCATCAAGTGTGATCCATTTATCAGTCAGTCTGACTTCCTGTATTTCCTGTGCTTTCATAAAAACTCCTGTCTATTCCCAGTCATGATACTGCAGTCTTTTCTGCGCAGCCAAAACCGATACCGCATTATCCCTGTCCAGAGTCATCCCCGGAAGGATCAGATCATATACAGTGATCATGACAACAAGCGCTGATACTGCAAGCATCAGTGCTTTGTTGTCTCTCATACTCTCTATAAGGCCTGTAAATGCCTTTTTTATCTGCTCTCTGATCTACTCCATGGCTTTTTCAAACAGGTTCGATCCCTATTGATTCAATTTATAACTATTTTATTATACCCCGTGCCAATTACTATTTCATTATTGTCTCTATTTTATATTATAAATATTACAGCGTCGTTAAAAGCGTCACTGTCCGTATATATATCAAAAAACAGCAGCGCCTTATCGACGCCGCTGTTCTGGATCTTCAGTATGTGACCCTTTCTGTACTTATCAGTCGATCACGTCGTCTACATCGTAATCAACGATGAGGTCCTTATCAACTTCGTGTCCCTCAGGATTATCAACAACATTGTACTTGTCAGCATTCGTGAGCATCTTTACTCCTGATACAAGGATCAGGATCATGATGATCGTAAGAGGTGCCGCTACTGAAATGGCAAGTGACTTTGTAGCATCGATACCGCTGACCTTACCTACTGTGTTGGCAGTAGCGAGGTTTACGAACGCCACGAGTGACAGGCAGACTCCCCAGAAGATCTTTACCTTTGCCGGTGGCTCTACTGTAGCTGCGTTCTTGGCGTTGATCGAAAGCGACGATATGGTCGTCGTCATTGAGTCGGCAAGTGTTACGATCGAGATGAATACTGTAAATATGAATACGATCTGCAGGATCTGTGTCGCAGGAAGATTCTTGAAGAATCCGAATACCGCGGCTTCCATTCCCTTTTCTGACATGAGGTTGTATACTGCGCTGTCTGTATCCAGATCGAATTTGATCGCTGCGCCGCCGAAGATCCCGAACCATAAGCAGTCGAAAAGTCCAGGAAGAATGAAGTTGTAGATAGTGAACTCACGGAGCGAACGGCCTCTTGCTACCTTCGCGAGGAAGATACCCATGAGAGGCGCATACGCGATCATCCAGCTCCAGTAGTTTACTGTCCACCATGTAGGCCACATATCAGCTTCACCGTCGATCACATTCCATGCTCCGGTGTACATAGCCTGCTCAAAGAAATGAGAAATGTGCCACCCCATAGCCTCTGTCATGAGGTTCAGGATGTACATCGATGGTCCAAAGAACAGGATGAATGCGAGGAGCGCAAGGTATATCTTCGCGTTTGCGTCTGAGAAGAAGCGTACTCCTTTATTGATTCCTGTATAACTGGAAAGAATAAATGTGATCACTACAGTTGTCAGGATCGTGATCCAGATAACGTTGCTCGGTGTTATACCGGAAATGAGTCCGATACCAGCTCCGATCTGAAGAGCACCTTCGCAAAGTGACGCGGAAACGCCTCCTGCGATACCGAATACGCAGAGGATGTCGATGAATGTACCGATCTTACCCATTACCTTCTTTCCGAACAGCGGATACAGACAGGAACTGATACGATACGGAAGCTTCATGTTATATACGGCAAATCCGATAACGATACCAGGGACCGCATAGTACGCATACTCGCCAAGTCCCCAGTGGAGATATGTCGTTGACAGTGCCATCTTGGCTGCTTCAGGAGAGCCAGGCTCGACCCCCGGAAACAATGGAATACCGTCGAAGAAGTGCGTCAGAGGTTCTGCGATCCCCCAGAAGACGATACCGGTAGCGATACCTCCGCAGAGAGTTATAACGAACCATGCCCATTTACTCATGATAGGCTTGGCATCTTTTCCGCCGAGCTTGATGTCGCCTACCTTCTTGTTGAACATTACCCAGAAGCAGAAGCCGATGAGGCAGATCGTCAGGATCTGATATGCCCATGCAAAGTTTCTGCAGGCAAAGTCAACGATTGCAGCTTCGCCGTTGGCAAAAGCCTCAGGATTGACCAGTCCGAGCACGATGATGAAGATATATATCGCCGCCATCGTGATAAAGACAGGTTTCCTGATCGTTACTTTTTTCTCCATGATAAAAATTCCTTCCAAACAATCAAAAACAATAATGAATAAATTCTATTAAAGCAGATACTGAAATGCTGTATCTGTTTAATCCATACTGCCGGCTACCTGAGTTCCTCTCCCAGTTCCTCCTGAACCATCGCGGCAAGTCTGCCGGAATGGATCAGGTCTCTTATATATTCAATATAATCATAGAGGAATTCATCTTTCTCCATAAGCGGGACCTTCTCAGAGATCAGCTTATATATCTTTTCGGATACAGGCGAGCGTTTTGTTCCGCCTTGTACGAATCCTCTTGTCTCATATGAAGAAAGAAGTTCTATCGCCAGTACATATTCAAGCTTTTCCGCAAGACTTATGCCTTTCTTTGCTGAATTGTAGCCCATGGCGACATAATCTTCCTGGTTTACGCACGTAGGTGTATTGTCTACCGACCCCGGCCAGCACAGAATACGCATATCATTGATAAGTCCGGCCTGTGTATACTGTGGTATCATCAGCCCGGAATTCAATCCGGCGTCTTTTATCAGAAAGCTCGGATAGCCGGACAGATTCTCATCTATCATATGGTTGTTCCTGCGTTCTGACATCTTGGCCAGGTCTGTTGCAGCTATCGCGCATGAGTCCATCTCTATACCTATATATGAAGAATCCGGATTGCAGGCAGAAATTGCTCTCTCAGCGCCTTTTTCAGGCCAGATGATCGGATTATCACAACATGAATTTATCTCTGTCTCTACCGTTTTCAGGGCGTCATACAGTGTTTTTTTTGCCGCGCCGTGCAGCTGAGGGATACATCTCAGCGAAAGTGCGTCCTGCAGATGGTCTCCCTGAGCTTCAGCTACAGCTTTTGATCCCTTAAGGATCATCCTGATATTCCTTGCTGTGTTTGCCTGATCCGGATGAGGCCTCACACTCATGACTTCTTCACATATCGCGTCAATCTGTCCCTTACATGCTTCAAAAGACAGCGCTGCGATTATATCAGCCGATACAGCGCCCTTTATCATATCGTAAAGAGCAAGAGCTCCAAGCGCTGCGGCGGAAGT
>JAFWJS010000044.1 GCA_017511535.1 Eubacterium sp. | reverse complement strand
TCGAAGCATATGTATCTTGCCGAGCATCAGCCTTACGAACCGCTGCAGGAAGACGGCACGCAGACCTTCCACAGACCTGTGATGCATCTGGTCCACACCGAGCCTGTAAGACTGAGAATAAGAGATACTGATAATGGCGCGGAGATCCGCGAGCAGATCGCTATTCTGGAAGCTCTGTATGATCAGTTCGTCGGAGGCGGCATCAGAGAGATCTACTAATATGAAAGGCGGTAAGACATGGCGGTCATATTAAAAATACTTGGAGGAGTGCTTCTTGCGTGCTGCATCTGGTACATACTCATTCTCTACAAGAACAACAGAAACAAACTCTGAAACGCGCCGGAACAGCCGGAATAAAAAGAGGAAAAGGGGAGGAAAGTGCAAATGGACAGTAATCTTATGGCTCTGGCGATAATACCGGGCCTGCTGATAATCATCTACGTTTACAAAAAGGACAAGGTCGAAAAAGAGCCGCTTGGTCTGATCATAAAGATCATTTTCTTCGGCGTGCTTTCCTGCTTTGCCGCTGCTTATCTGGAGATGTTTGAGAGCCGGTTCCTCCCGCAGTACCCTCAGGGATCACTGGAGTATGCGGTAACCACATCGTTCTGCATGGCGGCGTTCGTTGAAGAGATCGTGAAGTTCCTTGCCATGAGAATAGGTTCATGGAAATATCAGGGCTTCAATTACAGATTTGACGGCATTGTTTACGGTGTATCTGCAGCAGTCGGGTTCGCCGTTTATGAGAACATCAATTATGTAGCAATGTACGGCTTTCAGACCGCTGTTGTAAGGGCGTTCACGGCCATACCGCTTCACGCGTTCTGCGGAGTATTCATGGGAGTGATCTACTCATACTCCAAGAAAGCGGCGATACTTGGAAACCGCGGAGGTATCATCGGATATTCATTGCTTGCGCTTCTGGTACCGATGCTTATACACGGAACATATGATACATTCGCGTTCCTCGGAGAACGGGGCACGATCCCTCTGCTGATCTTCGTCGTGATACTGTACATCGCAGCCATCACAACGATCAAAAGGATGTCAGCAGCTGATTACAGATCAGGCTTCTATCCGCAGGCACGCCCTATCAACTACGATGTCGAAATATAGCACAGAAGGACGGAATATATGAGTAATACAAGAGAACAGCTTACAAATGAGCTCCTGTATCTTTACAACACCGGAAAGCTTCATCATGCTTACAGGACTTTCGGAGCGCATATCGCAGACGGAGGCGTCCAGTTTACGCTGTGGGCTCCTGACGTGAAATCGGTCAGAGTGACCGGAGACTTCAATGGCTGGGATGCCTCTGCCATGATGGAACATATCGGTGATACAGGCGTATGGACATGCTTCGTTCCGGGAGCAAAGGCCGGGGATCATTACAAATATCAGATCGAAACCGCAAAAGGTGATATCCTTTCCAAGGCGGATCCTTTCGCGTTAATGTCCGTCAAAAGGCCGGGGACCGATTCGATCGTGACCGAACTCTGGTATGAGTGGCATGACGAAGAGTGGATGAAGGCGAGAGAGGCGAAAAACAACTTCACTTCTCCTATGAATATATA
>JAFWJS010000008.1 GCA_017511535.1 Eubacterium sp. | reverse complement strand
TGATATGGGGTATAAAGTATAAACAGATATGAAGCGTAAAGCAGTATGTATTGTAACAGCTGTGGAATCAGAATATAATAACTGTGTATACGCTTTTCAGAAAGCGTTCGATTTTGTTTTGTTAAAATCTGAAAGCAGATAAATGTTAGAGATCAGAAACATCAAAAAGGAATACAGGACAGCAGGCCTTGTCCAGATGGCGCTTGACGGCGTAAGCATGAATCTGAGAGATAATGAATTCGTGGCAGTTCTCGGACCAAGCGGCTCCGGAAAGACCACTTTCCTTAATATTATCGGAGGACTGGATCAGGCAGACAGCGGTGAGCTCGTTATAAACGGAGTCTCAACGGCGAAGTACCGCGACCGCGACTGGGACACATACAGGAACCATACGATTGGATTCGTATTCCAGAGCTATAATCTTATTCCTCATCAGACCGTACTGAGGAACGTTGAGCTGGCGCTGACGATCTCCGGGATATCGGGTAATCAGAGAAGAATAAGAGCCGAGGAAGCTCTTCGTGAAGTCGGTCTGGAAGAACACATTCACAAGCTTCCTATGCAGCTTTCGGGAGGGCAGATGCAGAGAGTTGCCATTGCGCGCGCTCTGGTAAACGACCCTGACATAGTCCTTGCTGATGAGCCTACGGGAGCGCTTGACAGCCAGACAGGCATCCAGGTGATGGAACTCCTGAAGAAGGTCGCACAGGACAGGCTTGTCGTGATGGTGACTCATAATCCTGAGCTGGCGGACCAGTATGCCACTAGGATAATCAATCTTAAAGACGGCAAGGTGATAGCGGATTCGGATCCGTTTGATCCTGCCGCTGCTGCTTCTGTCATCACACCTGCAGACGGTACGGCGGCTGCACCATTGCGCTCAGGCTCTGTTGCTCTGCGTCCAGACGCGGACGTGTCTGCAGGCATGCATAAGCGCAAGGCGAAGAAGGGAAGAGCGTCAATGTCGTTCTTTACAGCACTCACGCTCAGCTTCAATAATCTGATGACCAAGAAAGGCCGTACGCTTCTTGTTGCTTTCGCAGGCTCTATCGGGATCATCGGGATCGCCCTTATTCTTTCGCTCTCCAATGGAGTCAATAAGTATATCGACAGTGTCGAAGAAGAGACGCTGTCAGAATATCCGGTACAGATACAGGATACGGGTTTTGATCTCGCGTCGATAATGAGCACCGCCGAGGGCATCGGTGAGGGAGGAAAGGACGCCGCGAAGAAGAAAAAAAGCGTGTCCACGAACGGAAAAGGCGTGCCGGGAAGCGCAGTCGACGAGATGGACGAATATGGCGAGAAGATCGGCGAGATGAAGACGATCACAGAGATATTCTCCAAATCAAATTCAAACGACCTGGGTGCATTCAAAGATTTCCTTGAGAGCAAGAAGAGCGGGATAAAAAAATACACCTCTGCTATCGAGTACAGATACAGCGTGGTGCCTCTCATATACAGAGAGGATCCGGATAAAACATTCAGACAGGTCAATCCTGACAGATCATTTGCGGCGATAGGCCTCACCGGATCTTCGGGAACGTCGAACAGCCTGATGTCACTCATGATGAGTACGGACAGCTTCAACGCTCTTCCTGCTGACGACAGGATGTATAAAGATCAGTATGACCTGGTGGCGGGCCACTGGCCTGAAGATGAACATGACCTGGTGCTGATACTTTCTTCGACCGGCGATGTAAGCGACCTTGTGCTTTACATGATGGGAGAAAGAGATCCGGATGAACTGACTGAAGCAGTGAAAAAATTCGCAAAAGGCGACGAGGTCACGGTTGATACAGAGGACAGAGAATTTGACTCATCGTACTTCATGGGTCAGGAGTTCCGTCTCATAATCAATTCAGACTGCTACAAGTATGACTCCGACAAGGATATATACATAGACAAACAGGACGACGAAGACTTCATGAATAATGTTGCCGCAAAGAGTGAGAAGCTCAGGATCGCAGGCATCGTAAAGCCGAGTCCGGACTCCAATATAGCCAGCCTTACCATAGGCATTGGGTACAGTCCTGATCTGATATACCACATAATAAGCAAGTCTAAAAAGTCGGATATTGTCAAGGCGCAGAAGGCAGATAAGAGCCGCAACGTGCTGACTGGTAAAGACTTCGGCGACAACGACAATTCGGATTTTGATATGCAGGATGTTATGTCTGTTGACGAGAAAAAGCTCCAGAGCGCATTCAGCTTTGACCAGAACGCCCTGAAGATAGATCCGTCCAAACTCCCGCAGCCTGACAAAGACGATTTTGATATGTCTTCGGTCATGAAGGCGGGAGACCCGAAAAAGTCAGAAAAAGCCATGTCAAAGATGATGACGGATATCATGAAGGGCTACGCGAAGTATGTGCAGAAGCAGCAGAGCGAGGCCGCTGATCCGTCCAAGATGGCTGAAGGGTTTGCGGCGTTCATGCAGACTGAAGAGGCACAGGCTGTCCTGGCACAGCTGGCCGCTGCGACTTCTCAGGAAGAGCTCACAGAGATCCTCGGCCTTCTGTATATGAAATACACACAGTATGCGATGGCGGAAGGGAGCGCTAACGAGGTCGATATGGGCGCCATGATGGCAAAATACATGGAGACTAAAGAGGCGCAGAAGATCATATCCAAAGCCACATCCTCCATGATGCCTGATATGAACGGAGTCGGCAAAAAGATGCAGGAGAAGATCACTTCCGGCATGAAGAAGTACATGACGAAGTATATGAAGGCCGCGATGGGTCAGGTCGCAAGTGGCCTGAAGAACGCCATGAGCGTTGACCCGCAGGCATTCGCCGACGCGATACAGATGGACATGGACGAGGACGACCTGACGCAGATGATCAGCCAGATGATGACCAAAGGAACGGCGACGTACGAGGACAATATGAAGAATTTCGGGTACGCCGACCTGAAGAAGCCAAGCATGATCATGATCTATCCTAAGGACTTTGAGAGCAAAGAGAAAGTCACGGCGATCATCGACAATTACAACGACAGGATGAAGAAGACCGGCGAAGACGACAAAGTCATCACGTACTCTGACATAGTGGGCACGCTGATGTCGTCAGTCACGGACATCATCAACCAGCTCAGTATGATACTCATAGCGTTCGTCGCGATATCCCTAGTGGTTTCGTCGATCATGATAGGGGTCATAACGTACATAAGCGTGCTCGAGCGTAAGAAGGAGATAGGTATCCTGCGCGCGATGGGCGCATCCAAAGGGAATGTTGCAAACGTGTTCAATGCGGAGACATTCATCATAGGCCTGCTTGCGGGGCTTCTGGGGATAGGCATATCTCTTGCCCTGCTCATACCGGGCAATTATATCATCCAGACTCTTGCCGAAGGGACAAGGATGCGTGCACAGATGCCTGCTGGCGCCGCGGTGATACTAGTACTTCTGAGTATCGTGCTCACGCTTATCGGAGGATGGATCCCGTCGCGTAAGGCGGCGAAGAGCGACCCTGTGACGGCGCTCAGGACAGAGTAACAAAAGCCTCGCGGCGTTAATGGGGCCGGAAACGGATCCGGAAACATACAATGGACAAAAAAGAAAAGCCACAACTGAATAACGAAGCGGCAAAGAAACGCTGGTCGGCCGGGAAATGGCTGATGTTTATCGTACTTCTTCTGGCTGTTTTCGCGGCAGTTCCTGTTGTGAACGAGCTTATCCCGCAGAAAGTGAAAGTGAAATACGTTTCATTTGACGGCGTAGAAGAAGTTGAATATACGACGCGTGCTCATAAGGTCTCCGACTTTACGGGGGAGCACAGCTCTGAGATCACTTCGGTGGACAAGGTAGGCGGATTCACAGAACAGGACATGGATACCATACAGCCGTCTGATGTCGCGGGAAGCCTGAAGAAAGTCATGAGCGACGGCGGCGATGCGGGGTCGTTTGGCATTCCTGAGAGCGATGATTCCGGCGACGCGTATGTCAGGAACGGCATGGAGATAACCGTACTGAAGGCAGGAGAAGCGACTGCGAAGATAGCCGGTGAGAAGAAAGATATCAACACATATCCGGGAACTGTCCGCGAGACACTCGAGCTGAATGACATCCCATATGATGAAGACGATGTCGTAAAACCGGCGCTGGACGAACAGATGAAATCCGGTACGAAGATAAAGCTGACTGCGGTAGAAATAAAGTACGAAGAGAAAACACTTCCGGTCGAGCCGAAGGAGAAGGGTGCGGTATTTGATAAGTCGCTCGCTTCGGGAACGATCACGAGGACCGAGGGTGAGCCGGGGAAAGCTGTATATACATATAAATATAAGTACATAGACGGAAAGAAGATAAAGACGTCGAGAAAGTTCAAGAAGTGGATCAAGACGCCGGTAGATATACGTCTGACATTCGGAACGAGCCAGACAGGCGAGACAGGCAGCGTGGATTACAGCGAGACCTTCATCGGTAACTGCACTGCGTACTACTTCGGGAACAACGCACACGGCGCGACCGGCGGCCACTGCCATTACGGGACCTGCGCAGTCGATCCAAGCGTCATTCCGTACGGGACGAAGCTCTACGTTGAGGGTTACGGAACCGCGGTCGCGAACGACTGCGGCGGCGCGGTCAAAGGCCATATCATCGACCTCTATATGAGAAGTACCAAAGAATGCTTCCAGTGGGGGCGCCGCAATAAAAAAGTATACGTGCTGAAATAGTAGCTGTGAGCAGGCGGCTTTGCGCCTGATGCGGCTGACCGGGGTGGATATGCAGTATTAATGAAGGGGCTGTTGCACAAAGTGCTGAATGAGCACTTAATGCAGCAGCCCCTGTTATTATTACCTGCAATTATTTGGGTCAGGATCCTATGTCTTCTAAAAATACAAATTTAATGTTTCTACTGGTAAAAGTATACAAATATCAAAATCCTTCTTGATTTGTATAAAATCTCATCAGGCCACATCAGATCGACTTCATGGTCGATATATATCGACTTGGCAAAGAAACGCGCTGAGAAGTCCATTTTGACGATCGGCTGTTTTAGGCGCATGGTCTTGACGGAGAAGATGTATGTGGTATAATCATAAATTGATAATGCTTATCAATTTATATCGGGATAAAGGATTCAAAATGAGAAACAGAATCGCAATAATGATTTTGATAATGGCGCTGACAGCAGGGCTGGCTTTGCTTTGTTCATGCGGAAAAAGCGGGAACGACAGGCAGGGGACAGATACCGCGGCGGATGATAAGATCCGGGTCGTCGCCACGATCTTTCCGGAATATGACTGGGCACGTGAGATAGTGGCAGACGGTAACGATAATGTCGATGTTGAGCTTCTCGTAAAAAACGGCGCCGACCTTCACAGCTATCAGCCGACGGTGGACGACATCATGAAGATATCGTCTTGTGATGTTTTTATATATGTCGGAGGAGAATCTGACGCATGGGTCAAGGACGTCATAGACAAGGCAGAGAACGACAGGATGGAAGTGATCTGTCTGATGGACGTGCTGGGTGAGCAGGTCAAGACGGAAGAGACGGTCGAGGGCATGGAACATGAAGATCATGACCACGGTCATGACGAGAATGAGGAAGACCATGACCATGACGAGGACGATCACGAGGAAGAGTACGACGAACATGTATGGCTGTCGCTGAGAAACGCGGCGATGTTCTGCGAGGCGATAAAGGACACACTTTGTGAAGTGGATCCGGACAACAAAGAAGCGTACGAAAAGAACACGGAAGACTATATAAGCAGCCTTCTGGAGCTGGATCTGGAATACGACAGAACTGTCGCTGAAGCGTCGAAGAACGTGCTTGTTTTCGGAGACAGATTCCCGTTCCGCTATCTGACAGACGACCACGGGATCAGATATTACGCAGCTTTTGCGGGGTGTTCAGCCGAGACAGAAGCCAGCTTCGAGACGGTGCGTTTTCTGGCAGGCAAAGTGGATGAATACGGCCTGGACTGCATCATGACGATAGACGGCTCAGACGGAAAGATCGCCAGGACAATGTCAGAAAACACAAAGCGCGGCGGACAGAAGATACTGATGCTCGACTCGATGCAGTCGGTCACTGAGGAAGAGATAGATGAGGGAGCGACATACCTCGGCATAATGGAAAAGGACCTTGAAGTGCTTGAAGAAGCGCTTGAGGCTGATAGATAAAAAGGAGAAAGAATGTCTTTACTTAAAGCAGTGGATCTTACGGTAGGGTATGATTCCAGGGCTGTCGTAAGCGGGATCAGTTTCACCGTAGAGCAGGGGGATTATCTTTGCATAGTCGGTGAAAACGGGTCCGGGAAGACGACGCTCATGAAGACCCTGCTTGGACTGATACCGCCGGTCGCAGGGGTGATCGAGACAGGTGAAGGACTCAAGGCGCGAGAGATAGGATACCTTCCGCAGCAGACGGAAGTGCAGAGAGATTTTCCGGCGTCGGTGAAAGAGATCGTCATATCGGGATTTCAGGGCAAGACCGGCATGCGGCCTTTCTATTCGCATGAGGAGAAGGTGGAAGCAGAAGAGAACATGAAGAGGATGGGGATCCTCGATCTGGAGAAAAGGTGCTACCGCGACCTTTCGGGAGGACAGCAGCAGAGAGTGCTTCTTGCGAGGGCGCTCTGCGCGGCGGGAAGGATACTGCTTCTGGATGAGCCTGTTGCGGGCCTTGACCCGAAGGTCACGTCAGAGATGTATGACCTCATCGAGAGCCTTAACAAGGACGGCATCGCGATAATCATGATCTCACACGACCTCGCGGCGGCGGAAAAGTACGCATCCCACATACTGTCTATCGGAGACGAGGTCTCATTCGGAGCCAAGGAAGATTTCGACGTATGCGATACGTGCGGGCAGATAATAGAAGACGACGTTGTGTTCGGCGAGCCAAAGAAGCCACACATGCATCACAGTCATGAGGAAGGAGGTGATGCGCCATGTTGCAGAAGCTGATAGAATATCTTCAGTTCCCGTTCGTGCAGTACGCTCTCATAGTCGGCGTGCTCATAGCACTTTCCGCGTCACTCCTCGGAGTTTCGCTCGTGCTGAAGAGGTTCTCGTTCATCGGGGACGGGTTGTCGCACGTGGCTTTCGGAGCGCTTGCGGTCGCGACCGTAACAGGAGTCACGAACAACATGCTCATCGTGCTCCCGGTCACAGTGGCGAGCGCGATTCTGCTGCTCAGAGGCGGAAAGAATGCGAAGATCAAAGGTGATGCCGCGATAGCGATGATATCTGTAGCTGCTCTTGCTTTCGGATATCTGCTCATGCATCTGTTCCCGGTGTCGTCCAATATTTCGGGCGACGTCTGCAGCACGCTTTTCGGCTCGACATCGATCCTGACTCTGGAGAAAAGCGACGTTGCCGTCTGCCTCATAATGTCTGCGGTGGTGATGATCGTCTATGCGATGTTCTATAACAGAATATTCGCGGTAACTTTTGACGAGGATTTCGCAAGAGCGACGGGGACCAGGGCGGATGCGTACAATCTTCTGATCGCCGTGATCACCGCAGTTGTGATCGTGCTTGCGATGAATCTGGTGGGGTCGCTTCTGATCTCGGCGCTCGTGATTTTTCCGGCGCTTTCGGCGATGCGGCTTTTCCACAGTTTCGGCGCGGTGACGGTCTGCTCTGCATTGACTGCTGTTATATCAGCTGCGGCAGGCATCGTGATTTCCATCCTGGCCGGGACTCCGGTCGGTTCAACAATTGTGGCTGTACAGGTGCTGGTGTTTGCCCTCTGCTGGGCTGCCGGCATGATCAAAGGAAGATAAATGAACAAAAAGAATCAGTACAATACGAGACAGCATAACGAAGTGCTGGAATATCTCAGGTCTGTAAAAGGGCAGCATGTTACGGCCGCGGAAGTATATGAACATCTTGCCGGCGCTGACACAGGCGAAGACGGCGGAAGAAAAATAGGACAGGCCACAGTGTACCGGCAGCTTGAGAGACTCGTAGAGGAGGGCTTTGTTGATAAATACATTATCGACCAGAGCACTCCGGCGTGCTTCGAGTATATCGACCGGGAAGAATGCGGTGAAGGATTGTGCGTACACGGGAAGTGCCTTAAGTGCGGGAAACTGTTCCATCTTCATTGTGACGAGCTGGTGGAGCTCCGGGAGCATCTGGAAGAACATCACGGCTTTATACCTGATTTCCACCATACGGTAATATACGGACTATGTGAGGAATGTGCGGGAAGCACAGAAAAGGAGTGATATGAACAGGTTTCAGGCCAACATATGTCTTCTATGTGTGACCGCGATATGGTCGTCGGAAGTCATAGTTCTTTCATGCATGCCGGACACCGTCATACCGTTCGCCGTATCATGCATGACCAACCTTATCGGCGCAGCGCTTCTTTTCATGTGCTTTTTCAAAAGGATAAAGAATGAGATCATGAAGGCCGGAAAAGGTCTCGTGATCCAATGCGCGCTGCTTGCGGTACTGTATTTTACATATAACGTAATGTATATATACGGATGGAAATCTTTCGACGTGCTGACGGGAGATTTCACCATTTCAATGACGGTCATCTTCATGCCGGGACTGATGTTCCTTCTGCGCCAGAAGGTGGGCGTCAGGACGCTTGTATCTTCAGCGTTCATTACAGTCGGGGTCGTCCTGGCATTCATGGGAAACGAGACAAGTCCTGATACAAAGTCTCTTGTGCTTGTCTTTGTCGCGGCAATATTAAGAGGGCTGTTTTATATAAAGCTCAACAGGGCGGCGAAAGAACATGATTCGATCACTCTGGCTGCTCTGATCATCCTGTTCTCGGGGATAACGAGCTACGCGGCGTGGACAGCGCTGCAGCCGGCGACGTTTTTCGCGGTACCGTGGTCCAGACAGGTCGTCGCGAGCCTGTTCGTGCATTCGTATTTTGTCACAGTGACAGCGCAGGTGCTCAATACGTTCGCACAGAGACGGACAACGGCATCGTCGGCCACCATCATATATTCACTTGAGAATGTTTTCGCGGCTCTGTGGTGTGTGATCCTCCCTGCAGGCATAGTCGGCAGCGTAACGATGACGGCAACAAAAGTGGCGGCAGTCGTATTTGTTCTGCTCGGCAATCTTGCGGAGCTGGTAAGGCTGCCCGGCGGTGTGAAAAAGAATACGGCGCAGACCGCGGACCCGACGTCAGAGACAGACAGCGGGGGAGATCAAAATCCTGTGCCGGAAGAAAGGCTTCGCCCGCATTTCAATGTTATGGATACTACTGCAAAACAGAAGACGCTCATAGTATTGCTGCTGTTCATTACATATTTCATCATTTCGATACCGTTCAAGGCGCTGGACATAATGCCGGGCTTTACTGACATCAGGCCTGTTACTATACTCCAGCCGATCTACGGGATATTCTTCGGGATACCGGGATGCGTCGTGCTCAGCCTGGGGAACGTTATTTCAGATATTATAGGAGGAAGCCTGCGGATATCGTCGGCGGCAGGCGCCCTGGCTAATTTCCTCGGCCCATTCCTTTTCTATATTTACTGGGCAAAGTATGCCGGGACGGCTTTTGATCTCAGGTCAGGAAAGCGGATGCTGAAGTTTATCGGAACGATAATAGCAGTAGCGGCAATAGAGGCTTTGATAATAACGCCTGCTGTAGCTTACTTCTATCCTGATGTTGACTATATGAAATTTGCCGTTATAGTACTGTGCAACACGATACTGTTCCCTGTTGCGCTGGGGATACCTCTTACGGTACTGATTCAGGAGGAGTTCGGGTTCAGGCCTGTAAGGCTTCCGGAAAAGGTGCCTGCGGCCTGAGGAATTATCTGCCCGGGCATCTGTTTTGTGGTATTATATAGAAAGGAAAAGCAGCATCGTATAAGATGAAAGCTATGGAGGAAGCTGCAGGATGAAAAAGAATGAGATCCAGGAAGTTCTTTCAGAGGACTTCACATACCTGTTCAATACAGGCGAGAACTATCACGCATATAGAGGATTCGGAGCGCACCTGATGGACGGCGGCGTCCAGTTCACGGTATGGGTACCTGATGTAAATGAAGTAAGGGTGACCGGAGATTTCAACGGCTGGGATCCTTACAGCGCAGAAGCGGGCGACGCATATGTGATGAAGGAACTTGGCGACACAGGCGTACGTACATGTTTTGTGCCTGGAGCAAAGATCTGGGACAGATACAAATATGACATCACACTGAAGTCGGGTAAGCACCAGTTCAAGGCCGACCCGTTCGCATTCCATTCGGAGACAAGACCGGGTACAGCATCCAAGGTCTGCGACCCGTCATATGACTGGGGCGATTCTGAATGGATGGCTGAGAGAGCAAAGAAAAATACTTTTAAATCTCCGATGAACATATATGAGATGCATCTCGGTTCATGGCGCCGTCATGAGGACGGAAACTTCTTCTCATACAGAGAGCTGGGAGATGAGCTTCCTGAGTATGTGAAGGATATGGGTTATACTCACATAGAAATAATGCCTGTCATGGAGCATCCTCTGGACGCTTCCTGGGGATATCAGGTGACCGGATACTATGCGCCGACTTCAAGATACGGAGCGCCGTCAGATTTCAAATATCTTGTCGACAAGTGCCATGAGGCGGGGTTGAGCGTCATACTTGACTGGGTGCCTGGACATTTCTGCCCGGATGAACAGGGTCTCTGCGAGTTCAACGGAAGCAAGCTGTACGAGAAAGAGAAACATCCTGACTGGGGCACGTATAAATTTGATTACGGCCGTCCGCAGGTCAGGAGCTTCCTGCTGTCGAACGCTATGTACTGGATCGAGGAATATCACGCAGACGGCATCAGAGTTGACGGCGTAAGCAGCATGCTCTATCTGAACTTCGGCATCCAGGATGAGAAGATGAAGAAGTTCAATAAGTACGGAGATGAAGGCGACCTTGACGCTATCGAGTTCCTGAAGGAATTCAACTATATGATAGGCACCAGATGTCCGGGCGTTGTTTCGATCGCTGAAGAAAGCACCGCCTGGCCTCTCATTACAGCGCCTCCTGACGCAAACGGACTCGGATTCCATTACAAGTGGAACATGGGCTGGATGAACGACACCCTGGAATATATGAAGACAGATTTCCCATTCAGGCCGGGATGCCACAACAAGCTGACTTTCGCGATCACATATGCGTACAGCGAGAACTATATCCTGCCTCTGTCGCACGACGAGGTCGTACATGGTAAGTGTTCCCTGATCGGCAAGATGCCTGGAGATACATGGCGTAAATTCGCAGGCATAAGGCTCCTGAACCTGTATCAGATGACACATCCGGGCATGAAGCTGAACTTCATGGGCCATGAGCTCGCCGAATTCATCGAGTTCCGTGAGTATGAGGAGCTGGAGTGGTTCATGCTTCATTATGAGAACCATGCGAAGTATAAAGACTACATCAAAGACATGAACCATGTATACCGCGAGAATCCTGCTCTCTGGGACAGCGACACTGACTTCAGCGGATTCCAGTGGATCGACGCTGACAACAATGAGCAGATGATCTACACGTATATAAGAAGAAGCCTTGAGAAGAATACGGCCGGACAGAAGCTCCCGCCGAAGAGCGCAAGCGAGGAAGAGAAGATCGAGGCCAACAAGGGCGAGCTTCTTGTCATCGCGGTGAACGCCGGAGTACAGGCATATGGCGAATACACCATCGGAGTACCTGAGCCGGGATTCTATAAAGAGATCATCAATACAGACGACGTTAAATACGCCGGAGGCGGATGTGTGAATCCGAGGCAGATCCGTGCGAAGAAGAAACCTGCGCACGGCATGCCGTATTCGATCACGATCAAGATGCCGCCGATAGGAGGATGCATCTTCAGAAAGAAATAAACGATACGACAAGTACCCGCTTCGGCAGCAGCCGGAGCGGGTATTTTTTTGATAAAAATCATCGTTTTCTGTAAAAAAACCGCTTGCATGTGTGATCTGTGACGGTTTAGGTGACGGTTTTGCAACTGGGAACCGCATTTTGTGACGCGTTTTGTGACGGTAATTCCCGTATCATAAAATCGTCGAAAGGATGAACGACAAACCAGAAACAGAACACGAAAAGTGAGAGGAGAAAAACGATGAAGAACATGAAAGAAATGATCAGAAAGATGATCGCAGCGGGAATGATCACAACGATGATGATCACACCGGGAGCCGCATTCGCGGGGACAGAGACAGTACCTGAAGCACCGGAGACGCCGGCAGCAGAGAGCTATGAAGACAACGCCGCCATCGAAGAGTACAACGCAAAGGTAGACGAGTACAACGCGTCGGCAGAGGCCTACAACAAGGCAGTGGACGAAGAGTACGAAGCAGCGGTGGAAGAGACGAACAGGAAGAACGAAGAGATCGCGCAGCACAACGAAGCGGAAGAGCAGAGAGTCAGCGAAGCGAGAGCCCGTAACGAACAGGCAGTGAAAGACGCTGAGGAAAGAAACCGTCAGATCGACGAGGAGAACGAGGCAGGAAGAAAGGCAGCGGAAGAAGCAAGAGACGCGAAGTACGAGAGCGACGTAACGAAATACAACGAAGACATGGAGCAGTACGAAGCCAAGGCAGCCCAGTACGAATACGACGTAAAGATGGAAGAGAAGATCAAGGCGGCAGGCTACCAGTCAGTAGAACAGTACAACGACATGATCAACAGCCGCTACAACGAGCCTGCGAAGGCGTCGGTAGAGAAGAACGCATCCGCGCCTCAGCTCACAGCGACAGACACATACGTTATCGAGGAAGCAGAGGAGAAGTCAGGACGCATGATCAGAGTCACGATCGAGCACAACTTCTACGACACAGAGATCTCATACAAAGAGGAGTTCGAGATCGACGCCAACGACGTGATCACATTCAAGGCAATGAGCGCGCCGGCAGAGAACACGAACCCGGGATACGCTGCATTCTACTACAACACAGACGAAGGCCACTCGATGGGATACTGGATGGAGAGCGACTCCTATGTAGGGACTAACGCGAAGCACAACGAGTACGGCTGGGAATGCGGAGACACACATGAGATATCGTTCAGAGACGGAACAGTAAGAGCAGGAGACATCGAGGACATCGAAGTAGTATACAACTACGCATGGATGCCTCTCAGGACATACAAGACATACAACGTACCTGAGGCACCTGAAGCACCTGAAGCACCTGTAAAGGGCGAGGTCGAGTTCGAGAACGCGCCATACGTAGAGGCACAGCTCGAAGATATCGTAGAGGCAGACATCCTCGCATTCATCACATCACCTGAGAAGAAAGCATATATCGACTTCCTGAATCACATGGATCTGTTCGAAGTGCCTGAGATGCCTGAACCGGAGACAGAGGACGAAGAGACACCTGCAGCACCTGTTACAGAAGACGAAGAGACGCCGAAGACACCTGGGACAACTGATACACATAAAGCACACAGAGCACAGAAGACACAGGATATGCCGAAGGCACAGGGAACTACAGCAGCAGCGAACACTGTCACACCGTCAGCAGCACCTGCCGCACCTGTAATGACAGTGAACACACCTGCAGCAGTAAACGGGACATCAGAGATGATCGAAGACGAGGAAGCACCGCTCGCATCAGCACAGAAGACAGAGACCATCGCAGACGAAGAGACAGCAAAGACAGCGCCGAAGAGCGCATGGGCACTGATCAACCTGATCGCAGCCATCATCACAGCAGTCATCGCAGCAGCAACAGTCATCCTTGGACTCAGGAAGAGAGAAGACGACGAGGACGATGAGAAGGAAGCAGACAGAACGAGCAGAAGGCCGGTCGTAAGAGGACTGGGAGTGATCACAGCGATCGTATCAGTGATCGCGTTCATCCTGACAGAGGACATGAGCCTTCCGATGGAACTCGCAGACCAGTGGACACTGATGATGGTGATCATCCTCGCAGTCGAGGCAGTACTCGGTATCGCGTCAAAGAAGACGACAAGAGAAGGCGAAGAGAAGCAGATGGACGACATGGAAGCAGAACTTGCATAGTAAATGAATTACCTCTCACAATCACACACCATATACTTAAGGGCTGCCGCTTATGCGGCAGTCCTTAATCTTACTCTCAAGAGACGCAAATGCGTCTCTTTTTTGGATCCATATGATATGGGGTATAAAGTATAAACAGATATGAAGCGTAAAGCAGTATGTATTGTAACAGCTGTGGAATCAGAATATAATAACTGTGTATACGCTTTTCAGAAAGCGTTCGATTTTGTTTTGTTAAAATCTGAAAGCAGATA
>JAFWJS010000043.1 GCA_017511535.1 Eubacterium sp. | reverse complement strand
GTATCAAAAAAACATATTAAATACTATCCGGATCATATCCTGAGACCGGTCCCCGAAGCACGGCCCGGGATCATGCCGGCCCCTCCTGTCCATCCGCTTACCGCTTTCGGCTTCCCCGGCTCCTGATATTCGCTGTAATCCGTTATGCCTTTACCCGCGTTCGGGTGTATCCTGGAATAGACGACGTCAACATTATACAGCGCCAGAAGTATCACGCAGGCCGCGATGACCTGCCTGCTTTTTATCCTGCTTATCTGCCTGTCAAGAAGAGGGGCGATGACATATACCACCGCTATTCCTCCGAGTCCGAAGACCAGGAGCCCCTCTCCGCATATCCTTCCGTTAAGGTTCAGGAAATACCCGGTGTAATCCCACCAGCGCATCCCCTTGGTGGCCTCAAGGTACCAGGATGTCATGTATTCAACGAATCCTGAGAGTATGACTGCGCCGAGGAATTCGACGAAGATATTCTTTCTGAATCTGTTCAGGAATATCAGTATATATATGGCTCCGAACCCGTATATAGGCAGCCACGGCCCGTGCATCGTGCCTCTGTTTACGAACACACCGTCTGTGATGATATGCAGGCTTACTTCCCACAGCCATCCCACAAACGAGAACGCGAAGAACATGAGTATGAGCGACCAAATGGTGTAGCATCTGAACGCCGCTACTGTACCTTCAAGGTCTTTCGACTCCTTGTCTGACGGGTCATACATAGGATGCAGCCTTCTTGGATAAGCGTCCCCCGCGATAACGTCCTTCTCTTTGCTGATCTGGAATTTCATGCTCTGGAGCTTCTGATACTCATTCTTCTTTTCTGAATCACCGAGCCAGATCCCGAAATTCCTGATGAAGAACTTCTGCCACGGCTTAACCTCTACTGTGTGGCTTCCCACATACTGTTCGAGCGAACCGATATCAGGATACTGCTCCTTTATCAGCGCCTCGTCTGCTTTCTCGAACAGATACGTATCGTTCAGTCTGTCCGCGCCTTCTATGTTATCCAGCTTCGCACAGTTCCTGATGTGCGCATAATATTCCGACTTGACAGCAAGTGTATACGGGATCGTATACAGGATATCAGAGAATCCGAAAGTCACCATGCCGAGAAGGAACCATGGCAGAAGCGTAAAGTCAATTTTGAACGCTTCCCATTTATGACCGTCCATCATCTTTCTGGAAAGTTTCACTGCCTCTCTCGGCTTTATATCCGGATTCTCGGCAACTATGTACGGCACCATTGAGTACGAATACATTTTGATGACGCCTCCGATGACCGTGAACCACCAGAGCATCTCGAGAACATATGCATATGTGTCCGCAAGGCTCACCCTCGGCCACCTGTGTACCGACTGGAACAGAAGGGCATGATGCATAGGAACTTTCTTATACATCCTCGCCTCAAGGAAATACCTTCTTGTCACAGCAGATATCGGCTGCCGTATGAATATCCATATGCCAAAGTATACGAAGAACATGATCAGCGTAAACAGAAACGCTGTTATACCGGTGGAATGCGAAAGATTCCTTATCGCCTGCGCCAGCTGTATGAATACATATCCGGAGGAGACATTATTCACGATAGACGCGAATACCCCTCTTCTTCTTCCGAGCACGCTGTCCTTTCCGGAATCTTTACGGTATTTCTTCATGGCTGCCTTGGCTCTATCGCTGCCCTTGTCCATGCGTTCGGTAACGATGTCGCTGATGACCTGCGTTGCCTGACCTCTGTAGAGCGCGCCTGAGCCGGCGCCTGAAGTTCCTGTATCTGACTGGTAGCTCCTGAACACGCCGGCAGATGAGTTATACTCCATTCCCAGGAATATGAGTACCAGACATACGAACAGAAGGAGTACGTAGTGGCTTCGCACCACTGCGTGAGCGCTCTTTTTTATCGCCTTCCTGTCAAAGTCATACAGAGACCGCTTCTCCTTTTTTTCACTCATCTTTCTTATCGCCTCTATTTGAATGTGATGTCTATTATCATGATCTCGCTGTTCGTTCCGATCCTCAGCGGTGGTCCGTAGCAGCCGACTCCGGAAGTCACGAACACCTGCATGCCTTCTCTGTCTGCTTTACCGTATGCGACGTCGTTCATGAGTCTCGTGAATATCGTTCCCGGAAATATCTGTCCGGCGTGCGTGTGGCCCGACATCGAGATATCCGCTCCGCTCTCCGCCAGAGCCTTGTATCCATCCATCTCATGTTCGATAACTATTATCGGCTTCTCTTTATCGAGATCCGTAAGAAGCTTCCTGGCATCGAGCCTTTTCTTCGCTTTGTCTGTCGGCTTGAACAGATCGGCTCTTCCCGCTATCTGCACCTCTCCTCCCGCTACTGCGGTGAAGCTGTCTTCCAGTATGGTGAATCCTGACTTTTTCAGGAATCTCACCATCTTCTTCGTCCTCACTGCGTTTTTCGGATCATCGAGACCGAACCCGCAGAAAAGCGGCTCTTCAACGTCGTGGTTCCCATATACCCAGAATACGCCCTCTTTGGCTTTGATGCCCCGGAAGGCTTTGATATATTCGGACGGATCTTTCACCGAGGAATAGCTAGACGAGAACATGTCCCCGGCAGCAAAAACGACATCCGGCTTCTGACGGTTGAGCTTATCGACCATCTTCCGGATCGTTCTCGGATCGGAATTGTAGGAAATATGAAAATCCGCGATCAGAGCCACACGGAGCTTTTTCACCGTCTTCACCTGCTTGTTTACAGTGGCATCCATGTGCGTCACGACGGTGTCTCTTGCGTGGATCGTGCCGTAGACATTTATACCGACAGCAGCGGCAATGATCAGAATAAATATGAACGCATGCACTGCGCGCCAGCCGCCGCTTTCGTCAGTGTCATCCTCATTCTTACGTTTTCTCATAAAAAAGCCTGCGATCATATCGATCACAGACACAATAAGCAGAAGCGCTCCAAAATACAGCTTTACTCCCATCCATACATAACTGTATTTTAAAAGGATGTACTGATACGGATTGCCGTCTATAAGTATCGCAAGCACCGGCATGAATGCCAGCGCGGCAAAAATAAAGCAGACAATGACTCGAGCGCCTACGCTTCTCTGATAGCCGCGTGAGCTCCTGCAGAGCCAGCGGTCGATAAGAAGTACCGCCAGTATATTCACAGCCGCGTATGTGCCTAATATGATCCCGACTCTCATCAGCGCTCCACCTCCGCGAGATAAGTAACCGTAAATTTCCTGTTTTCATCCATAAGTGCCTTAAGTGTACTCATCTCCGAGTCAGCATTGCTCCTCTTCAGTTCCGAAAGTGACTTCATGAGTTTCGAGAAAATAGAATCGTCTTCCTTATACTCTATATCGTTTACAGTGCATGAATCCAGCTCGAAACGCTTTTTCATGTCTTTCACGGCGTCGTCATAGCTTGCGATCGCATCGATGAGACCGTTCTTCTTCGCCTGCTTCGCCGTATACACGCGTCCGTCGCCGATCTTTCTTGCTTTCTTCTCGTCCATTTTACGGCCTTCAGCCACGATGCCGACGAACTGATCGTATGCGTCGTCGACGAGGCTCTGGAATATATCTCTCTGCTCGTCCGTCATTTCGTCGGTGTAGCTTCCCATAGCCTTGTTGGCTCCGGAGGTTATCGTCACAGTCCTGACTCCGTGCTTTTTCAGGAATCCCGTGATATCGTAAAGCGTTCCGATGGTCACGCCGATGGAGCCTGTCCAGCAGTTTCTGTTCGCTATGATCTTGTCACACGGCGCGGAAATATAGTAGCCGCCTGAAGTCGCCTGTGACATCATGTATGAATATACAGGCCTCCCGGTAGCCTCCTTGTAATCCTTGATCGCGAAATAAAGCTCATCTGATTCATATACTCCTCCGCCCGGCGTATTGACCTTGATGATGAGCCCCCTGTTGTTGCTGTCGCTCTTCAGCTCCTTTATCTTTTTCAGAGTCCACGAATGATGGTACGACTGCTCCGAAAGCAGACTGTCGGAATCTCCCTCTATCGTTCCGTTCACTGTAAGCACGCCGATGTACGGGGTGCTGTAGCTCACAGCGTTTTCTTTTCCCGCTCTTCCGAGAAGCGGCGACGTCATAAGCCTCATGATGAATGAGAAGATAGATCCGAACACCAGAAAAACGGCGATCACGATCGCTATGATCGGGATCACGCTTGTTTTCTTCTGAGGCGGATACTGTTTCTGTGGCGGATACGGCCTTTCATACTGACTGTTCTGTCTGTCCTGCTGATCCATCTCGTTTCTATTATCGTTGTTTTCTTCCATATATCCTCCGGATAATTAATTCTCCAGTTCCTCTTCTGCCCAGTCGTCGCTTGACCATTCCTCGCCGGGCCACTTCTCGTTAACAAAAACCTTCTTGATCACACCGTGCAGGCTGAGCGCCAGTATTGCCCCTGTCACTGCGCCTATTCCAAGTGTTATCACAATGATCTTTGCCGCTTTCTCAGCGCGGCGCCTTCTGATTTCTCTTCTGCTCATTTTGCTCCCCCTGTATTGATTATTACTCCTGGTTCCGGGACCTGTTATTTCCCGTTGTTTTTCCTGGCTTCAAGGTAAGCGCAGATGATGTCTGCAGCCCCTTCTTCTCCTACAAGGCTTGAATTGATCGCAAGATCATAGTTCTTGTATTCTCCCCATTTACGCGACGTATGATAGTTGTAGTAATTGCGGCGTGCCTTGTCGTACGTCGCCATCTTCTTCTCAACAGTCGCCTCATCGTCGCCGTATTCCTCTATACAGCGGCGGATCTTATCTTCTTTCTCACCATATATGAACACATTGGTGACATCCGGGTCTTCTCTGAGCACGTAGTCGGCGCATCTTCCAACGATTACTCCCTCGCCTTTCGCTCCGATCTCTGTGATCACGTCGAACTGAGCGAGAAACAGCTTCTCGTTCATGGAGATCGCCTCTCCGCCGAATCCTTCGCCGAAGCTTACGGCTGATGAAAGTGTGTATGAAAAGCTGCTTTTCGCCTGGAGCTCAGCGCTCTCTATGACTTCCGGAGAAAGGCCGCTCTCTTCAGCTGCCATCGTTATGATATCCTTGATATACAGCGGCACACCCAGTCTCTTCGCAACGATCTTTCCTACTTCTCTTCCGCCGCTTCCATATTCACGGCTTATCGTTATCAGCTTCTTCATTTTCCCCCTGCCTGCTCAAAAAACTGTAATAATTATCTGATTGTATTTTACCATATAAATGCTCTTTTTGTAAATCTAAAAGCACCCTCCGGAGCAGTCCTCCGGAAGGTGCGTATGATCAGTCGTCGAACTGCGAATTGTACAGTTCCGCGTAGAAACCGCCCTTGGCAAGCAGCTCTTCATGAGTGCCCTGCTCTACTATGTCGCCGTGATCCATAACGAGGATCATATCGGCGTTTCTTATCGTCGAGAGCCTGTGCGCTATGACGAAGCTCGTCCGGCCTTTCATCAGATTATCCATCGCCTTCTGAATGAGCTCTTCTGTACGTGTATCTACAGACGACGTAGCTTCGTCCAGGATAAGGACTCTGCTGTCAGCCAGTATCGCTCTCGCGATCGTGATGAGCTGCTTCTGACCTGCGGAAACGTTGGATCCCTCTTCATTCAGCTCCATATCGTAGCCGCCCGGAAGCGCCTGGATGAAATGATGTATATGGGCTGCCCTTGCGGCTTCTTCGACTTCCTCGTCTGACGCGTCAGGCTTTCCGTATCTTATATTGTCTTTGATCGACGCCGAGTACAGCCACGTGTCCTGCAGTACCATGCCGAAGTTCTCCCTGAGCGCGTGCCTGTCGTATTCTCTTATATCTACACCGTCAAGCTTTATCGCGCCTGAATCCACGTCATAGAATCTCATGAGGAGCTTCACGACCGTGGTCTTTCCGGCTCCTGTCGGTCCTACTATCGCCACCTTCTGCCCCGGCTTCACCTCTGCCGAGAAATCGTGGATGACCGGTTCTTCCGGATCGTATCCGAACCTCACATGATCAAAAGTGACCGCGCCTCTGGTGACTGTGTTCATGACGCTGCTTTTCGCTTTATTCACCGCGTCCTTGAGCTTCTCCGCTGAGGAAGGTCCAGCAGCCCCTGCCTCAGCCTTATGTCCGTCCTCTTCCTCTTCCTCCAGGAATTCAAACACCCTCTCGACTGCCGCCGACATGGACTGTACCTGGTTCATGACCTGCGCTATCTGCTGGAGCGGCTGGGTGAAGTTCTTCACATACTGGATGAACGCCTGGATATCGCCGATCCCTATCGCCCCTTTGACAGCCAGGAATCCGCCTGACACAGCGACCCCCGCGTATCCTAGATTCCCGACGAAGAACATAACAGGCTGCATCAGTCCGGATATGAACTGCGCTTTCCAGGCGGATTCATACAGCACGTCGTTATCCTTCTCGAAGCTCTTTATCATCCTTTTTTCCGCGCTGAAGGCTTTGATCACAAGCTGCCCGGAGAAGTCCTCCTCGACTTTGCCGTTGAGCGTTCCGAGATACTCCTGCTGCGTTCTGAAATGCTTCTGCGAGAATCTGATCAGGAGACTGACCAGTATGCCTGAAACAGGAAGTATGACGAGCGCTACTGCTGTCATCAGCGGTGATATCGTGAGCATCATTATGAAAGTACCGACGATCGTCGTGACAGACGTTATCATCATCGCGACGCTCTGCGACAGGCTCTGAGTGAACGTATCAACGTCGTTGGTGATCCTTGACAGCACGTCGCCGTACGGCCTGCTCTCGAAGTATTTCATCGGCATCCTGTTGATCTTCTCAGAGATCTCGCGCCTCATCCTGTATCCGAGCTTCTGAGTCACGACCGCCATTATCTGTGCCTGTATCATATTGAGCACGCTGGCAGTCAGGTATATGACAAGAGTGAGCATGAGTATGCTCCATATCTTCTCAAAGTTGATGCTCCCGTTTCCGTTCATCTTGGCGATGAGTCCGTTCGCGAGCTCCGTCGTCGCCGTACCCATGATCTTAGGACCCGCGACCTGGAATACGGTGCCGCCTGCTGCAAACAACATGGATATGATCACGGCGTATCTGGCTTTTCCCATGTATCTGATAAGCTTTACCAGAGCTTCGCTAAGGTTCTTCGGCTTCTCGCCGGGCGCGATACCTGACCCCGGACCTCTTCTCATCGTTACCTGAGGAGGTTTTCTGACTTCGATCTTTTCATCTGCCATCAGACTTCACCTCCTTCCGCGAGCTCAGAGAGCTCTTTCACGGAAAGCTGTGACTCCGCGATCTCACGGTATACTTCACACGTTTTCATCAGTTCTCTGTGCGTGCCCCTGCCGGATATCCTTCCGTCGTCAAGCACTATGATCTGGTCTGCGTGGACGATCGTGCTTATCCGCTGTGCGACTATTATCTTTGTAACGCCCCTAAGCTTCTCCTCAAGCGCTTTCCTCAGCGCTGCGTCTGTCTTCATGTCGAGCGCAGAAAAACTGTCGTCGAACACCAGAAGATCCGGCTTCTTCGCGATCGCCCTCGCTATGGCAAGCCTCTGCTTCTGCCCGCCGGACACGTTGCTCCCGCCCTGCGACACAGGTCTGTCCATGCCTTCATCATCTTCATCTATGAATCCTGAAGCCTGCGCTATATCAGCTGCTTCACGTATATCTTCGTCCGCCGCCTCTTCATCGCCGAACCGTATGTTGTCCGCTATCGTCCCTGAGAACAGGACCCCTTTCTGAGGAACAAAACCCACAGCTTTTCTCAGCTCTTCAAGACTCAGATCCCTTATATCTGTCCCGTTTACGCTGATGCTTCCTGAAGTGACGTCGTAGAATCTCGGTATCAGATTCACAAGCGTGCTCTTGCCGCAGCCAGTACTTCCGATTATCGCTGTCGTCTTTCCCGGCTCGGCGGTAAAGCTGATATCATACAGAGCGTTTTCTTCAGCCCCCGGATAACAGAAGCTGACGCTGCTGAACACGACCTCTCCGCCGCGCTTCAGCATTTTCTCCGGCTCTTCCTTCTCCACGATAGAAGATTTTGTATCCAGTATCTCCTGTATCCTGTCTGCAGCGACGCCGGCCCTCGGAAGCAGTATAGACATGATGCTCATCATCAGGAACGAGATCACGATCATCATTGAGTATGTAATGAACGCTGTCATCTGGCCGACCTGCATGACGCCGTCGTCTATCCTGTGAGCAGCTGTCCACGTTATGGCTACGATCAGTCCGTTCATGATGAGCATCATCCCGGGCTGCATCATGGTCATGATCCTTGTCGTGAAGAGCTGTGTGTCTGTAAGGTCACGGTTCGCCTTGTCGAAGCGGGCTTCTTCCATCTTCTCGCTTCCGAACGCTCTGATCACAGGAAGGCCGGTCAGTATCTCTCTCGCCACTCTGTTGAGTGCGTCGACCAGCTCCTGCATCTTCCTGAATCTCGGGATGGTGACCGACATCATAACAGCTACCAGTCCTATGACGGTAAGTACGGCAAGCACTATGATCCACTCCATCCCGGATCCTGTCGCCGCGACGTTCACCACTCCCCATACGCCCATTACGGGCGCATAGAGCACCATCCTGAGTATCATCGTCATCACGAGCTGTACCTGCTGCACGTCGTTGGTGCACCTCGTTATCAGAGACGCCGTTGAGAACTGATCCATTTCCGCGCTTGAGTACCGCATAACGCGTCCGAACACCCGGCTCCGAAGGTCCTTCCCGATATCGGCTCCTATCTTTGACGCCATATATGCCACGACTGCCGATGCGAGGAACATTATGAATGCCATGATAAGCATCTTCCCGCCCATGCTCCAGAGATATTCGGTCTGAGTACTGTTTATCTCCGCCTGTGTGACGTTCTCCGGTATGGCCCCTTCGAATCCATGATTTATTATTCCCACGTCAATAACGTCCTGCGTATACCTTGGCAGCGCAAGGTCGCAGAACGCCTGGAGCATAAGAAACAGGAATATGATGAATACCTGCAGTTTGTAGTTTTTCAGATTTCCGAACAGATTCTTCATCTTATGATGCTTCGTCTCTATTCATTGAAAGCTTCGTATATCGTCCTGATCGCAGACTCGAAGTCCTTGTTGGCGACACCGATGATTATGTTCATCTCACTCGAGCCCTGGTCGATCATACGGATATTGATGTCGTTCTTGGCAAGCGCGCTGAACAGCATCGCGGAAACGCCCGGACGGAAGCTCATTCCGCATCCTACAGTCGCGATGAGCGATATATCCGTATATACGTCTATATTGTCAGGCTTGAGCTGCAGATTGATATCTTCCAGCACATCGTCCAGCTTGCCCTCTATTTCTTTGTTCGATATTATGATCGACACTGTATCGATGCCTGTAGGTATGTGCTCGAAGTTGATCCTGTGATCTTCTATTATCGACAGCAGCCTGCGGACGAAGCCGATCTCCTTGTTCAGTGTGTTCTTGTATATCGCTATGACAGTGAAGTCCCTGTTCCCCGCGATGCCGGTTATGACTCTCTTGTCCTCAGGGTCGTGCTCAGCCGTTATGACAGTCCCCTGATCCTCCGGATGATTGGTGTTCCTGATATTGATAGGGATGCCCGCAAGGCGTACAGGATAGATCGCGTCCTCATGCAGCACAGAAGCGCCCATGTATGAAAGCTCGCGGAGCTCCATGTATGATATGTTTCCTATAGGCTTGGCGCCCTTCACGATCCTCGGGTCTGCCATCAGGAACCCGGACACATCAGTCCAGTTCTCATATACGTCGGCTTTGACCGCGCGCGCAACGAGAGCTCCCGTAATATCGGAGCCGCCGCGGGAGAAAGTCCTGACTTCGCCTGTCTCTTCGTTCGTCCCATAGAATCCCGGGAGTACTGCACGCTCATGCTTCGCCAGCTCCTCGCTCAGCCTGGCGTCTGTTTCGTCCAGCTTTACTCGGCCGCGCTTGTCGAATATGATCAGCCCCTCGGTATCGACGAAGTCATATCCCAGATAGCAGGCCGCGATCTTTGCCGAAAGGTACTCGCCCCTGCTTACTACATAATCCTTAGGCGCGCCGTTACGCATGCGTTCGCGTATCTCGTCAAAATCCTCCGTAAGGTCGATGTCCAGATCCAGGTTCAGTTTGACCGCTGTGAACCTGTCACAGATCACCTGAAATATCTGGTCACACGGAATGTTATTCTCCATCTGCGTAAGGCACAGAAACAGAAGATCCGTGATCTTGTTATCGCCGTCAAAGCGCTTACCTGGCGCAGAGACCACCACATATCTCCTGTCAGGATCATGCATTATGATCTTGCGCATCTTTTCAAGCTGTATACCGTCTGCGACGGAAGAACCGCCGAACTTCGCTACTTTAAGTCCCAATGTTTTTCCTTTCTCTTACCGGTTATAACAGGGGAAATGAATATAACTTGTTTTTATATTATACTATCAGCTGTTTCTAAACAACCCAAAATCCCCAAAAACTGTTCGCAAACAGGAACATTTTCGGGGATCTTCGTCATTTTTATGCACTTATTCTGTTTCGGAAGCGCTTCAGTCCAGCTCTGCCTTAAGCTCGTCTACCTTGTCTGTATGCTCCCACGGAAGATCGATATCTGTCCTTCCGAAGTGTCCGTAGGCTGCCGTCTGTCTGTAGATCGGACGCCTCAGATCGAGCGTCTCGATGATCGCCGCAGGTCTTAAGTCGAAGTGCTTCTGAACGATGTCCGCAAGCTTCTCGTCGTCAAGCTTACCTGTTCCGAAAGTGTCTACCATGATCGATACAGGTCTCGCGACTCCGATGGCATATGCAAGCTGTACTTCACATTTATCAGCAAGTCCGGCTGCGACAAGGTTCTTGGCGACATATCTCGCTGCGTATGAAGCTGATCTGTCTACCTTTGTAGGGTCTTTGCCCGAGAAGCATCCGCCGCCGTGCCTCGCGTATCCGCCGTATGTATCGACGATGATCTTACGTCCCGTAAGGCCGGAGTCTCCGTGAGGTCCGCCGATAACGAAGCGTCCTGTCGGATTGACGAGGATCTTCGTCTCATCATCGATAAGGTCCGCAGGTACGACCGGCTTTATCACATATTCGATCATGTCTTTTCTGATCTGTTCCTGAGATACGTCAGGGTCGTGCTGTGTCGATACGAGCACAGTGTCGACTCTCGCGACTTTACCGTCGTCATACTCCACGGTGACCTGTGTCTTTCCGTCAGGTCTCAGATAGCTCAGCGTCTTGTTTTTTCTGACTTCAGCAAGCCTTCTGGCAAGCTTGTGCGCAAGTGATATCGGCATCGGCATGAGTTCCGGCGTCTCATTGCATGCATATCCGAACATCATGCCCTGGTCTCCCGCTCCTATCGCTTCTTTCTCATCATCCATGATGCCCTCTTTATGCTCGAGAGCGTCGTCAACACCCATCGCGATGTCGCTCGACTGTTCGTCTATTGCTGTGAGAACAGCGCAGGTGCTGCCGTCAAAGCCATATTTGGCCCTGTCATACCCGATGTCGCAGATCACGTTTCTTACTATAGAAGGGATGTCGATGTAGCATTCGGTACTGATCTCGCCCATCACCATAGCATATCCGGTGATCGTAGTAGTCTCGCAGGCAACTCTTCCGTACGGATCTTTCTCCAGGATAGCATCCAGGATAGCATCAGATATCTGGTCACAGATCTTGTCAGGATGACCTTCGGTAACAGATTCAGATGTAAAGAGTTTTCTCATTTTATCCTCCTTTTGCAGGTCTATTTGATATATATGCTGTCCTCATATGAACACAAGTAAAAATGCCTTTTCTCACCGAAAGAAAAGGCATGACATACTCGATATCACTCCTCATCTTTCAGATCCATATGGATCTGTAGGACTTGGCACCTTGACGGATCTTACGACCTTCACAGGTTGCCGGGCTTCAAAGGGCCTATTCCCTCAGCCACTCTTGATAAGGACAATATAATTATACTATCTGCCCGGTCAAAGTCAATAGGCCCTTAGGCCCCGCGCTCTTGTTATCAGGTCAGAATCAAGCTATACTTATGTAAAAAGCTTTGATGACAAGGAGAGAGTATGACTGACACACCTTTCAGAGTGATAAAGGGAGGACTGGAGGACAGCCCCCGCGAGGAAGAAGAACAGAAGCCTTACGCCTTTGTTTCGGCGTGGATCACCGATACGAGGCTCATGGGCGTGAACGCGATGCGCGTTATCTGGAAAGACAGGCTGGGAAACGACATTCATCAGTTCTTCTATTTCGATGCGGTGGATACGGGCTTTGAGAGGTTCCAGGAGATCGCAGGCAGCGATGAGAAAGAGCTTCGCGAGGCGGAGATCTCCTTTGCCGGAGGACTCGGCGGAAAAAAGTTCGGCCTTTCTGAAGAGGAAGCGCTCTTTCTTATACAGGATTTCCTGAGAGTGAACAAAAAGACCGGCGAGGCTCCCGCAAGGATCGGCATACGCCTGTCAAGAATGCTTGCTGAAGACATAGAGCTGAGCGATGAGAAAAGGATCGCGCTGTTCCAGAGGATCTGCAAGACGCCGCTTTCCGCAAACGAAACAGTCAACTATTTCATGATGCGTATAGCTGACAGCGACAACGCAGGGATCAGGTATCTTTCAAACGGCAGCCTGACCGCCAAAGACTCTCCTGCCAGAGGAACGCTTTACACCGTTTACAGAAACAAGATCCAATGGAAAGATAAAAACCACGCTGAATGTGAATCTCTTCTTGAGCGTGACGACGGATATGAGATGTGGATCTCGGAGATAGGCCTCTCCGCAGGCGACGGATCCTCTTCAGAACGTATGAGTAAATACGTATCTTCATACAAGAGACTTTCCAGAATGCGTATCTCAGATACCGAAGCGTTCATGACCATGTCACATTCTGAATTTGTCATGGTCTACGAGTCCCCGGGCGGTCATGTGGAGCTCAGTCTTGACTCCACTCCGTTCACCAGGCGCTCCTCCATGGTCGAGGAAAACGACGGCGTTTCATATATGCTGTTCAGGCCGGACAACAACCATGTCGACACCAGAGATTACAGACTGTACGACGACATATTCGGCATATATCATCTTACATCGACAGGCCAGTTCATCTGTTCTGCCAATTCTCAGCATGATATGGCCATGCTGGAGCTCGATCTTGTCTTCTCCCCGATACATACGGACCTTAAGCTCAAGGGAAATTACGAATTCAACGAGCCTGTCATGGCGCAGTTCCTGTCGAGCGGATACGATGACTTCAATGACTTCGTGGCGGAGATAACGAGAGGTCCTGAAGAATAAAAAAAGAGTCCGGATGAATAAAAACGGGCCCGGTTTTATGTCTACATCTGTTCGTTTTCTGAACGGATGTTCAACAAAGCCCGAGCATGTTGATTTTTTCAGATGCTCCCGACTTATCCACATGTCTCGAGCGATGCGCCTCGTTTTTTATCAACTTATGCATGTGGATAATGCAAATCAGTACACACCTTGCAAACACTAGGTTGCAGAGCACAAAAATTTTGTCAATATAAAGTTATCCACATTTTTTGTTCTTTTTAAAAAAATTTTTTTCGCGTCCACGGAGGACAACATGAAAACATTAAAACTGTATGAAAACAACACATATCTGAGGTCTTGTGAGGCTGTTGTGACTGCCGTAAAGGACGAACATCCGTCCGCTTCCTCAGACGAACAGATGTGCATCGTGAGCTTTGATCAGACAGTGTTCTTTCCTGAGGGCGGAGGACAGAGCTCCGACATTGGCCAGGCCACTTTCATGGATGGATCTGAGCATACGCTGGCAGTGACAGATGTCCAGGAGAAGGAAGGCATCGTGTGGCATGTGCTCCTGCACAAAGCTTCACAGCCTGCACCTGAACCGGGTGACAGGATGCTGCTTGAGATCGACTGGGATCACCGTTTTGACAATATGCAGAGACATCTGGGAGAACATATACTGTCCGGGGCTTTCTACAGGCTCTTCGGTGCAGTCAATAAGGGCTTCCATATGGGCGAAGACTATATAACAGTCGATCTTGGCTTTGATCATGATGTTCAGGAAAAGATGGGCCTGTATCATTTTGACCGTGTGACATGGGAAATGGCGAAACAGGCCGAGCTGGAAGCGAACCGCGTGATATGGCTTGACGCGCCTGTTACCCGCGAACACTTCGACACCCGCGCCGAGGCGGAAAAGCTGCCGCTCCGAAAGGCGCTTGCCTTCGACGAGGACATCTCGATAGTGACAGTCGGCGATCCTGACGCGCCGTACGACTGCGTCGCATGCTGCGGTACACATCCGTCTTCAGCAGGTCAGGTGGGCCTGATAAAGATATACAAGATCGAGCCGAACAAAAACCTGTCCAGGATCTATCTGGAATGCGGCGAGCGCGCCTTCAGGCATTACCAGAACAGGCTCGACGATATGTACGATATCTCCTGCGAACTGTCAGCCGGGTATGACGATCTGCTGAGCAAGTTTGCGGTATCTCAGCAGAAGACGCAGGAGCTCCATGACAGGCTTTACGCCCTGACTCAGAGTATAGCCCGATCAGAAGCTGTATCGATATTGACAGGCGGGGGAAAAACCGACGTGAGGTATTACGACGACCTATCGTCAAACGACCTTATCCTAATCGTAAAGCAGATGGACAGGCTGGAAAAGGCAGACCAGAGCGGTGCTTTCACGCGCCCGGGACTGACTGTGCTTGTAAGCAGCGCTGAGAACACCGCGATACTGATCTCCCAGACAGCCGACTGCGGAAAACTTGTAAAAGAAAACGCCCCTGCCTTCTCAGGCAAGGGCGGTGGTAAGCCTCAGATGGCAAGAGCCATGTTCAGCTCCGCCGAAGATCTGAAAAATTTCATAAAAGCTCTTGGCTACATTACATCTTGATCAGAAGCACGAGCAGGATTATCAGCGCGATGCCTCCGAACACGATTATATTCAGCAGATTGCGCCCGCTGTGGTCTTCCCCGGTGAGCGCTTTTTCTTTGCTGTCGTCGATGATCGACGGGATGACTTCATTTTCTGCCGCGAAGACAACGTCTGCTTTCTGCTGCTGCGCAGGCCTGACTTCTTCAGCTGTTTCCGCTGCCTCGGCCGTTGTTTTGGCTTCCGGCGCTGCTTCCGCTTCCGCGGCAGGTGCCGTTGTTTCGGCTTCCTGCGCTGTTTCCGGCGCCGCTGCTGCAGGCTCTGATGCCTCCGGAGCTTCAGTATCCGCTTCAAGTGCCGCGGCTTCCGCTGCTTTCGGCTCAGCAGCTTCGTTCCCGGCAGCGTTTTCCAGCGCGGACAGGATCTGTGCCGCCTCTTCCGGCCCCTTCTCCGGGGCTGCTGCTTTAGGCAGCTCTATCGTATCTTCAATCGAAGGAATATGTTCTTCTGCTGTTGCAGGCTCAGGTTCTGCATTCGGCTGTTCTGCAGCCTCTGGCTGAGGCTCAGCTGTCTCTGCTTCCGGCGCCGCAGGTTCTGTGCCCGCAGCCTCCTGGACTCCCGGCTCTGCCGTAGATTCCGGTTCATGTTTCTGCCCAGGAAATATCGAAGGATATGCTGCGCTGTATCCGGCCCACTGGTCACTTTCCTCAGTCTTCTGCGGCTCAGACTCCACTGCAGGGGCGGCCTCTTCAGGCTCTGGTTCTGCCTCAGGCTCCACTGCAGGGGCTGCCTCTTCAGGCTCTGGTTCTGCTTCAGGCTCCACTGCAGGAGCTTCCGGCTCTGGCACTGCAGTTTCTGCTGCTGCCTCTTCTGCAGTTTCTACCTCAGGCGCCAGGTCTTCCGGCTCCGCCTCAGTGACTTCCTCAGGTGCTGCTTCCGCAGGCATCTCCACTGGTTCAGGCTCTGCCTGGATCGCCGGTTCCGGCTGAATCACTTCAGCCTGTTCAAACTGCCTTCCATACTGAGCAGCATATGTAGCGAGAACTGACGCATTGGCTGCGCCGCCATACATGTCTGCAAGTCTTACAGGTCCCGCTTCTACTGATTCTTCTTCAGGTGCGGTTTCAGTTTCCGGCTCTTCCTCAGCTGCAGGTTCTTCTGCGGCTGCAGGTTCTGGTTCTTCTTCCTTTGCTGCCGCTTCCTGTTCCGATTCTTCTGCAGCTTCTGGCTCAGCCTCAACTTCTGCCGCTTCTTCAGGTATCTCTTCTTCCGCCGGCTCAGTCTCTTCAACAGCAGGCTTTATTATAGGCTCTGCCGTGATCTCCGGCTCTTCCTGAATAGCTTCAGCTCCTTCTTCAGGCTGTTCTTCGGCAACGACCGGTCCGCCAAGCTCTATCGCAGGCTGTTCTTCAGCCGGACCCTCAAGATTGATCACAGCTTTTTCCTGTTCCTGTCTGTATGCGTCTGTCTGTTCTTCCAGCGCAGGTCTCTCTTCATGCTGGAGCTGCCTTGTTTCCATGCTTGCAGGCATGAAATCGCCGTCGTCCGGCTCTTCCATTTTCTGCTTTACTATCGCTGCACCATAGATATCTGCAGAGTGTGGCTCGTCGCTGTGCTCTTCGCTTTCCCAGACTGCCGGAGCAGCGGCTTTATCGACTGGCTTCTCCCACATCTCCGGAACTTCTTCACGCTCTTTCTCTTCCGGAACTATGAGCTTGAGCTCCTCTGCTTTCCTCTTAGCCTCAGCAGCATCCCAGTATTCACCGTCTTCAAAATCGACTTCTTCTACGTCCGCAGAAAATGATCTCGTTTCGTTATTATCAAATAGAATACCTGTCTGATCACCGAAGATCTCTCCTACCGGCACACCTGACGCGTTATACAGATAGTCACGCATTCCGGAGATAGTACGTCCGCCCTCACCTTTTGGCTTGAAACCCACAAGGACAGAATTCAGCGGTCTGTCGGAGCAGTTCTTCAGATACATCCTCGCTATCACACGACCGGTCTTATTGTCTTTGATAAGGCCGCCGGCCTCTATCGTTACCGGAGCTCCGTCCAGATTTTCGATATCAGTCAGTGTGAACAGCTTTTCAAGTCTTTCACCCATTTACATGCCTCCGTAACATCGGTTTGTTTATGGATACAGTTACTCACTATACAGAATATTACATTATATTCAAACATTATTCAACCTTTAAATAATCACATTAAAGCGATAAAGCACCTGTTTCGTGCGATTTTGCCCGGCGGTGGTGCTCCTGCCACCACCGTTTCCGTATGTGCCACCACCGGGTGCCGCTGACCAGTCGCTTTGATAGCCTCATTGGCGGCTCTGCCACCACTGTTTCCGTATATGCCACCATCGGGTGCCGTCTATCCGGCCTTTGATACGTCATTGGTTTTGCTGCGTGGTACTGGAATGTGTAGTATCACATTCTACACACATAGAATCATCAAAATCATTTTTTTAGTACCACACCAGACTCGACTAGCCACACAATAACTGCATCACAGGCCGCATCAAAAGCCACAGCATAGCCACAATGCATGCAGCATCAAAAGCCTCAAAATAACTGCAGCACAGGCCGCATCAAAGGTCACAACGACAAAAAGGCCACAACGACAAAAAAGCAGCCATGCAAATCGCATGTCTGCTAAGTGTTCATATGCCCATCCGCAGTTCTGCGTCTCATCAGGCAGCGCTGATTGCAGCCATATATCTGCCGCCTGCCATATATCTGCCGCCTACAGGTTCATCAGACGTGAGACCTCGTTGGGGTTCAGCTTCCTGTACTGGCCGGGCTTCAGATGCCCCAGGCCGAGTCCGGCGAATTCAAGACGCGTCAGCTCTTCCACATGCTTGCCGACGGCTTCGAACATACGGCGGACCTGCCTGTTCTTGCCTTCATGTATAGTCACATCAAGAAGTGTCGAATGATTCGTCCAGCTTACCAGATCCACACGGGCCCGCGACGTCGTAAAGCCGCCTATATCCACACCGTGCCTGAGCTTGGAGATGTCCTCCTTGCTTATCTGCCCTGCTATCCTGACTCTGTACAGCTTGTCTATGTTATGTTTCGGATGCGTAAGATGATACGCGAAATCGCCGTCGTTCGTGACCAGCAGGACGCCGCTCGTATTGTAGTCCAGCCTGCCTACCGGAAACAGCCTTGCTTCTGTATCATCGAAAAGATCGATCACAGTCAGCCTTCCCACATCATCTGAAACCGAAGTCACACAGCCGATCGGCTTGTTCAGCAGATAATAGACCTTCTGGCCGCCGGCTTTGACCGGCCTTCCGCTTACCCTTACGTCATCGCCTTCCTGAACGTCATACCCCGGCTTCGTCAGAGTCACGCCGTTCACGCTGACATTCCCGTTCGCGATCAGGTCGTCCGCCTTGCGCCTGCTGCAGACACCGGCGTCGGCGAGATACTTGTTTATCCTCATTACAGTGCACCCGCCTTGCTTGTTTCGCTGCTTTCAGCATTTTCTGCCTTGCTGTCAGCGCTTTCCATTTCAGACTCCGCTACCTTCATCATCAGCGCACATTCGATACGCTTTCTGAAAAGGTCGCATCCATACTCATACACTCCGGTGACCGATCCAGTGCCGTGGTACGCGTTCGCCGCGCAGCCGCCTGAACAATACAGTCTTGCCCAGCACTTGCGGCACTCTTCACGCGCATACACGTTGCACATCTTGAATTCTTCTTTTATGTCCTCGCGGTCGATACCGTTCCAGATGTCGCCCATTTTAAACTTAGTCTCACCTACGAACTGGTGGCACGGATACAGGTCGCCCCACGGAGTCACGGCGAAATACTCTGTCCCCGATCCGCATCCGGATATCCGCTTGTAGATGCAGGGCCCCTGAGTCAGGTCGATCATATAGTGATAGAACGTGATCGGGCGCCCTTCTTTCTCACGGCGGAGCATGTCCTTTGCCAGTATCTCATACTGCTCATAGATCTTCGGCTTATCCTCCTCGGTGAGAGCGTACAGCTCGTCCGGCCCGCAGACGACCGGCTCCATCGACAGCTGATCAAAGCCCAGATCTGCCATATGGAATATATCCTTCGTAAAGTCCACATTGTCATGCGTGAAAGTTCCGCGCATATAGTAATTCTTTCCGCCGCGCGCCTCAACGAGCTTCTTGAACTTCGGCACGATCATGTCGTAGCTTCCCTCGCCCGTGATGGTCCTGCGAAGTCTGTCGTGTACTTCTTTCCGTCCATCCAGCGACAGAACCACGTTGTGGCATTCACGGTCAACAAAGTCGATCACTTCGTCGTTTATTCCGACTCCGTTCGTCGTCAAAGTGAACCTGAAATTCTTCCCGTGCTCCTTCTCAATGGAACGAGCATACTCGACCGTTCCCTTCACGACGTCCCAGTTCATGAGAGGCTCTCCGCCGAAAAAATCAACTTCAAGATTGACATGATCTCCGGAATTCTCGATCAGGAAATCCATTGCCCTCTTTGCTGTGTCCAGACTCATGAGCGCTCTCTCGCCGTGGAATTTCCCCTGGCTCGCGAAGCAGTATTCGCAGTTGAGATTACAGGTGTGCGCCACGTGCAGGCAAAGAGCTTTGATCTCCGTATGACGATTCTTCAGATACGTCGCCTTAGGCTCGTAAACGTCCGGCGCAAAGAGCTTCCCCTCCGCAGCAAGGGCGTCGATGTCGCGGAAAGCCGCATCTACCGTCTCCGGCGTTTCGTCAGGGTATCTACTTAATATTTCGTCTTTTACCGCAGTCCTGTCAGGGTCTTCCCCTGCGTCTTTCGCCGCAGAAAAAGAACGGATGATGTCGTAGCAGACATCATCCACGTAATGTACAGAACCGCTGTTAACGTCAAGAACGATGTTATAACCGTTCAGTTTGTACTGATGTATCATATTCTGAAACTACTGATCCTTCTCGCACTTCTGATTAGCTACGCCGCATGATGTTTTGCATGCTGACTGACATGATGTCTGGCACTCGCCGCATCCGCCGTTTTCCATGCTCTTCTTGAGATCTCTTGTTTCCAGTGTCTTGATTCTTTCCATAGTTATTCCCGCCTTTCTTTCAACTATTGAAATTGTACGCTTGAGGCCTGTTTTTGTCAAGCGTTCTGCTTCAGAGCCTCTGCGATCTTTGCCACAGACTCCTCGATCTCCAGACCCTCCGCGTCGACTATTATATCAGCTTCTTTCTCGTAGAGAGGTATGCGCTCTTTGTAAAGGCTTTCGATAGTCTGACCGGGCGCAAGCGATATGCCGCGCGTCTTGATATTGCTCAGCCTCTTTATGATCGTATCTACCGGCAACCTGATGTATACGACAATGCCGCCCTGTCTGAATTTCTCCATAGCCTCAGGGTAATATACCGCGCTCCCGCCTGTAGCGACCACGTAGTTGTCGCCTTCAAACTGAAGCAGTATCTCCTTTTCCACATCGCGGAAATATGCGTTTCCGCGGATGTCGATTATCTCCTGGAGCGTCATGCCTTCGCATTTCTGGATCAGCAGGTCTGTGTCAACAAAGCTCTTCTTCAGCACCTTTGCAAGGAGCACTCCCTCTGAGCTTTTGCCGCATCCCGGCATACCGATAAGGATAACGTTATTCATCGCTTTCCTCCCTGCTCTCAGAGCCGCTCATGTCTATCGAAAGCTGTCCGGAATCAGGCTCTTCTTCATAGTCTTCGTCGACTTCCATTACCGACTCAAGGTCTTCTATCTCAGGAAGCTCTGACAGGTCTTCAAATCCGAAATTCTTAAGGAACATATCTGTTGTGGCGTACAGTACCGGCCGTCCTACCGCGTCCGACCTTCCCTTCTCGCGGATAAGGCCCTTCTTCTCGAGTCCCTCTATTACTCTGTCACATTTCACGCCTCTGATAGCGTCGATCTCTCCCTTTGTGACAGGCTGGCGGTACGCGATTATCGCAAGTACCTCAAGCGCTGCCTGTGACAGTCTCTTTATCTTTACAGGCGTACAGAGCCTCTTCACTGCGTCGGCATTCTCGGGATTGGTGATAAACTGATATGACTCGTTCACCCTTCTGACCCTGATGCCGCGCTCTTCTCTCTCGTACTCTTCCATGAGCTCGTTGAAGATCTCTATCGCGTCTTTTTTACTGATGTCGAGAGTATCAGCGGCGTCTTTTGCCGGAAGCGGCTGGCCCCATATGAAAAGCATTGATTCGAATGCTGATTTTATCGATTTTCTGTCAAGCATTATCTGACTCCCCTGAATCCTCTTCTTCTATGATCCCGCGGCTAGCTTCTTCCGCGTTGTATCCATGTATATCGACTTCTCCCGGCCTGACTGTGATCCTGCCGTACGTCTCGTTCTGATCCGCGTCCAGGTAACGGTCACGCATCATCTGGAGAAGCGACGTGAAGCTTACGATCGTATTATATCTACCGGTGCCCGGCTCCCCGCTTCCTGTCCTCACAGGAGGGATCAGGTCGCGGAAATCTTTCTCCGTTATATCCCCGGAGTCCAGCGCCTGTATGAATGTGTCTCTGATGAAGTTCATCCTGTCCTCCATAGTGACACGTTCACGCTCGATCCTCGTATAGCGGCGCCTCGTCTCTTCAATACGCTGCTTCCTGAGCAGGAACTGATTGAACGCCTTGGCAAAGTCCGCGAGCCCGAGGCTCAGATACTCGTCCGGATTATCCAGATACACAGAGATATCTTCCTGAGGCTTCTCGTATACGTTTTCCATTTCCTCCGCCTGCCTGCGGAGCATGAGGCTCTGGCTCTTACACTGCTTGTACGCGATGAGCCTTTCAACGAGAGCGCTTCTCGGATCTTCCTGCACGACTCCCGGCTCATCATGTTCCGGCTGAGGGAGCATCATTCTGGACTTGATGTTAAGCAGCTCAGCCGCGAGCACCAGAAACTCAGATGAAACACTAATGTTCATCTCTTTCATCGTGCTCAGGTATTCGATATAGTCACCTGTGATCTCTGAGATCCTGATATCGTATATGCTCATCTCTCTGTTCTCTATCAGATAGACAAGCAGATCGAACGGACCTTCAAAGTCACGCAGCCTAACTTTGTAGCTCATCAGTCATTCTTTCGTGTAAGTCCCGAGAGGGCTGGCATGACTCCATGTTCCTCTCTCTGCGCCCCCGCCTCTTTGATCTTTCTCAGATTTTCCGCGTAAGGCGGTCTTACGATGCCGTTTTCTGTAACTATTGCCGTGATATACTCAGCCGGCGTGACATCGAACGAAGGATTATATGTCTTGATCCCTTCCGGCGCCATCGGCTTCTCATACCACATCTTATATATCTCGTCTCCGTCGCGGAGCTCTATCTCTATGTCGTCTCCCGTCGGCGTATCAAGGTCGAGTGAAGATGTAGGAACGAACATATAGAACGGTATGTTGTATTCCTTAGCCAGAATAGCGAGGCCGTTCGTACCGATCTTGTTCGCGCCGTCTCCATTCGCCGCCATGCGGTCGCACCCTACGAGCACGGCGTCGACCCAGCCGTTCTTCATGACCTGATTGGCCATGCTGTCACAGATCAGCGTGACGTCGATGTCAGCCTTGGACAGCTCAAAGGCGGTAAGTCTGGCGCCCTGGAGGACCGGCCTTGTCTCATCTGCGTACACGTGGAAATCGTATCCTCTTTCCTTACCGAGATACAGCGCCGCAAGACTCGTTCCGTATTTCGCGGTCGCAAGTGTTCCGGCGTTACAGTGCGTCAGGATACCCATTCCCTTACTGAGAAGACTGAGCCCGTTCTCGCCCATACGGCGGCAGGCGTCTTCATCTTCCTGCCTTATGTTTCTCGCTTCCTGAAGAAGCATCTTCTTGGCAGCCGCGACAGTCCCGTCAAAACTGTCCAGCTTATCTGTCATCCTGTCCAGAGCCCACGCAAGGTTCACCGCGGTCGGACGGGCTTTCTTCAGATATTCGGCAACTTCATGCACTTCTTCTTTGAATTCATCTGTAGTCTCAGCCTCGCTCTCCCTTACGTCTACGTAAAGGCCGAAAGCCGCCGCGATACCGATCGCAGGGGCTCCTCTTACACGCAGCTTCTTTATCGCGACATAGACGTCCTCTTTAGACTCCAGCGTGAGATATTTCTCTTCGCCCGGGAGCCTTGTCTGATCAAGGATCACCAGCTCATTGTTCTTGTTAAAATCTACTGAAGTAATGTCAACCAATCCTGTATCTACCTCCTGAACTGCTGTTACTGCTTCTTTTTCTTCTTTACCGGCTTTACGTCCTGAGATTTTATAGTCGGTACCTTATGGTTCTGATCTGTCAGAAATACATAGATATATAGCATCGCCGTGAATATCAGCACTGCTGCATCCTTGTAGAGCTCGCGGCTCACAAGCACGGCGGCCATTCCCATTATCATGCTTATCCCGTATATCATAAGCACGGCGCGTCTCTGTCCGTATCCCAGCTTCATAAGATGGTGGTGCAGATGTTCTTTGTCCGGCGACATGATAGGCTTCCCTGAAAGCACCCGTCTGATTATCGCAAGGACCGTATCAAAGATCGGGATGCCGAGCACGAGCACCGGTACGATAACAGCTATGAACGTGGACCTCTTCAAAGGACTTATGACCGCGAATATCGCTATCATGAATCCGAGAAAAAGCGAGCCGCTGTCACCCATGAAGAGCTTTGCCGGATAGAAGTTATACGGCAGGAACCCCAGCGACCCTCCCGCGAGAGCCATCATGCCGAGGCATACCACCATCATCCCATAGCGGTCTCCATGTATATACGCGACGTATGCTATGCTGAGCGCCGCAATGGCAGCGACGCCTGAAGCGAGCCCGTCGAGTCCGTCTATCAGGTTTATCGTGTTGGTTATCCCGACTATCCAGAGTACGGTGACCAGGAAGCACACAGCAGTACCGAACTGCCAGTGTCCGCCTCCCGCGAAATAGTTCGTGATGAATTCGATCCTGAGCCCCATAAAATACATGAGGACCGCGATCGCTATCTGGCACGCGAACTTGAGCCTTGCGTCAAGGCCACCCTTCACGATATCGTCCGCAGCGCCGAGCACATAGATAAGCGTGCCCCCGGTAAGTATCGCCGGCAGATTCTCGTTCCCGTGCAGGAAATACAGAAGCGAACACATCGTTCCCAGGTATATCGCCATTCCGCCGAATCTCGGCATCGGCTTGTTGTGCATGCCTCTGGCCTTAGGTATGTCCATGGCATGTATCTTAGGAGCAAGCCAGATCGCGACAGGCGTCATAAGAAGTGATACCGCGAACGCGATAAAGAACGCTCCGAAAATGTTGTATTTAGTAAGCTCAAGAATCATTTCTGCTCCGGTTTTTCCAGTTTCTCCACAACAAGTCCCGCTTCTCCGAGGATCTCTTTGGAAAGCTCGTCAGGATATCCTTCTCTGACCACTATCCTCTTGATCCCTGCGTTCACGATCATCTTGGCACAGATAGAACATGGATGGTTCGTGATGTAGATCGTGCCTCCCTCTATGCTCTGTCCAAGAGCCGCGGCCTGGATTATCGCGTTCTGCTCAGCGTGCAGCGCTCTGCACAGCTCATGTCTTTCCCCTGAAGGAACATGTAGCTTTTCTCTGAGGCATCCGCCAAGGTCAGCGCAGTGTTTCAGTCCTTTCGGCGCTCCGTTGTATCCGGTCGCCATTGCGTGCATGTCTCTTACGATCACCGCGCCGACGTGTCTCCTAAGGCATGTCGAGCGCTGAGCCGTAAGCTCTGCCATCTGCATGAAATACTCGTCCCACGACGGACGTCCGTCCTCTGTGATCTGCGTTTTCTTCTCTTCGTCCATTTGCTTCACCTTACATGTCCGGGAATCCTTCCCCGTCGTAATATACCTTAACGAGACAAAGCCCCTGCGGTGGCGCTGTGTGCCCCGCTTCCTGCCTGTCTCCGCTCTCTATTATCCTCTTCAGGTCTTCCGGCTCCCTTTTCCCCAGTCCTGCCTCAACGAGTGTTCCAGTGATGATCCGCACCATGTTGTACAGGAAGCCGTCACCTGTGACGTCGATATATATGTCTCGGCCTTCGCCCTGCCCAAGCGTCTCCTCAGTGATCCTAAGGCTTTTTACGGTTCTTACCGCAGTCTTCCCGGGCTCGCCTCCCGCCGCCTGAAAACAGCTGAAGTCGTGCGTTCCTATTACATATTCCGCGGCGGCTCTCATCCTTTCCAGATCAAGAGGCTGCCTGACCAGATATCTGTAATTTCTGTCGAACACAGGCATCGTGTCTGCGTTCCTTATAGAATATCTGTACGTTTTCCCAGCGACGTCGTGCCTTACATTGAAGTCAGCCGGGACTTCCTCGACCCTGACGATCCTTATATCGTCGTTTTCCGAGCGGCTCTCCGGCCTGCCCTGAAGGCGGTCGTTCATGACCTTGGCCAGGTTTTCTGCCGGGATCCTGATGTCATCCTTCAGCAGCGCTTTCTGGTCTTTCGCGTGGACTCCCGCGTCTGTCCTGCTGACTCCGTCGACAGTCACCTTATGCCCCGCAAGGTCGCTGAGCATCTGCTCTATCACGCCCTGCACGGTCCTTGCCTCAGGCTGTCTCTGCCACCCCGAAAAGCGTGTCCCGTCGTATTCAATTGTCAGCAGTACATTCTTATCCATATTACATGAAAGTATACCACAAAACAGACTTGTATTCCACTTTCATGGTATTTCTCAGGAGCCGCCTCATGATCCTCTGTCAGCCGAGCGCTGCCTCAAGCTCTTCAAGATCTTCTTCAGTCGTCGACCAGCTTGCCGCGAGCCTGACTACCGTGTGATCGTCGTCCGGCTTCTCCCAGAATCCATATGCGATCTTCTCTGAAAGGCGCGCTGCCTCTTCGTCTCTGAGAACGATGAATTTCTGGTTCGTAGGCGTCTCGAGGAAGAACTCATATCCTCTGTCCCGGAATATCTTCTCCAGCCGCTCTGCCATTCCGATCCCGTATCTCCCTATCTCCTCATACAAAAGCACCGGTAAATTATATCTTGGGTCGACCGGGCTGAAAAGCGTATCGAACTGCACGCCGAGAAGCCTTCCTTTCGCAAGGAGAGCTCCGCGCTTTTTCACAGAATTCATGAAATGAGCCGGCCTGTTATGTTTTGTGAATACGACAGCCTCGCCGCAAAGAGCGCCGCACTTGGTCCCGCCGATATAGAACACGTCACAGAACCCGGCTATGTCTCGAAGCGTGACGTCACAGGCTTTGCTCGCAAGGCCGTACGCCAGCCTGGCGCCGTCGAGGAACAGCGGGATGCCGTACTCTCTGCACACCGCGGATATCTCTTCAAATTCCTTCCTGCTGTACAGTGTGCCGTATTCTGTCGGATACGATATATACACCATGCCCGGAAACACCTCATGCTCGTGGTTCTCGTCGCCGTAGAAGGTCTCCATAAGAGCCTTAAGGTCAGCAGCGGAGATCTTCCCTTCCTTCTGCGGAAGCGGCAGCACCTTATGTCCGGTGAATTCGACCGCGCCTGCCTCGTGCGTGTTGATGTGTCCTGTTTCTGCCGCGACTACGCCCTCAAAATCATGAAGCATCGTGGATATGACCACCTGATTCGTTTCAGTCCCGCCTGTAATGAATTCAACGTCAGCGTCCGGGATCCCGACAGCTTCGCGTATCTTTTCTTTTGCCCTCTCGCAGTACTTGTCCGTGCCGTATCCCGGGAGAGCTTCCATGTTCGTCTCTTCCAGCCGCTTCAGGATCGCAGGGTGCGCTCCGGCTATATAATCACTTGCAAATGAAACCATTTCAAACTCCTTTTCATATTATCAGCGTGTCCAGATATGCTCCCGCAGGCCCCTGCCAGATGAACACAAGGTAAATGAAAGCGGCAGCGGAGATATACGGCACCATCGGTATCGTATCTTTCCTTCCTATCTTCCTGCGGGCAAGCAGATATACCATATGCGCGCCTGACATAAGGGCTGACAGCATGAAAACTATGACCACGCCTCTCACGCCAAGCACAAGCCCGAGCGCGGCAAACAGCTTGATATCTCCGCCTCCTACTGTCTCACGCCTGTACGCGGCTTTCCCTATAAGAGCGGACATACCTGTTATGCCAAGTCCCAGCACCGCGCCAAGCAGCATATCCTGCCACCCGCGGTGATACTGGATGGTCCCGACCGCCGAGACCGCAAGCAGCGCCAGAAGCTGATCCGGCACTATCCGGTATTTGATGTCAGAGATCGACAGCTCAAGCAGGATCCATATGATCAGCAAAGCAGCGACCGCGTAGGCCCAGTCGTCTCTGACCAGATACAGACCCACTGCGACGAAAAACATCGAAAAGTAATATTTCCAGGGCGTGCTTTTCACGCGCTGGGTGTACGGATCTTTCATCTCTTCTGACGGCTCGCTTCCGTAATCACAGAACCATTCCGCCGGCATATGGTTGAACAGGTAAACGGCCCCGTTCCCCAGAAGCACACCGGCAAGCACCGCAGCCAGGTATTTGATTATTGAAATGATAAGCTCTGTGTCCATACTGTAAAATTATCCCCGGAGCAGTTAACTCCGGGGATCTTCTGTCAATTCTCGTAATGCTATTTTGATACTTTGTCTTTCAGGTCTGAGACAGCGTCTGCAGCCTTGTCTTTAGCCTTCTTAGCTGCGTCAACGATCTTGTCGTCGATGTCGGTCTTATCCAGGACATCCTGTACTCCGTCCTTGGCCTTGCCGGCAACATCTTCCGCTGCGTCCTTTGCCTTCCTGGCAGCGTCTGTGATCTTCTCGTCAAGATCTGTCTTGTCCAGAACTTCCTGTGCTTTGTCCTTAAGTCCGTTCAATGCATCTGTGATACCCATGTTCGATCCTCCTTATCATCCCGGCATGATCTGCCGGAGTAAATCTATTTTACCGGCTTCCACGAGCTCTTCAGCTCTACGATCCGGTTGAACACCTTTTCATCTTCAGTCGTCAGCTTACTGTCTGCCGCGTAATATCCGTGACGGAAGAACTGGAATCTCTCTCCCGGCGCAGCATCGCCAAGCGACGGCTCCGCGTATCCGAACGTTTCATTCACCGAGTTCTCATTCAGGATCTGTTCACCGTTCTCATCTGTCGTAAACAGATGCTCGTAATTCCTGATCCTGATCTTCACAGCGGTAGAAGCCTCCACGAAGTGGATCGTTCCCTTGACTTTGCGGCCGTCCGGGCTGTCTCCTCCCTTCGTTGCGGGATCATACGTACAGTGCAGCTCCCTTATGGATCCGTCGTCATTCTTCACGACCTCGTTGCAGGTGACGTAATACGCTCCTTTGAATCTCACCTCATTTCCGGGGAACAGACGGAAATATTTCCTCACCGGCACTTCCATGAAGTCTGCCCCGTCTATATACAGCTCACGTGAGAACGGCACTGTCCTCGTACCCATCTCCGGCACGTTCCTGTTGTTTTCAGTCTCTATCTCCTCGGTCTGTCCCTCCGGATAGTTCGTGATGATGACCTTCACCGGGTCCTCGACCACGTTCCTGCTTTCTGTCTTCCCCGCAAGATCGTCTCTCACGAAATGCTCGAGCTCCGCAATGTCCACCAGGCTGTTCGCCTTCGCGATGCCGATCTCGTCACAGAAGTTCCTGATCGCTTCCGGCGTGAATCCGCGTCGTCTCATGCCCGCTATCGTCGGCATTCTCGGGTCGTCCCATCCTTCAACAAAGCCGTCGTCCACCAGCGCCTTGAGCTGTCTTTTGCTCGTCACCGTATCGGTCAGGTCGAGTCTCGCGAACTCTATCTGCTGCGGCGGAGTCTCCCAGAGCCCTATCTCCCTGAGCACCCAGTCATACAGAGGTCTGTGGTCCTCGAACTCAAGAGTGCACAGAGAATGTGTGATGCCCTCTATCGCGTCCTCGACAGGATGCGCGAAGTCGTACATCGGATATATGCACCACTTCGTTCCTGTGTTGTGGTGCTCGGCGTGTGAGATCCTGTAGATGACAGGGTCCCTCATGTTCATGTTCGGCGACGCCATATCTATTTTCGCTCTGAGGACTTTCTCTCCGTCGGCGTACTTCCCGGCTTTCATCTCCTCGAACAAAGCCAGATTCTCTTCTGCCGAGCGGCTTCTTGCCGCGCTCTCTCTGCCCGGTTCTTTCAAAGTCCCTCTGTACTCTCTGATCTCATCGGCAGAAAGATCGTCGACGTACGCCTTGCCCTTTTTGATCAGGATCACAGCATAATCGTACATCATATCGAAATACTCTGACGCCCAGCATCTCTTGTCCCAGCTGAAGCCGAGCCACTTCACGTCCTCTTCGATGGAATTGACGTATTCCATATCTTCTTTGCCGGGGTTGGTGTCGTCATATCTCAGGTTGCATTTGCCGCCGTACTTCGCGGCTGTCCCGAAATTCAGGCATATCGACTTGGCATGTCCTATGTGAAGATATCCGTTCGGCTCAGGCGGGAACCTGGTATACACTTCGCCGCCGTACTTACCGGACTCATTGTCTGCGTCTATCTTTTCCTCGATGAAATTTCTTGATCTGTTTTCTTCGCCCATGAAAGACTCCCTGTATCATTGCTGTAAATCATCTGTTGCTTAATTATATCAGATATCCGGGGCTGTGACCAGCATTCCTGCCTATCTCAGACATTCCTGTTTTCTGACGTCACGCCATGATGTCATATATTTCCCCTGCGCGCCTTATGAGCGCGTTCTTCTCATTATCGAGCTCTCCTGCTATCACCTCGTCAAGCAGAGCTGACAGGATCTTTCCGATATCTCTGCCCTGTTTTAATCCTGCTTCCGCAAGCCTTTCGTCGCCTGCAAGGTCGTCCCCCGTGACCTCAAGCTGCGATCTTGCATAGCATTCATCCTTCGCGACTACGTTCTGCACGATCTCAAAAAGCTTTTCTGTCGAGCTGTCGGAAAGCTTGCCCTTCAGGCTCCGTACGCTGATCCCGTCCATCAGGATGTCAGGCACCTGTTCAGCCGGGAACCTGTCAGCGAGCTTACGCATCTCGAGCCTCACCACCATATCTTCCGGCTCGATCTTCCTGGAAGCCGTTTCCTTCAGCGCCGCGGCGAGCCTGATCGTATCGTTGTCATACTTCATCTTCCTGAGCGATGCCCGGAACGCGTCTATATCTGTATCTGTTCCTGTGCCGAAAAGGTCAAAGCCAAACAGTCCGTCTCCGAATATGCTGGTCTGTTTCCCTTCTTCCGGCACATCCAGCAGAAGCGCCATTCTGAGGGGGAGAGACGCAGGAGCATGCTCCAGCGCCTTGACCGCTTTTCTGTCTGTGATCTGCGCGCCGGAGAAAGAGATCGCATCATTTACAGCGCGTCTGTACTGCTTCACGGCATATGCTGCGTACGCTCCCATGAACAGCTTGTTTATCTCAGTCATGATCCGCTCAGCAGAAGCCCTGCCGGCTGTGGGCGCAAGGTCCCTGACCGCCCTTGCCGTATCCGGCTCTATCATGAATCCCAGGGTACCGGCAAACCTTACGGCCCTCAGTATCCTGAGTGAATCTTCTCTGAAGCGTTCTTCCGGCTTTCCCACTGCTTTTATTGTTCTGTTCCTGATGTCTTTGATGCCGTCAAACTCGTCGATGATGCCTTTGCTCGGCGAATACGCCAGCGCGTTCATCGTGAAGTCACGCCTCGCCAGATCCGTTCTTATGTCTTTGCTGAACTCCACAGAATCGGGATGACGCCCGTCGGAATATGTCCCGTCGGACCGGAAAGTCGTGATCTCAAACGGTTCGCCGTCGACGATGACCGTCACGGTGCCATGCCTGATGCCGGTCCTGATAACTTTATATCCACTGAAACACTTCTCAGTCTCTTCCGGTACCGCAGATGTGGCAACATCCCAGTCAGAAGGCTTTATGCCCATCAGAACATCGCGGACGCACCCTCCGACGACATACGCGTCGAAGCCGCTCCGCTCAAGAGTCCAGAGGATCTTATATACCTTGTTCGGGATGTTCAGAAAATAGTCCATTATTTATCTGCTTTTCCGGCTTTCATATTTTTCTTCATGTATGCGGCGGCTTTCCGTCCGTCAGAAAGGAGGCTGTACAGATCAGACTTTACGAACGGCACTTCCCCTTCTCTTCTGTCTTTTCTGTCTTTCAGGTCCCATTCACCTGTGCCTGCCGCGTAAAGAAGCAGTGATATCTGCTGCGCCTTGCCAAGATGCCCGAATGTGCGCTGCCTTATCTTCTTGTTGTTTCCGTGCTGATCATATTCCGCGGCCGTTATGGCTTCCCCCGGATAGAACGACTTCACGGCGTCAATGATATACTGCCTGAGCCTCGGGAGCTGTACTATCGGAGTCTCTTCCTTTCTCCATCTGACCAGATACTCAAAGTATTCTTCCATGAGCCCTGTGAAACGGTCTGTATCTCCGCTTCTGACTGCGTCCTCGATATCATCGCACGCTTTTTCATCCATCCTGTAGTCGAACTGTATGAGCTCCTTCGCCATCAGATATACGTTCCAGGCACTGTTGACCACATCCTTGCATTCAGGGACCGGCCTCATGATCATGTTATACCGGTCATGATATTTCCGTACGTCGTCAAGATGCTCTACCACCTCATCCGTCATAAGCTCAGTATACGGGTCAGGGCTGACTATCTCATTTGCCAGGACCCATTTGCGGCCGTGGATCCCTCCGCGTATGTGCTTTCCGTAAAACTGGCTGCAGTACATCAGAGGATGGCCGTCCGCCGTCTTGTCTTCGACTTTCCAGGTCCTCTTCAGATTGAACTCAGGAAAATGTGACACCGAGCTGTAATCTTTCCTGCGGAGCCTGAACGCGCCGCACCTTATCGCAGGCGCTTTCTCTATATCGTCCCATGTGTCGACAAACTTGGCTCTCCGGTCTGCCTCATAATAATTCCTTACTATATTCTCTTCGCCGATGATCTTCCTGATCACATCAAGAGCAAACGTTTTGACCGCCGACCTGTCAGGGACCTTGTCATAGTCACGCTTACAGCTCTTCCAGACCTTTTTTGAGGCCTTGAACCCGAATCCCGGCGATTTCCCCGGGATATAGCTCTTGATCGGACGTATGTCTATGTATATGCCATAGTACTTATGGTCGCCGAACTCATCGGCGTTAAGAAGTGTTGTCTCGCAGTTCACATAGCGTACCGTCATATCTTTGGCGTGCGGATTGTTCAGGATCGTCTCGACCACCCTGGATCCGTCGCCTTCATCGTTGACTATATGCATGAGCCTTTCTATATCGCCCTGCGTCATCGCTATACATACATAATCATAGTCATCCGGCAGCTTTTCTCCTGTCATCAGCTCTTTGATGAATTTCCCTGTCAGAGAATATTTCAGATCGTTTTCCCTGCAGATATCGTCGATCTCGAAGAGCATGCTCTTGAGCGTTTCCATTCGGAACGCTGACGTATCGCTTACCGGCGCCTGATCGTCGTCCTGATCATCATCTGCGCTCTCTGTGTCTTCTTCATCTTCAAGCTCTTCCTCAGGATCCTCCTCGCTGTCGTTCAGAGTATATGCGTCTATCCCGCACAGCTCGCCGGCTTCTTTCCACACGAATCCGTTTCTGGTCTTCTTTACGGCTTCAAGATACTTCTCATACGCCTCTTCTTTTCTTCCGAGTGAATACAGCGCGAACGCGGCAAAGCGTATGAGCTCTCCGTCGTCAGGGAAAGCTGACACAGCCTGCCCCGCATCTTCAAGAAGCTTCCTGAAGTCATCTTCCGTTTCTGCTTTCCTCGCATCTGTCCAGAGCCTCGCCCTTATCGTGTCAAGACGGTCCTCATATTCAGGGCAGCCGCTGATGATCTCCATAACTTTCTCAGGATCACGGTCGTCATATACAGCAACAGACAGTTCTCTTGAATGGTCGTATTCCTTCAGAGCGTCAGCCAGCGCGCCGCAGTATGGCTCGCCCTGTTCTCTCCTGATCCTGATCAGTCCTCCGGCAGCATAGTATTTACCTGTCCTTACCAGATAGTCTATGACGACTGCAAGGAAGTCATCAGACACAGGAAGCATGATACCGTTCTGCTTCACACGCTTCTTTCCCTGTATGACAAGGAAATCCCTGATGCCTGAATATACTTTGTCATATTCGCCTTTATCCAGAAGCTCCCTGAGGTCGGCAGCGGATGAATCGCATTTATGGAGCAGATCCCATCCGAGCACCTCCAGCTGCGCCATTGAGAACGCCCGCTTATACATGCTTTTGCTGTAAAGCGCGTCTACCATCGCGTTCTTCTTGATCGTCTGAGCCTTCCGTACCGCTTCCTTATCGATCAGAGGCATATACACGTCTACTACTTCCTGATATGGGATCTCCACGTCATTGTCGTGGTTATCATGCACTATCTGATCGTCTACCGCAGGCACATACATCCAGCTGTCTCCGTAAGCTATTCTGTCTACATGCTCCTGCATCTCAGCCACCGGGAACATCCCGCGCTCAAACTTCACATAGCGGGGCGTCCCGAACATCTCCTTCTTGTATTCGTGATCCACGAACGCCCAGCACATGTACCACTCATCGCTTTCTTCGTCAGGAACAGATGAGATCTCATCCATAAGCTCATGGAGCACTTTCTCTCTGCCCTCGGTCTCAGCACGCTTACGGCACTCCAGGTAATGCTTATAGCTGAATCCTTTATTCACGTACAGTATCTTATGATTACTGAGGAACGACGGAGTAAGCAGCTCGCAGTATGTCTTTACGAGCATCCTGTGGCGCTCTTTCTTCACAGGGTCTTCCGGCATCCTGTCGAATATGAAAAACTCCACCATCTCTCCGCAGGCTTTTGCCGAAAGAAGCTGCGACCTCATCATCACAGTCGTATTCCTGTCGACATATCTTCCTATCGGATTCCCATACTCGGGGTCTGTATCGCTGCAAACGAACATCCTGTTTTCCGGCAGCTCGGTCTTCATCACTTCGATAAGCTTCTTCCACTCATCTCTTGTTATGTGAAGATCGATATCGTCGTCCCACGGCATGAAGCCGCCGCCCCGGATCGCTCCGAGCGCGCACCCTCCGCCGACATAGTACGTGATGTTGTTTCTTCTGCAGATGTCGTCAACCTCTTCAAGAAGCTGATACAGATGTTCCTGTTCCCTGTTCATGCGTTCACCAGATTCTTCCTTACTGCTTTTATCTCACGCTTTTCCATTCCATTATCAAGAAGAAATCTTTCTATATTCCATCTCAATGAATGTTCCTTTGATCTGTATGTTCTGAAATATCTGTACAGGCTGTCCAGCATTTTCAGTCTTTCATCCACAGTCTTGCTGCCGTGAGATCCCATGACCGAGAAGAATGAAAGCTCATAGTTCCTGTACAGATCTTTTTTGTTCATTCCCAGGAGGCCGCCGACCGTGAACGCAAGCGTCCCTGTCCTGTCGCGTCCGTAGGTACAGTGGAACATGACCGGATAGTTCTTCTTCGAAACAAAGACTCTGACCTCATTTACCAGCCGTTTTCTGTTCTTCTTATTCTTCCAGACCTCGTCATACATCACGCCGCTTCTGTGCCTGTATCTGACAGTCTTGCCCAGCGGAGAGCCCTTCCCTGAGGTCCCTTCTCCTGTCTTTCTCAGATCCAGATCCGTTCTTACCCTTAGTTTCTTAAGCAGCTTCTTCTTACCCGCCTTTGTGATCTTATCCAGATTGGCGCTCTGATATACGACTCCCTGCTTTATCCTTCCGTACGGGGTGCTGTATCCTCCAAAGTCACGAACGTTCGATACTCCTCCCACCTTGATGGTCCTGGGGTACGCGGCGACTCTGAACCGCTTGACCTTGCTCGTGTATGCTTTCCCCGCATTCTTCCCCGTAACGGTCCAGTAATACGTTCTGGCAGATTCAGGTTCATGAAGATCCAGATACTTTTTCTTCGTACGGTACGTCACGGCGCCTTTCATGGACCTGTTCTTCGAAACGCGTACCGTGAACAAAGCCCCTCTGCCTAGCCCCGATCTCCATCTGAGCCTGACAGGGACCGGCCATGAATTCTCGCCTTTCTTGAAGTATTTCGCCGAAGTTCCGCGCCTGTAGTTCCTGAACCATTTCCTGATCTTCGGATTGGCTGTGCACACAGTTTTCCGGTGCGGGGATATTCTGGTTATCTTCCCCGCGGCAAAAGACCTCCATCCCGGTCCGGAGCATATAAAAACCGTGACCACAGCAATGATGAAAACCAAGGCCACTTTCTTTATCGACCATTTTGTAAGCCATTTATTCATGTTTACATTATATGTGAAACATACAGCTCTATCAAGTTGTATATACAACGTAAAAAACGCTCCCGCATTCCTGCGGGAGCGCCTCGTCAGCACTTCTGGTCGTAACGCATATGCCGGAAGGCACTTACCTTCGCCTGCAGTCAGTGCATATACGCTTTACTAGCACTTCTCAACGATGACAGCTGTTCCCATGCCGCCGCCGATGCACAGTGTAGCAAGACCCTTCTTAGCTTCTGGTCTCTTCATCAGCTCATAGATCAGAGTGATGAGGATACGGCATCCGGATGCTCCGATCGGGTGACCAAGAGCAATAGCTCCGCCGTTTACGTTCAGCTTCTCAGGATCGAATCCGAGGTCTTTACCAACTGCAACTGACTGAGCAGCGAAAGCTTCATTAGCTTCATACAGATCCATGTCGTCGATCGTCAGACCAGCCTTGTCCAGAGCCTTTCTGGTAGCTGGAACAGGTCCGATACCCATGATCGAAGGATCAACACCTGCTGATGCGTAAGAAACGATCTTAGCCAGCGGCTTGAGTCCGAGCTCTTCAGCCTTGTCAGCTGACATAACTACTACAGCAGCTCCTGAATCGTTGATTCCGGAAGCGTTTCCTGCTGTAACGACTCCGCCGTCCTTCTTGAATGCCGGCTTCAGCTTGGCAAGAGCTTCTTTTGTAGCTCCGAATCTTGGGAATTCATCTGTATCGAATACGATCGGATCACCTTTTCTCTGAGGGATCTCTACAGGAACGATCTCGTCCTTGAACTTGCCGGCCTTGATAGCTGCTTCAGCCTTGTTCTGTGAAGCAAGTGCGAAGTCGTCAAGCTCTTCTCTTGTGAGTCCGTACTTCTCAGCAACGTTCTCAGCTGTGATACCCATGTGATAGTTGTTGTAAACATCCCACAGTCCATCGTTTACCATCATGTCTACTGCAGGTGTATTGAACATTCTTGCGCCCCATCTCATGTTAGGAAGAGCATATCCTGTCATTGACATGTTCTCAGCTCCGCCTGCTACGATGATGTCAGCGTCACCGGCCTTGATGATCTGAGCAGCAAGCTCAACAGCTCTGAGACCTGAACCGCAGACCTTATTGATTGTCATTGCAGGAGTCTCGATCGGGAGTCCGGCGCCAAGCGACATCTGTCTTGCAACGTTCTGTCCGAGTCCGCCCTGGAGCACATCACCCATGATGACTTCTTCAACATCTTCCGGCTTGATGCCTGCCTGCTCGATAGCGCCTTTGATAGCGATAGCACCAAGTTCTTTAGCAGGTACGTTCTTCAGTGATCCTCCGTATGAACCGATAGCTGTTCTCTTTGCTCCTACGATTACAACTTCTTTCATTTTCTTTTTCCCTCCTTGGTACAAAAAGCCATTTTACGGCTTTATGATCCTAAAGCCATGCTCTGGCTGATTAAACAATCTGTATATCAATGGAAGCAAGAATTTTGTTAAATTCTTGTCGAGTTTAGTCTACTACCTAACATTTGAAAAATCAATACCAAAAGTCGAAAACATATTGAAAAACAGCGAAATTCTTCGCCCCTACTCCGGCATGTTCTCTCTTTGGCTGCCCGACGCTCTGGCCGTATCCTCTTTTTCAAGTTTCAGACCCCACGAGGCGACCTTGCTGATCATGTCGTACGCCGTATAGTCAAACTGAAGCGGCGTGATGGAGACATAGTTGTCCCAGGTAGCCGTAACGTCATACTTCTCCTCGATATCGTTCAGATCGAGAGGCGCCCCGTCCAGCATATAGCTGTCACCTTCCTCCGATTCAACAGGTATGAATCTGTCAATGTAAAATCTGTTTCCGAGCGCGGTATATCTGATCCCCTTCACCTCTTCAGGCGGCAGATCCGGGGCGTTGATATTCAGTATGGTGTCAGGCGTAAGGTCGTTCATCGACCTGTCTACTACGGCAAGCGCTGCTTCACAGGCAGTCTCAAAGTGAGTCGCGCTGTGGCTGTCCACTGATACGGCTACAGCTCTGACATTCGACAAAGCTGCCTCCATAGCCGCGCCGATGGTCCCCGAATACAGTGTGTCTTTACCGAAATTGCTGCCGATGTTGATACCCGAATACACCATGTCCATCTCTATCCCACGCTCTTTGTAGAACTGGAGTCCTGCCTTGACGCAGTCGGTAGGCGTCCCTGTAACAGCGTACGCCGCCTCCGCTCCATCATAATCGAAGTCATATACCCTGATCGGCTCCGTTATCGTGATCGACTGGCTCGCGCCGCTGTGCTCCCCGTCAGGAGCGGAAACATAGATATTCGCCCTTGTCCTGAGCGCGTCTACGAGCTCTCTGAGTCCGCGTGACGTGATACCGTCATCGTTCACTACCATTATATTGAGTTTTCTGTCTTCAGCTTTCTGTCCCATCAGATTCTCCGCTTCATCTCCGGCTGCTATTCCTCTTCATCGTCTATAAGGCTCCACAATACCTTGCCGATCGTATCATGTATGACCAGATCCGCCGCGTCATCATACGGCGTGGCTGACCTGTTGATAAGCACGAGATGCTTTCCCCTGAAATATGAGATCAGTCCTGCAGCCGGGTATACGTTCAGCGACGTTCCTCCGACGATCATGACATCGGCCGCCTGTATAGCGTCTATTGACTTTATCATCACGTCGTTATCCAGCATCTCCTCATACAGCACGACGTCAGGCTTGATCCTGCCCCCGCATACGCTGCAGTGCGGCACCAGGCCCTCACAATTAGCCTCGTCCATAACATAATCGAGATCATAATGGGCGCCGCATTTCTCGCATGTGTTCCTGAGCGTGCTTCCGTGAAGCTCGAGTACGTTCACGCTCCCTGCTTTCTGATGCAGTCCGTCGATGTTCTGCGTGATGACTGCTTTCAGCTTCCCTCTCCGCTCAAGCTCAGCAAGCGCCTTATGGGCTTTGTTCGGCTGCACGCCCTCAGCGATGAGGTTCTCTTTGTAGTATTTAAAAAACGTCTCGTTATGGTTCATGTAGAAAGTATGCGACAGAATCGTTTCCGGCGGATAGCCGTAACTCTGCTGCGCGTGGTAAAGCCCGTCCTTGGAGCGGAAATCCGGTATGCCGCTCTCCGTCGATACTCCCGCGCCTCCGAAGAACACTATGTTCGAGGCTTCTTCTACTATCTCTTTCAATGTCTTGTCCATGATGACGCTCCTGTTCAGCTTGCGTTTTTTTGTTTTTCATATTATCTCACTTTTGGCACCCTGCATCAAGGTTCTGCAAAGCCGGAAATGAAAAAGGAACACTGCGGTATCACAGCGTTCCCTGTATAAAGCATCTGTTTTGATCTTGCTGTCTATCTAAAAGCCTGCGGCGCTGTCTTTCTCATCGCAGCCGATACGATCACGGCGATAACGACGCCTGCCGCCGCCTGGACAATATTCCCCGGAAGAGCGGCAAATGGCGCAGCCCATGTTCCGTATATCACACGGTGTGCCATAAAGTATCCTGAGATCATCACAAGGCTTCCCGCCAGCGACGCAGCGATCTCTGACTTTGACACCGGGCCAGTTTCTTTCTTTTCACCGGAACAGAGAAGAACCGTCGCAGCCACAAAAGCCATGAGGCCTTTGATCGCGAACGTCCACGGAACCCAGTGCGCATAGCCGCCAAGAAGATCAGCAAGAGCTGAACCCGAAGCAGCCGCGATAGTTCCGTTCCTTCTGCCGAGAATGAACACGGAAAGAAGCACCATGGCGTCGCCCAGGTGTATATATCCGTTTGTCGCGATGACAGGGATCCTGAAGAAAGACGTCGCTGCCATGACAAGCGCCGCCAGAAGTCCTGTCAGCATCAGCTCGTACAGCTGGCTCCTTGTACCGGCTGCCGCCGGAGTGTTCCTGTTTTCCATAGTATATATCCTTCCCGGTCATATGGCCGTGACGCACTATTGACCTGTTTGTTTACAGATAATATAATAACAATAAAGTGTATACTTTTAAATATGCAATTTATTACTTTTTACAAATAACAATTTCAGGATGTAACGCGAAATGAAACCTATTTACGCAGATTTAAAGCACAATTCTGATGCTCCTTTATATGTACAATTATATGACATCATCCGGTCCGGCATCCTTGGCGGAGACATGCGGGCGGGCGAGCGGCTCCCGTCGCTCCGGAGCCTGTCAGCACAGCTCGACGTCAGCATCACTACGTGTGCCAGGGCATATGACCAGCTTTATCTGGAAGGATATCTCGACGCCAGGCCGAATTCCGGATACTATGTCCGCAAGGTGACGGGCCCGGACAGGACCGGGGAAAAAACGCCTTTGAGGGAAACGGCAGACAACCCGGACACTCCGGGAATACATATCAAAGAAACAGAAAGCACTGGTACAGTATCCGGTGATCCGGCATACAGATGCGACCCTGAAAGCTTTGATTTCAGCAAATGGAGGAAATGCTTCACGTGGGTGATGAATAACAGCCCGGAAGTACTTCTGTCGCCGCAGGACCCTCAGGGCGAATATGACTTAAGGAAAGAGATCTCCGGATATCTCTATACGGCAAGAGGCGTCACCGCTTCTCCGGAGGATATAGTGATCGGCGCAGGCGTGCAGCAGCTTACCAGCAGGCTCGCGAAAATGCTCAGGGAATTCAGCATCGACATAATAAATGTAGAGGATCCCGGGTACAGGCCTGTACGGCATATATTCCGCGACATGGACTTCACTCTGAACAAGATCCCGGTAGGGACCGATGGGCTCGAGATCGAAAAGCTGCCGGAAAACATAGAGACAGCTGTATATGTCAGCCCGTCCAATCAGTTCCCTACTGGCTCAGTAATGCCGGCCGACAGAAGGTACCAGCTCCTTGAATGGGCCAGAAGGAACAGCTCTGTGATAATCGAAGACGACTACGACAGTGAGCTCAGGTACTTCGGGAATCCGGTACCTGCGCTGAAGAACATCGACAGCACAGGCTGTGTCGTTTACCTGGGCTCATTTTCATCAACTTTATTCCCCGCGATAAGGATAAGCTATATGGTGCTTCCGGAAAGGCTTTCTATATTGTTCCGCGGTATCAGAAACGAATATGACCAGACCTGTTCCAAGATAGAGCAGCTCGTTCTGGCCGAATTCATGAAGAACGGCTTCTATCAGGCGGGGATCAGGAAGATAAGAAAACTGTACGCGGGAAAACTCGATAAGCTGATCGAGGCCTTCACCAGATATGGCGGAGATATAGTGCACGCAGAGAACACGAAGTCAGGTATCAGCATAAGGCTCGAGGTGATGTCCGCCTGCTCGCCTTCAGAGCTGTGCGAAGAAGCGGAAAAGCTGAGGCTCCACATAGTTCCTGTGCACGAGAAGACCAGGACGCCGGGAAAGGCGGAGCTCATTCTCTACTACGACCAGATACCGTTGAATGAGATCAACGAGGCGGTGCGGGGGCTCTGCTCCGCATGGGCGTAGTTGATTTGGTTGCCTACAGACCTTCCGAAAGGCGGATCCCGTTACCTACGAGTCTTTTTTTGATACGTAGGCAACCACATGCCCGGCCGATCCAAAACGACCGCTCACCATATCGATGAAAGTGGTATACTGAAATTGCAGACAGGATCTGCCTGAACAGATAGATCCTGACCGATAAGTCAGACGGATCACGACAGATTATCCGTCCGGCAAGAACAGATATAGTTATATCGGCAGCAGGGTGATCGAAATGAAATCACAGCAGAACAGCGCGGCGGGAAAGCCGCAGGACTGGAAAAAGGATTTTGATGAAGAGACTATAAGAGAGGCGCACACCCTTCTCGACAGTGGAAAGCTGGAGGAGTTCGCGAGCGGCCCGACTTACTGTGTGGCAAAATTCCGCTACGGCAGGAAGAAGGACGACTACGACAAGGCGCTGATACAGGGACTGAACCAGGGGCGCCCTTCCATGCGGTGTACGTGCTCTGACGCCGTATCCGGGAAACGGTGCTGCCATGAAGCCGCCGCACTGATCAAATGGGAGGAAGAGAACGCCGGCGCGAGAAAGCCGAGGGAATACTCCAGACCTTTCCAGAACGAGGAAGGCGTGACTCCGACTTTCTTCGATATGCAGGAAATGACGAAAGACCTGCTCTTCTATCATGACATCGTGGACAAGGCAAGGCTTGATCTTGCTGACGGCAGGCTGGAAATGGGCAAGGTGCAGGCCGACCCGGGCGACGGTGAAGACATGACAGGATCATGCGAAGCTGTCTTCTCGACCGAATACACATCAGGCACAGTATCGGCAAAGTTCCGCCGCGACAGATTTGACAGGATCGACTGTGACCTCTGCAACCTTCATTACGTGAACAGCCCGGACGAGAAATATCTCAGCAGGATGATGTGCGAGCACGCCACATGTATGCTGCTTGCCCTGGATAAGGAACTGAAGAAGAATGATCCGGGCGACGAGACCGACTGGACAGCCGCGAGGTTCCTGAGACGATACGGAGAACTCAACCAGTACTATGACTTCGACGGGTCGCTTGACCCGCAGGCATGCACTGTGGAGCCTAAGATAGAACGAAGCGCTGACGGGCATGTGAACCTGACGTTCAGCATAGGAAAAGATAAGCTTTTCGTCGTGAAGAACCTGACTTCGCTTGTGGACGCCGTTCGTTCAGGTGAAGAATACCAGCTCGGCAGAAACGACAGGATCGTATTCACCGACAGCACTTTCTCAGGACGTAACGAGCGCTACTACAGGCTGATAGAAAAAGAGGTAATGAACGCTCAGGCGGTCAACGAGCGCCTGCAGGCGAAATCGAAGTACCCTATCCCCGACCTTACCGCGCACAAGGAGATCGCGCTGGAGGGCGAAGCTCTGGAGACATTCTACGATATCGCAGCCGGACTCAGCATCGAGTACAGCGATAAATATAAAGAAACATCAAAACGTGAGAAGCCTGCCGCTCAGGCAGCCGGAAACAGAAGCAGAAGCTCACTCTCAAGGCTTGATCAGGATGAGATCAGCGAAGCCATACAGGAAGCCCGTGAGGAAGATCTGAAGGACACGGGCTCAAGCCGCGAAGGCAAGAGCCGCATGGACCATATAGTTATAGGAAGCGGCGTTCCGGAATTCACGATCACTGTACGCAAGATGCATAAGCCGGGCGTCAGACGTACTTCAGCCGGCCCTTCCGGCATGGCCCCTGACTTCCACGGCATAACCGTCATCTTCGACTCTCCTGTCATACTGTCAGGAACAAAGTCCCATTTCTTCCTTACGGACGAGACCCTGACAAAGCTCGAAGACAGCACATACCGCGTAGTCGCCCCTTTCTATGAGGCGGGCATGAAGACCGCTTCGGCAAAAAGCGGCGCCGGTAAAGACAGCGGCTCAGATGAGGCATCCGCAAGGGGGCCGGGAGCATACGGCCACTCAGAATTCGCGATCGGCGTAAATAATATTTCCGAATTCTATTACAGGATCATGCCTGAGCTGCTGCGGAACCCTTACATCACTGTCATAGAGGAAGATGAGGAAGATATAACAAGCAACCTCCCTCCTGAGGCAAGATTCGACTTCTATCTGGACACAGATAAGGACGAGCTCTTCTGCAGACCGTTCGTGACATACGGGGACACTTCTTTTGATCTTACGTCCGGTGAGCCGGCGGTCCTGCCGCACGGCAAAGCCGCGGGACTCGACGCAGAAGAGAACGGGAAAAAGGAGGACGCCGGAAAGAAGAGCGAACGGAAGAAGAAGAAAGAAGCTGAAGCCGCAGAGAAGGCAAAGCACGCCGACGATCTCAGAGGAGCTGACCTTCCGGACGGCGAAAATGCAGGCGGATCCGGGTCAGGACAGGATCTGTCCAAAGAGATGATAATAAACGCCAGGCGCACAATGCACGACAAACGCCAGGAAGGACGCGTGCGCGACGCGGTGAAAGGCTTCTTCCCATCCATAGATCTGCCTAACGGGAAATACGCGACTGACAAGACAGACGACAACGTATATGAGATACTGAACGACGGTGTGAACACACTGCTGAACTACGGCGACGTACACGCCACTGAGAAATTTGAGAAGCTGAAGCTCAGGAACTGTCCACAGATAAGCGTCGGCGTGAAGATGAATTCCAATCTGCTGGATCTTCAGGTCCACCCGCAGGAGCTCACGCCGAAAGAGCTTCTTGAGCTTCTTGAGAGCTACAGGAAGAAGAAGAAATATCATCTTCTGAACAACGGTACGTTCATCAGCCTGGAACACCAGGATACGCTAAGGTTCGTGGACGACCTGTTCCAGAAGCTCGACGTGCCGCTGAAAGATTTCGTGAGCGGGAAGATGCATCTTCCTGTTTACAGAGCATATTATCTCAATCATATGCTTGAAGAGCACGAGGATGTCGCGGCAGACAGAGATCACGGCTTCCGCCAGCTGCTCCAGGACTTCGATTCCATAGCTGATTCAGACTATGACGCGCCCGAGTCGCTGAAGGACGTGCTCAGGCCGTATCAGGTGTATGCGTATCAGTGGATGAGGACTCTTTCATCTGCTCACCTCGGCGGTATACTTGCCGACGATATGGGACTCGGGAAGACCCTTGAGACCATTTCCGTGCTCCTTGCCGAGAAAGAGCGCGGCACGCTGGATACCGCACTCATCGTCTGCCCTGCCTCGCTGGTATTCAACTGGCAGATGGAGTTCGACAAGTGGGCGCCTGACATAAAGACGGTATGTGTCGTAGGCACGCCTGATGAACGTGAGATGATAGTGAACTCATACAGAAAGTACGACGTGCTCATCACATCTTACGACCTGCTCAAACGAGACATAGATAATTACAACGAGAAAGAATTCTCATACCAGATCGTCGATGAGGCACAGTACATCAAGAACCCGGGCGCTGCTGTGAGCAAATCTGTAAAGGTCATAAGCAGCAAGGTCCGCTTCGCGCTTACAGGCACGCCTATCGAGAACAGGCTGTCAGAGCTGTGGAGCATCTTCGATTATCTGATGCCCGGATTCCTTTACACATACAACGCGTTCAAAGAGAAATTCGAGATGCCTGTCGCGAGGATGAAGGACGAGGAGGCCACTGCGCAGCTGAAGAAAATGGTCCAGCCGTTCATACTGCGGCGTCTTAAGGAAGAGGTATTGTCTGATCTTCCGGAAAAGAACGAGGAGATACAGTACGCGATATTCGAAAAGAAGCAGCGTGAGCTGTACGAGGCCGAGGTCGTTCAAATCCGTAACCTCATCAACAATATGGGAACGTCCGGCGGAGAAAAGCTGGAAGTGCTGGCAGAGCTCACAAGACTCCGTCAGATCTGCTGCGATCCTTCGCTCGTCTCAGATCACTGGGACGGCGGCTCCGCCAAGCGTGAAGCCGCGATAGAGCTCATCAAGACTGCTATCGACGGTGAACACAAGGTACTTCTCTTCTCGCAGTTCACCTCAATGCTTTCACTTCTGGAAAAAGATCTGCAGAAGGAAGGCATCACATATTACAAGATCATCGGAGATACGCCTAAGGAAGAACGTCTGCAGCTCGTACGTCATTTCAACGACGACGACACGCCTTTGTTCCTTATTTCGCTCAAGGCAGGAGGCACAGGGCTGAACCTCACAGGCGCCGACGTCGTGATCCACTACGATCCGTGGTGGAACCTCGCGGCACAGAACCAGGCTACGGACCGCGCGCACCGTATCGGCCAGACCAGACCGGTCGCCGTATACAAGCTGATAGCCGCGGCAACTATAGAAGAAAAGATCATAAGGATGCAGACTGCCAAGAAAGATCTGGCTGACGCTATCCTGTCAGGCACATCCGAATCACTCGCGAGCCTGACAAAGGACGAGCTGATGAGTCTGCTCGGATGACACAGCATTTATTCAGTATCTGCTGCGATCTGTGTTGCTTTCTGTTGATGTGATGATATAATAAAGCCAGAAGGAATCGCTCAGCGATCGGCCTTTGGATGGTTAGACCACCCTGGTTCGCAATCACTACGGGGTGGTCTTTTCGTACCCTGATAATCATAGTGATCCTCAATACCCCTTTGGCGTATGAGATCGTTACTCTCATCATGGCATCCTCCTTTCGGGTCATCTCGCCTGCCCCCTTCAGGCGGCAAACCGCGATAACGGAAAAGGCCAATCACCCCTGCTTTCCTTCTGGTAGAAAAAATATATCACGCAGCATATTATATGTCAATATTTACCATATATAATTTATATTTCCATATAGTTCGCAATTGCTTTATAAAAGATGATATAATAACACAAGTAACACCTGGGAGGACAACATACAATGGCAAACGACAATATCAGGAACAGAATAACAGAACTCCGTAAGCTCATGGCGGAATACGGTATCGGCGCATACCTTATCCCGTCGGACGACGATCACGCATCCGAATATGTCAACGACCACTTTAAATGCAGAGAGTGGATATCCGGATTCACCGGTTCCGCCGGTACCGTACTGGTCACGGCTGACGACGCATGGCTGTGGACAGACGGCCGCTATTTCCTGCAGGCCGCGGCTGAACTGGAAGGCTCCGGCATCGGACTCATGAAGATGGGAGAACCCGGAGTTCCGACTATACAGGAAAAGCTGAAAGAGCTAGGCGGTGTCACGCTCGGCTTTGACGGCCGCACCATGACAGCAAAAGAAGGCTCAGAACTCGAGAAGATCTGCAGCGATATTGTTTTTGATAAAGACCTCGTCGGCATGATCTGGGAAGACAGACCGGCCCTGGACCCGTCTGACATATGGGTATTCCCGCTGACTTCAGCAGGGAGATCTTTCCCGGAGAAACTTGCTGACGTAAGAGAACGCATGGCAGAAAACCATGCTGACGTTCTTCTGATATGCGACCTGATGGAGACCGCGTGGCTGTTCAACCTCCGCGGTGCGGACGTGCAGGACACGCCGGTGTTCTATTCATACGCGATCGTTACGGCTGACGAGTGTTACCTCTTCACGCTTCCTTCAGCGCTGTCCGACGGTCTTGTATCGAAACTGAAGTGTCTGTCCGTCAAATGCATGGACTACGACAAGGCCGGCGATGTGCTCAGCCAGATCTGCGGCAGCAAGACCCTGTGGGCTGATCCGTCAAAATCCTCATATGCGCTTCTCAAGCCTGTTCAGGGCATTTCAATGATCGAAAAGCCGACTCCTGTGGAAATGATGAAAGCTGTCAAGAACGAGACCGAGATCAGCGCGACCAGAAACGCACACCTGAAAGACGGCGTCGCAGAGACAAAATTCATTTACTGGCTCAAACAGGAAATGAAAGAACAGAAAAAAACGGCCTCCCGCAGGCCTCTGACAGAACTGTCTGCCTGCGATAAGCTGGAGTCATTCCGCCGCGCCCAGGACGGATGCTTCGATCTGAGCTTCCCTACGATCGCGGGATATATGGAAAACGGCGCAATAATCCATTACGAGCCGACGCCCGAGTCGGACACTGAGCTTAAGCCGGACGGATTCTTCCTTCTTGACAGCGGCGGTCAGTATATCGACGGTACTACCGATATCACGAGGACTATCGCCCTCGGACCTCTGACGGACAAGATGCGTAAGTGCTATACGCTGGTGCTGAAAGGACATATCGACCTTGCGAAGGCTGTCTTCAGCAAAGGCACCACCGGAAAAGAGCTGGACCTTCTCGCCAGGACGCCGATGAAGGATGCGGTCATGGATTACAATCACGGTACCGGGCACGGCGTAGGCCATGTGCTGAGCGTACATGAAGGGCCTAACTATATCAGCTTCCGTAACGCCGATACGCCGATCGTACCGGGTATGATAACATCTGACGAACCGGGAATATATCTTGAGGGAGAATTCGGAGTACGTATCGAGAGCGAGATACTATGCGTTGAAACTGCATCCGGAAGCGATTCAGATGAACAGAAATGTACATTCGATACCATCACGCTCGTACCTCTTGAAAGGGAAGCAATAGTACCTGAAATGCTTACAGAAGAAGAGCTGAGCTGGCTGAATGCTTATCATAAGCGTGTTTATGAGACAGTCAGTCCATATCTCACAGATGATGAAGCTGCATGGCTGAAGGAAGTCACCAGACCGATCGGCTGATATCACGCCGTCGGCTTGCTGTCTTTCTTCAGATCATCCAGTATCTCTGCGATCTTATCCTTACTTATCGTGAAGCGGTCGCTGAACGGGTCTATCATGATGCCGTCAAGCCGCTTCATGTGTCTTACGAACTCGAATATCATCCTGACCGGGATAGCCTCTACGTCTGCCCCGTCGATCTCACCGAGCTCTTCCAGAGAAGTAAAGACGGCAGCCATGGTCTTACCGTCGTCTGCCTCCAGTCCGAGGAAACTCACCGGGATAGAGTTCACGTCTTCTATCTCGCCGTTCTCAATAAGCTCCATGTCCGGCTCTTCAGCGCGCATAGGAGTAAGGATCTGTTCATCCTCGCTTATCATCCTGCGCAGTACTGAAAGCACCACCTCGTTGTCTTTATGGTCTTTCTCCGAAGCAGCTTTACCCATAACGACCTTCATCACAGTGATATCAGGAACGTCGTACACTCCTGCCTTATTGCCGTCTTTCACCAGTGTCTCATCTGCTTCACGGCGCCACAGGCCTGCCAGGAACAATGCAAGATCCTTCCGTATGAATTCCGCTTCAGGCGGGATATCTCCATCCATAGCGTACCAGTCATACTCGCCTCTTTTCAGAGCGACTCCGGCCGCGCCGCCTTGTGTCTGATAGATCACGCCGTTCACCGAGTCAAGATAATATGAAACAAAGACCGTCTTATACAGATCGATCAGCTTCTGGTACATCGCGCCTGCTTTTTTATCCCCGCCGAGGATCTCAAGGGCTGATATCATCTGGGCGTAATATATACCCATCTCACCCTTTTCCATCGCAGGGTCGTCAAAGCCCTTCCCCATATCCATCTTCGCCTTTACTGAAACAAGGTCGCTCAGTGTCTCTGCGAGCACAAGCCGCTTGAAGTACAGGCTGTCTGAAGACTTCACCTTCTCGATCAGCGCTACGCGCCTCACCGCGGGTTCCATACCTGTTTCATCCCCGAACAGCGCCAGCATATCTGAGACTGTCTTGTCAAAATTCTCTCTGGCGAAGCCGGCAGCGCCTGTACTGTCCGGCCCTGCTGCAGGGTCTGCGTCAGCATCAAAACCCGCTTTGAAGATACTTCTGAGTATCCCTGCGGCAATAACATCCTGAGGCATCTGCATCGCAGAGAGAATATTTACTGTATCAAGAACGCCGGAGACAGCTGCAGCTTCAGCGCTGCCCGGCTTTCCTGAGATCATCTGTCCCGCGTATTCGGAAGCGATCCCCGCATTCTCCTGAAGCAGCTTCTTCCTGTCGTTCAGAGAATCGATCAGATCCATGAGCATCTGCCACTTCTTAGGATACGTACCTACGCCTGAGCGCATCGTGCTCTCACCATTCAGCCCGCTGTAATCGAGCACCCACGAGCATTTATACTCTCCGGCGTACGCAGGAGAATAATACATCGGGTTCCACTTCCTTATTTCCAGACGCTCAGTCTGGATAAGGAACTCATTTGACATCTGCTCTCCGAGCTTGACTTCGAAACTGTTCTCAGAAGCGGACTCTTCTGACTTCAGCTTCACAGATCCGTCTTCTATGTCAACATTTACGACACGATAAGGCTCGGGCTTACTATCTGTATCATCCAGTCTGAAAAGCTGCAAAGAAAAATAAAGGCTCATTTTTTCTCCCTGATCATATACATCGCTATATTCATTACGACCACAGCAAGCGCCGCGCCGTCTTCAAAAGTTCCCCATATCCTGACCGCCATCGTGATAAGGCCGATGCCCGCGGCATAGACTGCCAGTCTCCTGCTGCTTTTCAGCGCTGCTTCACAGAGCGGAGCGCAGAAGAAAGCTGTGAACAGGACTCCTCCTGTGAAAAGATGAAATACCGCCATATACAGAGCGCTTCGCCCCATACCGTTCATTACCTCGCCTGCGTTTCCCGCGAAGATATAATATACGAGCGCGGAAATGAAAACGACTGCTGCTATAGCTGCCGGGACCTTCGGAGATATGATCTTCTTCCATATCAGATACAGACCGCCGATAAGGATCGCGGCAACGCTTGCCGCTCCGCACGGTCCGCTCACGAATCCGATGAACATCCTCAGAAGCCCCGGTATCTCCTTGCCTTCAGCAAGCATCGTGAGAGGAGTAGATCCGCTCACCGCGCCCGGCTCATCATAGCTCGTCTTGACGAAATCATTCAGCGGCCACTCTGTCATCTGCTTTCTGAAAGCAAGAAGCATCATGATCCTGGCCGCAAGCGCGGGACACGCCACCCTGTCCATCAGGCCGCCGAGAAGATATTTGAACACGACTATCGCCGTGACGGATCCCAGGGCCGCTATCCAGAGAGGGAGCCTCGCCGGAAGACTGAACGCAAGTATCATGCCGGTCACTACAGCTGTCATGTCGCGTATGTCGCCCGAATACGCGCCGTGGAAAAGGCCGTCTGCCGGATACGACAGTATATTGCCCGAAGGCTGTGTGCCTCCCGCTTTCTGTTTTCTGAGCGACGCAAGCGCCTTTCCCGTCAGCCAGTCTGCGGCTGACGCGGAAACCACGCATACTAAAGTCAGAATAAGGGCCTCTGCTCCGAAAATATAGATGCCCATCATAAGCGACGGCACCAGCGCCGCTGTCATAAGGACCATCTTCTGCTGTGTATCGTATACGTCTGTCAATTTTCTTATCTCCATGATCTCATCTGCCTGCCGCAGCTGATATGTCTTTCAGAGCGTCCAGCAGTTTTTCATAGTCTTTTCTTACGTTTCCTATCCCTGTCAGGCACATCACGACTGTACCCGTACAGAATTCAGGATATACGCCTCTTTCTGTCAGGGCATCTTCAGCCTCACTACCGCTCATGCCGAGACCGCTGAAATCAAGCACGATCTTGGTCTCGTCAAAAAGCCCTCCCGGGACCATCTGCCTTGTGAGCGCCCTTATGCCGCTGATATTCACTACCTCACTGTAAAAACAGTCCAGATCTTCCTTCCAGGCCTTCGCCAGCGTGCTTCCATGCTCTTCCGTTATCTCAGCATTCACAGCCAGCGAATCCATCAGTATATATGACGGGCTGGTGCTCTCAAGCATCAGGAGCGCCTGCTCGTATTCTTCAGCATCCACTCTGTCTCCGAAAATATTTACGACCGCAGACTGCGTGAACGACGCCATCGTCTTATGTGTGCTGTCGATCACTATGTCGGCTCCGCATTCCTCAGCCGGAGCGGGAAGCGACCTGTCAGCGCCGCACTCTGCGCCGCCGTATGCTTCAGAGAACATCTTCAGATGAGCGCCGTGCGCCTGATCCACGATAAGGATCCTGCCGCGTCTGTGTACTTCTTCAGCAGCAGCCGCGACATCGCTCATGATCCCGAAATAGTTCGGGCTCGGGAAGATCACCGCGTCAGCGTCTTCATGCTTATCAAGAAGAGCTCCTATCTTTTCAGCGCTCACGCCTCCCGGTATCCCCTGCCTGTCTCCGTCTGATATCTGACCAGGCGCCGCAGATACTTCTTCCTCATGCAGCTGACCGCCAAATCCGATCCTTTCAGGCTCTATATAAAGCGCCTCTGCCCCGGCAAGCCTGATGCCGTTCTGTACTGATATGTGGCAGTCCGACGCCGCTATTATCTTCCGGCCTCTTCCGGTCACAGACATGACCGCGGCCATTATGGGAGCGCTGCTCCCGTTGACAGAGATGAACGACCGTCTGCTTCCGTACAGCTTTGAATACCTGTCTGATATGGCTTTGATCACTCCTGCCGGGTGCCTGAGGTCGTCGGCTCCGGGGATCTCCGTGATATCGAGATCCGCCGCGTCTGCCATGCCGGCTCCCTCATATCCAAGACGCGTGAAGAACGCCTGCCCTTTATGGCCCGGCATATGGAACGACGCTTTCTCTTCTTTTCTGTGAGCCTCAAGAAATTCAGGCAGTGACTTACATTCCGCCAAACCCATCTACTCCTTTACCGTTACATCAAAGGCGCCAGCACGCGCAGTACTACTCCCGCGATCTTGCTCAGGATCCTGTGGTTCATGAAGTTCGTCGTGACAGGCGTACATATGTCGAATGTCTCCTCAAAGTCGCGCCGGATGTCACTGATGCAGGGTGAATCAACAAGGAATACAGCGTCTTCAAAATGGAAGAAGAAGCTGCGGAAATCAACGTTTATCGTTCCGACTGCCGCCATCCTGTCATCCGCTACGAATACCTTGGAATGAACGAATCCTCTGGTGTATTCCATCACCTGTACCTTGTTATGCACGAGCCCTTCATAGTATGACCGGGTTATCGCGAAGACGAGCGGCTTGTCAGGTATATGCGGCGTCACTATCGTGATCCTGACTCCGCGCTTTACCGCCATCTCAAGCGCTACCTGCATCTCATTGTCGATCAGCAGGTACGGCGTGTATATATACAGGTAATCTTTCGCCTGGTTGATCATGTCCAGATAGACAAACTCACCGACGTGTTCTTCATCAAGCGGCGAATCGCCGTATGGCTGGACTATGCCAGGTAACGCGGCATGATCAGCCTGTGTTTCTGTGACTGATACCTCAGATGTCTCAGTCAGAAGAGATTCATCCGTCCGGATACCCGCAGGCCTGAATGCGTCATATACATCGTCTGTCTTTCTGAACGCGTTCCACATATTCAGGAACATGACTGTCAGGTTCCATACAGCGTTACCCTCAAGCCTTATGCCGCAGTCCTTCCAGTGTCCGAAGCGCTTCTTCCTGTTTATATATTCGTCTGCCAGATTGAAGCCTCCCGTATATCCGAGATCTCCGTCTATCACTACGATCTTTCTGTGGTCTCTGTTATTATACGCAAACGTAAGGAGCGGAAGCACAGGATTGAAAGTAATGACTTTGATGCCTGCGGCCTCCAGGTTCTTCTGGAAATTCCTCGGAAGGACTTTGATGGAGCCGACGTCATCATATATCACGCGGACGTCCACGCCGGCCGCCGCTTTCTCACGGAGGATGGACTCGATGCCGCCCCACATCTCTCCCCCGCCGATTATAAAGAATTCAAGGAATATGAAGCGCTCTGCCTTCTTCAGATCGTCGAGCAGGTCAGGATACAGATCGTCGCCGAGCGAATAGTATTTCGCGCCGGTATCTTTCCATGCCGGGAATGTCCCGTAATCATGGATGTAGCTGCATGTCTTCCGGATCCGCGGCTCAGCCAGGCCGCTTATATCGTCGGTCTGCTCCAGATCTTTCATGTGTTCCTTATCCAGCGGCGCAAGCGTCTTCCTGAGACGTCTCGACGGCCTCTTGCCTCCGAAGATCACATAGCTCACGACTCCGAGCGACGGGAGGACTCCGATGAAAAACAGCCAGCTTATCTTGTACGCGGGATTGTAGTCGCGCCATATGATATAGATGGAGCAGACGATCCCGATCGCCCTGTTCAGCGCAGTCGCCCAGTCCGCATAAGAATCGAGACGGAAAACAAGCAGGGCAAAATACCCTGCCTGCAGCAATACCAGGAAAACCGTGATATTGAACCTTGTAAAAACTGTGTTGAAGATCTTGGTCGCTGTCTGTCTCATAAAAAGTCCTAGAACTCGTCTTTCTTTATGACCTCTACTCCGCCCATGTATTTCCTCAGTGCCTCAGGAACGACTACGCTCCCGTCAGCCTGCTGATAGTTCTCCAGAACTGCCGCCGTAGTTCTTCCGATGGCAAGTCCGGATCCATTCAGAGTGTGTACGAATTCAGGCTTTCCGCCTGCTCTTCTGAATCTGATGTTTGCTCTTCTTGCCTGGTAATCCAGGAAGTTGGAGCATGATGAGATCTCTACGTATCTTCCGTAGCTCGGCATCCACACTTCGATGTCGTATGTCATCGCTGATGAGAATCCCAGGTCTCCGGATGAGAGTCTTACTACATGATACGGAAGTCCGAGCCTCTTCAGCACTTCCTCGGCATCGTTCGTAAGTGACTCGAGCTCGTTCCATGAGTCTTCCGGTTTGGTGAATTTAACAAGCTCTACCTTGTTGAACTGATGCTGGCGGATGATGCCTCTCGTGTCACGGCCTGCTGATCCGGCTTCTGCTCTGAAGCACGGAGTATATGCCGTGTAGTGGACAGGAAGTTCTGACTCGTCCATGATCTCCTCTCTTCTGAGGTTTGTCACAGGGACTTCTGCCGTCGGGATCAGGAAGAAGTCCTTCTGCGGTACATAGAACATGTCCTCTTCAAACTTAGGAAGCTGTCCTGTTCCGATCATCGAGTCTCTGTTCACCATGAACGGAGGGAGGATCTCCTTGTAATCCTGTTCGATAGTGTGGAGGTCAAGCATGAAATTCATGATCGATCTCTCGAGGCGGGCGCCGAGTCCCTTGTATACTGTGAATCTCGTACCGGAGATCTTGGCCGCTCTGTCGAAGTCGAGGATGTCGAGGTTCGTCCCGATATCCCAGTGTGCCTTAGGTTCAAAGTCAAACTCTGTCGGCTCGCCCCATTTCCTGAGCTCTACGTTCGCAGTGTCGTCTTCTCCATACTGAACATCCTCATATGGAGTGTTAGGAACTCCGAGAAGCGCGTCATGCAGCTTCTGCTCTACTTCAGAAAGCCTAGCGCTCTCTTCCTTGATCTCGGCTGAGAGCTCTTTCATCTCCGCCATTATATCAGTCGTGTCCTTGCCCTCTTTCTTCAGTTTCGGGATCTCTCTTGAAACTGCGTTCTGGCGGGCACGTTTCTGCTCTACTTCCGCCAGCAGGTCGCGTCTTTCTTCATCGTATTTCTTTACGTTCTCGATGCCGAAGCTTCCCTTGCCGCGGAATTCGACTCTTTCCCTGACTCCTTCGTAATCCTCTCTGATGCGCTTGATGTCCAGCATTTCTCTTCTCCTTTTTTCGTTTTTATATCATCAGATTCTTCTGATAATCTGCATAGCGGTTCATTAATTCTTCCTTACGGGCTTTGATCTCGAGCTGGAGATCCGACGCCTCATCATAACGTTTGTCGTCCAGCGCCCGCTTGATCTGTGTCAGCAGGCATTCCTGCTCGAGCGTGTTCTGGCCCAGGGCCCTCTTCAGTCTTTCTATCTCGAGCCAGTTCTGCACGTCGACGTCGTTGAAGTCCTTGGTGTCGTGCAGCTTCACACAGCTCCTGATGAAGTCCAGATTCTCGGGCACCAGCCTGTTGTAGATCTCTGTCGCCCACTGCTCTGTCATCTGTATCCTGTATGACTTCAGTATCGTCTCAGGTATGATTTTACTCTCGCTGAAGATCTTCGTCTTCTCCGGATACAGGTTGAACGCCTTCAGGTTCTGCCATACTGTCTCAGGCGCTCTTCCGAACAGCCTGTCGCGTTCTTCCTCTGTGTAATATGTGAATACGTCTTCTTCGCTTCTGTATTCCCGGTCGGTGTCCAGATAGAAGTCTTCTTCGCCGTATTTCTTGGACAGTGACTTCTCCAGATCAGCTGATGTCTTACCGTTCTCCAGAGCTACCTTCACGCCGTCCAGCACCGCGATGTAAGCGGACGCAAGCACGAGATATGTGTTGCTCTTCGGGTTAGGCGCCCTGAATTCGAACCTCGTCGCTAACGGATTGTTCGCGTCTCTTATGAGGCCTACCAGAACTGTCCTGTTACGGGACGGCATGTCGACTTTCTTTCCCAGGGAGGTCACGATGCATACCGGCGCCTCGTATCCCGGCTTCAGCCTGTTCATAGAGTCGTTCGACGAGCTGATGAACGGATTTATGACTTCGTAGTTCTTCAGTATACCCATCAAAGCCCCGAACCCGATCGGGCTCATGAAGTCTTTCTTCATGTCCGCAGGCGCGAACAGACTCGTCATCCTGCCGTTTTTCAGCCTTGCCGCGATGCCGAGGTGCGTATGTTCTCCGGAACCCGCGACATCCGGGAACGGCTTTGCCATAAATGTAACGTCAAGCCCGTGCTGTGTGAACAGGTCTCTTATGACGTATTTTATCTGTTTCTCGTTATCTGCCGCCTGAAGCGCGTCTGCGTACTTCCAGTCGATCTCCAGCTGCTCCATGACGTGGTCATAGTGGCCGCTGTTTTTCATCTTGGCCTGTACGCCGCCGACTTCCTTATGTCCCATCTCAACGTCAAAGCCATATCTGTCGAGTATAACAAGCGTCTCCTCGAGAGCCGTCCTGACGTCTCCGTAAGTTCTCTTCCAGTACTGCTCCTTAAGCATCTGCGCGGTAAAGAGCTGCTCCCTGTCGCCCTTCTCATCCGGGGTCCTTACCCAGAACTCAAGCTCTGTCGCCGACGTCATCACCAGCTCGTCGATGTCGTCGACGCTGTCTGCTCCGTCGATGTTATCGAACACATACGGATTCTCTCTGAGCAGATCCATGAGTCCGGCCTTGAAATACTTTATCGCGTTCTTCAGGGTCGCTCTCGAACCACACTCGAAGGCGTCGTTATGCACGAGGAAAGACGGTATCCTGAGCGTCCCTACAGGAAGCTTGGTATGCCATCCGATGTACTGGTAATTGTAGTCCACGAACCAGTTCACGTCCATGTCCGGGATGATGTCGACCTTCGCGTTCCCGAGGTCTGCTATACCCGGAAGCGCTACCGACGATCCGTCTGTCTGCACGCCGTGCTGCATCAGGTCTTCCATGTTATCGATGAAGTGCCTTATCGGGATCTTCTCGTCCGTCGCGTTGCCGGCGATGTCTATTCCGACGAAGGAAACAAAATGAACTTCCTTGTGTTCGTCCAGAAGTTTCCTCAGACTTTCCGGATCATGCTGATCCTTCGGAACGGTAAACAGCATCTTGTCAAAATCAAAATCTAACATACTGATCTCCTCTGAAGTGTGCTTACTCAGCAAGCTTGTCTAGATACTTCTCGAGCTCGTCCATATATCTGCCGTATTCAGCCCAGTCTCCATCTTTAAGGGCTTCCTGCGCCTTATCGTATGCTTCCTGCGCCGCTTTGGCGTAGCCGGATGAAGACTTCACCTCGCTGCTGTCCTTCTTGTCTGCCTTGCCGTCATCCTTACCGTTATCTGAACCGTCATCCTGTCTTGCCGTCCTGCTCGTCACTGTACCGCCTGATACGCCGAACAACTCTTCAAGACAGTCGCCGAGCGTAGGCTCGTACGCGATCCTGTCGTTATACATGACTATTACACGCTTCATCTCAGGTATCGCTGAGTTGGAAGCCTCAAGGTATACAGGCTCGATATACAGGAGCGAATCATTGATCGGAACAACGAACATGTTTCCTCTGCTGTACTTGGAACCCGCCTGGCTCCACAGCGAGAAGTCCTGTGATATCACTGTGTTCTGGTCGATCTGCGCTTCTACCTGCATCGGCCCGTATACAGTCTTGCTCTTAGGGAGCTTGTACAGTACGAGCTTCCCGTAATCGTCTCCGTCGTTTCTCGCTATCATGAGCGCCGTCATGTTCTGCTTAGACTTAGGCGTGAACGGGATCTGGTTGATGAACTCCGCGTCCTTCTCTCCAGGCAGCTTGACTATATAATAGTTCGAGGTCATCTCGCGCTCTTCAGTCCCGTACATCTCATCAGCGACATCCCACATGTCCTCCTGCTGGTAGAACACCTTCACGTTATGCATGTGGTATCTTGTGTAGATCTGCGCCTGGATCCTGAAGAGATCGCTCGGGTACCTGATATGGCTCCTCAGCTCTTCAGGCATCTCGCTACCCTCTTTGAAAAGCTTAGGATATATCTTCTCCATCGTCTTCGCGATAGGGTCTTCATCATCTACGATATAGAAGTCGCACGTTCCGTCGTACGCGTCGACTATGACTTTCACCGAGTTCCTGACATAATTGTCGCCCCCGACGAAGCCGGAATACGGCTCTGAATACGGATAATGCCTGCTTGTAGTGAACGCGTCGACTATCCAGTACAATCTGCCGTCCACCGCGACGCAGTACGGATCCTGCTCATATTTCAGGTGCGGGAATATCTTGCTCACACGCTTTATGACGTTGCGGTTCTCCAGGATGCGTGACTTTCCCGTTATATTCGTGGAAACGAGGAGCTTCAGGCTCTTCTCTTTGACCGCGAACATGATGCGGGCGAACAGACCCAGCCTTACTCCCGCCTTGCCGTCATATCTTGTATATTTGTTCTTGTCTCCGTCCGGATAGTCGAACTCATCCTCGTTCGTGTTCACGAGCGAATAGTCGTTCGTCATCTCGCCGAAGTAGATGCGCGGCTGCTTGACCGAGATCGTATCTACCGATGACTCCGGCGGGATGTTCTTTATGAGTACGTCCGGCTGACCGCTCGCGGTAACGGTATCTACTCTGGAAAGCGTGACGCCGTACCCATGAGTGTATTTTATGTGGCGGTTAAGCCATGTGTTGCTTATCTTCTTGTCGTCTATCTCACGCACGGCGAGGTATGTCTGCGTAAGCTCGCCGTCTATCATGTACCTGTCCACGTCTACGTCGTTGAACGTGTAATACTGCCTGATGCTCTGTGTCTGGTTGTAGAACGTGTTGACAGGGTCGTAGTCGTTTATTCTCACATTGGAGATCGTCTGGCTGTTGTCGCTTATCGCCCTGGCGTCCAGGTCGTTCGCGGAGCTGAAAGCCTTGACGTCCACATCGTTCAGACCGTATGCAAGCTGTGTGAACTCGATGTTCCTCTTGAGGTACTTCGACTCCTTGTCGAGCTCGTCCGGCGACACGATATAGCTCTGGACTATGATGCTCCCCAGGATGCCCGCCCCTGCGACTATTGCCATGAGAAGTGGTATCAGCGCGATCTTCCTGAACTGTTTCTTCTTCAGGAACAAAGCGATACTTACGGCTCCAGCCGCGGCGAGCACGGCGAGCACGCGGAAAGTCCACAATACTACCGTGGCTGCTGTGAAACCTGCTCCATATACTACTCCCAGATGGATATGAAGCAGATCGTACTGCCTGAGCGTGAAGTCAAACGCCAGAAGCAGGAAGAACACCACTCCCAGTATGACCAGCTGGTTGGACGCTGATTCGAAGAGCTCGCTTGAATTGGCTCTTGAAAAGCGCCTGAACGATCTCACGTTCGGTATCCTGTCTCCGACCTGGCCGGCGAAGTCGCCGAACTTCTTTCCAAGCGGCGTATCATCGAACGGTCCCTGCCCAGCCGGCGCTTCGTTCGTATATTCTTCGAATACAAGCGGCTTTCTCATAACTATGAGGAGGCAGTAGTATCCGAGCGTCAATGCAAAGTACAGGAACGTGACCGTGATAAGGAGCGCGTTCAGATCCTTCAGGAATTCATACCTGAATATATAGAATGATATGTCGTGATGGAATATGGGGTCTTTGACGCTGAACGGCGTCGCATTGAAGAACATCAGGCCGTCGTACCACATGGACGACGCCGTGATGTACGACACCAGCAAAGCGAAAGCCGCTGCTGCGGCGTTGGTCAGCATGGAGAGCTTCTTCCTGTCGGGCTCGACGTCAGACCGCACATTTGCGAAATATCTTGTTTTGATCATACGGAGATAAACATCCGTGATCAGGAAAACCACGGCGAAAACGGGGATCCCCATCAGTAACTGGGTGATCATCCCCTTCATGAATACGCTCGTGTATCCGACCTCGCCGAACCACATCCAGTCTGTGAAAAAACCGGATGCAAGGAAAAGAAGCATGATCACCGCCAGAATAAGGAGGATGATCACGCTCTTTCTACGCTGTGGTTTTCCGTTTGACTCCTGTTTCTTCCAGAATCTCACTGCATTTCCTCTGGGGCTTTATACGCCCCCTGATCAGTTCCCGGTGAACCGGCTGAACAGCATCTCATAGATCTGCTGGATCTGAAGACCCGCAGGGCTGTCCGGCGCGAAGCGTCTGATCAGTATCGCGACTACTTCCAATATTATCAGAAGGAGGATCAGAATAGCGATGATCTTCAGGAACGTATGCTTGGACGTCTTCTCAGACTCCTGATCGAATACTTCCTGATATGTAAGCTTATGCTCCTCTTCCTCTACTTCTTTCTTTATCTCTTCAGGAATGTCGTCTGCCTTTGCCTTGATCTCTTCTGCCTTGTCTTCGACATCTTCCTTTACTTTATTGAATGAATCCTCGACGGCTTCAGCCTTGTCGGCGGCTTCGGCCTTCACATCCCCGACCTTCTCAGCAGCTTCTGCCTTAAGGTCTTCCGCCTCTTCTTTTACTTCTTCTGCCTCAGCAGCGACGTCCGCCTTGATATCTTCTGCCTTGGCTGCAACGTTTTCTGTAAGGTCATCTGCCTTGGGTTTGGCTTCTGCCTTCTCTGCCTCAGCTTTCTCTGCGGCCGCTTCTCTTGCGGCTTCGAACCTGTTTGCTATCTCGTCAGCTTTAGCTTCTGCCGCAGCCTGTGCGTCTTCCACTTTCCCGCTGAAATCGCTGAATTCATCTTCCTGTTCTTTAGCGAACTCGAACTTCTCAGCGTTCTTAGCTTCTGCGTTCCTTGCCTTGACCTTGTCTGCGATCTTGGCGAAAGCAGCTGCGCTTGCCGCTACAGTACCTACTGCCGCAGCGACCTTGCCGTCTGACTCAGGCTTGTCTTCCTTGTCTTCAGGTCTGTATTCTTCAATACTGTCTGTCTTGCCGAAGTTTCCGTCCAGGAACTCAGCTGCAGGTGCTTCTTCTGCTTCAGGCTCCGGCTCTACAGCCTCAGCTTCCGGTTCCTCAACCGCTTCCGGAGCAGCCTCTTCCGTCGCGTCTGCCTCCATCGGAGTTTCCGGCATCTGGACTCCGACGAACCCCTCTGCCTCTTCAGCGCTGAGCGGCCTGATCTCTTCAGGCTCAGCTGCCTCAGCTTCAGGTGCCTCCGGCTCAGCCTTCACCGCTGCTTCAGGGCGGCTTCCTCTGAGTCTTTCATTCTCCTGATCCAGAAGCTTCTGGAACTCTTCGTTTTTCTTGCTGTATGTGTAGAATTTATCTATGACTTTGGCGTTCTCTGCTTCTTCAGAGTCAACGTCGTCGATAGTATATCCGAAGATCTCCTTCTCGACTTCTCTTGCCTTGGCGGCCTCTGCTTCTGCCTCTATGGATTCGATAGTCGGCACCTCGCCGTCGTCTTCTTCCTCAGCCGGGATCTCGCTGTATGCAGCAAACGGTGCTGCAGGCGCTTCCTGTATTTCAGGCTCAGCCTCCTGCACAACCGGCTCAGGCTCGGCCTCCTGGATTTCCGGTTCAGCTTCAGGCTCAGCTGCTGTTTCCTCAAAAGCAGGAGCTCCCTCACTTATCGGCATGACTGACGCTGCGTCGACTGCTTTTACGACTTCTTCTGCAGCAGGCACTTCATCAGGGATACCGGCTCCGGCCTTTGATGCCTCCTGTTCAGGCTTCTCTTCCTCGAACAGCGCCTCGCGGCCCTCTTCCTGACGCTTCTTTATACGGTCATGCGCGCTGGAATCGTTCCAGCTGAAATTAGCTTCCTCAGTCTCATGTTTCTGAGCTTCCGGATAACCGTCTGTATTCCAGCTAAGGCTCTCATCCATGTGGAACTTAGGCCTTTCCTCTGGTTCAGGCTTCACTTCCTGTGCTGCCTGCGGTCTCTGCACCGGAGTCCTCGGGATATTTCTGATGACTTCCGGCTTCGGCTCCTCAGCCTTCACCTCGGGTGTCATTTTTATAGGCACCACTTTGGCTCCGCAGTTATAGCAGAACTTGTCGGTCGGCCTCAGGGCCTGCCCGCAATTCGCACATACTACCTGTGTCATATATACCTCCTGAAACAATTAATACATAATGTTTCCCGTAAACAAATTACATTCCATAATATTATACTACTATGCAGAGATAAAGGCAAACCGCCGAATGAACGCCGCATAAAAAAACCATGGCTTTTTCAAGGCCATGGCATCTGTATCATATTTTATACGTTGTAGAACATCTGGCAGTGGATCAGCCGGCCGGCGCCCTTGATGTTCATCTTGAGCTTCTCGCCCTCGCGGTAGCGGAGGATCAGCTGATCGCCTTCAGTCAGACGGATGATCTTGATGTCTGTCGGCGCGTCTTCCTCCTTCGTAACGAGCTCTATCTGTTTCTCTTCGATGTGGACGCTGGAGAATCCGTCCGCGCAGTACAGCGCCTGTGTGACGTGATCAAAACCCTTCTTATGGCGCAGCCTGACCGGCACACGCTTTCCCTCAAGGATAGCATTGATCGAAAGGAATGAAGCTTCCCCGTTCTCTCCGACAGGAACTGCCTTGTCGGCGTTCTCGCCTGCTCCGGCCTGGATCTGGTCGATGACATCGACATAATACTCGGCGTCTTCTCTTATTATCAGATTGTAGTCGCGCTTGAGTCCGTATGCGACGGTCTTCTCTGCCCCGGAGAACTCTACCTGCTCCATCTCGCCGAGTTCTGTCTGCCTGACCTCAGCTGCTTCTCCTTCAGCTCCGTCAGCCGGCTTATGCTCGAGCTTCACTTCTCCCTCAAGCGGTATCAGCACACGGTTGTAGCCTGTATAGTCAGTAAACTTGGCCTTGTCTTTCTTGCATGTCGCAGTAGAAAGGCGCCAGATGAAATCTTTCTTGCTCACATCGGCGTTCTTCGGAAATATCCCCAGCTGTGCCGTCTTCCCGCCGGACCATTTGTCCTGATGCTGATGCTTCTTCAAAACCACTTCATATTCCATGTTTCTATCTCCTCACAGGATGCCGCCGCATCCTCCAGAATCACGCTTTGCCGTACCCTTATTCTAAATCAAAGCAGCGTCCCTGTAAAGTATACGCGTCGTAAAACAGAAAGGCTGCCGCATCTCTGCGGCAGCCTTTCTGCGTATGTTCAAGTCTGAAATCGACGTGTTTGTGATTTTGTTCCCGGCTGACTATGCCTGAGCGGCTTCTTCCTGCTCATCGTCATCATCGTCAGCGTCCTTTACCTTCTTCTTTGTGAAGATGGTGCATATGATGCCTACGATGAGGATCACTACCATGAGAAGTGTCCACTGGTCTACGAGGACCATCGGATTGCTCATGTCTTCTGTGAGGATGAACACTATCACTGCCACGACTGCAGGGATGATGTCGAGCAGTCTCAGGAGTCCCTTCTTCTTGACATCTTTCTTTTCTGTCGTCTCAGTACCGTCCTCGTTCTCCTTCTTTTCTTCCTTCTTGCTCTTGCCAAGATAGAAGATAAGTGCAAGCAGGCTCAGGATAACGGTCACTATCGTACACAGCAGATTGATGAGCGCCCATACGGCGACCGGCTGCTCTGGTTCTGCCGGCGCAAGCGGCGTATCAGGCTCGTCGATGTCTTCGCCCGGATCAAGCGGTGTGTCGGGGTCGTCGATCACCTGTGGCGTGATCGGAGGTACCGGCGCAGGTCCCGCAGGCGGATTGACTCCAGGACTGTTGCCTCCTCCCGGATTATCATCGTCGTCATCATCGTCATCTCCGTCATCATCATCC
>JAFWJS010000007.1 GCA_017511535.1 Eubacterium sp. | reverse complement strand
GGATACAAAGACAACGCGGCTAAGATCTCCGAAAGCTTTCGAGCCTGCGGTGGTGCGGCAGAGGGCAAACTGTTTTTAGAAAGAATAACCGATAATCGTTAAATCTTTGTACCCTATTATGATATATCTGAATGAAAATCGGGTAGCAATTCAGAAAATGTAGGTGTGTAGGCGGGTGATAAAAGCGAAGAAACATGCAAATGCTTGAAATTTCAGTAAGCTGAGGCTATTGCATAAACTGTTACAACTGCTCGCTATATCCAAAAGTAAAACAGGATGGACAGCAGCCTATCCTGTTTTATTATTCTATGGCTTTATCCACGATCCTTCCGAAGAATGCTATGAGAGGCGCGTTTACGAAGGTGGTTACGACCGTCCCGATGCCTATCATTTCAAATGAGAATTTGTGGAACAGTATGAGCATCAAAGCAACAGCGATAAGAAGCGAACTTATATCATAAGCCCATTTGAATTTATCAGTGTCTATACCAAGATGTTCCGAAACATCTTTTACGAACATATCATATGATTCCTGCGGCCATGTAGTACGGAACATAAGGGATATGGCGAAAGAGCAGATGATTATGCCGCCTGCGGCGAACAATATCCTGTAAAGCAGTTCTTCAGGAATGTCTGTACCGAAAAGTTTTCTCCACAGATCCAGAATGACGCCATATATAAAAGCCGTACCGAATGTAAGGAGGTACTTCATCCGGAACCCTTTTACGATGAACGCCATAGCGGCGATGAGCAGGACCTGTACGATGAATTCTGAAACGCCGAATGAGAACCACGGTAAGTAAGAGACCAGCTTAAGATGAAGTACGTACGCCGGCGCCACGACCATGGATACGCCGAAGCCGCTTTTCGCCGCCAGGCTTACTGCCATAGCGGTGAGCGTCAGACCGACGGCCCAGAAAATGCCGTCTTTATATTTCCTGAAATCACGATCCATTTAACTGATACCCTCTTATTACTGATAATTTTACTTTTTTATTATATGCCACAAAACGATATGTGAAAAGAAATCAGTGCGAAGAAGTAGAAAAAACAGGCAGGTTGTGCTACTATGAAAGCAGAGATAGATCACAGCTGGCCAGGGTCAGATAAGTTATCAAAAAAGGAGAAGGAAAATGAGTGACGGATTACAGGTAATGTGCCCGTATTGCGGCGGACCATCGCACAGACTTACACAGGTAGACGGATGCATCTGGAGATATATCTGCTCCAAATGCCACAGAGTTTTCAAGGTCGATGAAGCAACAGGCCTTGTAGTCGACTGATGAAAGACGCATGAACAGGCAGATATGGCGTGCGGACTGATACAGACAGGCGGCACGCCTGTTTTTTTTATTTTGTTTATGTGTTAGAATATAGCAAAGCAAGCAGTGGAGGTTATATATGTTTGACGATATGAAAACGAAGGGAGCCCTTCAGAAAATAAACAACGGAGGGACCGCAGAGCTGTCAAAAAGTCAGATAGTTCTCAGTCTGGTCAACCTTAATGCTGTATTCAGACCTCTCAGGAGAGACGACTTCAAGAAGATGCCTAAAGAAGACAAGAAGATCATGAACTCCATAATAGACTGGTATAAGGACTTAAGAGCAGATAAGAAGAAAGAGACATATGACAAGGCTAAGCTTGACGAAGTGTCACAGAAGATACTTGCAGAGCTTGCTGAGCTTCAGGGTCCTACAAAGGAGCAGATCGAAGAAGAGATCAAAGCCAGCGACGAGGATGTGAAACAGGCAGAAAAGATAGATATCGACAACTTCTTCGGCGATGATGAAGTTGAACCGGAAGAAGAATCCACTGATAATGAGGAATAGGGCCGGGAAAGCTGCTGCGGTCGAGCAGAGAGAAGTTCGGGGAATAGTTTTCACGCTGGAACGGAAAAGGATAAAGCGAGTACACCTGTATGTGATGCCACCTGATGGCTCGGTCCTCGTTACTGCGCCTGTCATGTATCCTGCATCTGATATCGACAGCTTTGTTATCAGCAAGGAGGAATGGATCGATAAACACCGCCGTAAATATCTTGAGCGGCCGCCTCAGGCAAGAGCGTGTCTTGAATACAGGACAGGAGATATACTGTATTTCTGGGGAAGGCCATACAGACTTGAAGTTACAGAAGAGGAAGGACGTGCGAGGGGCAGAACAGAAGTGATGCCTGTGCCTGACTTCAGGCTGAGCGATAACGATCTTGAGCTTCTTACCGTTCTGGACGACGAAAAGGCGGGGATCATTACAGAAGAAAACGCAGGTACGGAAGACGAGAATATATACGGGACTGTAGAGCTGTCCATACCGCCGGGGACTTCCGTAGAGTACCGGGAGAAACTTATACACAGTCTGTACAGGAAAATCATGGAGCCGCAGGCTGAACGGATACTGAGTTTCTGGTCAGACAAGACCGGGCTCAGATTCACATCTTGGCATTCCCGCTTTATGAAGACAAGGTGGGGGAGCCTGTCTGTACAGAAGAAAAGAGTCTGTCTTAATATAAGACTGGCGGAAAAGCCGGAAATCTGCCTTGTGTATGTAGCTCTGCATGAGGTGGCTCATGTAAAAGAAGCGAACCACGGACCGGCTTTCAAATCGATCCTCAGCAGGCATATGCCGTCATGGCGATTTGCAGAAAAATTGCTGAAAAAATAATAACAGAGGTTTCATATGAGAGAAAGCAAGACGAAAAAAAGTCATGTAGTACCTGTGCTCCTTCTGATCGCCGCGCTGTGGCTGGCGGCAGGTACTTTTGGTATTTTCAAAGTCAGAGACTATATGGATAAGAACGGTATCCGCGGAAATATGATCACATATGAGTCTGATGAGGACGCCGGAGAAGAAGCTGAAGTACAGCCTGAAGCGGAGACAGAGGACGCTGCTGATCCTGATGAAGATGAGGACGATGATGAGACCGCAGATGAAGATGATCAGGATGAAGAGGATGATGACGATGACGGCGATCAGGTCGTGATGGTGGTCAGCGCGCCGGACGGGTTCGCAGCTGTCAGAACAGGAAGAGGAGTCCAGTTTGAAGAGGTCGGGCGGATCAATAACGGACACAAGGCTTACCTGACAGATCTTCAGAACGGATGGTATAAGATAGCAAAGGGAAAGTATAAGGGATATTACACACATCAGTCTTCCTTTACAGCAGGATAGAGAGTGACAGCGACGATGTCGGAATATAGTCAAACAGCGGGAAAGAACGTTTTCTCCGCTGTTTTTTTCTTTGAAAAATCTATCATAACAGTATATAATTTATACGGTAATATGTTTTATCGACTTGGAAGAAAGGCATGAAGGGAGCATATATGTTTGCGGTCGGAGATCTCATTGTCTACGGGGCAAGAGGAGTCTGCAGAGTAAAAGATATCACAACACTTGACTGGAATGCGGCTGAAACTGACCGTAAATACTATGTCCTTGAGCCTTTATTCAAGGATGATGTCATTTATGTTCCTGTCGATAACAAGAAGGTCTACATGAGACCGGTGATGAGTGAGCAGGAAATACTTGATCTGATCGATCATATGCCTGATGTGGAGTCTGAGATATACAAGGCAAGGAGCATCCAGCAGCTTTCCAGATACTATCAGGCTGCTATCGACTCACATGAATGCGCTGACCTCATCAGGCTGACCAAATCGATACATAAGAAGAAAGAAGCTGCAGACGCGCAGAACAAACAGCTCGGGCAGATAGATGTGAGATATATGAATCATGCGGAAGACCTTCTGTTCGGCGAGATAGCGGCTGTACTGGATATCCCCAGGGATAAAGTCGTAAGCTTCATAGAAGAGAGAATAAAAGAAAACAAGCAGGACAGCGAGGCCGAGGAAGACTGACAGGGAGCATGAAAAAAGGCTCCTTTTTTATTCGGAGGAGAAATGAAATACATAGAGATAACGATACACACAGAAAGCGAATGGGTAGAGCCTGTGCTCGCATGCCTGAGCATGGCAGGTATAGATGATGCTGAAGTCAGAGATCCCAGAGACGCTGAAGAGATAATGGCTGATAAGGAGACATATGAGTGGGATTATGTAGATGAGAAAGTTTCAGAAGGCCTGGACAGAAAGCCGGAGATACATATCTATAGAGATTCAGTTTCAGAGAAGGACGATGAAGCTCTGGTCTGCTCGGTCAGAGATGCAATGGAAAAGCTTAGGGATGATATATGCTCAGGAGTATACGGCGCACAGAAAGATCCCGGTGACTTTTCTGTATCGTCAGAGATAAAGGATGATACAGTGTGGAAAAACAAATGGAAAGAATATTTCAAGCCGTCCCATGTCTCTGACAGGATCGTAGTAAAGCCGACCTGGGAGGCATACGAACCGGAAGCAGATGAGATAGTGATAGAGATAGACCCCGGCATGGCGTTCGGAACGGGGACACATGAGACAACGTCCATGTGCATAAGAGCTCTGGAAAAATATGTGCGGGAAGGCATGAAAGTCCTCGACGCCGGATGCGGGTCAGGTATACTATCTATCGCCGCGGCAAAGCTCGGAGCAGGAGAAGTGCTGGGAGTAGATATCGACGAGGAGGCTGTACGTGTTTCAGGCGAGAATTTCCGGCTGAACAATACGGATGATATCTGCAGAGCCGAGTACGGCGACGTCACGAAAGGTGTTGGATTCAACGCTGATCTGGTCGCAGCCAATCTCATGGCAGAGCTTCTCTGCATGATATCAAAGGGAGTGGCTTCACATCTCCAAAAAGGCGGGATATTCATATCGTCAGGTATACTTGACGAGAAAGAAGATATGGTAAAACAGTCGTACAGCGACGCAGGTTTTGATGTCACAGGCGTTATGCACGACGGCGAATGGTGCTGCGTCATAGCAGAGAAGAAATGATGAAGGCGGCTTTTTTCACTCTTGGCTGTAAAGTCAATCAATATGAGACAGAAACGATAAGAGAGCAGTTCAGAGGGGCAGGATTCCAGATCGTGTCCGAAGATGAAGCTGCTGATGTTTATGTTGTCAATACATGTACTGTAACGGGACTTGCCGACCGCAAGTCGAGACAATATATCCGGAAGGCACATAAGCTGAATCCGGATGCAGTTATCGCAGTTACGGGATGTTACGCGCAGATGGACAGAGACGCCGTGTCGGAGATAGACGGAGTGTCTGTAGTGACCGGCACCAATGAGAAGAGTCTTGTGTTCGATAAGGTCATGGAATACCTTTCAGACGGGAAAAGTCAGATCGATACGGACAGGGAAGATGATCTGAACAAATATGAAGAGCTTGGCGTCATAACTGAAATGGAAGGGCGGACAAGAGCTTTCATCAAGATACAGGAAGGCTGTGACAGGTTCTGCTCATACTGCATAATCCCATATGCCAGAGGGAAGGTCAGGAGCAGAGACAAGGATGAGATCACAGAAGAAGTGAAAGGACTGATAGAAAAGGGATACAGAGAGATAGTCCTTACAGGGATCAATACTGCTCTGTACGGAAGGGATCTCGGATACGACGGTATAGAGCCGCTTATCAGATCTATATGTGATATCCCGGGTGACTTCAGGATACGCCTCTCGTCACTTGAGCCGACAGTGATAGACGCGGATTATGCTGTCAGGCTCCTTAGATACAGCAAGCTGTGTCATCACCTGCATCTTTCCGCTCAGAGCGGTTCTGACAGTGTCCTCAGGTCCATGAACAGGCATTATACACATGAGGATTACCTGGAGATAGTGAGAAGGCTCAGAGAGAAGGACGGCTTTTACGGTATATCGGCTGATATCATAGTCGGGTTCCCTGGCGAAACAGATGATGACTTTGAAGACAGTGTCAGGCTTGTCGGCGAGTCAGAATTCGTAAGGACGCACGTTTTCAAGTATTCTCCGAGAAAAGGCACCAGAGCGGCAGGAATGGATCATCAGATAAGGCCTGAAGTAAAGAAAAGCAGAAGTGAGATACTCATAAGCTCTGCTGAAGCGACAGGCAGAAGATTCATGGAGAAGTGTTCCGGACAGGTACGGCGTGTTCTTTTCGAACGCACTGAAGAGAGCATGCTCACAGGCTACACCGATAATTATATAAAAGTTTATGTGCCTGAAGAAAATGCCGCCGTAAGGGCAGGACAATTCGCCTATGTGAAGCTGGGAGAACTCTACCTTGACGGTATGACAGGGCAGATTATTAGGGAAATATAAGATTATCCGCAAGGGCAATCGTGATATACTGAATTTACAGAAAAACTTGCAAAAGGAGGGAAACGGTATGGCAGACTGTTTATTCTGCAGCATCGTGGATCATGAGATCCCTTCAGACGTCATCTATGAGGACGATATGATCATAGCATTCAACGATATTGCTCCTCAGGCGCCTGTTCATTTCCTTGTAGTGCCGAAGAAGCATATTGCATCTCTGGATGAAGCTACAGAAGAGGACAAGGAACTCATTTCACATATCATGCTGAAGATACCTGAGCTCGTGAAAGAGCAGGGCGTGGAGAACGGCTACAGAGTAGTCATCAATACCGGAGAAGACGGAGACCAGACAGTAAAGCATCTTCATTTCCACATTCTTGGAAAGCGTAAGATGACGTGGCCACCAGGCTGATAAGGAGATTAAATGAAGTTTATTATAGCGCTGTGGTTCGGTAAGATCATCAATCTTCTGATAAGCATCATCGACAAGTCAAGAGGGTCCAACCTCGCCGGCCAGTGGGCCATGAAGCTGGACAAGAAGATGGTGTATCACTTCTGGAAGAAGGGTATCGACTGTTCCAGGGTTCTTTTTGTTACCGGAACGAACGGGAAATCCACTACAAACAATCTTATCAACCACATATTTAAAGAGAATGGAAAGAAGGTCGTCTCCAATCTTGAGGGAGCCAACCTTATTTTCGGCGTGGCTACGGCTCTTATCAAGGCGAGCTCGCTTACCGGGAAGATAGATACAGATTTCTTTATCTTTGAGACAGACGAGCGCTTCATGCCGCTCATACGTGCCCAGCTTCCTGCCGAGAACATACTCGTAACGAACCTTGAGAAGGACCAGATCCAGCGTAACGGAGATCCTGAGTTCATATACAGGAAGCTTGAGCAGGCATTCGGCGGTGAGAGCAAAGGCTCAACCGGCACGCTTGCAGCAAGCAGCTCTTCGGCGGCGAAGATGCAGCATTCGAATTCATCAGAGAACGCCGCGTTCACATCGGTCGCAAGCGACGGCGCAGCGATCGCTGCGGCTACATCTGTTGACAGATACGCGCCGGTCAGGACCATGTATCTAAACAATGAGGAGCCGCGTTCGAGGTCTCTCGGAAAGCTGGCGGGCCGTGTTGTGACATATGGTGTGGAAGAGCACAGCGAATCATTCACCAAAAATGAGACGTATGTTACTATGCCTTGTCCGTTCTGCCGTCATAAGATAACATTTGGCCGGTTCAATACAGACGGTGCCGGGCACTTCAGATGTACAGGGTGCGGATATCACAGTGAAGAGCATGCGGATTATGAGATCACCGGGATAGACTTTGAACAGAAAAAGTTCAGATTCCGCGGGACTGAATTCGCGATGCCTTATGATATGCCTTACATGCTGTATAACTATGCGTCGGCAATAGCTGTAGCGGAGGACTTCGGCGGGATCAGCCATGAGGACGCGGCAGAGGCATTCAACTCCTTCAAAAATGTCGGCGGCCGCTATGAAGTACTGAAATATAAAGGGAAAACGATCAAGTACATGAGGATGAAGCAGGAGAATCCCGAGACTCTTCAGAGTGTTCTGAATGTGATCGCTTCCGACAGGAACAGGAAGATGGTAATACTCGGCCTCTATCCGGTAGCGGATTATGTGCCGTATTACACAGATACATTCTATGCGTTCGACTGTGACTTCTCGCGTGTCGCGGCTTCCGGAGTTGAGAAGTATTTCTGCTTTTCTGATCCGGTATGCTATGATGCGGCTAACAGGCTGCTGTATGAGGGCGTGGATCCGGAGCTGATAACGACAGATCCTAAAGACGATCCTGAGACTATACTTCGTGAGATAGATTCATGTGAGACGGATGACATCTATATGATAACCTGGATGCATATCTTCCAGAATCTGCAGGAGTACGTAAGAAAGGAGGGCCTGGATAAATGAGTGATTTCAGAATAGGCTGGCTCTTTCCGGATACGCTGTTCCTGCACGGAGAGCGCGGCAATGTCCTGGCTCTCGCGAGATATGCTGAGCTTTCAGGATTCAGTCATTCCGTGACCAAGATCGATTTTGACACAGAAAACTTTGATCCTCTGGACTTTGATGTACTTTTTGCGGCTTCGGGAGAAATATCTTCGTTCCCGTATGTCCGCGACTGGCTGATGCCGTATAAGGACAGGCTGGAGGAATTTATCGAGAACGGGCATCCGCTCATAGTGACAGGGACTACTTGCGGGCTCTTCGGAGAAAAGATCTTCAGATCCGATGGCACAGAGATCGAGGGCCTCGGCATCCTGCATTCCAGTATGGCGGAGCGCGGATACATCTACGGCGACGACGTACTGTTTAAATGCAGATATAATGATGTCGACATGGAGATCGCCGGACCGCAGGTCAGCATGGGCGATCTGGACATCGCTGATGAAGAGCCTTTTGGAGAACTAGAATACGGCTATGGCAATACAGGAAGGGACAGGCAGGAAGGCATTGCCAGAGGATATTCCATCTTTACGAACACTCTGGGACCGATGCTCGTGCATTGCCCGTGGCTCACGGCAGAAATAATAAGAGCTGCAGCCTGGGCTTCCGGAAAGCCGTGCGCCGATACTGTGTATGACATGGAACTCGAGAAGAAATCATTTGAACTGAAGAAAAAGTTCATCGTGTCGAAACAGACGAATCTCACTAACTGTAAGTAAAAAACTGCTTGCACGAGGCTCTAAAAGCGGGTATAATAGTCACGTTACAGGTATTTAGGCGACCTGCCATAGACCAATTTCATAGCAGGCAGGAGGTGAAACAAGGTATGGCACAGGTAACCGTCAGAGAAAACGAAGGCCTGGAGAACGCTCTTAAGAGATTCAAGAGAGCATGCGCCAGAGATGGTGTCATGGCTGAAGTAAGAAAGAGAGAGCATTACGAAAAGCCAAGCGTAAGAAGAAAGAAGAAATCTGAAGCTGCCAGAAAAAAGGCAAGAAAGTATTAGGACTGCTTGTCTGAAATACCAGATTCTGATCAGATGGCCGGAGAACTATTCTCCGGCTTTTTGTTTTGCCCGGCAGGGGGGTGAGCAGAGCCGTACAGTCTTGAAGTCACGTCTGTTTGCTGATACAATATAACAAATGATGATATAAAGGAGAAGTATGCACTTGAGTGATACTGAAAACACAAAGATCATAGAGATAGCAGACGATATCGACAGGGAAGATCTGTTCGGAAATCTGGACAGCAACCTCCGTATGATCGAAGAAGCGACGAAGTCTGAGATCATACAGAGGGGCTCGAGCCTTGTCATTAAAGGCGGAGATACAGAGCTTGCGTCAGGGATAGTGCATGAGCTGTCAGCGATACTTGAGAAAGGCGAGACGCTGGATGAACAGAAGGTCAGATATGCGATAGGGCTCAAGGCTGAGGGAAAGTCGTATGCCGGAAGCAACGTCGGAGGAGACATTATATGCTTCACGACCAGAGGACGTCCGATAAGGCCTAAGACGATAGGTCAGAAGGCCTACGTCAAAAGCATGAAGAAGAGAGATGTGGTATTTGCCATCGGCCCGGCAGGAACAGGAAAAACATATATCGCAGTCGCGATGGCTGTAAATGCTCTCAGAAATAAGGAAGTAGAGAAAATAATACTTGCCAGGCCTGCTGTAGAAGCCGGAGAGAACCTTGGATTCCTTCCGGGGGATCTTCAGGAGAAAGTCGATCCATATCTCAGACCTTTATATGATGCGCTGTATGACATCCTCGGACGCGATAAAGCGCTGGCGCTGAAAGAGAAGGAAGTCATAGAAGTAGTCCCTCTTGCATATATGAGAGGACGTACTCTCGACAGCTCGTTCATCATACTGGACGAAGCACAGAATTCCACCCGGGAACAGATGAAAATGTTCCTGACCAGAATGGGATTCGGATCCAGGATAGTGGTCACAGGCGACGTCACACAGATAGACCTTCCGAAGGGAAGCAGGAGCGGTCTGATCGAAGCAACACATATACTGAGAGATGTGCCGGGGATCGATTTCTGTTATCTCAAGGACGCCGATGTGGTCAGAAATGAAATGGTGAAGCGCATAATAAACGCATACGACAGATTTGATAAAGAAAGGCAGGCGGCAAGGCACGATAGGCCTGATACAAGCCAGCAGGAGCCGGAAGCAGGTAAATAGATGCAGATTTTTTTTGACGACAGTGAAGGCGAGGACTACGAGAAGACTTACGGCGAAACTATGAGGAAAGCCCTGTCCGTTGTCCTGGCAGGAGAGGGGATAGATGCAGAAGGAGCAGAGGTGAGCGTTTCGTTCGTTGCCCCTGATGAGATCAAAAAGCTCAATGGTGAATACAGAGATGTAGACAGCGTAACAGACGTGCTTTCATTCCCTCAGTTTGATTCCGTCGACGACCTCATAAGCATGCAGGAAGAGACAGGCGTCGCCGAGCTCGGAGACGTTGTGATCTGTATGGACAGAGCCAGACAGCAGGCTGAGGAGTTCGGACATCCGCTTGAGCGCGAGGTGATATATCTTTTCGTGCACAGTATCCTTCATCTGCTTGGATACGACCATATGCAGGAGGACGAGAAGAAGATCATGCGTGCGAGAGAAGAAGAAGTAATGACAGAGCTTGGGATAGGAAGATAAAGGTAGTTAAATGGGAGAAATAACAGATGTATATAAAGTGCTTTTCAGAAAAGCGCTGAGAGTATCCGAGAATGCGTATTCGCCGTATTCCGGGATCGCTGTCGGCGCTGCGCTTATGACAGTCCACGGAAAGATCTTCACAGGCGTGAATGTCGAGAATTCATCATATGGCGCGGGGATATGTGCTGAAAGAACAGCCTGTGTAAAGGCTGTGTCAGAAGGCGAAACAGAATTCAAGGCAATAGCGGTGGCGTCACCTGAAGGTAAGATGTCCCCATGCGGTATATGCAGGCAGTTCCTTTATGAGTTCTCGCCTGACATGGATGTGATAACAGGAGAGGATGCTGACCATCTGGAATGTGTCAGGCTGAGCGGGCTTTTGCCTGACGGATTCAGACTTGAGAAATAGGAGAATAAATTGAAATCGGGATTTATTGGAATAATCGGAAGACCTAACGTAGGCAAATCGACGCTTCTCAACCAGATGATAGGCGAGAAAGTCGCAATAACAACTAACAAGCCGCAGACAACAAGAAACAGTATACGCGGTATATACACAAGGATGCCTGAAGGCAGCGATGAGGGATGTCAGATGGTCTTCATCGATACTCCGGGGGTCCATAAAGGAAGAAACAAGCTCGGCGAGGCAATGACAGAAATGGCTACAGGCACGCTGAAGGAAGTGGACGCAGTCATTTTCATAGTTGACAGCTACTCCGAGAAGGGCGGCGACAGGTATGTATTCGATCTGGTGAAGGAGACGGAAGCTCCCAAGATACTGGTCATAAACAAGATCGATATCATGGAGCCGGAAGAGTATCTTAAGATATTCAATTTCTACGACTCCAAGGGCGTTTTTGATGAGATCTACGGAGCATCTGCGCTCACGGGAAAGAATGTTCCTGATATAATGGAATGTATCGAGAGCATGCTCGGAGAAGGGCCGCAGTTTTTCCCTGAAGACATGATCACGGACTATCCTGAGAGATTCCTCGTTACTGAGATAGTCAGAGAGAAGATGCTTCTGTATCTCGACGAGGAGGTGCCGCATGGCGTCGCTGTTGAGATCGAGAGCTACGAAGAGACTCCGAAGATCACCAGGATCGGCTGTGTCATATTCTGCGAGAAGAAGTCACATAAAGGGATAATCATCGGCAGGCAGGGCAAGAAGCTGAAGGGCATAGGAAAAGCGGCAAGAGAAGAACTTGAAGCTCTGCTGGGTACCAAGATCTATCTGGAGCTGTGGGTGAAAGTCAGAGAAAACTGGCGTGACAGCGACAGAGCACTTCTTGAGTTCGGATATAAAGAAAGAGAACAGTAGATGTCTTTCAATACTGAGGGGATCATTTTCCGCCAGACCAGGATGGTGCAGGGGCGCAGGATGATCCTTCTGTTTACAAAAGAATACGGTAAGATAAGCGTAGGCAGCAATATCGGAGACAAGGGACGGTCCAGATCGTCGCTTGCTCTCAGGCCGTTCACGTACGGATACTATCAGATATATGAAGGCAGGAATTATTACGAGCTTGATCACGCTGACGCTGTAACGAGCTACTACGCGATAGGAGAAGATCTCGACAGATATGCCGCGGGGTCTTTCGTGCTGGAGCTTACTGAGAAAATGATCCCGGAAGGGCTTCCTCAGCCTGCTGTGTTTTCTCTGCTTATTGAATTTCTGCAGGAACTTGAGCAGCGCAGCAGGAAATACATGACGCTTGTACTGGCGTATGAGCTTAAGCTCCTCAGGATACTCGGTGCCTTTCCGGTGATGGGTCCATGTGTTGTGTGCGGCAGGAAAGAAGGGCTGCACAGCTTCTGTGTGGAAGAGGGCGGCATGATATGCGATGAATGTGCCGGCAAGGCTGCTTCTGATGGGCACAAAGCATTGATTTTTCATACAGAAAATGATATAGTTAACGTGGTGGATTATTTTGTAAGAAACCCGCTCCGTAGTTTTGCCGGAGTAGCGCTTTCTGATAAAGCTGCTGACGAGCTTCAGCGCATCCTGAGAGCGTATATGGAGTATCACTTCGATCTCGGCAGGCTGAAAAGTGAAGGGCTGTTTTCTGTTAAGGAAAACGGAGACGGAAAGGGCAAGGAATAAAACATTTTTATAAATGGAGGTATAAGAAATGGAAGTAACATTGGAGAAGATCGAGCTTGTCAAAGACAGGACCGGTGTGACTTACAAAGAAGCAAAAGAAGCTCTTGAAGCTGCTGACGGAAATGTCGTGGACGCTATCGTAAGCATCGAGGACAAGACAGACGGACAGACATCTTCACAGAAGCTCGGCGAAACGGGTAATGAGATCATCGACAAGATCAAAGATGTCGTAAACCGCGGAAACGCAGCAAGGATCAGGATCAGTAAAGATGATCAGAAGCTTCTGGACCTGCCTCTCAACGCAGGTGTCATAGGAGCTATCGTAGCACCGTGGGGGATCATCCTCGGAGTAGCTGCTTCATTCGGCTTCAACTGCAAGATCGAAGTCGTGAAGGAAGACGGCTCTGTAGTTGATGTTACGGATAAAGCAGGCAACCTTTATGAGCAGGCTATGGAAAAGGGCAATGAAGTAGTTGAGCAGGTAAAAGAAAAGGCTCCTGATTTTGTTGATCAGATCAAAGAAAAGGGTGAAGAAGCAGTAAACCAGGCTAAGGCAAAGGGTGAGGAAGTTGCCAGCAAAGCTAAAGAAGCTGCAGATAAATTCACCAGGGGCAAGAACGACGCTGCTCAGGAAGCTGAAGAGGCAGCAGAAGACGCTGCTGAGGAAGCAGCCGAAACAGTAGATGAAATCGCAGAGGATATCGAAGAAAAGCAGGATCTCTAGATCTCAGCCTTATTCGGTCAGAGGATATAACAATTAAAGAAAGCTGGTAATTATCGATGAGTAATGAAGTCACAATGGATAAAATCGTAGCGCTTGCAAAGGGACGCGGATTCGTGTATCCGGGATCAGAGATATATGGAGGTCTCGCGAATACATGGGACTACGGTCCTCTGGGCGTAGAGTTCAAGAACAATGTCAAGAAGGCCTGGTGGAAGAAGTTCGTGCAGGGAAATAAGTATAATGTCGGACTTGACGCGGCTATCCTGATGAATCCGACGACATGGGTGGCGTCAGGCCACGTAGGAGGTTTCTCAGATCCGCTGATCGACTGCAAACAGTGCCACGCAAGGCATCGTGCAGACAAACTCATCGAGGAGTACGTAGCTGAAAACGGTCTTGAACCGATCGTAGTAGACGGATGGCCTCATGAGAAGATGGAGAACTACATCAAAGAGCATGGGATCACATGCCCTGACTGCGGCGGATCGGATTTCACTCAGATCAGAGAGTTCAATCTGATGTTCAAGACATATCAGGGAGTAACAGAAGACAGCACAGCTCAGCTTTATATGAGACCTGAGACAGCACAGGGTATCTTCGTTAACTTCAAGAACGTTCAGCGTACAACACGCCGCAAGCTCCCGTTCGGTATCGGGCAGATCGGTAAGTCATTCCGCAACGAGATCACTCCGGGACAGTTCACATTCAGAACAAGAGAGTTCGAACAGATGGAGCTCGAGTTCTTCTGTCAGCCGGGGACAGACCTTGACTGGTGGAAATACTGGAAGACTTTCTGTATGGACTGGCTGAAATCGCTCGGAATGACTCCTGAGAAGCTCAGGATGAGAGACCATAGTCCTGAAGAGCTTGCTTTCTACAGCAAGGGAACTACAGATATCGAGTACCTGTTCCCGTTCGGATGGGGCGAGCTTTGGGGGATCGCAGACAGAACAGATTACGACCTGTCACAGCACGAGAAGTTCTCGCATCAGGACCTCACATACACTGAGGGCGAAGGCGAAGACAAGAAGACATATGTGCCTTATGTAGTTGAGCCGTCGCTTGGTGCTGACAGAGTCGCGCTTGCGTTCCTCATCGACGCATATGATGAAGAGACAGTTACAGACTCCAAGGGTAAGGAAGACACACGTGTCGTGATGCGTTTCCATCCGGCTCTTGCTCCTTACAAGGCTGCTGTACTTCCGCTTTCCAAGAAGCTCGCAGATCAGGCACAGCCGATCTACGAGGAACTGCTTGATGAATTCTCGGTCGATTACGATGAATCCGGTTCTATCGGCAAGAGATACAGAAGACAGGATGAGATCGGAACTCCGTTCTGCATCTGTGTCGACTTCCAGACAGAAGAAGACGGATGTGTCACAGTCAGAGACAGAGACACTATGGAGCAGGAAAGAATGCCTGTAGCAGATGTCAAGGCATATATCGAGGAGAGACTGAAGTTCTAGTAAAACATTAAGATATTATTTAGAATTTCATCGCTTGACTTGATAAGATAATACACTTAAGATGTTAATCCGGAGTCGGAGATTATTTCTCCTCTCCGGATTACGATACCAGGGGCACGGATCTTTTCTCTCGTCCGTGTAACCGTGGAAAAAACACACGCTTGATCCGCAAGATGAGCAAAAGGGAGAGAAATGGATCAGGAATGAAAAAAGAACAAAGAAAGAAGAGAAGGAAAGGTAATTTAAAGTAAAAGGGATTTTATGGACAAAAAGTACGTTTATTCATTCAATGAAGGAACAAAAGACATGAGAGCACTGCTCGGCGGTAAGGGAGCAGGACTCGCAGAGATGACAAGAATAGGGCTTCCTGTTCCTTTCGGTTTCACTGTGACCACAGAGGCATGCAGCAGATACTACGAGGACGGCAAGAAGATCGACGACAGCATTATCGCTGAGATCAAAGAGAAACTTGCAGATCTTGAAAAGGTCATGGGTAAGAAGTTCGGTGATCCGGATGATCCGCTTCTCGTATCAGTACGTTCGGGCGCACCTATATCGATGCCTGGAATGATGGATACGATCCTTAACCTTGGACTTAACGACGATACAGTAGTAGCTCTCGGAAAGCTCACAAACAACGAAAGATTTGCATATGACAGCTACAGAAGATTCATCCAGATGTTCGGCGACGTCGTTCTGGAGATCCCGATGAAGAAGTTTGAAGATATCTTTGACGGCAAAAAGGCTGAAGTAGGAGCCAAGTTCGACGTTGATCTCCAGACAGAAGATCTCAAGGCTATCATTGAATCATATAAGAAGCTTGTCAAGGAAGAGATCGGACGTGACTTCCCGACAGATCCTGAAGCACAGATGATGGAAGCTATCACAGCTGTATTCAGGTCATGGAACAACGACAGAGCTATCCTTTACAGAAAGATAAACGACATTCCGAACGACCTCGGCACTGCTGTAAACGTTCAGTCCATGGTATTCGGAAACAAGGGCAACACTTCAGGAACCGGCGTAGCTTTCACAAGAGACCCGGCTACCGGAGAAAAGAGGATCTACGGTGAGTTCCTTGTAAACGCACAGGGAGAAGACGTAGTAGCAGGTATCAGAACACCTGAGCCTATTTCACAGATGGCAGAGAGATTCCCATCTGCATACAAGAGCTTTGAACATATCTGTGAAGTTCTGGAACAGCACTATACAGATATGCAGGATATGGAATTTACGGTTGAGGAAGGCAAGCTCTATATGCTGCAGACAAGAGCGGCAAAGAGAACTGCGGAAGCAGCCGTTAAGGTAGCCTGCGATATGGTCGACGAGAAACTGATCGACAGAAAGACAGCTGTTCTGAGGATCGAGCCGGAGCATGTAGAGCATCTGCTTCACCCTGTATTCGACGCAAAGGATGAGGCAAAGGCAGAAGTAATAGCTGAAGGACTTCCTGCATCACCTGGAGCTGCTGTGGGCAAGATCTGCCTGAGCGTTGCCAAGGCTGTAGAGCTGAAGGAAAGCGGCGAGAAAGTCATCCTGGTAAGACCTGAGACATCACCTGAGGACCTTGCCGGTATGATCTCCGCGGAAGGACTTCTTACAGCTCGTGGAGGAAGAACATCCCATGCAGCTGTAGTTGCAAGAGGAATGGGCAAGTGCTGCGTAGCAGGAGCAAGAGAGATCCAGATCGATGAAGCAAACGGCGTAATGAAGGTCGGCGATAAAGTGTACAATGAGGGAGAATACATCTCACTCAACGGTACAAACGGTAAAGTTTATCTTGGAGAGATCACACTTATACCTCCTGATTTCTCCGGAAACTTCGGTCGCATCATGACTTGGGCTGACGAGATCAGAAGACTGAAAGTAAGAGTAAACGCAGATACACCTGCAGACGTAAAGCAGGCTATAGAATTCGGCGCTGAGGGAGTAGGCCTATGCAGAACTGAGCACATGTTCTTCCAGGATATCAGGATCCCTGCGTTCCGTGAGATGATCCTCGCAAAGAACGAGAAGGGCAGAAGAGCAGCTCTCGCAAAGCTCCTTCCATATCAGAGAAGCGACTTCAAAGCTATGTATACAGCTCTGAAAGACCGTCCGATGACTGTAAGACTTCTCGACCCGCCTCTGCATGAGTTCCTCCCTAAGACAGATGAGGACGTGAGACAGCTGGCTCAGGAATCCGGTGTATCAGAAGAGGCTATCAAAGAGAGATCAGATGCTCTTCGTGAATTCAACCCGATGCTTGGAGACAGAGGATGCCGTCTTGCGATCGAATATCCTGAGATCGCACAGATGCAGACAGAGGCGATAATTTCCGCAGCTATCGAAGTACAGAACGAGATGGGATATGAGATCGTTCCTGAGATCATGATACCTCTCGTAGGCGGAAGAAGAGAGCTTGCCTATGTAAAGGATATCGTAGACAAGGCTGCTGAGGAAACAATGGCCAAGATGGGCAAGAAGATCGAGTATCAGGTAGGTACGATGATCGAGGTACCTAGAGCTGCGCTCACAGCTGATGGTATCGCTCACCACGCTGAGTTCTTCTCATTCGGAACGAATGACCTGACACAGATGACATATGGATTCTCACGTGACGATACAGCAGATATCATCGCCAAGTATGTCGATGAAGGCATCATGGACACAGACCCGTTCAAAACGATCGACTACTACGGTGTAGGACGTCTTATGAAGTACGCTGCTGAATACGGCCGCAAGACAAGACCGAACCTGAAACTCGGAATCTGCGGTGAGCACGGCGGAGATCCTAAGAGTATCGAGCTCTGCAACAAGATCGGACTCAACTATGTTTCATGCTCACCATACCGTGTGCCTGTTGCAAGACTGGCTGCGGCTCAGGCTGTAATCAAGCAGGCTGATGAAGAGGAAGAGATCTAGTTGTCTATAAATAACTGATCATGATCCGGGCTGTACATCAGCCCGGATCTTTTTCTGTAAACTGCCTCCTGGTGTTATTTTCCCTTGAAAAACCATGAGAACTGTAATATAATCTTCATTGTGCTGATTATGGAGATATGGGGCATTAGCTCAGCTGGGAGAGCGCAAGGTTCGCAATCTTGAGGTCAGGGGGACGATCCCCCTATGCTCCATTAGCAAAAAACGGGGTATCCGAAAGGATACTCCGTTTTTCTGCTGTATAGAATAAAAGGGGGATCGAACCCGGGATGGCATCGACGTAAGCAAGACCGTCCGGTGGATGGTCGGGTAGTCGGTGGTCGAAGCGAGCCTGAATGAGGCTCGCGAGAGGCTTCAGCTGTGCAAAGCATTTGCGTAATCCCCCTATGCTCCACAACCAGACCCGTTGAAAATCAACGGGTCTATTATTTATTTGGCGGTGGTTAGATGTGATTAGATCGATGTTTTCTTGTGAATAATCAAATCATTTGATTACCGCGAATGACTGTGCTCCGGCGCTTATTATCCTGTTTTTAACAGAGACATCACCTATTGAGAATAAGGTTTCACCATGGATAAGCTTTGTCACATCGTGAGGAAGTGAAATCTCGTGTTTTTTGCCTTCAGGATTTACGATGCAAAAGAGCGAACCTCTCCGGTAAATGAAAGGTTGACCTGCTCCACTGCAAACTATCTGAAGCGGGGCATCTGCCTGCAGGTCATGTTCCTGATGACGAAGCGCAATGATCGAGCGTATGGTATTCAGCAGTGAGTCAGGGTCGTTTTCCTGTGAAGCTACTGTTGGCGCATCAATGGAATCATCCACTGGAAGATACAGAGCCGCTTCATCTGCCTCAGAGAATCCCAGGTTAACACTTTCATCCCATTGCATTGGCGTTCTTGATCCTGTGCGGAAGTAGCCTCCTTCCTTGGTCGGCACTTCGAGATATTTCATACCGATCTCGTCACCGTAATACAAGAACGGTACACCAGGCATTGTAAAAAGGAATGCGTAAGCCAGCTTTAGCTCTGTGCTGTCAAGGCTATAGCTCGGACGGATAGTGTCGTGATTACATGTCAGTAATGATATATATCCAAGACCCTTTGTATCTTCATAGCGTTCAAGGTATTGCCCCAGAAAACGGTTGATATTTCCACCGGCGTCTTTCCTGAAATAACTATGATCCTCATTGTTTAGATCGCCTTTTATATCTCCTCCGTTATTATAGTAATCACG
>JAFWJS010000042.1 GCA_017511535.1 Eubacterium sp. | reverse complement strand
GGTGCCGCAGTCTCGCCGCGCTCCCCGTTCCTGCTGTCTGAAGCAAAAGAAAACTCCGCGGTCATGCATGACATGATCACTACGGAGGCTGATATCATCAGAACGAGCAAAGCCCTCATCCTGAAACTGTATATCTCTTTTCCAAACATAATAAAAACCTCAATCCCCATTGATACTCCCGATTCTTAATATAAATTAAGAATCCGATGAAGTCAACGGATCGAGGCTCAAATTCTTAACTATTTCTTAAGAATATCGCCCGGGCCGATTTATTTCAGCCGCTGAAACGCTTCCTACACAGTCTGTTGTATGACCGCCGCCTGAAGACCACAATTTATCTGACCGGCGGATCCGGGCAAACTGCAGCATTTCCAGACATACCGCGCCCTGTCAGTGCGGCTTCTTCAGTATCAGCCAGTCTATGAATCTGTCTGAGGATCCGGCGTCAAGATAGTCGAAGTTCTCACTTATGAACCGGTCGACTTTCTCAATATCGTAATCTCTGTTCCTGACGGCATCCTCGAGCTCATCCATGTTCCTGCAGATCTTTCCCGGAGCAAAATCCTCATAATCGCTCTGGAAACCTCTTATGACGGAATAGCTCTTCTCATCGAATGCGAAGAACAGCATCGGCTTTCTGAACGTAGAGAACTCATATATGATGGATGAATAGTCAGTTATCATCACATCCACGACAGGGAGCATCGCGTTCACGTCCCCCGCACCGCTGAGATCTCTGATCCTGTCAGAATACTCCTCCGGTATAGGCGGACGGTCTTTCACGAACGGATGCATCTTGAATATAAAGACATATTCATCGCCGCACATGTCATATATGCGCTTCATGTCGAGCTTGTCGTAAGGATAATACGCCTCTTTGGCGTTGACGCCGCGGAATGTCGGAGCGAACATGATGATCTTCCTGTCCCTGAGATCCGGATACAGCTCATAGAACTCCGTCCTGCGCTTGTCATTCTCTCCCTTGTCGATGACTTTGTCCATCCTTGGAAGCCCTGTAGGTATCAGAGCGTCCTCTTCTATCCCGAACACCTCGGAATACACTTTCTTCAGACTGTGCGACCCCACGACCGCATAGTCATACTGCCTGTGCGCATTGTTCAGATGAGGCGAGCCGTTTGCACCGAACCTGCACAGTCCAACAGATTTGAAACCGACTCCGGCGTGCCAGAGCTGGATCAGCGTCGTCCCCTTCTTCAGTCTGAGCCACGTCAGCATCGGAGCATAGTCGTCTATGAGTATGATATCTGCAGCGGCAAACAGCGATACCGTCCTGATCCAGGACGCACGGCTTGAGTGCCCTCCTGCCGCGCGGCGCCCCGACAGGCTTATCCTGTACTCCTTATCGAGACCGCGTTCTTTCATGCGGTCGTATACAGCCTTGAGATTGCCCTGTATATCTCCCCTCGATTCAGTAGCGAACAGTATGTGTTTCCCATTATGCGGGAGGATGTGATACAGGATGTTGTAATACAGGACGATGAGCTTTTTGATCAGTAAGTCGCGGCCTTCACGCCAGGCTCTCTTCAGGTCAAACTTCTTTTTGATCTTAGTCTGGAGCATCATGACCTGAGTCCTGAAGACCGGGTCCTGCTCGTCGTTTGTCGACGAGAAGCTCACAAGGTAGCATGACCTCCTCTTGTCGTAAACGAACGGCCGGGATATGTCGAAGCTCCTCGCCGCGAGATCTATTGATATCCCAAGCTCCATATCGATACCGTCGTGGAACACAGAGATATAGTAGATGCCTTCAGGCACAGCTTTCCTGTCCCTGAACGTCGTAACGTTGATCGTGATGCTGAATCTTCCGTCAGCGCAGCTGCAGTCCTCCAACAGGAATGAATTCAGATAGTCCTCGTTTCTCGGGAAAAAGTACGCCTTGTCAGGGTCGTACCCGTCTCCTGCCGCCGCCGCAAGCTGCTCTGCGTGCCCGCTGAAGGTACGCTCTATCTGCTCGTATGAAAGATCCGCTGCTCCCGCGCGCCCTTTGTCACGGTCGGCGTAGAGGCCTGCATATCTTCTGCGGAGAAGCTTTTCTTCTTCGTCCCCGCCGCACACCCTCTCAGCCGTTCCGCTTATCGTTAGGAACACACGCTCCCACTTTATGTCAGTAACACATCCGGTGTACATATCGTCTTACTCTGTCTCCTCCAGGTGTGATATCATCCTCTTCACGCCTTCTTCCGCGTGTATCTCCGGCTTCCATCCGAGCGCTTTGAGCTTGTCTCCGGACAGCCCTATGAAGCTGACTTTATTGTAGCTTCTGGAATCGTCCGAAGGCGCTTTGATCACGACCTTGAGCCCTTTCTCAGGCCTGGCCGCGACGAAAGCCTCCGCAAGCTCTCTGATGGATATGATGCTGTCGTTATCCGCCACGTTATATGCTGTATCGCTGCCCTTCAGCAATGCGTAGAACACCCCCGCGCACGCGTCGGCAACATACGTATATGCTCTCACCGAACTGCCGTCGCTGTTCATAACGATGTCTTCGCCCCTGAACACATTGGCCGCGAAATCCGCCTGCACTCTCCCGTCGTTCATCATGAGCCCGGGCCCGTAGATATGCGCGAACCTGGGGCTTACGAACCTGATACCGAATTCAGCCTGGTAACATGCGCCGATCGTTTCGGCAGCGCGCTTCCCCTCCGAATAGCATGACCTTGGATCCAGCGTATCCACTTTTCCGTAGTCGTCCTCGGTTATCGCTTTGACAGTGCCGCTTTCCGTTTCCGGCTGCTTCCCGTACACCTCAGATGAAGACATCAGAATGAACGCCTCGGAGCCTGTCTTCACGGCGTAGTCGAGCAGATTGAACGTTCCTATGATGTTCGCGCGTATCGTCGAAGTCGGCGAAGTCTTATGGTCCGCAGGCCTTGCGGCGCTCCCTCCGTGGAAGATATAGTCTATATGCTCTGTGACCGAAAGCGGCTCTGACACGTCCTGCACGACAAGCTCCACATCGTCACGCTTAAGGTCGTCCCCGAGGATCTTCTCCGCTTTCTCTTTGTTCCTTACGAGCGCGATCACTTTGATCCCCATACCGGCCGTATCGTTCAGCCTGAGAAAAGTGTACAGGAAATACGACGGTATCATACCGCTCGCTCCTGTTATCAGTATGGTCTTGTTCCTGAAGACGTCCCACGGCAGATCGTTTGCGGTGATCCGCCTTATGTCCTCTTCGATTATGCTGCTTCTCATATCAACACCTCGGTATTTCCAGATCAGCTCTCTATCAGCTCTATCGTTCTTTCTGTCGCGTGCCCGTCGCACATGCCTACATATTTCTTACGGAACGCTGACACCTCTTCACGGTCAAAGCCCTCCGGGAGCGACCTGATGCAGCTTATCATCTCCTGATTCGTCCTGCATACAGGTCCCGGCGTCACTTCATCGTAGTCCAGATACATCCCTCTCTCGTCCAGGTAGTCGTCCAGGTCATACGCGAAGAACAACATCGGCCTCTCAAGTATCGAATACTCAAACGCTATCGACGAATAGTCTGTGATGCACACGTCGGCCAGGATAAGGAGCTTCTCTATGGAAAGGTCCGGCCTTGCGTTCATGTCGTAGCAGAAGCTGTCGCGCCACTTCTCAGGGATCTCCTTCCTTACGTTCTCGCATACGGAATGATGTTTTATGAAGAGGACGTACTCATCTGAGAGAGCCTCCCCGAACGCGTCGATATCAAGCTTATCGGGAGCCGTCGGAGCGTTCACCGTGCCGCGGAAAGTAGGAGCGTAGAGTATTATTTTTCTCCCCTTCACCGCAGGGCAGAGCTCCTCCATCTGCCTTCTGGCTTCTTTCTTATATTTCTCATCAAAAAACAGGTCTGTCCGTGAAATGCCTACCGGCGCAAGCACCCCGGAGTCCCTGCTTATATGCATCGCGTCCTCGAACATCCATGCCTGTTCTTCAGACGCTATCGTGACATATGAATAATTTTTATACTGATCGAAGACGTCCCTGTATTCCTTGTTCAGCCCGAACCCCTTGCTGGACAGCGTGCTGTAGCCGACTTTCTTGAACATTCCGACTCCGTGCCACAGCTGGATTATCTTAGTCTCAGGACGTACGTCGATAAAGCTCAGGAAATCGTTCGCCGTGGAGATCAGCACTGCTTTCGCTGTCGCCATCTCCTTTATGAACCCGCGGACGTTCTCATAGTATTTAAGCATCGAGACTTCTCTGATCCCGAGGCTCATATATATGATCCTGTACTTTCCCTGAGATTCCAGCACTTCCGCAAGATGCGCACTTGAAGGAGAGGGGCTGTTCCCCCTCTCCATCACGATGATCTTGTCTTCAGCAGGCTGCCCGGAGTATTCCTCATAGATCTGAGGAAGCTCGTCTTTCACGACTCTGTCGTGGAGCTCGCGGAGATACTTCTTGAAATCCTTAGGATCACTGAGCCTCTCCATGAACTCCATGTAATCAGGATCTTCAGGATCAAGCTCGTCCTTCTCATTTTCTATGAAGGTCTTCTCACGCTTTACTACCAGCCTGCGCTCGGCGTCTCTCTTACGGTGCATCCGCCACGTTTCCAGGATCCCGTATTTCTTTATGTTTCCGAGTATCGCCTTTACGCTCATCTCTATTTACCGAGATCCTTCTTTATCTGCGTAGTTGAGATCTCCGGCGTCCTCGGGAGGTATACTACGTCGCAGTAATCTTTCAGGAAGTCGAACTTACCCTTCCAGTCGTCTCCCATAACGAAAGTATCGACGTGATACTCCTTGATGTCGTTTATCTTCTGTTCCCAGCTTTCTTCAGGGATAACGAGGTCCACGTATCTGATCGATTCGACCAGCTGTTTACGGATCTCATAGCTGAAGTAGCATTTCTTCTGCTTGCTTTCCCAGTTGAATTCGTCAGTCGAAAGAGCGACGATCAGATAATCGCCGTATTCCTTGGCTCTTCTGAGAAGGTTGACATGTCCATAATGCAGAAGATCGTAAGTACCATAAGTAATAACTCTTTTCATATCTACACCTCACTAGATAAATCTGTCCATTTCACCGTCGGCAAATCCCATCGTCTGCTGCGTCTCTCTGTAGTTCAGAAGGCCTCTGAAAAGATACAGGTCTTCAGGCGTAGTGACTTTGATATTGCCTCTGTTGCCCCTGACGAGAGCCACGTCGTGGCCGGCCTTCTTGTATATGGAGCACGAATCCACGAGCCCTCCGAAGCCGCTTTCACTGTGTACTGTGTCGTATGCGTCCAGTATATCGCCAAGGCGGAAGCTCTGCGGAGCCTGCGCCGTGAACATCACGTCTCTCGGGACGACTTCCTCGATCATCTCGCCTCCGTTGCTCCTTACAGGCGTTTCGAACATCGGCGTGCACGTTATCGCGCTTCCGTGCTCTTCCACGCACTCTATGTTCCTGGCTATCAGCTCTTGCGGTATGAACGGCCTTACTCCGTCATGTATGAGAACGACCGAGCTGTCTTCATTATCTTCCGACGCCGCCTTTAGCCCGTTGTATATGGAATCGAGAGCTGTCTCACCGCCCGGGACTACCTTCTTCACCTTGCTCAGCTGGTATCTCGTGATGTATTTCTCCAGCTTGGCGATGTAGTCTTCCTTACACGCGATATATATCTCGTCGATATCAGGGCTGTCTTCAAATATCTCAAGCGTATACACGATTATCGGCTGTCCGTTTATCTTCAGGAACTGCTTCGGCATACCGCTTCCCATCCGTATCCCGGATCCGCCGGCGAATATCACAGCTATGTTCTTACTCACTCTACCGCCTTCTTTCCACAGATGATCTGGTCTATCACTTCATCAGCCGCGGATCTTCCAAGCACACTTTCGTACCTGTCCGCGAACCTCTCAGTCTTATCCGTATCAAAGTCCTTGTTTTTCAAAGCTTCAACAAGCTCGTCCATCGTATCGCACACCTTCCCCGGCGCAGTCTTCTTTATGTCCCGATGGACTCCCCGTCCGAGCTGATACATGTCTCTGTCGTATGTATAGAAGAGCACAGGCTTCCTCAGGAGTGCGAACTCGAAATAGTCTGAGGAATAATCAGTTATCAGGATATCCGCCGCATAGTAAAGGTCGTTTATGTCAGAAGGACCGCTGAGGTCCAGTATCCTGTCGGAATACTCCTTGGGTATGCTGAACTTCTTCTTCACGAACGGGTGCATCCTGACGCCGAACACCGTGTCTTCCCCGCAGCACTCATACAGTCTGGCAAGGTCCAGCCTGTTCTCATCGTAGTACGCGTCTTTCTCACCCGGCCCTCTGAACGTAGGGGCAAAGAGTATCAGACGCTTCCCGTCCAGTACCGGATATCCTTCTCTGAGATTCCGGCATGCGCTCTGTATCCTGTCCGGATCTCCGAATCCGTCAAGTCTGGGCGATCCGCATACCCTGAACGCTGCCCTCTCTACGCCGAACACTTCACGGTAAACGTCGATCAGGTCCTCATGCGGCACGATGACATCCGTATATTTCCTGTGGCATGACCACGACGGGTGCGGCGATCCGGCGCGTCCGAACCTGCTGTACCCTACTGATTTGAACCCGACGGCTGCGTGCCACAGCTGGATGAATCTGGATCCCTCAGGCGGGTCCAGGAACGTGAACAGGGGCGCGTAGTCGTCGACGAATATATAGTCCTGATCTGCTATCATGCTTCGGAGCCTGAGCAGTCCTTTCACGCCCAGTCCGCCGTTCACGTCGTTTCTCGCGTACACCGATATGACATAGTCTTTATCCATGCCTCTTTCAAGCATCTTATCGTGGACCGCCTTAAGATTCCCCGTAAGGTGATCTTTAGTCTCTGTCATGAAAAGGACATGCCCCTTACCGGGAGCATGCTCACGTCTTGAAAGGCCTCTCAGCGCCCTGTAAACGATATTCCTAAGGCCGGAGGATTTATCCTGCCAGCTGTTATCTTCCTTCATGAACGTACTGGAGAAGAAGAATCCCGCGGTGCCGTCCGCTCTGTCTTCCGCTTCTGTATCCACTTCCGGCGTCAGTACATAAGCTTTCCCGCCGGCATATCTGAACACTCTGGACAGATCACGGAACGCATACGCTGCCTCATATGAGGCTCTGAGTTCTGTTCCATCAGTGCTTCTCAGCACCCATTCGCCGTTCCCGAGAAACGATCTCTCCGCAGTGTCAGAAATATTCAGCTTTATGAGGTATGAACCTGAGGACTCTTCCACGTCAGAAGAAGGCACCGGATATACGGCGCCCTGCCTCTGCCTTGGCGCGGCTTCAAAGCACGCCCCTTCTGCGTCTGACGATACGGTGATCAGAAGGAACATGTTATGCCATTCCATTTTCTCAACTGTGAAGTACGGACTCAAGGTTACCTTCCCTCATACATTTTCTGATAGTAGTTCTGGTAGTCTCCCGAGACTATGTGCTCCCACCAGTCTCTGTGTTCGATATACCAGTCTATAGTCTCAGCGATACCGCTGTCGAAGTCTGTTTCAGGCTCCCAGCCCAGCTCTCTTCCTACCTTCTCAGGGTCGATCGCGTATCTCTTATCGTGGCCCTTCCTGTCTGTCACGAAAGTGATCAGGCTCTCCGGCTTTCCAAGATGCTTAAGGATGGTTTTGACCACTGTGAGATTGTCGCGCTCGTTGTGCCCCCCTATGTTGTAGATCTCGCCGTCACGGCCGTCCCTCATGATCATGTCGACCGCGCGGCAGTGATCCATCACGTACAGCCAGTCGCGGACGTTCTCCCCTGTCCCGTATACAGGTATCGTCTCGTCGTTCTCAGCGCGGTAGATGACAAGAGGGATGAGTTTCTCCGGGAACTGGTACGGCCCGTAATTGTTGGAACACCTTGATACCGTAACAGGAAGCCCGTACGTTCTGTGGTATGCCAGCGTGATCAGGTCCGCCGACGCCTTGCTTGCCGAATAAGGACTGCTTGCCTTAAGCGGCATATCCTCTTTAAAGAACAGATCCGGCCTGTCCAGAGGAAGGTCGCCGTACACTTCATCCGTTCCGATCTGGTGGAACCTCTTCACATCGTGATCTCTTGCCGCGTCCAGAAGCACCTGAGTCCCGAGGACATTGGTCTTCAGGAACAGCGCAGGGTCTTCTATAGACCTGTCGACATGTGTCTCCGCGGCGAAGTTGACGACTATGTCGAATCTCTCTTCGTCAAACAGTTTATATACCGCTTCCCTGTCTGATATGTCGCCTTTCATGAACCGGAAGTTCTCATTATCAAAAGCCTCTTTCAGCGTCTCCAGGTTCCCTGCATATGTTAAAGCATCCAGAGCGACTATTCTGTCCTCAGGATGCCTGTCCAGCATATAATATGTGAAGTTGCTTCCTATGAAGCCTGCGGCTCCGGTCACAAGTATGTTCATGTCCACCTCTACCAGAATTTCGCGCCTGAAAGCACCCTCTTCAGATGCTTGCCGTAAAGCGAATTGCCATATTTACTTATTGCGTCTTTCAAGTCTTCGCTGCTGATCCAGCCTTCATTGTACGCTATCTCTTCAGGCGCCGATATCACTATGCCCTGATTTCGTTCGACCATCCTCACGAAGTCGGACGCCTCCAGAAGGGAATCCATCGTTCCTGTGTCCATCCAGGCGAATCCACGCCCGAGATTCTGCACAGAGAGCCTTCCCTCTTCAAGATACAGCTTGTTCAGGTCTGTTATCTCAAGCTCTCCTCTGGCGCTCGGCTTTACCTTCTTCGCCATTTCTGACACTCTTCCGTCATAGAAATAAAGTCCTGTGACAGCAAAGTTCGACTTCGGGTGCTCCGGTTTCTCCTCGATCGACACGGCGTTCATGTTCTCATCGAACTCGACTACGCCGAACCTTTCCGGATCGTCGACCAGGTAACCGAAGACTGTAGCCTTACCCTGCTCCTCGACCATCGAGACCGCTTTCTTCAGCCTTGCCACAAGACCGTGCCCGTAGAAGATATTGTCGCCGAGGATCATGGCGCAGCTGTCGCCGGCAATGAACTCCTCGCCGATGATGAACGCCTGCGCAAGACCGTCAGGCGAAGGCTGCACTGCATATGAAAGACTGATCCCGAACTGAGATCCGTCACCCAGCAGGGCCCGGAACTTATCTGTATCTTCCGGAGTCGAAATGATCAGGATATCCCTGACCCCCGCAAGCATGAGCGTGGACAATGGATAATAGATCATCGGCTTGTCATACACCGGAAGAAGCTGTTTGCTCGTTACGCTCGTGAGAGGATAGAGCCTTGTCCCGCTTCCGCCGGCAAGAATAATACCTTTCATTTATGAATCTGATCCGGAAGGCTTCGCCGGCTTGAATTCCTTAAGTGAATCCGCCGCTTCAGCCGCGGTCTTCGCCGCTTCAAGCCCTGCCTTCTCCTCGTCGGACATGGCAGCTTCCTTCGCCTTCCTCTCCTCCTCTTCTTGTTTCTTCTTCTGTTCTGCTTCTATCTCTTCCTGATATTTACCGAGCTCGCTTGAATCTGTTCCGCCAGAGCCGGCCTGAGATATGATGTAGTTTGATATCGTAAGCAGTGTGTCGGACGGCTCGTAGTCCTCGTCCTCGAACACTTCTTTATGGAGCTTTCTCGCGCTTTCCTCAAGGTTGCCCGGGAACACATATGATCTTCCGTTCAGCATGCCGGTCTTGACCGTGTACGGGTAGCCGATGCTCTTGTTGAAGTTCACCTTGGACATCCTCTGCGCGAAACCGATCATATCATGTTCTGACAGGTTGGTCTTGCAGTCGTCGAGACAGAGCTCCATGATCCTCTTCAGCTGGAACAGGTTTTTCTGCTTCAGCTTCTCAGTAACTTTTTTGATGACCGTCCTCATACGGCTGGTACGCCTGAAGTCGTCGCCGACTCCCTTACGGATACGTCCGTACGCCACGGCCTGAACTCCGTCGAGTTTCTGCTTGCCGGCCTTTTTTATTCTCTTCTGTTTCTTTATCCCGAGATATCTGGCGGTCTCGCCTGTATAGTGATCGAGCTCCTCGAGCTCACGTTCTTTGACGTTCACTTCTATTCCATCTACAGCGTCGACAAGATCAGCTACCATCTTGAAGTTGAACAGGACATACTTCTTGATATTGATGTCCATCGCCTGGTTCAGGCTCTTCATTGCCATCTGGGCGCCGCCGAAGAAATACGCCGCGTTGATCTTCTCATACGTGGACGTCTCACCCATCCTGAGATATGTATCCCTGAATACGGATATGACGTTCACGTCCTTGGTCCTCTCGTTCATGCTGACTACGATGATCGCGTCTGTGTTCGCCGCCTTGAGCGCGTCTTTGGACATGTCGCGTGAGTCCACACCGAGAAGAACGATGTTGACGAATCCTTCAACGTCGACGCATGACAGGTCGTTCTCTTTTATGACTTCGGTGTCTCTTATCTTCGTGGTAACGGAACCTACGTACTGCTGGAATGCAGCGTAGCATGACAGGCCGAACAGGACGATAAGAAAGACAACGATGACAGCTATACGCTGCCACGTCTTGATACTGTCAAACCAGAAGCTCAGTTTCTTCAGCGGATTCTTTCCGGTGTACGCCTGCGCACTGTTTACCTTGTCCCTGTATTTTTTGCTTCGCATATGGTCACCCTTCTATTTGAATACAGCCTTCTGCTTCTTCTTTTTCTTCCTCAGCGCGTCTTCTTTCTCGATCATATCGCTGTAGTATTTCACCGCATCTTCTATATCGCCGTCAAATTTCATCTTGCCCTTTTTCATAACGATCCCGCGCTTGCAGAATTCAGACGCCACAGAAGTGGAGTGTGTTACGAACAGGAACGTGATGCCTTCCTGATCTATCATCTCGCGTACTTTTTCAAGGCATTTCCGCTTGAACGAAACGTCGCCCACTGAAAGAGCTTCGTCCACGATCAGGATCTCAGGATCTATGTTCACATTGATCCCGAATCCCAGCCTTGCTTTCATACCGCTTGAATACGTTCTGACCGGCTGATCCATATAGTCGCCAAGCTCTGCGAACTCCTCGACTTTCGGCACGAGGTCTTTGATCTCTTCTTCCGACAGTCCGAGCAGATGCCCTCTGAACTCTATGTTCTCATATCCCGTGAATTCCGAATCAAAACCCGCAGTCAGCTCCAGAAGCGCGCTCACGCGTCCGTTGACGTTGATCTCGCCGGTAGTCGGATATGTGACCTGAGTGATCATCTTCAGAAGCGTAGACTTGCCTGCACCGTTCCTTCCGAACAAAGCGACCGCCTCGCCTTTTTTAATATCCAGCGATACGTTATCGACGGCGTTGACGATCTTGCAGTCGACATTCTTGTTGAATATCGCGCGGAATCTCTGCTTATCGGTCTTGTAAAGCCTGTATGTCTTGGATACATTCTTGAATTGAATAGCTATGTCGTTTTCCATTTCCGCTCCTAAAGTACGTCAGGGATCTCTTTCTTCAGCTTCCTGTAAGCCCATACCGCGAGCACTATCATGATCACAGTCACGATACAATAATTGCGCAGAAGAAGAGGTGTTTCCCAGAACCACTTATGATATACGAATGAGTTCCTGAATCCGTTCACGATTATCGTCACCGGATTGAACATCAGTATTGCCCTTATTGTGTGATGGTTTTCTATTCTTTCCGGCGAGTACAGTATCCCCGAGAGCCAGAACAGAGGCGGCACTGCCGACTTCACCAGGTTGAAAAAGTCTTTGCTCATAGATGAGAGCATCGCCGAGAACAGAGCCCAGCAGGTGAAGAAAAACAGCGCCATAAGATAGAACAGCGGTATCTGCAGATAATATATGGTCGGCATGAAGCCGAAGACCATATATATGACCATCATTATCAGTGTCAGCGCGAGATTGGTGAACAGCTGTGACAGTACGACGAACGTCGGTATGGTGTCCACCGGATATTTGATCCTCTGGACCAGATATTTATATTTCCTTATCGAGCCCGCGCCTGACGTTATCGAATCGCGCATGAAGAACCATGGGATGAATCCTGCTATGAGCCACAGGAAGAAAGGATAACCGTTCTGCGGATCGCCGTGTCTGAGTCCGATAGTGAATGCGAACCAGAAAACGAATATCGTCACAGTCGGCTTGATTATGCCCCACGCCCAGCCGAACGCGGCGCCTGTATATGTCTTGATCAGATCCGATTTCGCGAGCTGCAGTATCTGCTTGCGGTAGTGGATATGGTCGTAAATGATTTCCTTGATTGTATCCAAAAGATCTCCTCCATCTCTTCGGATGAATATATTCATACATAATGTATTATATCTGAAATACACCTATAAATCAACTCATTGGACAACGCCGCGGTTATGGCATATAATGCAATACATGATGAAAGATCAGGACGGAAAGAAAACCAGATACAGCCTCAGCATATCGGGAGCGGTAATGTCTGCTCTCCTTGTCTTCGCTGCGGCGGTACTTGTCATATCTGCCATGTCAGGGACAGACGGAACAGTATTCGGCATACCGTACAGCGGCGTCACGATGAGATACTCCGTTATCTACGCGGCGATCCTTGCGGCTTCCGCGCTTTTTGTGCTCCTTATGGGATTCAGACGGAAGGACAGAGATTACGGTGACGACGACGGCCGCCCGCACCTTCAGATGTGGCTCCTGACTTTCATGTTCTTCGCTACGCCTGTAACCCTGCTTGTGATATCAAACAGAGTGAACGGACGCGGCTTTGTTCAGGCTCTGACTGAAGCCGGGACATTCGCGGGCATGATGAACCTTGCTGTGATCGCGCTGATATTCCTGGTCGTGTACGCTGTCACAGGGCGCATGCGTATCACGATACTTATCGTCACCCTGCTGAACCTCGCGTTCATACTCATGAACTATTTCCTCATCATATTCAGGGGCGATCCTCTTCTGGCGAACGACGTGCTGGAGGTAGGAACTGCTCTTCAGGTGGCCGGGAATTATTCTTTCATCCTTGACAGGACATCCGTTTCAGCCGTAGTACTTTCTCTCGTATGGACTGCGGCCGCGCTGTCTCTTGAAGAGACATGGAGGATGAAACTGTCTCATCGCATAGCAGTCATAGCCGCCGCCGCCGTGATCACCGCGTTCAGTTACAACGCCCTGTTCAACGGCGACACGCTGAAGGAGCACAACCTTAAGGTGTCGGGCTGGGAGCCGGGAAGATCATATGCTGAGAACGGATATCACATATCGTTCCTGATCACTTTCATACAGTCGAGAATAAGCAGGCCGGACGGATATTCGCCGGCAAACGTCAGAGCGCTTGCCGGGAAGTATCCTTCAGACAGCGTCGATAAAGTCACCGATACGACAGAGAAAACTCCTAACGTCATTTCTGTAATGGTGGAATCATTCGCAGATCTGGAACGCCTCGGCGAAATAAAGACGGATGAGGAGATAATGCCGTTCACGAACAGTCTTAAAGAGAATACCATATCCGGCACCATGCATTCATCGATATACGGAGCGCATACTGCCGTATCTGAGTTCGAGTTCCTTACGGGGAATACGCAGAGGTTCCTCCCTCTCAATTCCATACCTTATACGAGCATAATGCGGAAGGACCCTGTAGCGTCAATAGCGTGGACATATAAGCAGCGCGGGTATGGAGGCATAACGGCGCTGCATCCGGGGCGCCTTAGTTCTTACAACCGTGTGAACGCATATCCCCTGCTCGGCTTCAATGATTTTGTTTCTCAGAAAGATATGAAGGGCGTCAAGAGGATCAGGAAATTCATCTCAGACGAAGCGGACTACGAGCGCGTGATCGCTGAATATGAGAAATACAGGAGCGCCGAAAAGAAAAAGCCGTGGTACATGTTCAACGTAACGATCCAGAACCACGGCGGCTACACAGATGATACCGGCGAGATCAGGCCGCATCAGATAAATATACTGGATAAAAAGCTCGAGGATGAAGAGGTGTCCAACTATCTTGACCTTGTCAAGATCTCCGACCAGCAGATCGAGAAGCTTGTCACTTATTTCAGCAACGTAGAAGAGCCTACTGTTATCGTGCTTTTCGGAGACCACCAGCCGCGCCTTCCGGATCCGTTCTACAAGGTCCTCGCAAAGAGGCACGGGAAGATGTCCAAGCTTCTGTACCACGAGAGGAAATACCGCGTGCCTTTCTTCATCTGGGCGAATTTCGACATAAAAGAGGAAAGCGGCATCGATATCAGCGCGAACTACCTCGGCGCGTATCTTCTCAAAAAAACAGGAAGCCCTATGACAGGCTTCCAGAAATATCTTATCGATCTGTATGAAAAGCTCCCTGTTACGAGCAACATCGCAACGATGGATAAAGGCGGCAAACTGTACAGGCCTGACGCAAAGACTCCATATGACGATATCCTGAACGAGTACGCGCAGGTCCAGTACAATCAGCTCGCCGACAAAAAGAATACAGTCGGCAGCTTCTTCAGGCTTGCTGAATGACAGTATTACTTCTTTCCGCCAAGCTTTCCCTTGAGGAACCTGTATGTCCTTTCACAGTTCCTGTCATCCCTGTACATGAAGAATGACGCCGCCGTCTCAGCGTACTCATCTCTGATGCGGAACCCGTCCTCGGCACAGCGCTCAAGAGAGCTTATCACTTCTTCAGCTGTCTCAACATTATCACCCGGAAGATCTTTCTCAAGGTCTATATATGATCCGTGTACATTCAGGTATCTTTCTCTGTCGAACTGATAGAAGATCACAGGCTTGTCTATGTACAGCATATCCCAGCAGACGCTTGAATAGTCTGTTATAAGCATCTCCGCCCCCATGATCAGCTCGTTGAGAGGCTGCTTCCCGAACGGTACACACGTGATACGGTCCTGCTCTGACGGGCTGAAGCTGCTGATATATCCGGCAAGGATCGGATGGATGTACAGCACTGCTCTCAGTTCATGTTTTTCAAGCACACGTCTGAATCCCTCCGATGTGATGAGATCCATATATCTTTCGTAATATTCGCTCTTCCTGAATTCCTCGTCAGACACATCCTCAAGCCATGACCTCCACGTCGGCATGATAAGTATGTATCTGTCGTCTTTATCACGCTTATCTTTCAGCACGTCCCACCTGGTAAATCCGGTGACAGGAACGTTCTCTCTGTCGTAGCCGAATTCTCTGACTATGAGGTCCTGCTCTTTCTGTGACGTCGCGACGAAGTACGTCATAGGGTTGGACGAATTCCTGCCGAAAAGATTGGCGACTCTCTTCATCGCGGTCACTCCGTGCTGCAGGAACAGCTCAGGGACTTTCCTCATCCTGTCGTATACAGGATTCGGCTTGCATTTCCACGCGTAGAAGTGCGTGACCGAGTCAGTGGAAACAAGTGCCTTCGCAGTCATGCCGTACAGCATGTGCTTAAGGCTCATGAAGTCTATCACATGGCTGTCATACTCTTTCAGCTTGCTGTAGTCATCAGCACGCTTGTCGATGACATAGAATACTCTCTTCTTCTCTTCTTCAGGCAGATTCTTCATGCAGTACAGGAAGAAATAGTACCCGTTGTCCTGCGCCGTATGGCAGAACTTCTCATAGATAAGGATATTCCCCTGCTTCCTCAGATCTCTGCCGCGTATCCTGTATTGAGCCAGCGCAGCGGCTTCTCTCAGAGCGGTTCCCCTGCTGTCGTATTCTGACTTCTCTCTGTAACAGAACTTAAGGTTCCCCCATTTGGAGAAGAACGGGAATATGATATATCCGCCCGCGCATTCTGCAGAAACGTCTGTATATTTTATCCTGCGCCTTATATGGTCAGGCGCTTTTCCTGTCCTTATGAATGATACGCCCTCAGCGGAATCTACCGCTATGCATACGTTCCAGTACACCGGCTTCAGCGGGATATCATCTGACAGCACAAGCTCTGCCTCTACCGCGGCGCCTTCCGCTGTCCCCGTCACTCTGGACTTCATCGGTATCACCGTATCTTCGACTTTTGAAACGTATTTAAGCGCTGCGTATCTTACCTGATCTTCGCTGAATCCGGGTATTACTGCCCTCAGTCTGATCCTGCCGCCGCTTAAGCTGAGCGCCGTGAGCCTGGCCGCGACGCCTGTGGAATGTATCTCTTTCTCGACGGTAATGCCGGGTATACACCTCATGAGGTCGTTCTTATGTATCGTTTCCGCCGCAGCCCTGCTCCCCAGTTTTTTCCCAAGCTGATCCGCGTATGTCAGAGGCGGCTTGTTTACTGTAACGATGTATCTGAGTTCTTTATATCTGTCATGCAGAAGCTCATTCAGCGTTCCGTCCGCGAACCACCTCTTATACAGCCTCACGAGAAGGTCTTTGTTATCCCGGCAGAGGTCGTCAAGCTCGGCGAAGTCTGATTCACGGTCAAGCCTCGCCGGGGCGAACAAAGTCCACTTCCTGTCTTTATTGGAGCTGTAGTCTATGACCTTCAGGCTGCCGGAGTCTTTCTCGATAAGCAGTCTTATTATCTTTTCCGGGTTGTCTATGGACTCATATCCCAGGAACTTTTCTGTGTAAATAGGATCGTCATATGTGTCAGACAGGCAGAGATCTTCCTGTATGCACTCGGCGAAGCTTTCTGTATCGTATATCTTCCTGAACGGAAGCTCGCTCACGTCAAGATACATATCTCTGTCTCTCATGTACTTTTCATAGTCGTACATGAAAAGCACCACAGGCTTTCCGGTGATCGAATAGTCGAACATGACGCTTGAATAATCTGTTATCAGCGCGTCGGAAAGGCTGAGGAAGCTGTAAGTGTCTGTGTTTTCCGGGAATGGTCTTATATGTCTGTATCCGCTGAACGAGAATGAGCCGCGGATTATAGGATGGAAATTCACGAACATGACCTGATCGTCCGACATGCTGCCGTCCAGCACGTCAAGGATCTCGCCAAGCTCGGAAAAATATTCGTCTGTTTCTATCGTGTGATTGCTCTTGCCTCTCCACGTAGGCATATACGCGTACACGGTCTTTCCTGAGAGCCCCCACTCTTTCTTCAGGCGGTCGGCTTCATCTTTGTCGAAAAGCACCTGGTTCCTCGGATAGCCTGCCATTATGACTTTGCCGGTATAAAGGTCGTCCAGGAAATAGTCGCGCATTATGACTTCTCTGGTATACTCATTCGGCTGAAGTATATACGAAGCCTGAAGGAAGTTATGCTGGACATTGTACATGGACTCTATCCCGTACCGCATGCTTCTGCCAAGTGTCTTGAGCGGCGTCCCGTGCCAGGTCTGAAGATATTCCTGGCCGGGTCTCCTTATGAAGTACGCCGGAAGGGACGCGTTGGAGATTATATATTTTGCCGTAGCGAGTACCTGCACATACCTTGCTGTGCTGATGTCCACGGGCTCAGCATCCAGTCCCAGATCTTTCAGCGCTTTTTTATGCTCTTCAGGTGAAACTGTGGCAAAGCAGATGTGGTATCTGCCGCCATACAGGCGCTTTATCTCCTTAGCCAGCACAAGACCGGAATCACCGATGGTCTTGCCATGAAATGACTCCACTAGGATCAGGTCATCACGTATCCTGCTGTGCTTCAGATGGAAGCCGTATATATACCTTAAGTGATGACTTACTGTAAAGACTTTCCTGAGTTTAGAGGCCATAATTACGCTTTCTTAGTACCTCGCAGATCCTGAAGCAGTTCTGGTCGTCAATATAGGCGAACCTGTCTTTCCTTCCCTCTTCATATTCAGGCTTCATAGCGAAGCCTGCGTCTGCGTATTCGCCGATCATATCTATCAGCCTGTCTGTATCGTCGGTCCTCTCTCCCGGGAGGTCTTTCTCCAGATCGACGTAGCTTCCCCATGTCTCGAGGTATTTATCGACGTCATACTGATAGAACAGTATCGGCTTGTCCATATAGTACATATCCCAGCAGATGCTGGAGTAGTCTGTTATGAGCATCTTGCTCTGCATCATCAGGTCGTCGAGCGACGTCTCGCCGTACGGCACTACTCTGATCCTGTCGCTCACTGAGCTGAAGGCGTCAGTATGCTCTTTTATAGACGGGTGTACGTAGAAGTCCAGATACGCATCTTTTTCTTCCAGCAAATTGATCAGTCTGTCTGAATTGAGGATGCTCATATAGCGCCTGTAGTACTCGCTTGCCGTGAAGACATCGCGTTCTACGCCGAAGAGCCAGCTTCTGTGAGTCGGCATCATGAGTATCCTCTTCGAATCTCCGGAAGTATCGTGCAGGACGTCGAACCTGGCGTATCCTGTATTGACGATCCTGTCAGGCTCGAACCCGAGCTCGTCTCTCACGACCGCGGCCTCGCTGTCGGAAGTCACTGTGCAGAGAACTGACTTCATGGATCTTGCGGTAAAGCTGTCGTTCAGCCTTTTCAGCGCGAGCACGCCGTGCCCCAGGAAGATATGGTTCTTCTTGGAAAGCTTCGGCGCTATGAGGCTTGTATTGTTCTGCCATATATACGCGTGGTTCCTCGAGTCAGGACTGATGAGGAGACTCGCTCCGAGGATCGCGAGCATGAACTTCAGACTCATGAATTCCAGCACATGATCGGCATACGGCGCCAGCTTCTTCATATCGACTGAGTCCTTCTCGATCACGTAATAGATCTCCGCGTCCAGGTACTCTTCCATATTGTTCTCCATGCAGTACCTGAAGAGATGATAGCCGTTGTCCTGTGCCTTCTGGCACAGCTTCTCGTATATAAGATATATCTTTCTTTTCTTATACTCGTCTTTATGCCTGTTGAACTTTGACAGCGCGATATATTCCTTCAGCCTTGTCAGCCTTCCGTCATATCTTCCGCGCTCTCTGTAAGTCAGACCGAGGTAGCCGCCTCTTATCCTGTTGCAGAAGACTATGTCGTTTCCTTTGCTGAAGCTGTCCTGGCCGAAAAGAAATTCTTTCGTCGACGGCTTGACCAGCTTGTAGATCAGATTTACTCCGTAATAGTCTCCGTCTTCTTCATATACGGCAAGGACCGCCCAATGTGTGTATCTGAACGGGAACGCGGCAAGGTCGATGGAAGTGGTGAGGCGCACGTTCTTCTTACCGCTTTTCACTGTACTGTTCCGGATCAGATATATCTCTTTATCGTCTTCGATCTTGTAGTTGTAGCTGACCGCGAATCCGATCCACTTCTTACCCATCGCAGGACAGTCCGCTGTCACTGTAAGAGCGCTGCCTTTTATTACAGCCTGTTTGCACTGTCCGAAGTAAAGTGACTCTTTCAATTCTTCTATACGGTTGATTTCCATTTGATCACGATCTCCTTATGTTACCTGTCCTTCTCGGCTTCAACAACAGCTTCATAAATTCTCTTACAGTTGTTTCTGTCCGTATATGCGAAGAAGTTGTCCACTTTCTCGACGTATTCCGGCTTCATTATGCATCCGTTCTTTATGTAGTCTATGAGCGTATCGACAGTCTCATCCAGCGTGTTGGTTATCGGACCGAATCCGTCTGTCCTGTATGTGAAGTATCCCTTGCCCCACGTATGGTACTTGTAGAACGTCTCCTCGTCGAACTGTGAGTATATCACAGGCTTCTTCAGGTAGGCGAAGTCGAAGGCGACGCTTGAGAAGTCGGTCACCATCAGGCTGCTTTCCTTGAACACCTGCTGGTAATCCGCGACTCCGTTGCCGACAGTTATAGTATCGTTGCCCTTGAAGTCAGGGAACTGCGCTTCGAATACAGGATGCAGATAGAACACTCCGGTGTATCCGTATTCCTTCATCACGGAAAGAAGTCTCTCGTCGTTGATCAGACTGTTATAGAATCTGAAATAATCAGTATCTTTGAACCCCGGTATATATGCTCTCCTGGACGATCTGTATTCGAGACCGCCTTCCAGGTTCTGCCTCCACGTCGGAAGTATCGCGATGATCTTCTTTTTATCGTCGTAGAGGTTGTCGTATCTTGCGAGTCCCGTGAGCTTCACCTCACGCTCTGTATAGCCGTAGTCACCCTGCAGTATTCCCTCGTATTCAGGCCTGCATGTCGCGACGAGTATACGCATGTTCTTCTTCAGCCTGTGCAGCCATTCGCTCTGGTCGTTATGCGATACGCCGTGGCGGAGATATACGAAGTCAAAATTATACAGGTCGCGGTAATAGGCTCCTCTCTTACCAAAAGCGTTTACAGTAAGGTTGTTGGCCGCTGCAGCGATAAGGACCTGCGCCTCGAGGAACTTCAGTCTGTGTCTTATCGTATCATGCGTCAGTACCTTTCCGACTTTCTTCAGCCTCTCATAGTCTCTGCTGGACTTCTTCAGGACGAAGTATATATCGTTCTTCTTCGCTGCTTCTGTGGTCTGAAGATATCTGAACATATGCTCTCCGTTATCCTTGGCAAGATGCGGCCTGTCCATAACGAGCCATACCGGCTTTTTCTGGAAGAAGCTGTCGATATAGTAAAGCAGCCTGTATACCGCACATGCCGGCTTCTTCAGACGTATGAGCGCTTTCATGTAATTCCACTCATACTGTCTGTGCAGCTTCCTGCTGTACAGCGAAACATGTATCACTCCCTGATTGCATTTGACAAGATAGCCGTTAAGGCTGAAGTATGAGACCTGGATCCTGGAATTGAGCCTGGAATATGCGCCCATTCTCGGGCTGAGCGTTAATGTCCAGCCGTCCTCCTTCTGCAGATAGAATGTGAAATCGTCCGGCTTCTCTATCGGGAACTCAACCTTGTACTGCTGTCCTTCGAAATACTTCTCACCGTCGAACCCGACCTCATCGTTTATCCTGAGCGGACTGACCTTGACCGGGATGTCTTCTCCTGAGCCGTTGCTTGCCAGAAGCCTGTATCCGGGCGAAAGCAGGTACGGAAGATCTGTCATCCCTTCCATTATCAGCTTCTTATCTCTGATCGACGAGATCGATACTCTGATATGTATCGCCGCGTTGATGTTTCCTATGTCGATATTATATATGCAGAGATGACCTGTATCTGTGACATAAAGGTCGCCTCTTACGTCTTTGCCATACTTCTTGCTGAGGAGATATACGATCTGATGCACATCAAGTTCCTTGCTGTGGCATATCGCTTCATCTGAAATATCCTGAAGATACTTCTCAAGCCCGTCTACGTGAGCATGCTCCTTCATTTTGGAAAGCAGAAGCTTAAGAACGTAGTTCTGTACATATCTGCATACCGAGCCTTTTTCACGGCGTGAGCAGTCCAGAAGCTTCGTTATCATGGTATCTGCATCGGAGACCTCAAAGCCGGATCCTGCTTCCATGTAGTCCATCTGGACCCCTTTATAATAGTAGACACCCTCGTCTCTGATCATGAGCTCCATGAAGCGCTCTCTCGCGTCCTCATCCAGAAGGACGAACGGCCTGAGATCAATATCTTCCGACATCCTGATCAGTATATTGTAAGGATCTTCCGGGAGAGACTGATATCTGTTATATATCGAGATGTATCCTGACGAAGGTCTCTTTTCTTTTTTGTTCTTCTCCGGCTCAAGTATGAGACATCTGCTGTCTTCGGCCGCGTGTATCATCCTGACGAGATCGCCGGACGTTATGACAGCGCCCTGCTTGAGGATGAAAACATATTCCCCTGTCACATTCCCGCTGATGACTTTCTCTGTAACAAGCTTCGGGCTGCAGATCCCGCTGACCTTTTTCCTGACCTTTGAGAATATGCTCTCTGCCTGAACAGCCTTTGCTTCCGGCACGGCGCAGAAAAACTCCAGCTCGTCTTTTTCTCCGGAGTAATGGCTGTCTATGGTCTTTATGGTCGACAGGACTGACTCTTTTGATACGATGGATTCCGGGTCCATCACTATCACTACGCTTAACTGTTTATCCATGATCCTCCTCTTGATGTATCTCTATCCCAGGAATTTGAACTGCTTCATACTGAACGCAGACGGATTGTACGCTACTATCACCACATCCGGCTTATATTCCCTGATGAAGTCCTTCATGCTCTTTTCCTTGAATCTCCTCAGGTCTATAGTCGTTATTTCCTCGACATCCGCCGAAACGAACGGAATAAGCACGCCCGAGAATGATTCGCTGAACCAGAGTACCCTGAGTCCGTTCTTACATATACGGTTCCTGATCACGTTCCTCGCGAAATTCTTCCCTATATATGTGGCGTAGGTGTTCACCTCGAAGTCGGCGCGGCTGTCAAGGTTCTCCTTCATTATCATTGTTTTCGTGTAGTCGCCTTGGCTTTTTTGATGCCGTCTTTGCTCTTGCCCCAGAAGTCGTAATCTGTCTTGTACTTAGGCGTAAGGAGCTCAAAGTCGTCAAGACCGCTGTACCAGTAGCCTGTTCTGCGGCCTACAGCCCCAAGCATGAAGTTCCTGTACCATTTCGACGTATAGTTGTCTTTATCGTAATGGCTCATGTCCACGTCAAAGCCGAAATCATCAGAAACACGCTTCATTATCTTTCCTGACGCCCAGAGCCCCGCGGCAGGACGCCAGTGATGGTCGGTATTGAAGAACAGGCTCGTCCAGTCCAGGCCGTCTTTCTCTATCTCATCCCGTAAGTCCAGATGATTCACCTTTTTCTCGTCCAGCAGCTTCATAAGCTGATCGGCGTTCGCGTTTCCGTTGGCATGTGTCCCCGGAGGCATATAGCTGTCATCTTTGATCTTGAAGGGGATCTGGACGTACAGGAAACCTACGCCTTCATTCCTGAGCCACGTATTGAATTCCTCCAGCTTTCCTGCGTATTTCTTCATATCACGCTTAGGAAGGCCGTACATCACCTGTCCGTTCCTCAGCCTGTACACTGTCTTTCCCGGGTCTTTCACTACGGTCTTCAGCATAGCCTTCTGCGCAAGTCCGTTCAGATTGACCCAGCTGTTCCTGCTCATGAAGTCGTTCTGAAGTACAGTCTCCACGGCATCAGGAGTCTTGGAGACAGGATTGTCCCTGACCGCATCCATGATGTCATGTCTGGCGTTTATCAGAGTCCCCACGCCGACGACGAATATCGCCGCCACGAAGAATATCATCAGTAATCTTTTGCTTATCCTGCTCATCCCTGCTCCTAGAAATTGAAATATATGAATGGATTATATGCGTCTTTTACGAGGAACGATACTGATACAAGGAACAGTACCGCTAGTACAGCAGCGCCCGCAAGGCCTGCCGCCTGAGTCCTGGACCATTTCTTCTCTCCGATCCACTTCACGACAGGCGTGGAAGCGACAGCCGCTATTATGAACAGCAGCGCGTACTGCCTGAAGTACTCAAGGAAAGCATCGTCTATGACTGCGGTCCCTATGAAGAACATATTCTTCATGTACACGAACGCCTGGGTTATGTTGTCTGCTCTGAATATCACCCAGCCGAGTATAGCGAAAAACATGAGATATACGTGCCTGAGCACGCCGTACCTGTGGCTCTCGTCTTTAATATCGAAGCCGGAGTATTTCTCGAATATCAGCAGGCAGAACCACATGAGGCCCCATGCTATGAAAGTCCAGTTGGCGCCGTGCCATATGCCGGTCATCAGCCAGACGAAGAATATATTGAAGATATGCCTCGCAGCCGAATCAACGCGGTTCCCGCCAAGAGGAATGTACAGATAATCTCTGAACCATGTACTCAGGGAGATGTGCCATCTGCGCCAGAACTCGGTCGCCGACTTCGAAATATACGGATAGTTGAAGTTCTCCAGGAAGTGGAAGCCGAACATCTTTCCGAGACCGATCGCCATGTCGGAATAGCCGCCGAAGTCGAAATAGATCTGGAACGTATATGCAACAGCCCCGAGCCACGCCATTAGGAACGAGTTGTCCCCGGCGGTAGAAAAGGCCTGGTCAGCTATCACCGCCATATTGTTGGCTATCAGCACTTTCTTGGAGAAGCCGATTATGAACCTGGTAACACCGTCAGCGAAATCATCAAGCGTCTCTTTCCTGTCCTGTATCTGTTCTGATACAGTCTGGTATCTTACGATAGGTCCGGCGATCAGCTGCGGGAAGAAGGCTATGTATAGTCCTACGTTTATGATGCTCTTCTGCGCCTTACCATCCTTCCTGTATATGTCGATAACATATGACATCGCCTGGAATGTGAAGAACGAGATGCCTATCGGGAGCATTATATACGGCACCTTTATGACATCTCTTCCGAAAAGAAAATTGATGTTCTCCGCTGTGAACATCAGGTATTTGAAAATGAAAATGACGAACAGGTTGAACGCAACGTCGGCAACTATGAAAAGATGAGCCTTGGGCTTATCCTCCCTGTACTTGTCGACCATAAGACCGAAAAACCAGCTCGCCGTGATCGAAAGCAGCATCACCAGCACGAATTTCGGTTCCCCCCAGGCATAGAAAAATATGCTTGCGAGGAACAGAAATATGTTCTGGGCATTCCTGCTCGATCTGAGTAAAGTATAATAAATCAGTATTACACTGGGAAGAAATACAAATATGAATATGTTACTTGAAAAAAGCATGTTCCATTTTCCTGTCTACGCGCGTCCGATCTTTCCGCCTGTCTTTACCAGCTTGTTGCCTGAAACACTGGCTTTGCTCGATTTGGTGAATATACCGATGCCTGTGCCGTTTCCGGTTATCTTGTTCTTCTTTATCACGATACCCTTCCTGGCAAATTCAACCGATACTCCGGAAGATCTCTTCCCTTTCGGGTTGCCGCACTTCAGCACATTGGATGTAACGTACATTTTCTTAGTCGGAGACTTTACTCTGATGCCGCAGCTGTACTTGCCCGAGATCTTGTTGCCTGTGATCTTGCCGATATAAGTCTTGGTATTGGCGATGATCGAGATCCCGTTCTTCGCGTCGGTGGTGGAGATCGTGTTACCTTTCAGCGTATTGATCTTGCCGCCCTCGCTTGTGATGACTCCGTACAGTTTGGCGTTGGTGATCGTATTCCCTGTCACATTATTGGCCAGAGCTTTCTTGCAGACGAAGATACCGTTCTGCTTGGAGCTTACGATCTTGTTCTTTGCGATCTTTCCCTTTACCTTGGAGCTTGAGTTAATGAATATTCCCTGATATCTCGCCGCTTTGACTGTGTTATTCTTTATGTCGCCTGAAACGACAGACTCAGTCTTTACCGAAATACCGCCGTATCCAGCCTTGCTTATCGTATTGTTGTAGATACTTTTTACCTTGGACCCCATGATAACGTTGATACCGTCAACATACGAATTGTATATCTTGTTGTGGTGGATATTCCCCTTTACTACCGCATATGAATCGACGTATATGGATCCCTGATTCTCAACTTTGGCAGATTTTCCGAAGTCTACGTTTTTCGCGACAGTACCTGCGTATTTCACAGTGTTGTTCGCTATGTCACCTTTGACATATCCCTTGTATCTGCCGGCTGTCCCTGATGTTCCTTTCTTCTTGGAAAACACAACGATACCGGCGTTCTTTACATTTTCAACCGTATTGTATGTTATCGACTTGGCATATGTCTCGCTGCCGTCGTTCGCGTTGATCGTTATGCCGTAATCTCCATAATCGTCATAGTATCTACCGCCTATATTCTTGAGCTTGTTTTTTGTGATATTGCCGACATGTGAACCGCGGTAGACCGTGATCCCGTGACCTTTACAGTCTGTGATCGTATTGTTCTTTATGTCGCCTGTTTTTCCATCGTACCATACATGGATCCCATGGTCTTTACATCCTGTTATGGTATTGCCTGCAATATCTCCTATACCGGCGGAATCCACATTTATCGCATATCCCAGAGGCTTCTTAAGAGTCATCTTCGTAATGGAGCCGTTACTGTCATCACAGTCGACCACGATACCGCCCTCTATTATCGTGCCGTTCGTTACAGAAGCGCCGTCTTTGCTGAGTCTCACAGCGTAAGTACTTCCGCTGGTGTTCCTGATCGTGTTGCCGTCAAAGTCAACTGTTATCCCTTCGCTTATGTCGAGCGATTCATCAAGATCAAAGCCCTGCTCGTTATACGCCAGCTTTACAGTATATCCCACGGCATCTTCCATACCGATTATGGTCGTTCTCAGCTCCTCGATCGAATAAACGGTCAGTACTTTATTGTCCGGTCCTGTCGTCGGATCGCTCGTGGCTGCAGAAGCCACAGAGACCGACGCAAACACAACAGTAAGTGCCATCAAAACAGCAATGATAGTCCTTTTCATTTCCAGCCTCTCAAATTTCAGAATTTTTCAGTAAATAGCGCTTGTTTTCCGTATACCACAAAGTACAGTATACTCCATTTAAAATATTACCTAAATATAGCCCCAATGTCAAGTTTTTCAAGGGTTTTCGGGCATTTGCAAACGCCTTTTCAAGGTGTTACAATTACAGTGTTTAAAAAGGAGATCGGGATCAGTGAAGACTGTTTTGTTAAAATCGCTTATTGCGACGTTCACAGTGGCAGTATTGTTTTTCTGTACGCCGCTTTCTTTTGTTTATGCTGCAGAGCCTGGAGACATCGAGAAACCTGACGCCGCGGACTTTGACAGTGATCCTGATATCCCCGCACTTGAGAACATCGACCCGGTCACAGGAAAGCTTTCGCTCCAGAAAGATCTTCCGGACGACCCTATGGCGCCGATATATGACTGGTTCGGCGTGAAGGGAGACAACAAGTCGGGCATCAGATGGCTCAGAAACAAGAAGAATAAGCGCTATGAATACAGACACCTCGCTGACCAGCGGATGTACCACTACGACACGTTCCAGGGCGCCTGCGCCAGTAAGAAATACAGCTATCACGTCCTGTACAACAGGCGCAACCAGAGATGCCGCGTGATCAAGGTCTCACTCAAGACGCACAAGGTCACACGGGTCTCTGCGATATACCCTCTCGACCACGGCAACGACCTGACATACGACAGCAAGAGAGACATCATCATATGCGTGCACTACGGAAAACATCCGATGAGACTCACTGTCTTAAGCGCGAAGACACTGAAGAAGAAAAAGCATGTAAATGTGAAGATACCTTCCGCCGGGCTGTTCGGCGCCAGCGAGAAATTCGTGAAGTCGATCAAAGGGATAACAGGGATAGGCTACGACGAACAGGCGGATGAGTATATAGTCTCGATACAGGGAACACGTCACTACATGGCGCTGTCACCTAAGTTCAAGCCGCTTCGTGTGATCAAAGTCCCCAAACTGGATCCTTACATGCGCCAGGGCATGACCGTAAGAAAAGGTTTTATCATGCGGTCGTTCAGCGCTGACAAAAAGCCGTACACGAACAACATCGTCTATGTATTCGATACCGCGGGAAACTACGTCAAAAAGATAAGCCTCGGCTACGGCTACGAGATCGAAAGCATCTACTTTGTGGGTAAGAAGCTGTACGCGTCTACCTACAGGTCATATTATAAAAAGAAATACAAGAGAGTCAGAAGACACGGTAAGAGAATAAAGGTCGCATATTATGTACTCAGAAGAGACAACAATATCATGCATATCAGAAAATACTGATATCATACTTGCATCAGGGTCGGCAAGGCGGAAAGAGATATTCGAAGCGCACGGACTGGCGCCGTCGATATCCCCGATGGATGTAGACGAGACGCTTCCTCAAGGCATATCCGCTGACGACGCGGTCATGTTCCTTTCGCTCAAGAAAGGCCTTGCGGCAGAAGAAGCTTTCGCCGGGACGCCGCGCGAGCATGAGCATGCTCTTATAGTATCAGCCGATACTATAGTGTATGCTCTTGATATCACAAGCGGGAAATGGACCATCATGGGCAAGCCGAAAGATGGCGAAGACGCCTGGAGGATGCTGTCTTCTATCCGCGGCACATCACATAAAGTCGTAACAGGAGTCACTGTCATCGATATTTCCGGTGAACAAAGACTCCTCACGGCGCCGAAGATCACATTCTGCGACGAGACTGTCGTATATGTGGAAGCCGTATCCGACGAGGACCTTCACGCGTATATCGATTCAGGAGAGCCGTTCGGCAAAGCCGGCGGTTACGCGATACAGCTTGGCTTCGGGAAATACATAGACCATATAGAGGGCGACTATGAGAACGTAGTAGGGTTCCCTTTCGATCACTTTATGCGTGAAATAAACAGTCATCTCATACAGAAATAAAGCAGATCACCATGGGACAGAGAAAGTCTTTCCAACTGAACAGAAACAGGTACGCGTCTCTCAAGAAGCAGTACACGAAGATCATTCACAGGAACGGCCTCAGCAAGGCCAGAAGATCTGTGACCGATCACTATTATGATCTTCCCGTTCAGGAGAAGACTGTTTTATTATGCGGTCTCGGAAGAAACATAAACGGAAGTCTGAAATACATACTGGACGAGCTGAACCACAGCAGCAGATTCGAGGGCTTCCGTATATACGTCCGCACCACGGCGGAACAGACAGACGCTTCTGTCAACGAACATATAAAAGAATACGGCTGGAACAGGACTGCGACTGTTCCGAAGAAATATGACATGATGATGGAGACATGCAGGTATCTCCTTACAGAGAGCTGGTTCCCATATCAGTATATAAAAAGGCCTGAGCAGACGCTCATAAACATATGGCACGGCACTCCTCTCAAGCGTCTCGGCGCTTTGATAAACGGCGACAAGTGTCATGTCAACGCTCAGATACAGAAAAATTTCCTGAGCTCAGATTATCTGATGTACCCGAATGATTTCACTAAGGACGTGATGTACAGGTCATATCAGATATCGCAGATACTGCCCGGTCAGGCTCTCATGATGGGATATCCGAGGACAGCAGGCATCCTTAAGGTCACAGATGAAGAGAAGAAGAAGCTGAGATCCGAACTTGCGCCCGGCGGCGGCAGGATATACGCTTACGCGCCTACATTCCGCGAGTATATGGATGACGACGACTTCATAGAGATGATCAGCCCTATGCTTGAGTACATGGAGACCAGCCTTTCGGACGATGAGGTCCTGTATGTGAACCTGCATCATTACAGACACAGAAACAACTGTCTGGATCTGGACGGATGCAGACACATACGGAAATTCCCGCCGGAGCTGGATACATACCAGGTGCTTTCCGTTACAGATGTGCTGATATCAGATTATTCCAGCATCTTCTTTGATTATCTGATAACGGGTAACAAGGTGATCCTGTATATCCCTGACCTTGACACATATAACGAGAATCAGGGACTAAATCTCGATATACGGAAGCTCCCGCTTGACCTGGCGCACAGTAAGGAAGAGCTTCTGGAAAAGCTGAGAACAGGCAATAAAGCCCGGGATGATGAAGATGCATCCGGAGAAAAGGAAGACCTGACTTCATTCTACAGATACGACAGCGCGGAGAATCCGGAGAAGCTCTGCGGGCTGTTCCTCGGAGATGAAAGCGGCCTGGAGCTGTCTCCCGCGCCGCGTTCCGGAAGATCAGCTGTGCTGCTGTATACCGACGGCTTCATTTCTGAGCCTGAAACAGATATGGTCAGGGATCTTGCGCTGAATAAAGGCAACGACGCGTATGACGTCTATGTCGGCTGTGACGAGAAGATCACAGACGAGCATAAGGAGAATGCCTATCCGCTTCTGCATGACGTCAACGTTCTTGCTTCACTGTCTTCACAGCCGCTTTCTTCAGTCGGCGCGCCTGTTAAGGAACTGTATCTTTCAGGGAAGCTCTCTTTCAGGAAAGCGATCTCTTTCCTGTCTCATGAGTATGCGCTGACTTACCGCAGGATGTACGGGAACGCGGATATCGACCTTATCTGTATAATGGATTCATGCGATCCCGAGACTGTTATAGGGCTCTGCCTGTCTCCGGTAAAACATGTAATGCTTACTGTGAGTTCTGAAGCGGTAAGGGGAATGAAAAGCGGCAATACATTCCTGAAGGACGCGGTAAGATTCGCGTCCGGCTATGTGGATGTGATGGTCACTTTGAATGATGATGATAAGGCGTACGTCAGATCCATACTGCCTCTGTTTAAAAGATCTGTCCTTAGGACTGCCGAAGGAAGCGATTCCATGGACAGCATGATAAGAAGTCTTCTGAAACAGTGATCCGCGGAGCGGACTTTGACCGGTCACGCAGCGTCGGAGCCACGTTTTCTGAACAATCTGTTTTTACAACTGCCGATAAGCTCTGTAAGCCCGTATACTGCGACGAGCAGTATCACCAGGATGCAGAGCCTTTCTATATAGAATCTTTTGCATACGACGTCAGTCAGGCGGAATACCCTGCCCCATCCTTCTGTAATAATGTTCAGGATGAGGAGCCCTCTCTGGGCGCACATCAGGATCAGTGAATTCTTTCCGAAATACTCCAGGACCGCCGGCACGTAAACACGCTCAAGTCCTTCAAGCACCAGAAGAAGGCCTGCGGATCCGCAGATCCCTCCGATGAAGAACACCGCAGGAATATCTCCGAAACGCATCAGGTTGAAATCGATATGATGGCTGTATCCTGTATTTTCGTATCTGTTCAGATATGACATCAGATAACCAGATATAAAATAGAACACGGTGATCTTATACAGCGACATGTACTGATCCACCGGATTTCCGAGCTCGGTGATGTGGCCGAAAGTGACCATGAGTATCCCGACGCCTTTCGCCATATCCAGAAACCTTATTCTTCTGCCTGATTCGTTCATATGTGTACCCGCTGAGCTGCTTCTTAAAAAACTACGCGGGAACCCGTATACAGGCTCCCGCGTATTGAATCCATATTACCGGCTTTATACTTCTTTATGAACTTCGTCATAAAGTGCTTCAGCCTTGTCCCATTCAGCAATGATCTCCGGAACTACCTTGTAAAGGTCTCCAACGATACCGAAGTCTGCTACCTCGAAGATAGGAGCATCAGGATCCTTGTTGATCGCTACGATGATGTCTGAGTTCTGCATTCCTGCGAGGTGCTGGATAGCTCCTGAAATACCGCAGGCAAAGTAGATCTTAGGCTTAACTGTCGTTCCTGTCTGGCCGACCTGATGTGAATGATCGATCCAGCCTGAGTCTACAGCAGCACGGGAAGCTCCAACGACTCCGCCGACTTTATCAGCGAATTCCTGGATGAGCTTGAATCCGTCTGCGCTTCCGAGACCACGTCCGCCGGAGCAGATGATGTCTGCGTCTGTCAGGGAAACGACTTCCTTAGTCTCTCTTACGATCTCGATGATCTTTGTTCTGATGTCGTCATCTGAAAGCTCAGCGTCGATCTTGATAACTTCGCCTGTCTTGCCAACTTCTGGCTCGAGCTTCTGCATAACGCCAGGTCTTACTGTAGCCATCTGCGGACGATGCTTCGGGCAGATGATAGTAGCCATCAGGTTTCCGCCGAATGCAGGACGTGTCATCTTGAGGCCTGTGTCTGTGCTGTTAGGATCAAGCTTGGAAGTGTCAAGAGTCGTCTTCTCGTTAGCGAAAGCGATGTACTTGTCCATCTTAACGTCCAGGTGAGTACAGTCGGCTGTAAGACCTGTGTTCAGTCTTGCAGCTACTCTCGGTGCCAGGTCTCTTCCGATATGTGTGGCGCCGTAGATAACGATCTCCGGCTTGTACTGATTGATGGCGTCAGTCATTACCTTTGTGAAAGCGTCTGTCGTGTAATCCTTCAGAAGAGGATGTTCGATCTCATAGATCATGTCAGCGCCTGCTTCGAAGCAATCCTTCTCCAGACCCTTGACATCATCGCCTACGAGTACTGCACACAGCTTTTCGTCGCCGCCGATATCATGAGCAAGTCTTGAACCTTCGCCAAGAAGCTCAAGGGCAACGTTCATAAGTTTGCCGTCTCTCGCTTCCGCGAAGACCCAAACATTTTTATAATCTTCAAAATTCTCTGCCATGTTCATACCTCCCCTATATTACCTGTTTGCCTTTGAGGCCGATGAGCAGGTTGTCAGCGAGTTCTTTCTCTGTGTCGCCTTCAACTGTAACACCCTTCCCCTTTGGTTTCGGTGTGAATGACTTGAATACGTTTGTAGGAGAAGCCTTCAGGCCTACTGTCGTAAGATCTACGTTTACGTCAGCTGCTGACAGGACTTTGATGCTCTCTGTCTTGTCGGCGAAGATACCCCTCATGTGCATGTATCTCGGAGTGTTCAGCTCTTTGATGCATGTCAGCATGCAAGGAAGCTTGACTTCTACTGTCTCATATCCATCCTCAAGCTGTCTCTGAGCTCTTACAGACTTTCTGTCCTCTGAGAACTCATAGCTCTGAACGTATGTTACCTGAGGAAGATTCAGCTTCTCAGCGATCTGTGGTCCTACCTGAGCTGTATCTCCATCGATAGCCTGACGGCCGCCGATGAGGATATCAAAGTCGCCACAGTGTTTGATAGCAGCAGCAACTGCGTTGGATGTAGCCCATGTATCGGATCCGCCTACTGCTCTGTCTGTAAGGAGAACGCCCTCGTCAGCTCCCATTGCGAGTGCTTCGAAGAGGAGGTCCTTAGCCTGAGGAGGTCCCATTGTTACTACTGTTACATGTACGTCATCGTACTTATCCTTGAGTTCCAGCGCCATTTCCAGTGCATTGGCGTCGTCCGGGTTCATGATGCTTGGAACGCCGTCTCTGATCAGAGTACCCGTCTCAGGATTGATCCTGATCTCGTTTGTATCAGGAACCTGTTTTGCACACACTACAATTTTATATGCCATATTATCCTCCTTTGACTTAGCGCAGTTCGTTGGCCGCGATGACCATCTTCTGAACTTCTGAGGTACCTTCGTAGATCTCTGTGATCTTGGCATCTCTCATCATTCTCTCTACCGGATAATCAGCTGTGTAACCATAACCACCGTGGAGCTGTACAGCCTTGGTAGTTACATACATTGCTGTCTCTGCAGCATACAGTTTAGCCATAGCAGCAGCTTCGCCGTAAGGCTCGCCTGCATCTACCTTGCTTGCAGCCTCATAAACGAGGTTCTGAGCTGCATGGATTCTTGTTGCCATGTCTGCGATGTAGAACTGGAGTCCTTCGAACTGTGAAAGCTTACGTCCAAACTGTTTTCTCTGCTTCATGTATTCAACAGTCTTGTTGTAAGCGCCTTCAGCGATTCCCAGTGCCTGTGAAGCGATACCGATACGGCCGCCGTCCAGTGTGGACATAGCTACTTTGAATCCTTTTCCAACCTGTCCGAGAAGTCTGTCCTTAGGGATCCTGACGTTCTGGAAGATAAGCTCTGTTGTTGAAGAACCGTGGATACCCATCTT
>JAFWJS010000041.1 GCA_017511535.1 Eubacterium sp. | reverse complement strand
TTCGAGCAGAAGATCGCTGAGTCGGGCATGAACGAGACTGCGAGGAAGGAGGCTGAAAAAGTCCTCAACCGTCTGAAGCAGGAGGGAAACCAGAGCGCAGAATCCGGGATGCTGTACGATTATCTTGATTTTGTGACAGGACTTTCATGGAAAAAAGAAGAGGCGACATATATAGATCTTGACAATGCACGTAAGGTGCTTGATGAAGATCACTATGGCCTTAATAAGGTAAAGGACCGCATAATACAGCAGATAGCGGTCATGGATCTCAAGAAAGAGCAGTCGGGATCGATCCTGCTCTTCGTGGGTGCGCCGGGAACAGGCAAGACCAGTATCGGAAAGAGCATCGCAAGGGCTCTCGGGCGTGAATACGTGAGGGTGAGCCTGGGCGGTATCCACGATGAATCAGATATCCGCGGACACCGCAGAACGTACATAGGCGCGATGCCGGGCCGCATAATGGACGGTATCCATAAGAGCGGCGTGTCAAATCCGGTAATGGTACTTGATGAGGTAGATAAGCTTTCAGCGTCATATCACGGAAGTCCGGCAAGCGCTCTTCTGGAGGTACTTGACCCTGAGCAGAACAATACGTTCACAGATCACTATATGAACGTCCCGTACGATCTTTCAGATGTGATGTTCATATGCACTGCAAACACGACAGATACCATACCGGAGCCGCTTCTGAACCGCATGGAGGTCATACAATTCAGTGGATATACTCCTATAGAGAAGCTTTCCATCGCACGTGATCACCTCGTTCCTAAGTCGATGGAAGCCATGGGTATCGATACGCAGAAAATGGAGATCACTGATGAAGCGCTCAGAAAGATAATTTCGGACTACACGATGGAAGCCGGAGTGCGCGGACTCAGAAAGCGTATAGACACCCTTTGCCGCGTTCTGGCTGTGAAAATTGCAGGTGAACCTGACCGTAGGGTGACTGTCACGCCGGATGTAGTTGATGAGGAAATCGACGCAAGACCTGTGCAGCACAGCAAGATACTTCCTGAACCGAAAGCAGGAGTGGTAACGGGACTGGCCTGGACACCTGTAGGAGGAGAGATACTTTATATCGAGACGATGTTCACTAAAGGCAAGGGCGAGATCATCATAACAGGCCAGCTTGGTGATGTTATGAAAGAATCGGCAAGGATCGCGGTAAGCCTTGTAAAAACTCTTTTCCCGGATAAGGCTTCAAAGTTCAGCGAGAACGATCTGCACATACATGTGCCTGAAGGAGCGGTGCCAAAGGACGGCCCATCTGCAGGAATCGCCCTGACCACTGCGCTTTCGTCACTTGTGACGGGATGCATTGTTGATCCTCATATAGCAATGACGGGAGAGGTAGCCCTGAGAGGTGCTGTAACACCAATAGGAGGCCTTCCTGAAAAGCTTATGGCTGCCGAAAGGGCAGGTATCACAAAAGTATTCATACCTGAAGAAAACGAGTACGATCTCAAGGATGTTGCTGACGAGGTCAAGGAAAAGATCGATATCAGAACGGTCTCAAAGGTCGGAGAAGTACTTATGGCAGTCGGGATACTTTCCGCAGAGGGAAAACCGGCATAAATAACGGACAGAAAACAGTAAAAACCGGTGCGTGTAAAGCGCACCGGTTATATTTACGATAATATTATACAGGTAGAACAGACTATTTACCGTATTTTTCAATAAGACGCTTGAATCCCGGCATGGAATTCTTGATTGTTTCATTGGATACACAGTATGCAAGCCTCAGATATCCCGGGCAGCCGAAGCCTGTACCAGGAACAATAAGGATGTTCTCCTCAAGTTTAGCAGCTTCGCTGAATGCCATGTCATCCCCATTAGGAGCCTTCATGAACAGGTAGAATGCTCCGTCAGGTTTAGCGCATTCATAACCCATCTCTGTCAGACCATTGTAAAGGTCGTTTCTGTTCTCGTCATAAGCTACAAGGTCCGGCATGCAGTCAACGCATTCCTGCACGACTCTCTGGATGAGTGTAGGAGGGCAGACAGAACCGATCTCTCTTGCTGCACCGGCAACTGCACTGAGAACACCGTGCTGATTGTGGCATTTGGCAGGAACATATACATATCCTATACGTTCACCAGGAAGTGACAGGCTCTTGGACCATGAGTAGCAAACGATAGTGTTGTCGTATACTTCAGGGATAAATGTGACTACTGCATCGCCGTAAACGAGTTCTCTGTACGGTTCGTCAGCGATGATGTAGATAGGATGGCCGTATTTGACTTCTTTCTTTTTGAGAACTGCGGCGATCTTCTCGAGGGTCTCTCTCGTATAA
>JAFWJS010000040.1 GCA_017511535.1 Eubacterium sp. | reverse complement strand
TAAGTGTAACGCTGAGAACAAGATCCAGATCGGAGAGAAGCTTACGAGAGGTCTCGGCGCAGGCGGAAATCCTGAGATCGGTCAGCAGTCAGCTGAGGAGACTATAGATACTATCGTCGACATCATTGAAGGAAGCGACATGGTCTTCATTACAGCCGGTATGGGCGGCGGAACCGGAACAGGTGCTGCTCCTATAATCGCCAAGGCTGCCAAGGACATGGGCATCCTCACAGTAGGTGTAGTGACAAGGCCGTTCTCATTTGAAGGAAAGAAGAGAGCCGCTCAGGCTGAGCAGGGAATCGGATTCCTGAAGAAGTATGTGGATTCTCTGGTAGTCGTACCTAATGACAAGCTTCTGGAGAACTGTGAGAAGAACACATCTATGATCGATGCATTCTCGATGGCTGATGATGTTCTCAGGCAGGGCGTACAGGGCATCTCAGATCTTATCTCTGAGTCAGCGCTCATCAACGTCGACTTCGCAGACGTAAGATCAGTCATGACAGACCGCGGTATCGCCCACATGGGAGTAGGCCACGGCAAAGGCGACAACAGGGCCAAGGATGCTGTTCAGGCAGCAATCGAAAGTCCGCTTCTTGAAACTCATATCTCCGGGGCCAAGGCGATCCTGCTGTATGTTGCCGGCGGATATGATCTCGGAATGATGGAGGTAAGTGAGATCGCAGACATCGTGGAGAAGGAAGCTTCCGATGACGCGATCCTCATCTTTGGAGCGTCGGTTGAAGAGTCCATGAACGACGAGGTATCGATCACAGTGATTGCGACCGGATTCGATGAAGGACTCGGTGTTGAAGATGACATCATACCGGCGAATGGAAGTTCCGATGGTCTTCATACCAAGGAAGTCACATTAGATGAGATCTTCAACAGTGACACAGGAAGTTCAGATGATGGTTCATTCAAGATCCCAGGTTTTCTGAACAAATAGTCATATCCAGAAAATTTAAGCCGGTTTAATAAGCCGGCTTTTTGATACATTCATGAAAGTGATAACTTCTAGGGAAAACAGGTTGTTCCGTGACCTTTCCAGACTGTCTTTGCGTAAATACAGAGACAGGATGGGAAAGTTCCTGGCAGAAGGACCGAACATAGTAAGCGAGGCGCTTGAAAGCGACGGCGTAACGGTAGATAATGTCTTCGCGAGATCAGGATCGGGATATGAAACGTTCACAGATGATACCATAGTGCTTTCGGAAGAACTGTTTGACTCTGTGTCAGAGACCATGGCGAGTCAGGGAGTGATCGCGGTGATAGACAAGCCGGACCGCGGCAGGCCAGAGGAAGCTCTGGAACGCGCGGCACAGGCGGGCAATGTACTGGTCCTTGACAGACTGCAGGACCCCGGAAACATCGGTACTGTGATACGTACGGCTGAAGGCGCGGGAATGAGCGCGTGCGTCTTTATCAAAGGAACATGTGATCCGTTCTCACCCAAGGTAGTCAGAGCCTGCGCCGGATCTATCCTGAGGATGCCGCTTATCTTTTTTGACAGCGCCGGGAGCTTCATAGAAGAAGCAGAGCGAAGCGGGCTGGTCACAGCGGTCACGGATGTCGTGAACGGCAGACCTTATTATGACGCAGGGCTTTCCGGAGGACCGCATGTTGCTCTTGTGATAGGCAACGAGGGGAACGGCGTGTCTGAAATATTCAGATCTGAAGCAGATATCCTTCTGAACATACCTATGAAAGGGAAGCTGGAATCACTTAATGCGGGTATCGCGGCAGCACTGCTCATGTATGAGCTTGCCAGGCCGTGCAGATAATATTCGATATAACAGGAGTTGAAGTATGCAGGAAAACAAGCTTACAGAAGTCCTCGAGGAGGCAAAGAAGCAGCTCATGGAAGCAACTGACATGCAGGCGGCTGAAGATCTGCGTGTAAAGATGCTGGGAAAGAAGGGGGCTTTCACGACGATGCTCCGCAGCATGAGCGAAATGAGCAAAGAGCAGCGTAAAGAGTTCGGAAAAGCAGCCAACATGGCAAAAGCCGAATTCGAGCGCATGCTGAATGAACGTAAGGAAGAGATCAGAGCAAAGGCCAGAGAAGCAGCGCTTAAGGCAGAGCGTATCGACGTGACAGAGCCGGGCAGAGAAGTGAAGATCGGTGTTCAGCATCCGATCACACAGACTATCAATGAGATCGCAGACATTTTCCAGGATATGGGTTACGCGGTATATACGACGCCGGAGGTAGATACTGTCTTCAACGCTTTTGATGGACTTAATGCGCCGGAGACACACCCGGCCAGAGATAAGACTGACACATTCTATGTTACAGATGATATCGTACTCCGTCCGCACACATCGTCATGCGAGCCGAGAGCGGTCCAGGGACTTGAGCTTCCATACAAGATCATCTCTCCGGGAAGATGCTTCAGATGTGACACTCCTGACGCGACTCACTCACATACGTTCCATCAGATCGAGATGATGGTAGTCGGAGAGGGAGTCACGATGGCAGACCTCAAGGGCTCGCTCGACCTCATGGCAAAGAGACTGTTCGGACCTGAGACGAGGACCAAGTTCAGGCCTCATCACTTCCCGTTCACAGAGCCTTCAGCTGAGATGGACGTATCCTGCTTCAAGTGCGGCGGGAGAGGCTGCAACGTCTGCAAAGGCAGCGGCTGGATCGAGATCCTCGGCTGCGGCATGACGCATCCGCACGTACATAAAGTCGGAAACATCGACACCGAGAAATATACAGGATTCGCTGTAGGTATGGGTGTTGAGAGGATCGCGATGCTTAAGTACGGCATCGACGACATAAGACTTCTCTATGAGAATGACAAACGTTTCATTGAACAGTTCAAGTAGGGTAGGAGAAGAGATATGTTAGTATCAGTAAACTGGTTAAAAGATTACGTAGATGTAGACGTGCCGGTCAAGGAACTCGGTGACAGGATGATCATGACGGGTTCCAATATCGAGACGATAACGGAGATCGGCACAGGTATGTCAGGCGTGAAGCTTGGCAGAATAGATAAGATCGAGAAGCATCCTGACGCGGACAAGCTGGTAGTATGCCAGATCAACATCGGCGAAGACGATCTTCTTCAGGTCGTGACCGGCGCTGACAATATTTATGTCGGAGCATATGTCCCTGTAGCGACGGACGGAAGCCACATTCCGGGGCCGCTCCACGGACAGCCGAAGGTAGAAGGCGGAGTCACGATCACAAAGGGCGCTCTCAGAGGCGTCGAGAGTGACGGGATGCTCTGCGGGCCGCAGGAACTCGGACTCGAGGACAAAGTCGCTCCTCTGAACTCAAAGGACGGCATCTGGCTGGTTCCGGGGAACTGGGACGATCATCTGGGTGAGGACTTTGATAAGGCGCTCAGACTTGAAGATCATGTCATCGACTTTGAGATCACGCCGAACAGACCTGACTGCCTTGCAATGGTAGGAATGGCGAGAGAAGCAGCGGCTACATTCGGGACTACCATGAAGTATCCTGACATCGCCGTAGAGCCGACAGATGAAAGAGCAGAAGATTATATCAAGGTCGACGTAAAGTCAGACCTCTGCAGGAGATATACAGCGCACGTCATCAAAGACGTAAAGATCGAGCAGTCACCATGGTGGCTCCAGAAACGCCTGATCGCGGCAGGTATGAGACCTATCAACAACATCGTAGACATCACGAACTTCGTAATGATCGAATATGGTCAGCCGCTCCACGCTTTCGATATCAGAAGGCTCGCGGGACAGCATATCATAGTCGATACTGCAGAGAACGGAAGCAAGTTCACGACACTGGACGGAACAGAGCGTACTCTCGACGATACGATGCTCATGATCAATGACGAGAACGGTCCGGTCGCTGTAGCAGGCGTCATGGGCGGACTCGATTCAGAGATCGTTGAAGACACAAAGACAGTAGTGCTCGAGTCAGCAAGCTTCGTAGGCTCAAGCGTGAGACTTACTTCAAAGAAGCTCAATCTCAGGACTGAGGCTTCAGGAAGATATGAGAAGGGCATCGATCCGAATCAGGTAGAAGATGCTGCGGAAAGATTCTGCAGACTCGTCCAGATACTTGGATGCGGAAAAGTCCTTTCGGGTGCTGTGGACGTATACAAGAAGCCGGAGACAGCTCCTACTGTAACGGCAAGAGTAAGCAGGATCAATAAAGTCCTCGGTATCGATATCCAGCGCGAGCAGATGGTGGGATACCTCGAGAGCCTTGAGATGAAGGTAGAGGGCGAAGGCGACGAGCTCGTCGTTACGCCGCCTTCAGTAAGACAGGACCTGCTTGAGGAAGTGGACTACGTAGAGGAAGTCGCCCGTATGTACGGCTATGACAACCTTCCGATGACTCTTCCGAACATCGCGTCCAAGGTATCGACTCCTGAAAGCTGGTATATGGCCCAGAAGGCGAGAGACATTCTGTCAGGCATGGGAGCAGATGAGATCCAGACGTATTCGTTCTCAGGAGACAGAGACATGGATATGGCAGGTATCGCTAAAGACGCGCCTGAGCGTGACTATGTCAGGATCATGAACCCGATGGGTGAAGATACACAGGCGCTCCGCTCTATGCTCAGGACAGAGATGCTAGAGACACTTGCGCTGAACTACTCAAGGAACGCAGACGCCATGAGAGCGTATGAGATCGGGACAGTATTCAGAAACGCTGACAATGAAAGAATGTCAGAGGAATCACAGCATCTTTCGATCGGTATCTATGGCGGCGATGATGATTTCTTCACGATGAAGGGAATGATCAATGCTCTTCTTGACAGATTCGGATTAAGAAGCGTCAAATATGCCGCGGAGAGAGAAGACAGCATGTTCCATCCGGGAAGATGCGCGACACTCCGGATCACAGGTAAAAACGGAGCAGAGAAGAAACTTGGAGTCATGGGAGAGATCCATCCGGATGTACTCGAGAGATTCAGCTTCGATGCCAGACCGATAGTGGCTGAGCTTGACTTCGATATGATCTGCGAGAACGCTGACACAGAAGTACATTACCAGAAACCTCCTAAGTATCCTTCAACACAGCGTGACATCGCTATGGTAGTAGACGCTGAGCTGGAAGTCGGAGCGATCATCGATGAGATCAGAAATAACGATGACTCGATCCTGGAGGATGTGAAGCTGTTCGATATCTACAGAGGAATGCCTATCCCTCCTGACAAGAAGAGCTGCGCATTCAGCCTTACTTACAGAAGCGACGAGAAGACTCTGACTGATGAGGAAGTAGACGAAGTACAGCAGAAGATACTTGCAGACCTCAAGGAGAAATTCAGCGCCGTATTAAGGGAACAGTAACAGTTGCTTCGATTTAAACGGCGTTGCCGCAAGGAAGCAACTGTTGCGAGAGCGCATAGCGCTCTCTAAATCAACATCAAATATCGGTAGCAGGCTAATATATAATATGATAGAATAAGTTACAGCAATTAGTTCATATAAGAAGCAAGGGTGGATTCTAATGGATGAAAGAGTAAATGTCAAGATCTTCGGTCAGGACTATCTGATTTCCGGAGACAAAGAGAAAGAAGAGATCGAGAAAGTAGCTGAGTATGTCGATAATAAGATGCATCTCATCGCAAGAGTCACTGACAAGAGAGGCACCGGCACTATCGCAGTACTTACAGCAGTGAACATAACAGACGAGTACTTCGACGCGATGGATGAGATCGAGAGACTCAAGGCTTCCAACCAGCAGATCGAGAAGGACGCGCAGCGTTATCTCAAGATGCTCGACGACACTAAAGAAAGTCATATGCAGTCCAAGGAGAGCCTGGACAAGCTGAGAGAGCAGAGCAAGGAAGACGAGACCAAGTACAGAGAGCTGGAGAAGAAGTGTTCAGAATATGAGAATTCGATCTTTGACCTTCAGATGGAAAACATCCAGCTTAAGAGCGAGATCGAGAAGCTCACCAAGGAGTAGATGAACAAAAAGGCTTTACAGGTATTAGAATATAATAAGATAAAGGAGCTCCTCGGGCAGGAGGCAGGCTGCAGCATGTCGCGCGATATGGCGGCCGCGCTTGCCCCGGGAGAAGATATCAGGGACATAGCTGATGAATTAAGGTCGACCACGGAAGCGGTTGACCTTATTGTGCATAAAGGCGCATTACCGACTGAGGGCATACATGATCTCAGGACCACCTGCGGGATCGCCAGGAAAGGCGGATGCCTTTCAATGAAGCAGCTTATCAGCGTTGCCCATGATCTTCGCGTTGCCATAAGAGTGACAGGATTCCTGAAGGGCGAGCTGCCTGACATACCGGGGATCCTTTCGCTGGCAGACCTCATAGTTCCTCACGATGAGCTGGCGAAGGACATAGACAGATGTATCATCTCTGAAGACGAGATGTCTGACGACGCGTCGCCTGAGCTCAGGAGGATAAGGCGCGCGATAATAAGGCAGAATGAAGCCATACGCGCGAGGCTGTCACATATGGTGAACAGTCAGTCCAATCAGGCGTACCTTCAGGATACGATAGTGACCATCAGGGATGGACGCTACGTCATCCCTGTCAAGCAGGAGCACAGATCAGAATTCCCCGGGATCGTACATGACCAGTCCAAGGGTGGAGCTACTCTTTTCATAGAGCCTCAGGTCGTAGTTGAGCTGAACAACGAACTGAAGGAGCTCATGCTTCAGGAAGAGGCAGAGATCGCGAGGATACTGCAGGAGCTTTCCGACAGAACAGGTTCCTGCTATCATGATATACTTAACAATCAGGATATAATAGCCAGGCTTGACTTCATAATGGCCAAGGGCAAGCTTTCATGCAGGATGAAAGGGGAAGAGCCGTCTCTGAATGATACAGGAGTACTGAGGATCATACAGGGCAGGCATCCTCTTCTGGATCAGGACAAGGCAGTCCCGATCACTGTCGAGCTCGGCGGAGGACCCGGCGCGGGAGAGTGGTCAGGATCACATGCGCCGCGTGAGGCAGCTCCCGGATATACGACTCTGGTGGTCACCGGACCTAATACAGGAGGTAAGACAGTAACACTCAAGACCTGCGGCCTTCTGTCGCTTATGGCGCTTTCAGGGCTGCATATACCTGCTTCATGCACGAGCACCATTCCTGTCTATTCAGACGTTTTCGCTGATATAGGAGACGAACAAAGCATAGAGCAGAGCCTTTCCACGTTCTCGTCACATATGAAGAACATAGTATATATAGCCGGAAGGGCAGCTTCAGGCTCACTTGTTCTACTGGACGAGCTTGGGGCAGGTACGGACCCTACGGAAGGAGCCGCTCTTGGAGTAGCGATACTGGAAAAGCTGCATGCCGCCGGCGCGCATGTTATCGCGACGACACATTATAACGAGATAAAGAAATATGCGCTGTCAACAGACGGAGTCGAGAATGCCTCCATGGAGTTCGACGTGGAAACTCTTTCCCCTACATACAGGCTGCTTACCGGCGTGCCGGGAAGGTCCAATGCCTTTGAGATATCCAGAAAGCTAGGCCTTTCAGGAAGGATCATTCAGCGGGCTGAGACTCTTATAGAGAAAGGCGATCTGGCCTTTGAAGACGTGATAACCGCGATAGAGAAAGACAGGTCAGAGGCTGAGAGAGCTCGTGAAGAGGCAGTCAGGATGAAAGCCGAGATGGAAGAAGCCAGAAAGACATTCGACGCTGAAGAGAAAGCCTTCCGTGAAAAGAAAGAACAGATGATGCGCGACGCGAGGCGCGAGGCCCGTGAGATACTGCGCGACGCCGGCGAGACCGCAGACGAGGTCAGGCGCGAACTCAGGGAACTCACTAAAGAAGAGAGCCTTGGCGAGCGTAACCGCCTTTTCTCAGAGGCAAGACATGCTTTGAACGAGAAGGGGAAGAAATATCAGGAAGTCGTGATCAGACAGGTGAACAGCAAGCCTGTTGACATATCGTCGGTCAAGACAGGTGACAGGGTGAAGTGCCTTCCTATGGACCAGAACGGCGAGATAATCACTCTGCCGGACAACAAGGGGAATCTTACGATACAGATCGGCTCTGTCAAGATGAAGGTGAATGTGAATGACATTACGCTGATAAAAGAAGGGAAGAAGCGGTCACAGGGGAAAAACGCCTCTTCACGTTCACAGATAAGCGGCATGATGCGGCAGAAGGCGATGGCGATATCGCGTGAGAAAGATGTGCGCGGACAGAATCTGGACGACGCTCTCATGGAGGTATCCAAATATATAGACGACGCTGCGATGGCAAGGCTCGAGACATGTGTGATAATCCACGGCCGCGGTGAGGGTATCCTGAAAGACGGAATACGGCGGGAATTAAAGCGCAACAAGCATGTCAAGTCACTCCGGCCGGGCGAATACAATGAAGGCGGCGAGGGAGTCACCGTAGTGACGCTTAAAAAGTAGGTGACAGTATGTATATAGTAAGCGCGTGCCTCCTTGGCGCCAACTGTAAATATAACGGAGGCAGCAATGACAACGAGGCTGTGAAGGACTTCTGCGAGGGGCATATGATCATGACTGTATGCCCGGAAACAGAGGGAGGGCTGGAAGCTCCGAGGCCGCCTGCTGAGCAGCAAGGCGAGAAAGTAGTGGACAGAGAAGGAAAAGATCTGACCGCTGAGTTCAGGAGCGGCGCGGAGATCTGCCTCAGGAAAGTGCTGGATTCCGGCGAAGAACCGGAGATAGCGATACTCAAGGCAAACAGTCCGTCATGCGGGTCATGCTTCATATACGACGGCACTTTCACCGGGACTCTCACAGAAGGCGACGGCGTATTCACAAAGCTCATCAAAGCCCGCGGGATCAAAGTGCTTACAGAGAAAGATATAGTAAAAACAAAAGTGAAGGAGCTTAAAAAATGATCGACATTAAAGACAAGATCGCAGAACTTCTGTCAGGGCAGGTGGAAGACCTGACTAAAGAAGAGATAAAGGGCATGATAGAGGTGCCGCAGGATAAGGCGAACGGAGACTACGCGTTCCCGTGTTTCAGGCTTGCAAGGACTCTTCACAAAGCTCCTCCTCTTATAGCGCAGGATATAGCGGCAGGGATAAACGGTGATCCGGTATTCGAGAAAGTTGAACAGGTCAACGCTTATGTGAATATGTTCATATCAAAGGCAGAGTTCTCAGAGATCACGCTTGAGGCGGCTCAGAAGGACGATTTCGGAAGCTCTGACGAAGGAAAAGGCAAGACTGTTATAGTTGAGTACTCTTCGCCTAACATCGCCAAGCCGTTCCATATCGGCCATATAAGGACGACGATAATCGGAGACTCCATCTACAGGCTCTATGATATCCTCGGATATAAGGTCGAGAGACTGAATCACCTCGGAGACTACGGGACACAGTTCGGAAAGATGATCGTGGCGTATAAGAAGTGGGGCAATGCAGAAGAGCTGGAGAAAGATCCTATCAAATATCTGCTCTATCTCTACACGAAATTCCATAAAGAAGCCGAAGAGGACGAGACGCTTGACGATCAGGCGAGAGAAGCCTTCGTGAAGCTGGAAGCCGGCGAGGAAGAGGAAGTCAGGCTGTGGAAGTGGTTCAGCGATCTTTCGCTGAAAGAATTCAACCGTGTTTACGATATGCTGGATATCAGCTTTGATGAATACGACGGTGAGAGCTTCTACTCAGACAAGATGCAGCGCTTCATAGACGAGCTCCGTGATAAGGGCCTCATGCATGAGTCCAGGGGAGCGAACGTCGTCGATCTGGAAGAATACGGTCTCGGTACGGCACTCATCACCAAGTCAGACGGATCCACACTGTACTGCACCCGAGACATCGCTACAGCAGTATACAGAAAAGAACATTATGATTTCTACAAGAACATATATGTCGTCGCGACTCAGCAGAACCTGTATTTCAAACAGCTCAAGATGATTTTGAAGCTGCTTGGATATGAATGGGAAAAGGACTGCATACATGTTCCGTTCGGTATGGTAAGCCTGGAAAACGGCCATATTCTCTCGACAAGAGGAGGAAACGTAGTATTCCTGGAGGATGTGCTGAACAACGCGGTAGATAAGACGAAAGAGATAATAAGGGAGAAGAACCCTGACGCGTCCGAGGAACATGTCGATGAAGTCGCGAAGGAAGTAGGAATCGGCGCCGTCAAGTTCCAGGAGCTCTCCAATAACAGGATAAAAGACTATACGTTCACATGGGACAAGGTACTCAACTTTGACGGCGAGACAGGCCCGTACGTACAGTATACGCACGCAAGGTGCGCGAGCGTACTCAGAAAGGCGGGCGAAGAGACTGTGAAGAAAGCTGAAGCGGTCGATGAGCTTGATCTTTCATATATATCAGGAGAGAACGCATATGAGCTCGTGAAGCTCCTGTATGTGTTCCCTGAAGTTATCAGAGACGCTGCATATAAGTATGAGCCGTCGATACTTACGCGCCATATCATAGATATAGCGCAGTCATATAACAGATTCTATCACGATGAACACATTCTTACGGATAACGAGGACGAGAAGCTCGCTAAAGTGGCTCTCACCATCGCCGCTAAGAATGTTATCAAGACAGGGCTAAGCCTCCTTGGCATCAAAGCCCCTGACAGGATGTAATGCGTTACGAAGGAATGATATACAGACCGCCAAGTGAGGCGTACAGCCTCCTGGTGCAGG
>JAFWJS010000039.1 GCA_017511535.1 Eubacterium sp. | reverse complement strand
TCAAGGCCAAGTAGTTCAGTTGGTTAGAATGCCAGCCTGTCACGCTGGAGGTCACGAGTTCGAGCCTCGTCTTGGTCGCCAATTTTTCTTTTTGCATTACCCGGTATACTGTGATACAATATACGGGCAGCATGGTGGGTGTCGTCAAGCGGTTAAGACATAGGATTGTGATTCCTACATGCGTGGGTTCGAATCCCACCTCCCACCCCATTTCAATATATCCGCATACGTTGGGGTATCGCCAAGCGGTAAGGCAACGGACTCTGACTCCGTCATTCGCAGGTTCGAATCCTGCTACCCCAGCCAGTATTCACGGGGCGCGGTAGTTCCGCACCCCGTTTATAACAGGGCGACATGGCCAAGTGGTAAGGCAAAGGTCTGCAAAACCTCTATCCCCCAGTTCGAATCTGGGTGTCGCCTCCAGAAACGGCATCGATGATGCCGTTTTATTTTTTGATAAAACACGAACATATGTTTGCATACGGTGTGAAACTGTGATAGAATGACTGCAGGATCGTTCTGGGTTTGATACAAGGGGTGTGATCATTATACGGTAACCATTATGGTCAGGGAGATGTTCAGAACGATGAAGATGCTGAGACAGCCGGTCGATATGATAGCGGTATTTCATAAGAATGAGCCGCCGGAGCCATACAGGTTCAGATACGTGAAAGACGGGAAAGAATACGTGATAAAAGTAGGGAAAGTCCTTGATATAACACTGGATCAGTATGGGAATACGCGTAACTATACGTACAGATGCCAGAGTATAATCGGAAGGCGTGAAAGAGTGTTCGAACTCAAGTATATCGGAAGCAGCGTGACGTGGGAACTGTATAAGATCTAATCCTCAGAAGCCCTGCGGGCTTTGATGTATGCGAAAAGGGAGATGAGTCCGCCGGATATGACCAGGACGAAAATAGCTACAGCCTCATGGAAGAAGAATTCTGTCGGAAGCACGTTTATCACCGGGTCGACCGCAGGATCGAACAGCCACAGGTCATTTCCGAAAGATATCTCGTGGAACATAACGAAGAGCCTGTCCCAGGCAAGAAGCGCGAACGCACCAAGCGCGGCCGGGAGCACTATGGATATGAAAGAAGCAACGGCAAGATATGAAGGACCGTATTTCTTCCTACGTGCGATCAGTGCCAGGATGGCGGCGAGTGATCCGAATATCGGAACTCCCCAGCCGAAGAACAAGAACAGGTCTCTGGCCTCTTTAAAGTGTTGGCGGGCGCCATCGGACAGCGTGAAGTGCGGAAAGTCAAGACTGTCGTCACCGAATACAGAATTGTAATCTATGAGCTCCAGGTAGTCCTGCCGGAGCTCTTCTTTCGTAAGGCCGCTTACCGTATCAAGACCGTACCTGTCGATATCGCCGTAATAAATGAACCTGGCGTTCAGCGCCAGAGTGACTGACAGAGATATTATGAACATCGCAAGGACAAGTCCTGCGGCAAGATGGAACAGAATGTGTTTTTTCATGGTTTGTGATCGATCCTTTCAACTGATATAGTAGCATACTTTTGCATTGACGGCATCACTGTGTGAAGGTAAAATCAATATTAGGATAATGTATACCGGAGGATACAGCTATGCTTAAGACACCGCTTGAAAATGATGTGACCGAATATTACCGCAGTGTTTACAGAAGCGTCATCGATGCTGAAGTCGACACACTTGACGCGGTATTCGACGAAGGCTTTACGTTTACCGGGCTTTCCGGCGACGAGAGCGATAAAGAGGAGTTCCTCAGCAATATCGCCGATGAATCGATCAACGTATTTTCTGAGAATGTGGAGCGTATATATGTCAAAAAGGACGGCGACATGCTGAACGTACGCGGAAGGAGCAAAGTCAATCTCTCCGTTGACGGAGACAAGCGCAGGATCAGGAAGATCCAGATAGACATAGTCCTCAGAAAGACTGAAGAAGGCAAAGATCCGGAAACGGGAGAACTGAGACCTGAGCTCACAAGGTGGCGTGTCATGAGTGCCAAAGCTGCATTGTACTGATATATGGCATGGACCCGGGTACAGCCGGGAGAAAGGGAAGACCCTTCCGCGCAGGCGGCGGGGGCGTGTGTGCGAGAAATGATCAAGGATGGAAAGATATGGATCGCCAACAATGATAAAGGCGAAAACATCGGAATAGTACCTAAGATGGCCAACCGCCACGGACTTGTCGCAGGAGCTACAGGAACAGGTAAAACAGTTACACTGAAGGTCCTCGCGGAATCGTTCAGCGACATGGGAGTCCCAGTGTTCATGGCTGACGTCAAGGGAGATATCTCAGGGATCGCTGATCCGGGACAGCCGACTGAGGATATGCAGAAGAGGATCGAGAAGTTCGGCCTTGCTGACGCGGGCTTTGCGTTCAAAGGATATCCGGTAAACATCTGGGATATATTCGGACAGACAGGCATACAGCTCAGGACGACTATATCCGAGATGGGTCCGGTGCTGCTCGGCAGGATCCTCGGGCTGAATGATCTTCAAAGCGATATACTGAACGTAATATTCAAGATAGCAGACGACAATCAGCTGCTTCTGATCGATACCAAAGACCTGAAGGCTATGCTTGCGTATGTCGACGACCACTCGGAAGACTTCCAGGCAGACTACGGAAAAATAAGCTCAGCATCAATAGGCGTCATAACGCGTGCGATAGTATCACTTGAGTCGGCCGGAGGAGACGTGTTCTTCGGAGAGCCTGATCTGGAAGTCACAGACTGGCTCACAGTGAACCCTGAAGGCAAGGGCATGATAAACATACTGGACAGCTCCAGCCTGATCAATAACGGCAAGCTTTATTCGACTTTCCTTCTCTGGCTCATGTCTGAGCTCTTTGAGACTCTGCCGGAAGTGGGGGATATGGAAAAGCCTAAGATGGTGTTCTTCTTCGACGAGGCGCATCTTCTGTTCGACGATGCCCCGAAAGCTCTGCTGGACAAGATAGAGCAGGTAGTCAAGCTGATAAGGTCGAAGGGAGTAGGCGTATATTTCTGCACACAGAATCCGAGAGATATTCCTGACGGCGTGCTGGCTCAGCTGGGGAACAAGGTGGAACATGGACTCAGAGCTTACACGCCGGCTGACCAGAAGTCGGTAAGGGCCGCGGCTGATTCGTTCCGCGAGAATCCTGAGTTTGATACATATCAGACCATTCTCGAGCTTGGAACAGGCGAAGCGGTAGTTTCGTTCCTCGGAGAAGACGGCATCCCGCAGATAGCGGAGAAGGTCTCGATCCTTCCGCCGCAGTGCTCATTCGGGCAGCTCTCTTTGGAGAGACGCGACGGTATCGTCAAGTCCAGTCTCCTTTACAGTAAATATGCGGTGAATGTCGACAATATGTCGGCTTATGAGCATCTCATCGCATCAAGGGCAAAGGACGCGGAAGCGAAAGAGGCTGAAAAGCAGGCGGCTGAAGAAGCAAAAGCCGCAGCTAAAGCAGAGAAGGAAGCGGCGAAGGAAGCTGAGAAACAGGCTAAGGCAGAAGCAAAGGAGCAGGCCAAAGCAAATAAGGCCAAAGAACGTGCTATCAAATCAGTAGGGAACTCAGTGCTCGGCACGATCGGAAGAGAACTCGGAAAGAGCATAGGAGGAAAAACAGGAAGCAGCTTTGGAAAGACTCTCGGAGGGAACGCCGGAGCAAGCCTTGCAAGAGGTCTCTTCGGTACTTTGTTCAAGAAATAGTCACCAATTCTTCTTTTATACATCAGGAACAGATGATATAATAGAAACAGATAAAGAGTTATAACTGACAGTGAATAGATAAAGCGTGATCGATAAAGGATACAGAATCATAAAAAGAATATCAGGCTTACTGGAAAGCCGCGCGGTATATTATATTATCGCCGGCCTTCTAGTTTTGTTTACAGTTCTTCAGGTCGTTCTTACAGCCAGATCAGAACCAGGGATAACGGAGCTTCAGGTCACTCAGGATAAAGATCAGATAAATGTGTCCTGGAAAGATCAGAAGGGCGCAGAAGCATATCTTGTAAGAGTGGAAGACAAGAAGACAAACGAGACGAAGGTCGTAAAGACAGGTAGTATGTCATGTTCTCTGCCGTGCGATACTATCCCCGGAGATTACAGAGTATCTGTAAGGTCAGCAGGCCTTTCTTCCGGGGGTACTGATTTTCCTACAGCTGATAGTGAAACGATAAAACTCAAGAAGTACAGTCAGAAGATAGAGATCGAAAAAAATGATATCGTACTTGTCGAGGGCGAAAAGGAAAAGGTTGAAGCAAAGGCTTCAGGCGATATATCTTACGATACAGAATCAGACGTTATAGACGTGACCGACGGAGGCACTGTGAAAGCCGTTTCGCCTGGGAAGACCAAGCTTACGGTGCTTGCGGAAGGGGGGACATATTTTTCTCCTGAGGAAAAGACCGTGACCGTGACGGTCCTGCCTGACGAGCTTGATAAGCCGGAGGTGAAGATAAAAGAAAAGGATCCGTATTACGCGGTGCTGACATGGGACGAAGTGCCTTATGCCGAATCATATGAAATATATAAAGGCAGCTCAGATGAGCCGTTCATGGATACTGAGGAAAGGGAAGCGGAAGTGCTTCGTTCTTCTGCAGGGTACCGAATAAAAGCCAGAGCAAAGGCAGAAGATGAATATGTAAAAAGCCCTTATTCTGAAGTCGTAAAAATGAATACTTACGTAGACGACGCTCCTTCATACAGCTCGCCGCATCTTCTGAAGACATTCGATGAGTCTGACCTTGAAGAGATAGCAAGCATCCCATGCGCGGGATCTTCCGGAGCTCCTCAGTCATTCAGCTATACAGGTGAAGATTATATAGTAACTTATGAGGACACGTCACTCGTCACGTTTGGAAAGGACGGGAAAGAGAAAAACAGAGTCGGTGTGGACATGAGCCATCCGAACGGAAGCACTTACGCAAACGGGAAAGTATATGTAGTCCACACAAGTTCAGGATGCACGGTATTCGATACGGAAAGCGGGAGTACAGGGAGCATAAGGATCCCAAGGGTTACATCAGGGATCGCATATGATCCGAGTATCAGCCGTTTCTATCTGTCAGGCGGGCCGAAGGTGCTGATAACTGATGATCAGTTCAATGAGACCGGCAGGATCATGAAAGTGAGATACAGCAGAGCTCAGGATATCGGAGCGGGAGACGGCGTTATACTTGTAGCTATCTGGACAGGCGGCACTAATTATGTGGATGTCTACAGGACGAGCGACCTTCAGTATATCGGAGGATATGAGATCCCGTTCGGTGAGATAGAGAGTGTGACATCGGTGGACAAGCACCTTGTCTTCCTCATGCATAATACTTTCTTCAACGGGACGAGATCAGGGAAGATACTGAGGACAAAAGAAAGACTCCCTATTTCGTAAGAAGTACAGCAAGTGTTAAACCAAGCAGCCCTTCGGGGCTGTTTTTTATATTTGTATGGTGACAGCGTTCCAACATCTGCATTCATTTCGGGCAAAATGACGAAAATTTGCCACGATAATTGAGGATGTATGGTGACAAAGTTCCAGTGCCTTTGCTCAAAAAGCAAACAGGAAGTATCCGAAGATACTTCCTGTTGCTTATTGGTACCGCCTACGGGAATCGAACCCATGATTTGGCCGTGAGAGGGCCACGTCTTAACCTCTTGACCAAGGCGGCATATTGTATCAGTAAGTTGTTTACAAACTGACTTTACATATTATATACTGTTAACATGTAGTTGGCAAGTGCTTTTTAAAAATATCTGCCAAATGACGTTAATGGCTTTGATGAACAGAATGGAGAATAAGGATGAAGTTCAGAAGCACAAGGGGAGATAAGGAAGAATTAAGAGCTGCACAGGCGATAATAAGAGGGATCGCGCCGGACAGAGGACTGTATGTGCCTGAAGAGATACCGGCTATGCCTTTTGATATCGCGGACATGAAGGACGCGTCGTATCAGGAGGTCGCGAAAAAGGTGATCGGCACATTTTTCACCGACTTTACTGAAGAAGAGACAGCGGCGTGTGTTGACGGAGCATACGACTCCAAGTTCGATACTGAAGAGATAGCGCCTCTTGTCAAGGCAGGGGACGCATGGTTCCTTGAGCTGTATCACGGGAAAACTGCGGCGTTCAAGGACATGGCTCTTTCGATCCTTCCGAGGCTTCTGACGACTGCAGTAAAGAAAGAACATGACGACAAGAAGATATGCATCCTGACAGCGACGTCGGGAGATACAGGAAAGGCTGCACTTGAAGGCTTTGCGGATGTTCCGGGAACTGAGATAATCGTGTTCTATCCTGACAGCGGAGTATCACAGGTCCAGGAGCGCCAGATGGTGACACAGACAGGCGGCAACACGCATGTGTTTGCGATAAAGGGCAATTTCGACGACGCACAGACAGGCGTGAAGAACGTATTCCAGAGTGAAGAAGTAAGAGATATATTACTCGCGAAGGGAGTACAGCTGTCAAGCGCCAACTCCATCAATATCGGCAGGCTGATCCCTCAGTGTGTATATTACATCTGGGCATATCTCGGCATGATGAGGCAGGGCGTGATCGAGACCGGAGAAAAGATAAATGTCGTAGTTCCTACAGGAAACTTCGGGAACATACTTGCGGCATATTATGCCAAGCGTATGGGACTTCCTGTCAATAAGCTGATCTGCGCGTCGAATAAGAACAAGATCCTGACAGACTTCATCAGGACCGGCGTATATGATACAGACAGAGAGTTTTATCTGACGAATTCACCGTCGATGGATATACTTATCAGCAGCAATCTTGAAAGACTCTTGTATCACCTGTCCGGGAACGATGCTGACGAGATAAGGCGCCTGATGGCTGAGCTGGACTCGGAGAAGCGGTATGAAGTCGGTGACAGCATAAGAGAAGGGCTGAAGGAGTTCTACGGCGGGTTTGCCGATGTAGAGGCGACGGACGCTGCTATAGGCGAGATGTATAGAGACAATAAATATCTGCTCGATACGCATACAGCTGTGGCATATAAAGTGTACGAGAACTACAGAGAAGAGACAGGAGACCTTACGCCGACTGTGATCGCTTCGACAGCCAGTCCATATAAGTTCGCGAAGAGCGTGGCAGAGTCGATAGGGCTCGGCGAGCAGCAGGATGGGTTCGCGTATATCAGAGAGATCGCGGCGAGCACGGGCGTAAAAGTTCCTGAAGGATTGAGAGACCTGGACAAGAAAGAGATAAGGCATACAGGGGTGATAGACGTGGACCAGATCCAGGACACAGTTCTCGGGCTGTTTGAATAGATTTGAACGATGAAGAAGGAAGAACGATGAATTTTATTTTTATATCACCTAATTTCCCGCATACATACTGGCAGTTCTGCGACAGGCTGAAGAGGAAGGGCGTGAATGTCCTGGGTATCGGAGACTGCCCGTATGACGGACTTGAGCCTGACCTCAGGTCATCGCTTACAGAATACTATAAAGTGGACAGCATGGAGAACTACGACTCTATGTACAGAGCCGTGGCTTTCTTTGCTTTCAAATATGGAAAGATAGACTGGCTGGAATCCAACAATGAGTACTGGCTCGAGCAGGACGCAAGGCTGAGAAAGGATTTCAATATAACGACAGGAGTGCAGCCTGACGAGCTGGCTCTCTGGAAGAGTAAATCAGCAATGAAGCCGGTATATAAAGAAGCCGGCATACCGACGGCAAGGAACCACAAAATTACCGATATAGACGCAGCAAAGAAGTTCCTCGATGAGATCGGAGGATATCCGGTCATAGTCAAGCCCGACGTGGGAGTCGGCGCCGAAGATACATGGAAGCTGGAGAACGACGATGATCTTGAGTCTTTCTTCAATAAAAAGCCGGATGTCCCATATGTCATGGAAGAGTTCGTTTACGGCAATATCTATTCGTACGACGCGGTATGTGACTCTCACGGTGAGCCGCTGTTCGAGAATTCCTGCTGGTTCCCGCCTTCAGTCGCCGACCTGGTGAACAAAGGCCTTGAGCTGACGTATTACGCGCTTCTGGATGTGCCGGAGCAGCTCAGGGATTACGGAAGACGAGCGCTGAAAGCGTTCAGGGTCAGAAGCAGATTCGTTCACTTCGAATTCTTCCGGCTCACCCAGGCGAGGAAGAATCTGGGCGAGGTCGGTGAGTTCGTGGGGCTGGAGGTCAATATGAGGCCTGCGGGAGGATATACGCCGGATATGATGGATTTTGCTCATCAGACAGACGTGTATCAGATCTACGCAGATATGGTGACTGACGACAGGAGGCTGCTTCCTAAGAGCGGAGAAGACAGATACTGCGTATACGCGGGAAGAAAAGACATACATAGATATACGCATACACGTGAGGATATTCTGGACAGGTATAACGGCCATATAGTCATGGCTGAACGTATGCCGGATGTTCTTTCAGGTGCGATGGGAAATGAGATGTACACGGCAGTAGTCGGAAGCGAAGAGGAAGTCGGCGAGTTCGCGGATTTCGTACAGGAGAGAGCAGAGTAAGTATGGATGAGAGATACGAAGTAAGATACAGCGATAGCCTCGGCCGCGAAATGGGGCATGCGGTGATCGGATACGCAGGCAAAGTGTGCTTCGCTTTCCCGCCGCAGAACGGACATACGTGGGACTTCAGGAATTTCGGCATGGCAGAGTCTGTGCAGCCGTGGATAGACTCAGGAAAGCTCAGGCTGGTATGTGTTGACAGCATCGATGAGGAGTCGTGGTCTGACGAGCAGGGCGACGGCAGATACAGAGCCGAGATGCAGGAGAAGTGGTACAATTATGTGATCGGGGAGCTCGTGCCGGAATATCTGGAATGGGGCGACAAGGCGATGGTGACAGGATGCAGCATGGGAGGGCTCCACGCTGCCAATTTCTTCTTCAGAAGGCCTGATATCTTCGACACACTGATCTCACTCAGCGGACTGTTCGACGCAAGCTGGTTCTTCGGCGACTATATGGATGATTTAGTGTACAACAATTCACCGATACATTTTCTGCCTAATATGCCGGACGATCATCCGTGGCTCGACCTCTACAGGCAGGGAAACATCATATTCTGCTGCGGACAGGGCGCCTGGGAAGATAAGATGCGCGTGGACTCGGCAAAGCTTGACGGTATCCTTAATGACAAGAACGTTCCTCACTGGGCTGATTTCTGGGGATACGACGTCAATCATGACTGGCCGTGGTGGCGTAAGCAGCTGCCGTATTTCATGGAGCATGTATTAGGCCAGGCTTAGGATAACGACATCAGGACCGCACCTACGGGTGCGGCTTTTGTATAAAGATACAATGGGGAAATGATATGGAAAAACAGAAGCAGGGAAATGCCGTAAAGATCATACTGCTGACTGTACTGACATTCGGTATCTACGGCGCATACTGGGCAATGACCCAGTCAGCTGAAGAGGCTGACTATCAAGATGATGATGTCGAAAAAGACGCGGATTCAGTAAAGAGGGCGGCAGCGTCCGCGCTCCTTATGAGACACGATCTGCATTAGGAAACGAAAAATGAAATACAGGAAAGATAAAAACGGCAGTGAGCTTTCCATACTCGGTTTCGGATGCATGCGCTTTGTCAAAAAAGGCGGGAAGATCGACATAGATGAAGCTGAACGCGAGATCATGGAGGCGTATAACGCAGGAGTAAATTATTTTGATACCGCGTACATATACGGCGGGAGTGAAGCTGCGATCGGTGAGATATTCGAGCGGAACGGTATACGGGATAAGATAAAGATCGCGACCAAGCTGCCTCAGTATCTCGTAAGCAGCAACGCCGCTCTGGACCGCTTCTTCAACGAAGAGCTTTCAAGACTCAGGACAGATCACGTCGACTATTATCTCATGCATCACCTCACAGACGCAGCGCAGTGGGAGAAGCTCAAGGATGTCGGTATTATCGACTGGATCAGACGGAAGAAGGAGAGCGGCCAGATCAGGAACATAGGATTCTCTTATCACGGGAATACGGACGGCTTCCAGAAGATACTGAGCGATTACGACTGGGATATGTGCATGGTCCAGTACAACTATTTCGACGAGAATTCACAGGCGGGCTCGGTTGGGCTGAAGGCCGCGGCGGCAAAAGGAATACCTGTGGTCATCATGGAGCCGCTGAGAGGCGGGAAGCTGGTGAAGATACCGGAGGCGGCAGAAGAGCAGATGCGTAAGAGCGGAAGAAACTGGTCGCCTGCAGAATGGAGCTTCAGGTGGCTGTACGACCAGCCGGAAGTAACAGTAGTCCTTTCAGGGATGAACACAGTCGGCATGGTGCGTGAGAATGTACGTGTTGCGTCAGAGGCCGGACCCGGAGAATTTACAAAGGATGACTTTGATGTAATAGACAAGGTCAGAAAGAAGATAAGAGAAGTCGAGAAGGTCGGATGCACGGGATGCAGATACTGTATGCCGTGTCCGCAGGGCGTCGATATACCGGGAACGTTCCGGTGCTACAACGCGATGTATATCGACTCGAAAAGCCAGGGAAGATATGAGTACGCGCAGACAGTCGGCCTGACGAAGGACGCTGCATTCGCGACTAAGTGTATAGGATGCGGTAAATGCGAGAAGCACTGCCCGCAGAATATACCGATAAGGGAGAAGCTCAAGGAGGCAGATAAAGCCTTAAGACCGCTCCCGTATAAGATAGCAGTAGGCATCATCCGGAAGTTCATGTTCCGGTAAAGCAAAAGGCATCATCAGTATTGACAGAAAGGAAGAATATCATGAAAAAGAATCTTGGACCTAAGCCGTTTATGTATCCACTGCCTGTGCTTATCGCAGGCACATACGGAGAGGACGGAACACCTGACGCCATGAACATAGCGTACGGCGGGATCCTCAACGCGGCGCGCCTTCAGATAAATATAGGAGTGCGCCATAAGACGTCAGACAATATCAGGCTCAGAAAAGAATTTACAGTAGGTATAGCAGATAAAGCGAATCTGGTCCCGGCAGATTATGTAGGGATAGTATCAGGTCATGATACAGCTGACAAGATAGAGAAAACAGGCTGGACCGTGGTAAAGAGTGAGAACGTCGACGCGCCGGTGTTCAAAGAGCTTCCGATAACTCTGGAGTGCAGAGTGGAGGAGATAAATCAGTACGATAAGACTCTCAGGATAGTCGCTGAGATCGTGAATACTGTAGTAGATGATTCAGTGCTTGATGAAGACGGAAATGTTGACGCAGACAAGCTTCAGGCCATCTCATATGACCCTTCGACACATGAGTACAGGATCCTCGGCGAAACTGTCGGACAAGCCTTTGCCGACGGGAAAGAACTGGAGAAATGAAATACGATTTTGAAAGCATAATAGACCGAAGAGGCCGGGATGCCGCTGCGTATGATTCGGTAGGAAAGATCAAGTGGGGGATCGAGCCGACGCTTCCTGAAGAGGGATTCAGCGTTATCCCGCTATGGGTCGCCGATATGAATTTTGCAACATGCCCTGCTGTGACGAGAGAGATCATCAAAAGGGCGGAGCATCCTCTCTTCGGATACTATGAATATTCGGATGAGTACTTTCAGTCTGTCATAAAGTGGCGTCAGGCGGGCGGATATCATCAGGAGCTGAGCAGGGACCATATCGGATATGAGAACGGCGTACACGGCTTCATGTCAAGCGCTGTGCGGGCCCTTACAGAGCCGGGCGACTGTATACTGCTTCACAGTCCGGCATACGTCGGATTCAGGGATGACGTGGAAGGACTCGGCAGGAAGCCGGTATACAGTCCGCTGATACAGGATGAAAACGGCGTATGGCGCATGGACTATGAAGACATGGATCGTAAGATCAAAGACAATGATATCAAAGTCGTGATCTTCTGCTCGCCGCATAATCCGACCGGCCGTGTATGGACTCTGCCCGAGCTTGAGCAGGCAATGGCGGTATTCGAGGCAAACGACGTCACTGTGCTGAGCGACGAGATATGGGCGGATCTGGTATTCCGGGGACACGAGCACATACCGGCGCAGTGTGTGAGCAGCTGGGCGAAAGAGCACACAGCTGCGGCATATGCTCCGAGCAAGACGTTCAATCTGGCAGGTCTTGTCGGAAGCTACCACATCATATATAATGACGTACTGCGTAAAGTGATCACGGAATGCGGAGAGAAGACACATTATAATGTGATGAATGTACTGTCCATGCACGCGCTTATCGGAGCCTACAGCGATGAAGGACGCGAGTGGGTAGATGAGCTGATGCAGGTGATAGAAGGCAATGTCCGCTGGGCGGCTGATTATATCAGCGATAATTTCCCGGGAGTAGAGACACACGTAGGCGAGGGCACATATATGCTTTTCCTGGATCTGTCCGGGTATTGTGAAAGGTCAGGAAGAGACATCGATGAAGTGATACGGGCCGGATGGCGCGTAGGCGCGGCGTGGCAGGACGGCCGCATGTTCGAAGGGCCATGCCATATAAGGCTGAACCTTGCTTCGCCGAGAAGCCTTATTGAAGAGGCGTTCGACAGAATGAAGAGATACGTATTCATATAGTTGATACGAAAACAGCTGACAGCAAAAAAGGGAGCTGCATCAGCGCTTTTCCGGCGCATTGCAGGCTCCCTTTTGTCATGTGTTATCTTTTCTATTTTTTCTTTTTCAGATATTCATCGATGCTCTTTGCCGCGGTCTTGCCCGCTCCCATGGCGAGTATGACGGTCGCGGCCCCGGTGACTGCGTCACCGCCGGCATAGATTCCTTCGCGGCTCGTCTTCGCTCCGTCGTCTGTGCCGATCCCTCCGCGTCTGTTAGCTTCAAGATCCTCTGTTGTATCAAGGATCAGCGTGTTCAGCCTTGTTCCTATAGCCATGATGACTTCATCTACATCTAGAATATAGTTGGATCCTTCTACTGCGACAGGCTTTCTGCGCCCTGAGGCGTCAGGCTCGCCGAGCTCCATCTTAACGACTTCTACTCCCGTAACATGTCCGTCCTCATCTCCGACGATCTGGACAGGGTTCCTGAGAAGCTGGAAGTCCACGCCTTCCTGTATCGCGTGATGTATCTCCTCGCGTCTCGCAGGTATCTCGTCCATAGAGCGGCGGTATATGATGTATACCTTTTCGGCGCCCATTCTCATGGCGCATCTTGCGGCGTCCATAGCTACGTTTCCGCCTCCGATGACCGCCACTCGGGTTCCTTCAGGTACAGGTGTGTCATAGTCGTCGCGGTATCCCTTCATGAGATTGATTCTCGTTAGATACTCGTTTGCCGAGCAGACTCCGAGAAGGTTCTCTCCCGGGATATTCATGAATGACGGAAGACCGGCGCCTGTTCCTACGAATACAGCGTCGAAGCCTTCCTCACTGATGAGCTCGTCTACGCTCTCAGCTCTTCCGATAATGGCGTTGCAGATGAACTTCACTCCGCGGTCCTCAAGCTTCTTGACTTCTGCGGCTACGATGTCCTTAGGAAGACGGAATTCAGGGATGCCGTATGCCAGGACTCCGCCCGGCTTATGAAGTGACTCATATACGGTCACTGCGTATCCTTTAGCTGACAGGTCTCCCGCGCATGTGAGCCCGGCAGGTCCTGCGCCAACTACTGCGACGCGCTTCCCGCTGCCGTCCTTCATTCTGGAAGCTTCTTCGTATCCGTATACGGATTTCAACTCATCTTCGTGCTCGGCGTGCCAGTCGGAAACGAATCTTTCCAGACGTCCGATAGATACTGGCTCTCCTTTGATGCCGCGTACGCATCTTCCCTCGCACTGGTTCTCCTGAGGGCACACTCTTCCGCATATGCGCGGAAGGGCACTGTCTTCAGATATTATCTGGTATGCCGCCTCGAAATCGCCTTCAGCGATCCTGGCGACGAAATCAGGTATCCTGATCATGACAGGGCAGCCTTTGGTGCAGGGCTTCGTCCTGCACTTGAGACAGCGCATAGCTTCATTTACTGCCATTTCCGGCGTGTAGCCCTCGGCTACTTCTTTGAAGTTTCTTGCTCTGATCTCAGGTTCCTGCTCTGGCATCGGGTTCTTTACAGATTTCAGATTAATCATTGTAACGCACACCTCCTGTCAGTCTGCAGACGTGAGCTCTGTCATGAGCTTCCTGCTTTGAATAATATGTGTTTCTTCTGATCAGCTCGTCCCAGTTAACAAGGGCTCCGTCGAAGTCAGGGCCGTCAACGCAGACGAATTTATTCTCTCCGCCTACGATACAGCGGCATCCTCCGCACATCCCGGTACCGTCGATCATGTACGCGGAAAGCGAAGCTACTGATTTGATGCCATAGTCTTTTGCGATCCCGCAGACGAACTTCATCATCATCGGAGGTCCGATGGTAATGATCTCATCATATTCGTTTCCGTCTTCGATCAGCTCCTTCATCTTATCAGTCGTGAATCCCTTCTCTCCATAGGATCCGTCGTCTGTCGTGATGAAGAGACGGTCTACAGCGCCGCCGAGTTCTTCTTCCAGGATGACCTGCGCCTTGCTCTTGAATCCGGCTACCATATCGATATAGATGCCGTTTTCGTGAAGTCCGTATACAAGGGAGAGGGCCAGGGCGTTTCCTGTGCCTCCGCCTACTACGCAGACTCTCTTCAGGCCTTCCATTTCCGTCGGCTTTCCGAGAGGTCCTACGATGTCCTGAAGGTAATCACCTTCCTCAAGCTGGTCGAGAAGCATCGTGGTCCTTCCAACGGCCGCGTAGATGATATCCACTGTTCCTTTACCGGAATCGTGTCCCGCCATTGTAAGAGGGATCCTTTCACCGTGCTCGTCAGTCCTCAGGATGATGAACTGTCCCGGACGGGCTTTTCTCGCAATCAGAGGAGCTTCGATAGAGAGCCATGTCATGGTCTCGTTCAGACGTCTTTTTCTAACTATTCTATACATATATCAAAGTCCTCCTTTCCTATTTATTATCAAAATCTTTTTCCTGCATGAGCAGCTTGTCGTATCTTGCCGCTGCCGCTTCTTCTGCTTTCTTGAACAGTTCCGCTGCGCGGTACGGCGACTTCAGCTGCAGTGAATTGTAACGAACTTCGCCCATAAGGAAGCTCTGATATTCTTCAGTCGGAGGCGCGCTGTCAACGGAGAGCGGGTTCTTCTTCTCAAGAACATTTGCAGGATTGTATCTCATGAGGTTCCAGTATCCTGCTCTAACAGCTTTCTTCATCTCGAGCATAGCCTTGTTCATTCCGGCCTTTACGCCGTGATTGATACATGGCGCGTATGCGATGATCAGTGAAGGACCGTCGTATGCTTCTGCTTCTCTTATTGCTTTCAGAGTTTGCGCAGGGTTGGCGCCCATAGCTACCTGAGCGACGTATACATATCCGTATGCCATCACTATCTGCGCGAGGTTCTTCTTTGTTACGGTCTTTCCGGATGCCGCGAACTGAGCCACAGCTCCGATAGGAGTCGACTTGGACGACTGTCCGCCGGTATTGGAGTATACCTCTGTATCGAATACCAGGACGTTCACGTTCTCGCCTGAAGCAAGCACATGGTCCAGTCCTCCGTAGCCGATATCATATGCCCATCCGTCGCCTCCGAACATCCAGATCGAAGGTTTAGGAAGCATGTCGGCGTTCTCTGTTACGTAGAGGGCTTCTTCATTGTCAGATCCCTCGCAGGCCTTCAGCAGCTCTTTTCCTGTGATCTCAGCCTTGTCAGCGTCTTCCATGTTATCGAGCCAGTTCTTCGCGGCTTCCGCGAAACCGGACACCTCAGCGAGGCTCTCGACGTGCTGCTTCATCTCAGCTCTTCTCGCCTTCATCGCGACAGCCATTCCATAGCCGTATTCGGCGTTGTCCTCGAAGAGGGAATTGGACCATGCGGGGCCTTTGCCTTCTTTGTTGACCGTGTAAGGTGATGACGGCGCGGAAAGTCCCCAGATCGATGAGCATCCTGTCGCGTTGGCGATGAACATGCGGTCTCCGAAAAGCTGTGTGACAAGCTTGGCATACGGCGTCTCGCCGCATCCCGGACAGGCTCCCGAGAACTCGAGCAGCGGCTGTTTGAACTGAGAGCCGGATACTGTCTGGTCGCTCTGGAACTCTTTCTTGTATGTCACGCTGCTGAAGAGATGATCAAATTCCTTCTGTTCCTGTTCCTCGATATCTGACGCAGGTACCATTTCAAGAGCCTTCTTTCTGGAAGGGCATACTTCGGCGCAGCTTCCGCAGCCGGTGCAGTCCATAGCGGAGATACCTATCGCAAAGTATTTGTCCGGATCATTCTTGCATGGTACTTTCGGCCCGTCGTATGCATGCGCTTCTTCCTTCGTCATAGCGAACGGACGGATGACAGCGTGTGGGCAGACATATGAGCACCAGTTACACTGCATACACCTGGCCGCGTCCCACCTGGGAACGTCCATGGCGATGCCTCTCTTCTCATAGGCTGCTGTGCCGGAAGGTACCATTCCGTTAGCAGTATCGACAAAAGCAGATACAGGGATGTCGTCGCCATGCATGCTGCTTGTCGGCTTCAGTATGTTGTTTATATATTCTGTGTGCAGTCTGTCACGGCCTTCTGCTTTGGCGGTCTCCAGATCGCCTTCAGCCTTTGCCCATGACTTGGGGATACTGATCTCTCTTACGCTGGAGATACCGGAATCTACCGCAGAGCAGTTCATCGATACGATGTCTTGGCCTTTGGCGCCGTAAGTCTTGCGGATAGCATCTTTCATATACGCTTTTGCATCTTCGATCGGAAGGATGCCGGCAAGCTTGAAGAACGCTGCCTGAAGAACAGTGTTCATCCTTATGCCGAGGTGCAGCTCTCTCGCGATCTTCTGAGCGTTGCATACATAGAAGTGGATATTGTTCTGAGCTATGTATCTCTTGACGTTTCCAGGGAGATGTTCTTCCATCTCCTCGTCGGACCATGGACAGTTGAGCAGGAATGTCCCGCCCGGTTTGACATCTTCTACGATGCTGTATTTTCTGATGTATGACGGCACATGACAGGCTACGAAGTCTGCCTGCTTTACATAGTATTCCGAACGGATAGGCTCGTCGCCGAATCTCAGGTGGGAGATCGTTACGCCGCCGGACTTCTTGGAGTCATACTGGAAATATGCCTGTACGTATTTATCGGTATTATCTCCGATGATCTTTACGCTGTTTTTGTTGGCGCCGACAGTTCCGTCGGAGCCGAGTCCCCAGAACTTGCAGGCTATGGTGCTCTTAGGAGTCACGTCAGGATTCTCG
>JAFWJS010000006.1 GCA_017511535.1 Eubacterium sp. | reverse complement strand
TTATTTCTCTGTTGATGCGAACCTCCATAGGGTCTACCTCCCTTCGGCTACTCTGTCAGCACGCTGCGGATCAGCCGTGACCTTATCCAGTCTCCTGTCATCCCTGCTATAGTGATACACATTGTCGGAAAGGATATCCTGTTCCTCCACTACAGTTTTGTTTGCCTGCTTCACCATATCGCAAAGCTCGTTCGCTTTGATGTCCTGTGAGTCAGGGACCAGGATGACCTCGTGCACGCTGCTTGGGAGAATATAGTAATCTCTTCCGATCAGCTCAGCTGCCTTATCCTTCACATCAGGATAGAAGAGTGCAGCGGCTCCGAGAGACCCGCTGGTATTGGTGAGCACATACATGCCACCAACATCCTCCGGTGCAATAGGCTCATCCCTCTCCAGCAGGTTGATCTTCTCCGGTGCGAACAGTGCACTGGTCATGTCCACCAGAGTTGGCGGGTCAAGGGTGACCGAGCTCTTCATCGCATCTGCGAACAGAGTCTCAATATCTACATCCAGCGAGTCAAGCACGTTGTTGTTGACTGCGATCCTCCAGTCTCCGCCTCTGTCCTCGCCCATGTTGATGTCTGCTATGACCGCAAGTCCGTGACCTACGCTCACATACGGCATGTTGGCAAGGAACTCCCTGTTCCGACTCTTCTCCAGCAGCCTCACTGTCAGTTTGTCCTTCACATTGTCATAGCTGAGATCGACCTGCGGCGGAGCAACGGCATTTCTCGATGCCGAGTACATATTTGCCATCTCACTTGCAAGGTATTCGATATCTGCACCGTCCTTGTACGCCTCATACATCTCATTGACGTACAGCGTTGGTGCTGCATCGACACCCGGCATTTTGAAGCTCAGTCCGTGCAGCTTCTGATCGTTCATCTTGACCACCTCGACGTTGTCGATGATGATATCCTGATACACATCATCCGGAAGGCACTCCCTTACTTCTGCCTTCATCCTTTCAATGAATTCATTAATGTTCATCATTCTGTTTTTCCCCTCCTACTGACTCACAGATCATCTCCATATAGAGCATGATCCTCTCTTTTCGCGTTTGTTCCGCATTACCTGCCGGGATCCCGGCTCTTCCATTAGTAATAACTTCCATACTTCCTCCTTCCTAGAGTGCTAACATCTCTTTGACCAGGTGATCGCTCATCTTGACCATGCCCACGAGCACCAGCATGTTGAACGCAAGCTCGCCGACATACTTCCATACCATCGTCGCGGCAGCTGCATCCTTGTCCACGACCGGCGGACTGGCTGCGAACTTGCTGAATATGATGCAGGCAAGCACTATGATCGCGCCTTCAAGACACACTCCCGCATAGCTCTTCAGGAAGCTCACTCCAATGTTCTGTGTCGGCTGCCCTGCAAAGGTAGAGAGCGGTATTGGTGCGATAGCCGTGTACATATACAAACGGAAGAACCTGCCATACACCGTGAGTATGATGATAAAAGAAAGCACCGTTATGAACAGACTTCCTATGAGTGTCACTGCCCAGAGCGGTATGCTCTCGAAGAAGCCGCAGTCCTCAATAGCATCGACCATCGCTTTCGGCAAAGTCGTTTTCGTTGCTGATCCGACTCCGGATGCGCTCATGATCGTCCTCATAGCGCCCTGAGCTATGTCGAAGAGCGCCATCATCAGGTCAAGTCCGTATGTGACGACTCCTTTTGCAATAGCGAATCTGATGAACAGCTTGAGAGCGTGCTCCGGGCGCTTCACATCAGTGAGACTTCCGCACGTTTTGACTACACCAACCAGAAAAAACAAAACGAGCAGTGCCAGACCTATGCCTTTTACTGCTCCGTTGATCTGAAGGATGACGTGCCAGATGCCTCCGCCCTTGAAGCTCTGAGGCGACATGGTCAGCAGCGACCATACTTCTGCCATCTTTGTGTTCCATGTGTTTAGTGCATTCTCAAGATTCTGTACTACCCAGTTGTCACTGTCCAATGTCATTCACCTCCTTATCTCTATTTATCCAATTCCATGCTTCACTCTTTCTTTGACCTCTGCGGCCTTAGCATCGTTGAAACGGTCTATAGTGCCGACGAGGTAACCGGTGATCCTTCTGATCCTCTCGAACTTCACTCCTTCGCCGACCTTGCCGTCTACATTCTTAACCTTTTGTGCATTCATAATTGCCTCGCTTACCTGAAAGTCAGCGGACAGTCAGGAGCATCCTCCATGAGTCTGCTGACTTCCTCGAATACTGCCAGATAGTTTGCAACTGCTTTCTTATCGCTGCTGTCATACTGCATGTCTGTTGGATATGCGGCTATATATACCTTGCAGCCGCTTACTCCTATGACGTTGTATTCCGGAAGAACATCATAGCTCTCATCATCCGCATCATAGGCAAGGATGGTCACAAGCTTTCCTCCGCGATTCGCTTCATAAAGAGCTGTATTATAGATAGTGATCGAATTCTTGCTGTTGACTTTAGCGTCCCAGCTTTTTCCATGAGTAAGAGTCATTGTGAAATGATCAGTACTCAGCGTCTTCACGCCATCCTTATCCTTCAGCTTCAGCCCAGAAGCGATGTCGTAATCAGCGCTTGCCTCATTAGTCTCTTCCTGATCTTCAGTAACGACTCCTGTTTCAACATCCGGCTCCGGCTGCACATCGACAGGCTTCATATTATGCTTTATCCCCCAGACGATTATCAGGAGGATAAGCATCACTCCGCCGAGCAGTACGGCTGTCTTTTTCAGTTTCTCCATCATAATTCTCACCTTCTCCCTGTCA
>JAFWJS010000038.1 GCA_017511535.1 Eubacterium sp. | reverse complement strand
GTCGCGAACAGTTAATATATTACCATCTGTCCCCTCCCTTGTCAACAACTTTTTTTCGTATTTTCAAAAAAGTTTTCTGCACCGGGATGATACCGGTTTACAGCTGTTTTTCGGGGATGGATATGGCTTTGATTTCGGTCCCGTGTTCACTTATGAGCTTCACCAGATCTTCTGTCTTAAGCGTCACTGTGGCTGTGTTGTCGTTTGGGTGGATCCCTATGTATCCGTTGTCTTTATAGAAGTCTTCATCTATATAGAACTTCACGGTGCACTCTGCGTCGTTAAGGAGGCCGAACGGCGACACCATGCCCGGCACTACGCCGAAGTACTCATCAAGCTCTTCCGGTGATCCGAACGTCAGCGCTCTCGTTCCCTGCTCGTCTCTGAACTTCTTCAGGTCCACCCTCTTGTCGCCCCGCACGGTCACCAGATAATAGTTCTGATGCTTCTTCTCACGCAGGAAGAGATTCTTCGCGTCGCACTCGGGATATGGGAACTCCACATCGCATACGTCAGACATCGACCAGAGCGCCGGATGTTCCGTAATGATATGCCACATATTCCTCTCGTCAAGCAGATCGTATATATCCTGTTTCTTCATCATGCTGAACATGTCCCTCCCTGTCTGTCAAAGCCCCGATGCCGGCTTTGTGTCGTGTTCCTACATTATATTATATATACATCCCGTAATGCAAGGACAGAAAGACGACGCCGGTCATAGCAACTTTTTGGTATTTTTATACAAAAGCATCAAATATGATCTTTTTCTCATCTGTGTTGTATTGACATACTATGTGAATGATGATATATTGCATATATATAAGAAATTATGCATAACTACCGAATGTTATACATTCAGCGAGTGAGTATACTAAAGGAAAGGAAGATTGAAATGAAAAAGACGTTAACAATGATCGCAATACTGACACTTTGCGTACTTATGACAGTTTGCCTCGCGGCATGCGGAGGCTCCGGATCAGAAAAGAAAGAAGAAGGCGGAGAAAATTATGTAGTTCTTATGAACCCTGATTTCCCTCCGTTCGATACTACAGACGCTGAATCAGGCGACCTTGCAGGTTTTGACGTAGATATGGTCAACGCCATCGCAGAAGACCAGGGATTCACAGTAGAGTGGAAGTCAATGGAATTTGATTCACTTATCCCGGCTCTTGAGGCAGGAAACGGTGACATCGTCGCTTCAGGAATGAACGGAGACGTACCTGAGCGTCAGGAAAAGGTAGACTTCACAGATCCGTATTACAAGAGCGGACTTGTCGTTCTGGTCAAGGCTGACAACGACACTATCAACAGTGAAGAAGACCTGACAAAGGACATGAGAGTAGCAAGCCAGTCAGGAACAACAGGAGCTGACGAGGTCAACAGACTGAAGGACGAAGGTCTGATCAAGGAAGCAGTCATCCTGAAAGGCTTTGATGAATGTGTGCTCCAGCTGCAGAACGGCGACTCCGAGGCAGTCATCATCGACGAGCCTGTAGCAAAGGGCTACATGAAGATGAAGGAAGGCGAGTTCAAGGCTGTAGGAGAAACGATCAATGCTGAGCGTTACGCCATGGCAGTAGCAAAAGGAAACGATGAGCTGAAAGAGAAGCTGAACACAGGACTCAAGAACATCGTTGAGAGCGGCAAGTTCGCTGAGATATGCGAGAAGTGGGAAGTCGCCAACATGTATGAAGAGTAATCAGTAATACCTCTTTAAGGCATATAGAATATTGTATGACGGCGCCGGCACTACAGCCGGCGTCACATTCATAGACAGACAGGATTAGAATAATGAGTATTTGGTTTGGTTTTACAACGGCAATGAAAGGAGCGCCATACACAGTAGGCGTAAGTTTTTTTGCTGTCATCATCGGCATGATCCTCGGATTCGGACTTGCTATGATGCGTATGTCCAGGATCAGGATCTTCCGTCTTATCTCGGGCATCTACATCGATATCATAAGAGGAACGCCTATGGTAGTGCAGGCTCTGATCTTCGCCTACGGCGTACCTCAGCTCCTGCAGAAGAACGGCGTGCCTTTCAGATGGCCTGAGCTCCTGATACCATGTATGCTCGTCTGCGGAATGAACAGCGCGGCATATATGGCTGAGATCATAAGGGGCGGACTGCAGGCAGTCGAGAAAGGACAAATGGAAGCTGCAATGTCACTCGGCATGACACATTCCCAGGCGATGAGGCTCGTCATCATCCCGCAGGCGTTCAGGATCATCCTCCCGTCGCTCGGCAACGAGTTCGTAACAATGATCAAAGAGACTGCTGTACTTTCATACGCCGGTACCGTGGAGATCCTGAGGCGTGCTGCCCTGCTCTCCGCAGCGACGTTCGAAACGTTCATAGCATATATCGGCGCGGCTCTGGCATATATGGTGTTCACGATACCTCTGTCCAAGCTGATACTTCTGATGGAGAAGAAGCTGTCAGGCAAGGGGAAGAAAACTGTGAAAGCCGAGGATACCTCGACTATGCTCGACTCTGAAGAAATAGCCAAGGAAATGCTTGCGGACCAGACCGCGGCTAACCGCGAAGGAAGATAGGAGGTGCCGGTATGATAGAGATAAATAACCTGAAGAAATCATTCGGCGACCTGAAGGTGCTGAAAGGGATAGACCAGACTATCAATGATAAAGAAGTGCTTTGCGTCATCGGCCCTTCCGGAGGCGGCAAATCCACTTTCCTGAGATGCCTGAACAGACTCGAGGAGCCGGACAGCGGCGAGATAAGGCTGGACGGCGAGCTGATCACAGACGCCAATATAACCGAGACAAGAGAAAAGATGGGCATGGTGTTCCAGAACTTCAATCTTTTCAAGAACATGACAGTCCTCGGCAACATCACTGCAGCCCCTATCCATGTAAAGAACATGCCTAAGGAACAGGCCGAGAAAAAGGCCATGGACCTTCTGAAGCTTGTCGGACTTGCAGACAAGGCGAACGACAGGCCTGACTCATTATCCGGAGGCCAGCAGCAGAGAGTCGCTATCGCAAGAGCTCTTGCTATGGATCCTGAGATCATGCTGTTCGACGAGCCGACTTCAGCGCTCGACCCTGAGATGGTAGGAGAAGTACTCGATGTAATGAGGAAGCTGGCAGACGAAGGGATGACCATGATCGTCGTGACACACGAAATGGGGTTCGCGAAGGAAGTCTCGGATAAGGTCATCTTCATCGATGGCGGAGTCATCGTTGAACAGGGAACTCCTAAGGAAATGTTCGACGATCCGAAGGAGGAAAGAACAAAAGCCTTCCTGGGAAGCGTGCTCCACTGACAGACCATGTTTCTGTTATGCGGTAAATGCAAAAACGCAGTCATTTTATAACAACAAAAAACATGCTTCAGCGGTGATCCGCATGAAGCATGTTTTGTTTTTCATTTCACTATTTGACTATATCGGAAAGGACCGTCAGCATCTCTTCCGGGTCGATAGGCTTTGATATATGACCGCTCATGCCGGCCTCCTTCGCCTTCTTCTTATCTTCATCGAACGCGTTTGCCGAAAGAGCTATGATCGGTATATTGGATATGTATGGATCGTCGATCGAGCGGATCTTCTCTGTAGCCTCATACCCGTTCATCACCGGCATCTGGATATCCATCAGTATCACATTGTAATATCCGGCTTCGGACGATGCGACCTTATTATAAGCGTCTTCCCCGTTCACAGCAGTATCTGCCTTGAAGCCCATGCTTTCAAGAAGCATTACCGCGATCTCACGGTTCATTTCCACATCGTCAACGAGCAGAACTCTGGATCCCTCAAAGCTGATATCGCTTCTGTCATCGACCGGCCCCGCACACTTCACATCACTCTGATCACACGGCTTAAGGTCGAGTCTGACAAATATCTCTGTGCCCTGTCCCGGCGAAGTGATCAGCTCTATCGTTCCTCCCATGAGGTCAACAATGTTCTTGGTTATGGCCATGCCGAGGCCTGTGCCCTGTATGCCGCTTACGGACGATGTCTTCTCACGCTCAAATGCTTCAAATATCCTGGATGCGAATTCTTTCGTCATGCCGATGCCGTTATCGCTGACACGGAATTCATACGTATTCCTGTCATCAGACGCAGGCCCGGCTTCCCTGAGCTCGACCTTGATCTTTCCGCCCTCTTCCGTGTATTTATATGCATTGCTTATCAGGTTCAGCATGATTCTTTCAATAAGGGTCTTATCGCAGACTGCAAAGCGGTCCTGAACGGAATCTGTGATCACAGAATAATCCATTTCCTTCTGCTGCATCTGGACCGTGAACATGTCACGTATCTCATCCATGATAGCGATCAGGTCTTCAGGCTCTTCGTCAAGCTTGATCTTGCCGCTTTCTATCCTGCTCATTTCCAGGATGTCGTCGATGAGCTCCTGAAGCTGCCGCCCTGAAGCACCTATCTTGCTGAAGTAATCCTGCGCCTGTTCCATCGTGATATCATCATTATCCTTCGCCAGATTGGTGTATCCGATTATCGCATTAAGCGGCGTCCTGATGTCGTGCGACATGCTTGAAAGGAATACCGTCTTGGACACATTGGCTTTCTCAGCCGCCTCAAGATCTGCTTTCAGCTTGTCGCTTTCCCTTATACGTCTGGTAACTATATGCATGATATGAAGCATGGCGAATACGAAGATGCTCCCGCCAAACAGGATCAGAGCGATCAGGATACCCGGATTCCCGAACAGGACCACTCCAAAGTAGCCAAGGAAAAAGAGTATCAGAAGGAGGATAGGTATATAAAGTATCCTGGGATCTCTTTCCCATATACCTTCTTCCTTCACATAGCGCTGATATTTGATATATCCTATGATATTGCTCAGCATGAGCACTATACCGAGATATATCATCAGGTTTATTACGATTTCCATTTCAAACAGATCTCTTTTCTACAGTCACTTCATATCAGGACATCAAATATATAGTCTTACTGACGGAACGCCCGTTTCCTCCAGCTTCCTCACCGCTTCTTTGAACTCTCTCGTGAGCTCTGCCTCGTCGGCGTACTCCGGACGGAGTATCGCCTGCGACGAAAAGTCGCGGCGCCTGATCAGATATTTCTTCCCGGCAGGATCCATAAGCATATCGCCGTCAGGAGCATGCTCCAGCGTCATCAGCGGATACGCGCCGGAATCGCGGTCCTCGTGCTCCAGGCTGTACTGATATCCGCTTACTCCCAGCTCTGCGAGAGCTTTCGGCGTTTCACTGTTATATACGTTAAGTCCGTAATCTGCGAACACTTTCATTCCGCGCTTTACGAGCGGTGTGATCCAGTCAAGGTTGCCGACATAGCATCCTGTCTGTTTTACAACAGCCTGTACCGCGTCGAAATTATCTTTCAGGAATGTGTCCTCCCTGCCCTTGCATATAGCTGAGATATACGGCTTGAATCTGACTCTTGCGAGCTTGCTTGCGTTCCTTATGACGTCCACTAGCGGGATCAGTGCCGTTATGCTGACATTCTTCTCCGCCAGAAGCTTTCCGACTTCGGCGCCCGCTCTGAATCCGGCGAAATCATGCCAGTCGAGGAAGTAAAGCTCTATCGTTCCGAGCTGCTTCGGCACTACTGTTTCAGTCTCTCCCGGCTCCTTGGATTCCCAGAACTCGTCTTCACCGGCACCTTCAGCGCCTTCCGGTATGATCTTGCCTGTATCGTGGAAGTCATGTTCTTCTTTCTGTGCCGCAGCCGGTGCTTCAGCTCCGGCTGCCTCGTCCAGCTCCTTTTTGCTGAATGTTACAGTATCGTAATTCCCCGGCTTGGAATCCATAGCGACGTACGTATTCTCTTCCTTCATCTTTTCGGCAAAATACGCGGACGGCGCTCTTCTGGATCCTCTTCTTATCTTTTCCTTCAGTTCCTCCAGGACGTTACGCCTCATCTCGTTTATCTCTGACACCTTCATGCTGAGGTCGCGTACTTCAGGCGGTATGTCGATGCTGTCTGCGGTAAACGGCGTGCCTCCTGTTTTCCCGAGTGCCTTCAGGAACCTGTCTGCCGTCCCCTCGCCCTTTCCTAGTGACTCCGGGACGTCGCGCCAGCATTCGGCAAAAGTACCATCCGGCGCTTCCGCCTTCAGCACAAGTCCTTTATCCACTATCTGCATGGATACAGAAACAGGAAGCCTGCGCTGTCCCACACTTCCGAAGTCCAGATCCTTGAATGTCTGTCTTGCTTCCTTAAGCTGTGTCTTGGAAGACGTCCTGTACACCTTGTCGCCTTCAGACACGTCGCCTCTGAAGTCTCCGATCACTGTCGTTCCGTCTTCGTTGACCTTGATATATGTGATTATATTGCTGATCAGCTGTCTGCTGTGGATCTCTATACCATCTCCCACTTCGATCACATGGTCGAGCTTTACTATGACCTGTCGGTCGTTCTTTCCTCTTCCGACGACAGTACCGACTTTTATGCCGCTGTTCTTTGGCAGATCTCCTGATATGAGCTCTCTTCCGCTCTTTCCTTCCAGATATCCCCTACAGGATCCTCCCCTGCTGAATATCTGCGTGAGCGCTTCTCTGTCGTCTCTGGAGATAGTGTAATATCCGTTCTGATAATATTTATCTATATACTTCCTGTAGATCCTCGTGACTACCGCCACGTATTCAGGAGTCTTCAGCCTGCCTTCTATCTTCAGTGAAGCAACTCCTGCCTTGATCAGATCGCCCAGATTGTCTATCAGGCAGAGGTCTTTAGGGCTGAGCGGATAGTCCGGCATCCCGTCTGTGATCACAGCTCCGTCTGAAGACAGGGTCCTGTACTGCAGCCTGCATGGCTGCGCGCAGCATCCACGGTTGCCGCTCCGGCCGCCGTTGTATCTGCTGAGCTGGCACTGGCCGGAGTAGCAGATGCACAGGGCGCCGTGGCAGAAGACTTCGACTTCTGCCCCTGCGCCGTTGGCGCAGGCCGCGCGGACCTCATTCAGCGTCAGCTCCCGCGCGGTCACGACGCGTGAGTAGCCGAGGCCGGCCGCAGCCGAAACAGCCACTGGGCCTACGGCTGAAGCCTGAGTAGATAAATGCAGCTCCATCTCAGGTATCCTCTCATGGATATACCTTCCAAGGCCCAGATCCTGTATTATCAGAGCGTCGACTCCGCATTCATACAGAAATTCAGCATATTCCAGGCCTTCCTCAAGCTCGTCGTCAGAAACAAGCGTGTTCATAGTAACATAGACCTTGACTCCGCGAAGATGCGCATAGCCTACGGCAAGCGCCATATCTTCGTCTGTAAGGCCCTCGGCGGCCTGTCTCGCGTTCAGGAACCGGCCGCCGGTGTAGACCGCGTCAGCTCCGTTCTCAACAGCCGCTATGAATTGTTCCTTGTTTCCTGCCGGAGCCAGAAGCTCCACTTTCTTTTTCATGCCGGCACCTCTTTCAAGCTGCTTCACACTTAACTTTCCTTACATTTATTATACCACGCAGCACCAAGCATGATGCACCCAGAACCGTCCCCGGTGGCGCAAGCACGTCACCCCCAGAACCGAGATGCGCACGCTACAGCGGGCGGTACTCTAGCTTCTCGCCTTTCTGCTTCTTCTCTACCGCGACCGCGAAGATACGCGCGGTGTCCATGCATGTCAGTACAGGCAGGTTACGCTCTATCGCGGCGCGGCGGAGCGGGAATGTCGCCGCCTGTATCTTGTTTATTGCCTTAGGTGTGTTGATGAGTATCTGGATGTCTTCTCCGATCCTCTCCTTCACATCAGTATATTCCAGGATCTCGCTCTTTATCCCGTATTTATTCAGGAATTCGCATGTACCGTCTGATCCGTAGATCTTGAATCCAAGACCGGCGTAGCGTTTTATGATCGCTGCGCCTTCGTCGTTTTTATCGTGCTCTCTCAGGCTGCAGAAGACTGCGCCTTCTGTCGGTATCTTGCCGCCCGCGGCGATGAATCCTTTATATATCGCTGTATCGAGATCCGGATCTACTCCGAGTACTTCTCCTGTCGACTTCATCTCCGGTCCTACCGCGACGTCGACGTCGGTAAGCTTGGCGTCCGAGAACACCGGGACTTTGATGGCGTAGTAGTCCATCTTCTTATACAGCCCCGTGCCCCATTCCATGTCCTTGAGCTTCTTTCCGGTCATCATCGCGACCGCGATCCTGACCATAGGCACCTTCGTGACTTTGCTCAGGATAGGAACCGTTCTGGACGCGCGCGGATTCACCTCGATCACGTAGATCTTCCTGCCGTCCCACGCGTACTGGACGTTTACAAGTCCCACGATATGGAGCGCCTTCACGATCTTCTTGGTGTCCGCCACCAGCTCGTCGATCACTTCAGGCGGAAGATCATAAGGAGGAAGGCTCGTGCAGCTGTCTCCTGAGTGCACTCCCGTCCTCTCGAAATGCTCCATTATCCCCGGGATCAGAACGTCGTCGCCGTCGGCGATCGCGTCCACATCCATTTCCTTGCCTTCCACATACTGGTCTATGAGCACAGGATGCTCGTGCGAGAGCGATACTGCTTCTTCCAGATACTGTGTGAGCTCGTCGTCGTTATACACGACCTGCATCGCCCTTCCGCCTATTACGAACGAAGGCCTTACTACCAGCGGATACCCCAGTCTGTCAACAGTTTCGAAAGCCTCTTCTCTGGTCCTGACTGCGCATCCCTTTGGCGTCGCTATGTCAAGGATGTCCAGAAGGTCGTCGAATTTCTCGCGGTCTTCGGCAAGGTCGATGTATCTGTTCTGCGTTCCGAATATCTTGATGCTTCTCTCAGCCAGCTGCTGTGCCAGATTGAGCGACGTCTGCCCGCCGAACTGGAGTATCACGCCTTCAGGATGCTCCTGCTTGATAACATTCATAACGTCGTCGGTATGCAGCGGCTCGAAGTACAGCTTATCTGACGTATCAAAGTCCGTACTGACCGTCTCAGGGTTGTTGTTTATGATTATCGACTCATACCCCAGATCCCTGAGCGCCCATACGCCCTGGACGCAGCAGTAGTCAAACTCGATCCCCTGCCCGATCCTGATCGGTCCGGAGCCTATGACGAGGATCTTCTCATGGTCAGATCTGCTGCTTTCATTTTCTCCTCCGTAGCTGGAGTAATAGTAAGGCGTCAGAGCGTCGAACTCGCCTGCGCACGTATCGACTACTTTATACACCGGGTAGATGTCGTGGTAGACACGGATGTCCTGAAGCACTTCCCTGCTTATCCCTGTGAGCTCAAGTATAGTCGAGTCGAGGAACCCTCTTGTCTCGGCTTCACGGATGAGCTCGGCTGAAACCTCTTCAGTCTTCAGCCTTTCCTCAAGCTCTATTATCCCGTATATCTTATCAAGGAACCATCTGTCGATCCTGGTCCTGGCGAAGATGTCTTCCACCCCCGCTATCCTGCGCCTCATTATCTCGGCTATGGCAAATATCCTTTCGTCGTCCTGAGCCTCGAGCTTCTTCATGAGCTCCTCGTTCGACATTGCCGTGATCGAAGGAACAGAAAGCCCCGCGCACTTGATCTCCAGAGAAGCAGCCGCCTTGAGGAGCGCGCTCTCAAAGTTTCTGTCTATCGCCATTATCTCGCCGGTAGCCTTCATCTGTGTGCCAAGCTTCCTCGAAGCTGTCCTGAACTTGTCGAACGGCCACTTCGGGATCTTCACCACGCAGTAGTCGAGCGCAGGCTCAAAGCATGCGCTGGACCCTTCGGTCACATAGTTCTTAAGCTCGTCAAGTGTGTATCCTATAGCGATCTTGGCTGCTATCTTGGCGATAGGATAGCCTGCGGCTTTTGATGCCAAAGCTGATGAGCGGCTCACGCGCGGGTTGACTTCGATAACGATATATTCATCCTTATCAGGATTCATCGCGAACTGCACGTTGCATCCGCCCTCTATGTTCAGCGCCCTTATGATCTTAAGCGCCGAGTCACGGAGCATCTGGTACTGCGTGTCGTTCAGCGTCTGTGTAGGCGCGACTACTATACTGTCTCCGGTGTGTATCCCGGCAGGATCCAGGTTCTCCATGGAGCAGATGATGATACAGTTGTCTCTGGAGTCACGGATGACCTCCATCTCGATCTCTTTCCAGCCTGCTACGGATTTTTCAACGAGCACCTGTCCGATAGCGCTCTTCTCGATGCCCATTTTCACGTGCTCTTTAAGCTCGTCGTCGTTTGACGCGAATCCGCCGCCTGTTCCTCCGAGCGTGTAGGCCGGCCTGATGATCACCGGATATCCTTCTTTTTCAACAAAATCCTTTGCCTCTTCAAGGCTCGTCGCAATGCAGCTTCCCGGAATAGGCTCACCGATCTCCTGCATCAGATCCTTGAACGCCTCGCGGTCTTCAGCCTTATGTATGCTGTCCTTGTTGACGCCGAGAAGCTTGACTCCGTACTTCTGGAACACACCTTTGGCGTCGAGCTCCATACCGAGGTTGAGGCCTGTCTGGCCGCCGAATCCCGCAAGGATGCCGTCCGGCCTTTCCATTTCGATTATCTTCGTGACCGCTTCTTCAGTGAGCGGCTCCATGTACACTTTGTCGGCGATCCCGTAGTCTGTCATGATCGTCGCAGGGTTGCTGTTTATCAAAACAGTCTCGATGCCTTCTTCAGTTATCGCCTTGCAGGCCTGTGTCCCCGCATAGTCGAATTCAGCCGCCTGTCCTATCACGATCGGGCCGGACCCTATTATCATTACTTTCTTCAGAGTGAAATCCCTTGCCATTACAGTCTGCCTCCTTTCATGAGATCGATAAATTTATCGAAGAGGTAGCCTGTGTCGTGCGGCCCCGGATTGGATTCCGGGTGGAACTGTACTGAGAACACCGGCTTGCTGATATGTTCCATTCCTTCTACTGTACCGTCGTTCAGGTTGAGGTGTGTCACGTCGAGTCCGTGGAGCACCACGCTGTCCGCCGCGACCGCATACCCGTGGTTCTGCGACGTTATGTAGCTCCTGCCTGTCTTCTTGTCGAAGACTCCGTGATTGCAGCCTCTGTGTCCGTACTGCAGCTTGTAAGTCCTGCCGCCCTGCGACAGCGCTATTATCTGATGGCCCATGCAGATCCCGAATACCGGCATCTGCGACGGTCCGTAATTACTGTTGGTTATGAGCTTTTCAACGATCACGACCTCTTCCTTCGCAGCTTCAGGGTCGCCCGGCCCGTTGCTCACGAATACGCCGTCAGGCTTCATTGCGAGGATCGTCCTGGCTTTGGTCCCGTACGGGAATATCGTAAGGTCGCACCCTCTCGCATTCAGCTCCTTCAGGATGCTTCTCTTGATGCCCAGATCGAGTACCGCGACCTTGTATTTATGCTCTTCTGAAGGCATCTCTGTGACCTCTTTAACGCCGGCGTCCTTCATCTGGTCACCTCTCAGGTCAGTCTCCTCACAGAGCTTCCTTATCTCGTCAAGACTCAGGTCTTCTGTGGAGATGACGCATTTCTGGTTGCCGTCGTTCCTGATCTTTCTCGTTATCTCCCGCGTGTCCACGTCGTAGACTCCCGGCACATCCATTTCTTTCAGCCATGCGTCGATATTCTTCACACACTTCCAGTTGGACGGCCTGAAGCAGACGTCTCTCACAACAAGCCCGAACGCCCAGATCTTATCAGACTCAAAGTCCGTGTCGTTGATGCCGTAATTCCCTATCAGAGGATACGTCATCGTAAGTATCTGTTCGCTGTATGAAGGGTCCGTCAGTGTCTTCTGATACCCTGACATGCCCGTGTTGAAGACAAGCTCTCCGACGTGCGTCTTCTTTGCCCCGAAGCCCCTGCCCTTATATACTGTTCCGTCTTCGAGATATATGATGCCTCTCATTCAGGTACTCCTTCTGCGGCGTTTCCTGCCGCTTTCAGACCATGTTTATCCAGTTTATCATTTTCAAGATAAAGTATACTATAATATTCATAATTATTCAACCGAAATCCCTTGATTTTGTTTTGTTTGTATGATATATTACTGTCATAAACATTAATTATTCATTTTTTTAAATATTCATACAACTTGCGGAGGATAAAATGGCAAAAGAGAAAATCGTTCTGGCCTATTCTGGAGGTCTGGATACATCAGTAATAGTGAAATGGCTCATCGAGCAGTACGACGCGGAAGTCATAGCGGTCTGCATGAACGCAGGACAGCGTGAGGATTTTGATGCTGTGGAGAAGAAGGCTCTTGCGACGGGCGCGAGCAAAGCCATCACATGCGACATAAGGGAAGAGTTCATCACGGACTACATCTACCCTACGATCAAGGCGGACGCCATCTATGAAGGCGACTACCTTCTCGGTACCGCGATGGCAAGACCGCCGATGGGCAAGAAGCTCGTCGAGATCGCCGAACAGGAAGGCGCGTTCGTCATCTGCCATGGCTGCACAGGAAAAGGAAACGACCAGGTAAGATTCGAGTCAGCCATCAAATCCCTGAACCCTGCCATCAAGATCATCGCTCCATGGCGTATCTGGGACTTCAAATCCAGGGAAGACCTGATCGAATACGCGCATAAGAACAACATCCCTATCGCGCAGTCGACAGAAAAGATATATTCAAGAGACGAGAACATCTGGCACATCAGCCATGAAGGCGGAAACCTCGAGAATCCGTGGAACGAGCATAAGCCCGACATCCACGTTCTCTCGATGGAGCCGGAAGAAGCTCCGGACGAGCCGACATATGTAACTATCGAGTTCGAGAAAGGCGTCCCTGTCGCGATCGACGGAGAGAAGATGGATCCTATATCGCTCCTCACGAAGCTGAACGAGCTCGGTTCCGCTAACGCGATCGGAACGATCGATATCGTAGAAGACAGACTCGTAGGTATGAAGTCCCGCGGCGTATATGAGACGCCGGGCGGAACTATCCTCTACACAGCTCACAGAGACCTTGAAAAGCTGATACTTGACAGAGACACGATGTCGTACAAATCACTCGTTGCTCAGAAATTCTCAGAGATCCTGTACGACGGCCAGTGGTTCACACCGCTCCGCGAAGCCATCAGCGCGTTCGTCGACTCAACTCAGCAGCAGGTCACAGGAAAAGTCAAGATGAAGCTCTACAAGGGAACAGCATGGCCTGTAGCAAGCGAGTCGCCATACACGCTCTACAATGAAGAGTTCGCTACATTCAGCGAGGATGAAGTTTACAACCAGGAAGACGCCGAAGGATTCATCAACCTCTTCAGCCTGCCGATGAAGATCCGCGCGATCCAGAAGCAGTCAAGAGAAGGTGTCCCTGAAGCTCAGAAAGCCCTGCCGAAGAAGGTCATCAAGGGCGGAGACTTCATCGAATAAACAAGCTATCCCCTGCCCGTGGAAACCGGTCGCTTCCCGGTGCAGTATGATATACCTTACAACAACCATAATAACCAGAAACGCCGCAGCTCACGCTGCGGCGTTTTTCCGTTGTAACCATTCAGCAGGACCGGTCAGAACACTTCGTTGAACAGATCCCACATGTTCATATATTTCTTGTATTGTGTCTTCGTCATTTTCAGCTTCTTGTATGAGACTGTTCTGGTGTTAGTGGTCTTTTTATCATCTACGGTATATGAGATCTTCTGTGTTTTCAGACGACCGCTCTTATACGTGTTCTTGTATGTGTATGTCATGTTGAATTCTGTCGGCTCCAGAGTATCGTCCGCAGGTTTGTCGTAAAGATATTCGTTCTTCCTCTTCACTTCTCCCTTACCGTCTCTGTAGAAGTTCATCTGAAGTATATTTGTACCGTGTTCTTCAGTTGAATTATCTATGACAGCCCTCTTGAGTTTTCCGTTAGAGTAGTAATAGTACTTGCAGACGCCGTTGCCGCCGGTCCTCTCTACGACTTTGTTCTTTTTTACAGTCAGTGTATTGTCCAGATCGATGTCGGTAAATCTCATGATGATCTCACTGGAAGACTTATAAGTGAGCTTCACTGTGCTCGGATAGTCTCCGCCATACCTGACTGATGAAAGTCTGCCGCTTTTAATGTTGAATGTCTGTGTGTATTTGCTGCCGTTGGAGTTGTTGTATGACAGCTTATACGGTATCTTATACACCTTTTTCTTTGCAGCAAAGGACGGAGCCGCAGCAGCAAAGAACATGCATGCCGCCATGATGATCACAGCAGCGGCTGACAGGGTACGTTTGGTTCTGGCGTTCATGATCTTATCCTCCTTTTCAGAAATCACAGCCTGATATTTTAGAGCTTGTCTGCGTTCTTAAGGAATGCGATATATCCGCGGCATGCCTCGTAGACGTCCGCCTTACTCGTAGCTTCCCATGGGGAATGCATGCTGAGTACAGGTACTCCGGAGTCTATAACGTTCATTCCGTAAAGAGCAAGTATGTAAGCGATAGTTCCGCCGCCGCCAAGGTCTACTTTGCCGAGCTCGGCTGTCTGGAACGATACGTTCTCCTTATCGAATATATTACGTATCTGCGCGATATATTCTGCGTTGGCGTCGTTGGATTCATACTTTCCGCCGGATCCTGTGAACTTGCAGATAACAAGTCCGCGTGACAGGTATGACGCGTTCTTCTTCTCGAAGCACTGTGCATACAGAGGATCGAACCCGCTGCTTACGTCTGACGACAGCATCATTGAGTTGGCGAGCGCCCTTCTTAATACAAGCGGACTCTTGTCCTGACCCATAAGTGCGATCAGCTCAGCTACTGTGTTCTCGAAGAACTTCGATTCCATACCTGTGGCGCCGACGCTTCCGATCTCTTCTTTATCAACAAGGATGCAGCATGCAGTCCTCTTCATTCCGCTCACCCCAAGCATCGCCTGGTATGACGTGTAAGCGCATACTCTGTCGTCCTGCCCGTATGACAGGATCATGCTTCTGTCGAATCCGGCTTCTCTCGCGCGTCCCGCAGGAACTATCTCAAGCTCTGCGGAGATGAAATCCTCTTCATCTACTCCGTATTTCTCCTTGAGAATATTCAGCGCGAACTGCTTTACAGGATTCTTCGCAGCCTCTTTAACGTCCTCTTCAGCTTCCTCAGCGACTTTCTCGACTTTCGCGCCGTCTATCTCATCCATGGATTCGACAGCCTTCTCAGCAGCTTTCTCCGCGGCGTCCTTTTCCTTGTCGATCTTTATCGGTCTGTTTCCGATGACGAGATCCAGAGCCTCGCCTTCCACGACCTTATTCGCCGCCTTGACCATCTGCTCCTGAGCGAGATGGATCAGGATATCTGAAACGAAGAATACAGGATCCGACGGATCTTCACCGACCGATACCTTCACTTTGGTACCGTCTTTCTTCACGAAGATCCCATGAAGAGCAAGAGGGATCGTTACGTACTGGTACTTTTTGATCCCACCGTAGTAGTGAGTATCGAGGTAAGCAATATCGCTGTCTTCATAGAGCGGGTTCTGCTTCACGTCCATGCGCGGCGAATCAATATGCGCTCCGAGAATGTTCATGCCGTTCTGGATCGGTGTCTCGCCGATATTGAACATGATTATGGACTTTCCCATATTCACACGGTATACCTTATCGCCGGTCTTGAGCGGCACTCTTTTCCTGATGAGTTCGTCGAGATCTCTGTATCCGGCAGCCTCAGCGTCGCTTACCACCTTCTCCACGCATTCCCTTTCTGTCTTGCATTCGCTGAGAAAATCAATGTAGCCGCTGTTCACTTTCTCAAGCTCATCCAGCTGCTGTTCCGTGTACTTAGTCCAGATCGATTTGTTTTCCATAAAGTCCCTCCTATATGTTATTTCCTTAGTTTATCTATATCAAGTCTTCCTGTCCTGTCAGCTTCCATGATAAGCTCATACTGAAGCATCGCCTGGTCCGCGGCAGATGAGATGAAGCAGAATATGATGTCTGCCACCATCGCCAGGATCAGTGCTTCATCAGGTATGCCCATCTTCGAGAATATCGCGGCGTACGCCAGCAGATTCACTCCCGATACAGGCGGGCTGGCTATCTGAAGAGCTACAGCCAGGGCCAATGTTGAAGCCATCCATATGAACGAGGTCTCAACATTGTATACAGTCGCCATGTAGAATGAGAACAGCACCATACCCATCGTTGCGGCCGGCTGGAACAGCACGAGTCCAAGCGGTATGGCGTTATCCGCAAAATGCTTGTTTATGCCAAGCTGATTCACGCAGCAGTTGTAGTTCTCGCCGTAAGCGGCGTTTACAGATGAATGCCTGAACGCTGTGATGAACGGTCCCTTCATCTTTTCATACAGCTTTTTCAGGTCGACGTGCTTGACCCTGCTCACGAACACGACGGCACACATCAGCATTATCTGCGTAGTTACCGCGAAACATGCCAGCGGTTTCCACAGACCCGCTATGCTGAGAAGCGTCCCGCTCCAGACGCCGAGCACAAGCAGCAGCACCACGAAGAAAGGCGTGACCATGCTGACCCAGTCAGCGACCATCAGTATCACATGGTACGCCTCATCCACGATCTTTATCAGGTTCTCAGCCTGATGTCCCGCCATAAGAAGAGCATTGCCTAGCACAAGCGCCATAAAGATCAGCTGAGGTGAATTCCCTGCCTGGAAAGGCGTCATTATATCAGTTGGCACGATCGATATGATGTCACGGAAGACCGTAAGTATCCTTGAACCCTCAGACACTACGGATCCGGGATCCATGCCGAACGCCAGCGCTGATACGCCGGCAGCAAACACAGTGAACAGCACTGTGATCAGGATAAAGTGAAGGATCATCTTCCTGTTGTCCTTACCTCTCGCCGCGACATTTCCCGCACCGCACGACACGGAAAGGACGGAAAGGAATATGAGCGGTATGGATGCTACGTTCAGCAGCCTGAAGAAGACCTCCTGCACAGGGTCAAGATACGACGCCGCAAAAGAAAGAAGCGCCTCATCCGGTATCAGAAGACGTGTCAGTATCCCTGCAGCAAGCCCGATTATGACAGATGAGATAAGAACCTTCGCGGGATCAGCCTCCGGTCTCGGAAGCTTGATCATCACGACGTTCTCATTCCCGCTGTATGTGTACACAGGATTCATACCCATGTTCTTCATCAGCGAATCGACCCAGTAGCCGTAGTCGTTGTCAGAATCCGAAAGCGGATCGTACTGATCTCCTTCAAGCCCGAACCTTATGAAAGGCTTGCCCAGCGACATACCTGTGCTGTAACTGATCACAGCGTCGCTCCCGAAATGGTCTCGCCATCTGAGAAGAGCCTCTTCAAGCGTCAGCCTGATCCCGATCGCGTTATATCTCTCCACCTTAAGGCCATCGATAAAGTCCGCTATCTGCTCTGATATCAGATCTATCGACTCAGCCTTGAGTGTGTACGTCCTGTTTTCATACCCTATCTTCAATACAGTTCTCCCTGAAGGCAGCTTTCCGTCTTCATCGTCAACTATGTAATTATATCATAATTCTTCCGCAAAAAGGTCTATTGACATGATATCATCTGTTTTTATGACAGTTTCCGCTGTGAATCCATGCATATCGCTTTCACCGTCGTCCGGTATCACCGTGACCGTGCGCGAGCTCTCGCTCATGCCCACGACCTTTCCGATGATCAAAGCCATCTCGCCCTCTTCCTGAGAGGACTCTCTGAAATACGCGACAGACACGTGGTCCCCCGGCTTCAGGATCCCAAGCGTTTCGTTTATATCTTCTGCCGTTTCTTCCGACAGTTCTTTCCTGGTGATCAGCCCCATCTCGTGCTCCTTCATCTTAAGAGCCTGCCTGAGCCCCGCCACGGCGTCGAAAGGAAGGAACTGTTTGGCGCGCTGTGAAGCCGGCATATGCGCCCTTTCATGCAGCTTACTACTCATGGTTCCCGCTCTTGTGCCCTCCTATCTGCATGTTCCGTTCCAGCTGAGTCGCGCATTCCTGAAGGTCAGCGCTCTTGAAGATCGCGTTCTTGCCGAACTTCTTCTTGATGTCGACCATCGCGTTCTGTATCCGCCGGTCGGTCTCTTTCTCCTCTATCGTCTCATCGAACAAAGACAGCTGCTGTTCTCCCGTATCAGGAGTCACGTTGTTGCAGTACGCGAAAAAACGCCTTATCGGATATCTGGAGTCGACTACGTCGTCATAAAGCTTCATCACCGCGTCCACGAGCATGCTCGACGAGCTGGTCGGTACCGGGACCGACGCCGTGCCTCCGCTCATAGGCATATGGAGCTTGTTCGAATACCCCGCGAGTATCGTTACAGACTGCGTAAGGAGCTTCTTTGCCACAAGATCGAGCGCGAGCTGCTCTACCATCTCACGCATGACGACTCTGCCCTCTTCAAACGAATAATCACGCATCAGCACCTGCCCCTGCGTAAGGCTCTTAGTTTCCGATCTGTATGCCTTGATGTCGGCCATCGTCGTCGACTCGCGTCCCCACGCGTGGTCTATCAGGAGCTCAGCGTCTATACCGAACTTTCTGTACAGCGTATCCTCATCAAAAGCCGCGATCTGTCTCATGGTGAATATCCCGAGCGACGCGAGCGATCTCGCTGTCCCCGGCCCTATCCTCCAGAAATCTGTGAGAGGCTGGTGATCCCACAGCTTCTCTTTGAAAGACTCTTCGTCAAGTACGCCGATAAAGTCCGGCGCGTGCTTTGATATAATATCCAGAGCTATCTTGGTCAGATACAGATTGGTGCCGACTCCCGCCGTCGCGCGGATCCCGATCTCATCCCAGATGAGACCCATGAACCACTCCGCCATCTCTTTCGGCGTTTTCTTATACCTGTTCAGATACGGCGTCACGTCGATGAATGATTCGTCGATCGAGTACACGTGGATGTCTTCCGGCGCGATATACCGAAGGTATATGCCGTATATATCGGCAGCGTAATCTATGTACTTCTGCATGCGCGGGACGGCCATGATGTATTTGATCGATTTCGGTATCTCAAAGACGCGGCAGCGGTTCCGCACTCCGAACTTCTTCATCGACGGCGATACGGCAAGGCATATCGTCTTGTCGCTTCTCTCCGGATCGGCCACCACAAGATTGGTCGTCATCGGGTCGAGGCCGCGCTCGGCGCATTCCACTGACGCATAAAATGATTTCAGATCTATGCAGATGTAATATTTTCCGTCCATGTATTTATTCTATCACATAAGAACATGCGTTTGCGAGGCTTTTATATATAAAAACACAAATCACGGACGCAGTAAACATGCGTATAACAAAAGACAGGCCTGCCCGGACGGACAGACCTGCCTAATCACAAACTCAGGATATTACCTGTCTTATTTGACTTTTACTGAAACTGTTACCTTCCTGGAAGCAGCTTTGTAGACGTCGGTAGCTGCAGCCTTGACTGTAACTGTCATCTTGTATGTGCCCTTCTTGGTCCCCTTCTTGACTGTGATCTTGCCGGCCTTGAACTTCAGAGCCTTACGTGATTTTTTATCCGCCGCTTTCCCGCTGTAGGTGATCTTTCCTTTGGAAGACGACTTTGATATGAATTTTACAGTCTGAGCCTTTTTCTTTACTCTGGAAGCCAGGACCACAAGGCTCTTCTTTCCGGGTATGATCGTGGCAGTGCCTTTATCAACTGTGATGGACGTCGTTTTTTCGGCGCCCTCATAGCTGTCAGTCATAGGAGCAGTGACAGTAATGACCGCGTTTCCGACTCCCTTTATGGTGACTGTCCCGTTGCTGTCGACAGACGCTACAGCTTCATTGTCTGACTTGTATTCCAGCACACTGTCCCCGGTACAATCTGCTCCAAGCTCAAAAGGTTTATCGCCGTACTTCTTAACGTAGTTTCCGGAGACCTTTACTGACTGTTCAAGACGTGCTATATGTTTTCCTGCTTCTGACCATACGGCTGTCTTGCTCAGGTCAAGATGAAGCACCGGCCGTATGCCGTGCACAGACTGTATGTTATTTCCGTCAACAGCCATGTCGTCATACTCGCCGTTCTCCGTCAGGAAATCTGCATACATCGAGTACTCGCCGTTTGTACGGAGGAGCCATGAGTCGCGCCCGTTCTCCGGGCTTCTGTACATGTCTCCGCTCGAGCCGCCGGCTGCGGTGTACGCCGTGTTCAACGCGACTCTGGTGATCGTCTCCTCTTCATTTGCGACAAATCCGTACGCTGGATCCTGCATCTCGTTGAAGTCAAGCAGGTATATCTTCTCGTACGTAGTTTTTTCGTAATGGTGGTATCCCCAGTCGCTCTCCCTTACAGTATGGACCTCCGTGGTTTTGATGGCTTCCTGCTCTTCTGCAGAAAACGCTCTGTCTATGAAGTTGCTGGCAGAGTAGTCTATCCCCTTCTTATTGGTGCTGGCGTCAAATCCATTCAGCCAACTCCTCAAGGTCGCCTCGTGCCAGAAGCAGTCATACTTGGGATTGTCGTCAGCAGCGCAGTACGGCATGGCGTCGATATTTCTGTCTGAAAGAAGATATGCGTCGTCTCCGTCTACTTTCAGAACGCGCCACTTGATAGGCTCATCGATGAAACCGCCGTTTCCGTCAGAACTCTGAGGATAGTGGCCGAAATAGACGCAGTCCCATGTGGTTATTCCTTTGTCATTTTTCACAGGGCCTGAAAGCGCAAACGTACTGTCCGCAGATATCATGATAAGGATCGCCGCTGCCATGACGACGGCTGTGATCAGTCCGTACCGGCATTTCTTCATGTTACTCATAATGATCCGTCCTTTGTTTATACAGAGCGGTTATTTTACTTTGACTTTGACAGTAAATGCCTTGGATCCGGCGTTGTAATTACCCTTGGCTGCTGATTTGACTGTCACTTTGATGGAATATGTGCCTTTCTTGGTCCCCTTCTTGACAGTGATCTTACCTGCTTTGGTGATCTTCAGAGCTTTCTTGGACTTGCCGGAAGCTTTGCCCTTGTATGTGAGCTTTCCACCTGAAGATGACTTGGCCTTGAATGTGACCTTCTGAGCTTTCTTCAGCTTCTTTGCCTTCACTGTGAACGTCTTCTTGCTTGCGGTGATCTTCGGTGTTCCCTTGCTTACAGTAACGGTGATCTCCTTTACGGCTTCGGTATAATCTGCGTCCTCTTTGGCTTTGATCGTGATCTTGCAGGAACCGATTCCCTTTGCTGTGATTTTACCGTTCTTGTCAACGACAGCGATCTTCTCGTTGTCTGACTTATATGTCAGGGCTGAATTCGCTTTGGCGCCGATCGCCTTGGCAGCGTCTCCGAATTTCACCTTGACTGTCTCAGGCGCTGTGATCTCCTGGGCGGCTCTCTCTGCGGAAACTGTTCCCTTTACGATCGGGAATCCGCCGGAGTAGAGAACGATCGTGTACTTTCCTTTATTTCCATTCTCGAAGATCGGCTCCACTGTCTCGGTTTGTGTCCTTCTGTTGTAGGTGTATTTCTCAGCGTCAAAGTTGATGCTTCCGTCTTCAGCGAATAGGCCTTTGACAGGTGTGCCGTCCTGCTTCTGTGTCCCTAAAAACAGAGTAGTATTGGTGTTGGCGTCGCCTGTAGCAAAGAGGCCTGTCTGCTCGCCGGTCGCTGCATCGTATACTTCTACCTGCTGATACGGGTTGCTGATGTAATCCTTTACTGTGAAGATATCGCTGTTTACTACGAGCTTATTATCCTTCAGATAGATATCGTCAGGCGTCTCATCAGTATAGAGCATCTTCCATGCCGCGATACCTGTAAAGTCGCGGTCGCCGTCCTTCTTGGTGCCGTTCTTTACATACAGCCAGTACTTGTATCTTCCTGTACCGAAGTATTTCTCAACATCGCCGTCCATGTATTTACGGCTGATCTCGATGTGGATCGTCTTGTGACCATTATTCCATTCGCTTTCCTTATATACAGGAACTCTTTCCGGGTTGGTGACATATACAGGCTCCACATATTTCGGATCTGACGGGTCTCTGCTGCTCTGGATAGTAAGTGATCCTCCCGGGCAGTTGATAGAGTTCAGATAGTAATCTGCCTCTGGTGTTCCGTCAGCTCTTACAGGAACGTTGAGTGAGAAGTCGATCAGTACGCGGTCCTTTGTGAATCCATAGTCTGAGATCCCGATAGAATACGGATGCTTGCCGTTTTCAACGATACCGCTCGGGATGTACGGATTCAGCAGGTCTTTCATCTGCGCGCCATCCGTATCAGCGGCAGCGTTGTATGATGCGTTATAATAATGAACTGACCCGTCCTCTTCCATGAGGATGTAAGACATCTTAGTCAGATACTTTCCGGAGATGCCCGAAAATCTCTGCCATCCGGTCTCGTTTCCGCCATAGATACCTACGTTTCCAGGTCCCATTCCCCAGCCGATCCATGTATCAGAGTACATGTTCTCATCGTGCTTGAGTCCGAGGACTACCGGCTTCTCATTTGCGTCGAGCGGGTCTTTCTTGTATTCTATGATTCCGCCGAGCAGTGTTTGCTCCTTGGTGTGCTTCATTGCTTTGCCTTCCCACCAGATATCATCTCCCATGAATTCTGTGGTAAGGTATCCGTCGAGGTCTGTTTCTACAGGGTCTGTGAGATTGACGTATTTGGAGTATACGCCGTCAGCGTTAAGCACTTTGTAGCTAAGAGGCACTTTGCTCTGGTCTTCATTCAGCTTTATAGCTGATGCTTTCTTTCCGATAACAGATTTCGGCGCGGCCATCGCAGCTTTATATACCTTTTTGTTCACTGCTACGTTCACTGCTTCGACACCGAGGATCCTTCCGCCTACGATGTTGTCGTATTCGTCAATGATAGGCTCATTGAACGTCCCCGGATATCCGGTCTTCCACTTTTTCTCATAGATGAATCCTCTTGGCGTGGCAAGTGTTGCTGCGTCATAGAACCCTTCTTTTCTGTAGCCTGCCTGAGTGACAGGGTCCTTAGCTTTGGCGTTGATCTTGGTAGCAGTCGATGGCTCGATCCCCTCAAGTTCGCCATAATAGAAATCTGCGTAATCCATGTTCACAGTGCCGTAAACATAGTCATCTGCTTTTTCTGCTCCGTATGATACTGCAGGAGCGATCGTTCCGAGCACCATAACAAACATCATAAACAGTACAGACAATCTTCTGATCATCTTCTTCATATTTGTTCCTTCCTCCTTGAATCCTTTGGCTTTCAATACGAGTGATGCCCTAATTCCCCTTTTTATGTAAACAGCAGTTATGTCAGGACAGGCATACGGCACTTTATGCCGGTTCTGTAAACTGCGGTCTGCCTCTATGCGCTTTCTGATGCAAAAAAAGAAAACGCATCCGGCTGTTCCGCCTGCGTTTCCCTGATACTTCAAATCATTATCCACCGGAAACGAGCAGCGGAATTCACTTTTGGACCCGGCAAGGTATCCTGACTTATGGATCACCGCCTTTACACGCCTTCTCATGACTTTGTCACAATGGCTTTATCTGTAAAGGCTCCCCGAAATACAGTAGCCCGTCTGTACAGGATTCTCACCTGTTTCCCTTATTATGCGGTGCGGGCGGGAGGCATATGATATGCCTCCCGATCCACACCACGCACCGGATCTGATTTATTAAATTGATCTGTCTATGTTATTTGACTTTTACTGAAACTGTTACCTTCTTGGAAGCAGCCTTGAAGTTGTCGTTAGCTGCAGCCTTGACTGTAACTGTCATCTTATATGTGCCCTTCTTGGTTCCCTTCTTGACTGTGATCTTGCCGGCCTTGAACTTCAGGACCTTCTTGGACTTGCCTGATGCCTTGGCTGTGTATGATACCTTGCCCTTGTTTCCGCTGACCTTTACAGCCTTGTATGAAGCAGCCTTCTTCTTCAGAGCCTTGGCCTTCAGAGTCTTCTTTACAGCCTTGACCGAAAGTTTCTGAGCCTGCTTGGCTGTGAGGCCTGCAACAGCTTCGTCAAGAGCAGCCTTGGCTGCCTTGATGTCTGCAGCCGCAGCGTCTTCCTTGGCAACTGCTTCTTTGTATGCGGCAGCAGCTGCTGCTACTGCATCAACAGAACCCTTTGTATATGTTGAAGCTTTCGCAGCGGCAGCGTTTGCAACTGCGTCAGCAGCTTCACTTACCTTTGTCTTGGCGGCTGCGATCTCTTCCGGAGTCGCACCTTCCTTAACGAGTACAGCCTCGAGCTCTTCCTCAGCTGTGCTGAGTCCCGCACTTGCTTCTGTAGCGGGTCTGAGCGACGCTGAAGAAATAGTGATAGGACGGTTGAACCACGCGTTGCTTGAGCTTGCAAGCATAACGAACAGCTGCGGCTTATCGAGTGATTTGATCGTTATATTTGAATATTTGGTTCCAAGATACTTGTAGCCATAATCATATTCTTCAGGATTGAGCCATCCGGATTCTCCTGCAGCAAGAGCATCAGCCTCGCTTCCGAAGAAGATATGAGGATATGTCTTCTTTCTCTGCTGGATGTAAAGAGCATCGATAGTGATCTTGCCGTCTGCTACATGGAGCAGTATGTCTTTCTCATCGTCGAGGTCAGCTCCGATGCAGTCACCCTTTGCATAGTAGTATCCGTCTGCCGGTACTACGTCAGGCGTCGTGTCAGGCTGCGGAAGCTCAGGAGCAGGATCGTCCTTCTGCCCTCTTTCTGCCTTTGTAAGGTTCTGATCTACTGCGTTGATGATAGCTCTTGAAGTAAGTGTTGCAGCGGAAACAGTATCGATACCTGCGATATCAGTCTTTCCTATGAACTGCTCTGCCATTCCCTTGCCGTTCTTAGCCGGCGCCGGATCGATGTGATATGTCTCTGATCCGTCCAGTGTCTTGGACTCGTAGCAGTCATCTGTGACATTGTGTCCGTCCATAGCCCACATCAGATAGTTGATGTCTGATCCTGAGTTAGCGATGATCTCGTATGTATCGATCGTGTATGCGACGTCAGCGATCTTTCCATCCTTGACCTCTACAGTTACAGGGAAATCATAGTCCTTGGAAGGATATGAGAAGCCTTCCTGAAGATTATTGTTCTTATCGAGCTTCCATCCGTAAGCGGCTTTGTTTGTGTTGATGGTCGTCGTGTAGAATCCATCCTGAAGCGCGCCTCTTGCGGCCGGCTTGAGATTGTCTTTGTCCAGCTTGACTGTGACTTCATAATCGATGTCCTTGCCGCCCATTGAAGTAGTGTGCGCTGAGAACTTGAGAGGCTCGTTGATCTCTACAGGAAGCATGAACGTAACTGTTCCTGCCGCTTCGTCAAGATACGGCGCATATGTTGCCTCGCCGATCTTAGCCTCAGTGTAGTTGGTGCTTGTGAATGTGATCTCAGCTGTTACAGTATGCGCAACATGCACTCTGTTGCAGAGAACTTTTACTCTGCCGCTGTCATAGAGTTCAGTCTCTGTCGGTTCATACAGTCCGAACGGGATCACTGTGCCCGCGATAACTGTCTTGCCCTGAGCTGCAGGTGCGTCTTCTGCGAATGTTGTGACCGCAAGACCCGAAAGGATCATAGTCGCTGTCATAAGCAGAACGATCAGTCTTTTCATTTTCATACCTAGATACATCTCCTTTTCAATTAAAAATGATTCAGACTATAACTTACATTTATTTTCACTTTATTGTGAACAGTTTTTATTTACGGATCACTTCATGTTCTCCGTCTGAGAAATATGCGTCTTCCAGTCCTTCTGTTATCATTACTGTGCCGTCGTCCTTCACCAGCACGGCGTCGAACTTATCCGCGTTCTCACTCCAGTACTTTGCCGCCTTTTCAGGGCCCATTATGAAAAGCGTCGTTGACAAAGCGTCCGCAAGCGTCCCGTCTTCAGAAACGATCGTCACCGACGTGAGCCCGTTCCTCGCGGGGAAGCCGTCCGACAGGTCGATTATATGGAAATATCTCTCGCCGTCTTTTTCAAAGAATCTCTGGTATCCTCCGGAAGTTATCACGGCCTTGTCAGATACCTCAACACCTCCTATGTAATTCTCCTGGTCTTCCGGATCGATTATCGCTATCCTCCAGTCGGATCCGTCAGGCTTCTTTCCGAAAGTCTTGACGTTACCGCCCAGGTTTATGAGAGCATGCTCGACGCCGTTCTCCTTCATGATCTCTATGATCCGGTCGGAAGTGTATCCCTTAGCTATACCTCCGAGATCTATCGCCATGCCGTCATCAAGGCTTACCGTATGCTTCTTTTCATCCAGTACCACCTTTGAGACGTCGACTCTCTTCAGCAGGCCTTCAAGTTCGTCTTTCTCCGGCACTCTGTAGTTTTTGTCTGTGAATCCCCACGCCTGCATGACCGGGTACACAGATATATCAAAGACTCTGCCTGTGTCTTCTCCGATCTCTTTTGCCCTTTTGATGAGACTGAATGTCTCTTCAGAGACTTCCAGCTCCTTTTTCTTGTTCAGCTTTGAGATCTCGCTGTCACTGCTTCCTGTAGACAGCATGGCGTCGATCCTTTTTATCTCTTTCTCCGACTCCGACAGCGCCTTATCTGCATTGTCACCGTAAGCTGTAAGAGTCATGTATGTGTCCATCGCGAACAACTCTACTGACTTAGGCTCCTGTTCACTGTCCTCCTCTGCCGGCGCAGGACTTCCGCCGCATCCCGCGAGGATAATGGCAAAAGACATAAGAATAACTGTGAGTAATATTGTTTTTCTGGCTTTCATATATTTCATCAACTGTTGTTTCTCCGGCGTCTATATCACGAACTTCAGCACCAGCAGCAGGACCGCCGCCTGTATGACCACCCAGGCCGGGCTGTCCGGACTGAATGCTGAAAGCTTCAATTTTATGTTTCCGCGCGGGCACGCATGCAGACATTTGTTGCACCTGATGCATTCGCCTTCTCTCAGATCATCATCTCCAAGCTTCAGCGCTGCCGGGCAGGCTCTTTCACATATCGAACATCCGTGTATACAGTTCTCGCTGTCGCGTACGAGCTGTCCTGAAGGAAGCACCGGCATCAGGCTGAAGAGCGCGCCCATCGGACAGAGGAACTGACAGAAGAACCTCGACTGCAGCGCCATACCGACGACCGTAAGCAGAAGCAGAATGCCTGCAGCGATCATGTCTGACGACGGCGCTTTCAGCGATATCAGTAACGAAAACAGAGTCCACGGACTGTTCCGGTTCACCGTTTCCTGCTCTCCTATGAAGCACAGAACGAATATGCCTCCAAGAACGACGTACTTCACGAGCTGCAGATACTTCACCGCCTTCACAGGTATCTTCGGAAACTTCTTTCCTGTCTTCTTCTGGATGGACCTGGACAGCATGTATACTCCGTCACCCAGCGTTCCGAACGCGCATGCATAACCGCAGAAAAATCTTCCTGCGATGACCGTAAATGCCAAAAGGAAGAGGCAGATCCTGGCAAACGGTCCGAGTGACAGCGGAGCCCCCTGTGACAGAGCTGCCGCCGTTTCCTTCACTGCCGCAAACGCGCTCGAGAACGCCGACGGAAAAATGAAGAAGAAAATTATCTGTATGATGTTCCTGAGTAATTCAGTTCTTTTTCTGGCCCTTACTCTGTCCATTAGTCCGAAGCTCCTTTCAGAGCGTTATCAACGCCCTCCAGTATCCCTCTGGACGAATATGTGGCTCCCGACGCCGTATCGACATCCTCTGTCCCCTGTTTCTCAACTACATCACCGGTTATGCCGGAAGCAAGCTCCAGATACGCCGGATCGTCTCCGGCATCCACTATCTCTACGTCGGTTATACTGCCGCCTGCGACAGTGACTCTGACCTTGATGTCGCTCTTGTAGCCTTTACCGGTACCTTCGTAGGTGCCGTCCTTATATCTGCCGGCAGAAGCCTGCTTCTGCTCTTCAAGCTGCGCTTTAAGATCGTCTATGACTTTGCTCATATGTGAATATGACCGTGACCATGTCTGATACATGAACAGCAGGAGCGCTATCACCGCTATGTTTATCGCTTTTATCCAGAACGCTCTCATGATATCAGCCCCGCTTCCTGAAGCGCCTGTTTCACGGCGTCTCTTATACCGTTGGAACTCAGGGTCGCGCCTGATACAGCGTCCACATCCCACGTCTGCTTTTTGATCATATTTGAAGTGATCTTTTTAGCTTTGAACCAGTACTTGTCGGTCTCGTTCTTACCTTCCACGCTGATGGCTTTGATCAGGCTGTCCTCTATGGTCACCGCCGCAGTGACGTCGCCGCCGTAGCCCTGACCCCGGCCGTTGAATATGCCGCTTATCTTATCCGTTTCGTCGGACCCGTCAGCGCTCTTCACCTTGATGAATATCACGCATGAAGCTTTCTCATACACTTTCGTAGAAGGAGCGCTTATCGTTATCCTGGCTCTTCCCGTTCCTGTTATCGTCACAGTACCGTTATTATCCACGACCGCTGTCTCCGGAGCGTCGGACAGATATGAAAGTGCCCTTCCGCTTTCTGAACTTCCGGCAAGTGATACAGTTGTCCCTATATCAGCTTCCTCCAGCTCGACCGTCGAACCGGCCCTATGACCGCTGACTGTGATCTTCTGCTCTCTCTTCTGCACAGTAACGGTAACTTTCTTGGACGACTTCTTATATTTCGACGACTTCTGAGCAGTTATCGTTATGACCGCTCTTCCACCTGCGACAGCTGTCACTCTGCCTTTTCCGCTGACCTTCACGACAGAAGGCCTGGACGATCTGTACCTGAGTGAAGTCTTAGCCTTTGCCCCAAGCGATACCGAACTACCGGCGGTAACTGTATATTCTTCCCTGGATGTCGTTATCACCTGATCTTTCGGCCCTTTCTTTCCCGCTTTGGAAAGCGCTCCAATGACAGCGTTGATTATGCCGTTGGAGCTGTATGTGGCTCCTGACACCGCGTCCACTCTCGGGTTCTGAGCCTTGATGATCTTTCCCTTCACAGCCTGAGCGCGGCTCCAGTATGACGCTGTCTCATTCTTCCCGGACGTACTTATGGATGTTATCTTTCCGTCCTTTATCGTTACCGTTACGTTGACAGCGCCGCCGAATCCTCTGGCGCTTCCTGTATATCTTCCGTCTTTCCAGCCGCCGGCAGGCTTGCTGTATTTCTTCTTCTTCGAGTCTTTACCGTTCTTGCCTTTTACTTTAGGAGCAGCCTTTTTCAGGCTCACCGAGCCGTCGCCGCCTGCCTTCTTCAGAGCTTCTGCAGCAGCAGCTTTGATGCCGTTGGAGCTGTAAGTCGCTCCCGACACTCCATCTACGTTCGCAGATCCGGAGGAAATGATGTCAGGTATTATCGCTTTCGCCATATTGAAATATGCCGGCGTCTCTCCGGAAGCGTCCGCGACCTCAAGTGAATCGATCGTTCCGTTCTTCACGGTGAGCTTCATCGTCACAGGACCTCCGTAGCCCTGACCGGTCCCTGTATATTCTCCGTCTTTCAGGCCTTTCGCCTTGCTCTTTACTTTCTTTGATCCGGCTTTCTCACTCTCTGCGGCAGCCGCTGGTTCTTCCGGCTGTCCTTCCGGCTGACTCTTCTCCGCCAGCGTAGTCACTTCCTTAAGCGAACTCTCAAGAGCGGCAGAGCTTCTAGTGATGCCGGCGCATGCGCATACTGCAATTACCACTGCAAGCATGCAGTGTGCCAGAATAAGAAAGATTTTCCCCTGATCTATATGGTCCATACGTCACCAGTCAACAAAAAAGACGCAGTATGATTCTACTGCGTCCTGAAAATGCTCTCTGTATACAGCTCTCTGCCTTACTTATCACCGAATCCCGCGCACGTCTTCTCCGCACATGTACCGGCAGCACTGAGCCATCAAAAAAGACCTTCCCTAAAACGAGTAGAGAAATTAGCTATTCGATATCTCAAGCAGGTCTCCTGACTTATGGCTCAGCACTCTCATCTGCCTTCTCATGCCGCTCAGGCACAATGGCGTAGCTTTCAATGATGAGAGCTGTCCGAAATACAGTAGCTCGTCTGTACAGGATTCACACCTGTTTCCCTATTCAGCCTGTGTAAGTTCATCCGGGGCCGTCGACTCCCTGAACAAGATCTTACATAAGCCACTTGAAATATTTATTTTTCTTAATATATATTATGCTCTTCAAGCCTTCCTATGTCAAGGAAGATGTGCCTGAAATGCGTGTTTCCGGCATCTTTCTGAGCACCGCGTAAGCGATGATCCCAGTGCCTATACCTGTAGCGATCCCGGTGAAGACCAGCACCGGAAAATACAGGAACATCCTTATGTTGGACACTGCCAGAGCAGCGACCATCAGCTGTCCCAGATTATGGAACACGCCTCCTGCCATGCTGACTCCTATCACAGAGAAAAGGCCTGTCTTCTTAAGCCCCCACATCACGGCGAGACTCAGTATCCCACCGGCAAGGGAGTAAAGCATGGAGAACGGTGATCCGAACAGAAGTCCCGCGAGTATTATCCT
>JAFWJS010000037.1 GCA_017511535.1 Eubacterium sp. | reverse complement strand
TAGATCCCGCAGTAGACCATAGACTGTACCTTCTTATATCCCGGAAGCGGTTCTGCCGTCGGATGATCTGCGTTCGTCACAGTATCGCCCACTCTTGCGTCAGCGACCTTTTTGATCGCGGCGCATATATATCCTACGTCGCCCGCTCTCAGGTATTTCGCCGGTACGTGCCCCGGAGCCATGACTCCGACCTCTGTCACCTCATACGATTTGCCCGACGCCATGAGCTTCATAGTGTCTCCGACCTGGATCCTGCCGTCAAAGACCCTGACGAATATCACAACTCCTTTGTAATTGTCATACTTGGAATCGAATATCAGTGCCTTGAGAGGCTTGTCCGTATCTCCGGACGGAGCCGGGATAGTATCTACCACAGCTTCAAGAAGCTCTGTGATGCCTGTGCCTTCTTTAGCGGAGATCATCGGCGCATCTTCAGCGTCGAGCCCTATCATTTCCTCGATCTCCTGCTTCGTCTCATCAGGTCTCGCGCTGGCAAGATCCATCTTGTTCAGACACGGAAGTATCTCCAGATCTTCATCAAGCGCAAGATAAACATTGCCCATCGTCTGGGCTTCCACCCCCTGCGTCGCATCCACTACGAGTATCGCGCCTTCACAGGCAGCAAGACTTCTTGAGACTTCATAGTTGAAGTCGACATGACCCGGCGTATCGATCAGATTGAAAATATACTCATTCCCGTCCTTCGCTTTATATACCAGCCTTGTGGTCTGCAGCTTGATCGTTATGCCTCGTTCGCGCTCCAGATCCATATTGTCCAGGAACTGCTCCTTCATGTCTCTGTGGGCAACGAGTCCGGTGTTTTCTATAAGGCGGTCGGCCAGCGTGGATTTACCGTGGTCTATGTGAGCTATTATACTGAAATTTCGTATGTACTTCTGATATTCGTTATCGTCCATTATTATCCTGTCGTTTCTGTGTTTTTACATATATATTACTGATACATTTTATCATATTATTGAACTGTTTTGAAATATTGTGATAAAATGCTTGTATAAGTTAATGTGATCAGGCAGCCGGTAGTCGACGGACCGGCCTGTCAGATCTGTAGGTATTCTGAAACAGAGGTATAATTTATGGAAGCCGGAAAACCATCTGATCAGAAAGGCCTGACTAAAGAGGAAGCTATCTTACAGATACGCGCACTCGCCGATGAGCTTGGGCATGTTCCTAAGAAAAGCGAACTGCCGGATCCACTGAAGAACCGGATACGTCCGCTTTTCGAAAAGTGGTGCTATGCTCTTGAGGCGTCAGGACTTGTCGTACCCTCAGAACGGGTACAGGAGAAAAGACGTAAACGTGAAGCGCACAAAGCTGCAGTCGCCGCGCGCGCCGCTAAACGTGCTGAGAAAGAAAAACTGCGTAAGCAGGAAAAGAGAAGCAGGCAGTACCAGAGCAAGATTGACAGCAGTAAATAAATTCCTTGCAAACACAGTTTGTGTGTTGTATACTACTACTTGCGAATTTAGCTAAGTTTGCTTATTTTGATAAGAATGTGGGGTGAAAAACATGGCAAATATCAAATCCGCAAAGAAAAGAGTAAGAGTTACTGAGAAGAAGACAGCTATCAACAGACGTGTAAAGGATGAACTCAAGAACATCCTGAAGTCATTTGACAGAGCATTGGCTTCTGACGACATCGAGAAGGCTGAGGAGTTAAGAGGAACAGCTGAAAAGAAGCTCATGAGAGCTGCTGCTCATCATACTATCTCCAAGCAGGCTGCCAGCCATAAGGTATCACAGGTAACAAAGAAACTCGCGGCTGCGAAAGCAGCAAAGTAAGCTCACCCGTCCCCACACCGTGCATAAGCTAAATGCACACGAAAGAGCGAAAAGCCACGGAAGTGTCTCCCGTGGCTTTTTTATTTCTGTTATTGTTTATCTGTATGCTAGAGTTTGATCGCTGTCTCAAGCGCCAGCTCCATCATGTCGTTCTCACCGTGTTCGCGGTCTTCATTTGAAGCCCTCTCACCGGTAACGAAGTGATCTGTTATCGTAAGAACAGCAAGAGCATTTTTCTTCATATACGCGGCGTTCATGTACAGCGCGGCCGCTTCCATCTCAACAGCAAGTACGTTCACGCTTGCCCACTTGCGCCACCATTCATCGCCGAGCTCATAGAAAAGGTCCCCGGAAATGATGTTTCCGGCAGTAAATCCAATTCCGGTCTCCCTGCTTGCTTCCTGCATCCTGACAAGTATATCGTAGCTGCATGAAGGTGAAAGCTGTCCCGGAAGCTGGTATACATGCTGATAGTTGGAATCTGTCGACGCCGCAAGACCTACGACTACATCCCCTATCTTGATGTTTTCACTGAATGATCCTGCGGTCCCGATCCTGATAATGTTGTCGACGTCAAAATCGTTATACAGTTCCCAGGAATAGATGCCCATGGACGGCATTCCCATACCACTTCCCTGCACTGAGATCAGCTTGCCTTTATACGTACCTGTAAATCCGTACATATTCCTGATAGAGCTGTACATCTCAGCGTTTTCCAGATAGTGTTCTGCTATGTATTTTGCCCTGAGCGGATCACCCGGCATCAGGACAGTCTTTGCTACAGGAGCCTTATTGTCTATTGCGATGTGAAGTGCCATTTTTACTCTCCTAAATATGCTTTCCTTACGCTGTCGTTGTTCATGAGTTCTTTCGCGCTGCCTGACAGAGTTACTTTACCTGTCTCGAGAACGTAGGCTCTGTCTGCGATTGACAGCGCCATTCTCGCGTTCTGTTCTACCAGCAGGATAGTCGTTCCCGCCTCGTGCAGGTTGTGGATGATCTCGAATATCTGCTCTACAAGCACCGGCGCAAGTCCCATCGACGGCTCATCAAGCATCATCAGCTTCGGCTGACTCATGAGAGCCCTTCCCATGGCAAGCATCTGCAACTCTCCTCCGGAAAGCGTACCTGCGACCTGCTTGTATCTTTCCTTCAGACGCGGAAAATGTGAGTATACGTTTTCCAGACTGTCTTCGATAGTATCTTTAGGAGCAGTGAAAGCACCCATCTCAAGGTTTTCCTTAACGGTCATCTGCATGAATATGCGGCGTCCCTCAGGCACCTGTGACAGGCCCATCTCGACCACCTTATGAGCAGGCGTCCTGGATATATCCTTTCCGTCGAACTCTATATTCCCGGTCTTGGTCCTCATTATCCCTGAGATAGTCTTCAGCGTAGTAGATTTACCTGCGCCGTTGGCTCCGATCAGGGTAACGATCTCACCCTCATCTACATCAAGCGATATGCCCTTGATCGCATGGATCGCTCCATAATATACATTAATATCGTTTACTTTCAGAAGTTTCGCCATTACTTGTTCTCCTTCTGCTTGCCCAGATATGCCTCGATCACCGCAGGATCTTTCTGTATCTCCTCAGGCTTGCCTTTCGCGATGATACGACCGAAGTTCAGTACTGCTATGTCCTCGCACACATTCATAACGAGACTCATATCGTGCTCTATAAGAACGATAGCGATACCAAACATATCTCTGATCTTCCTGATATTGTTCATGAGTTCTGTAGTCTCGCTCGGGTTCATCCCTGCAGCCGGCTCATCCAGAAGCAATACTTTCGGCCCGGTCGCGAGAGCACGCACGATCTCGACTCTTCTCTGCGCGCCGTACGGGAGTGCCCCTGCTTCTTCATCGATCATGTCCTCCATATCGAATATCGAAAGGAGCTTCAGTGCGTATTCTCTGGCAAACTTCTCCTGTTTCCTGTATTTGAAGCCGTGGAATATACCGCTGAAAAGGCCGTAGTCAACGCCATCCTGCATTGCAACGATAACATTTTCCCCTACAGTAAGCTTATCAAAAAGCCTTATGTTCTGGAATGTTCTCGCTATCCCCATCCTGCTTATCTGAACAGTGTTCATGCCCGAAGTATCCTTACCATCGAACATAAACGATCCTCTTGTTGGCTGATATACTTTTGTGAGCAGGTTGAACAAAGTCGTCTTTCCTGCTCCATTCGGCCCGATGATACCGGCTATCTCTGTCGGACCTACTGTAAGACTGAAATCGTCCAGCGCTGTAAGCTCGCCGAAATCGATACCCAGACCCTTCATCTCAAGGACCGGGATCCTCGGCTTATCCCTGTCAGGGATAACGACGGTGTCGACAGTAGGCATGGATGCATCATACTGCTCACGGGCGTCAAAAATCACTTCATCTTCTATGATCTTCTCATCAGGTTTCATTCTGACGCACCTCCTTCCGCAGCAGGTTTCTTTCCGACAGCTCCCTTGATCTTGTTGATCAAAGCCTCCTTGTATGTCTTCAGAGTCGGATTATATGTTCCGATCATAACAAGGATCAGAACTATAGCATACACCAGCATCCTGTAGTCCGAGAAGGCTCTCAGCACTTCCGGAAGCACTGTGAGTACCGCGGCTGATATTACAGATCCCCAGATATTTCCGATACCTCCGAGTACCACGAATACGAGGATCAGAACTGACGTATTGAAATTGAATTTGATTGGAAGAAGCGATGAATAATTCAGGCCGAACAGCGCTCCGCCCATTCCTGCAAGCACTGCCGAAACGGTGAACGCCATCAGCTTGTAGTGCATCACATTGAGTCCTATGGACTCAGCGGCGATACGGTTGTCCCTGCACGCCATGATTGCTCTTCCCTGTCTGGAGTTCATTATGTTCTGAACAACAAACAGTGTGAATAACACAAGTATCACCCCTGACAGGAACGTTGATATACGCTGTACGCCTACGGCGCCCATCGGCCCGTTCAGCATTACTCTCGCATCCTCCTCAAGCTCCATGGCTCCGTTTGTTGAAACATGGATGCCCTTGGAATCTTTAGCTACATATATAACATTCATCAGGTTCTTTATGATCTCGCCAAATGCAAGCGTTACTATCGCAAGATAATCTCCGCGGAGCCTCAATACCGGGATACCTATTATCAATCCCGCCACTCCGGCGACTATTCCGCCTGTAATGATACCCAGCGTAAGCCTTACCGGGTCTGCGTCGACGACTCCTTCCAGAAGATCAGCGCACAGTATCCCCGAGAAAGCTCCGACTGACATGAATCCAGCGTGTCCGATGGAAAGCTCTCCTGAGATACCTACGACCAGGTTGAGCGATACGGCCATAACTATATACGCACAGATAGGAACGAGCTGCCCCTGAAGCGAGCTAGACAGCATCCCCGTCTGATTCATCAGCGTAGCCGCGATGAAGCCTGCTATAACTATGCCGTATGAGATTGCCGAGTTCTTTGTGTACGGCGAGAGTTTATTTCCCATGAATTTCTTTGCCATATCTCTCACCTACACTTTCTCAGGCTGTATCCTGCCAAGGAGTCCTGACGGTTTCACAAGAAGTACGATAATGAGCACACCGAAAACGATGGCATCAGAGAGCTCTGATGAGACGTACGCTCTTCCCATTATCTCGATGACCCCAAGCAGGATCCCTCCGAGCATGGCGCCCGGCACTGAACCGATGCCTCCGAATACCGCGGCTGTGAATGCCTTGATACCAGGCATCGCACCTGTAGTAGGCATCAGAGCAGGATACGATGAACAAAGCAGAACTCCCGCTATAGCCGCCAGCGACGACCCTATCGCGAAAGTCATGGATATAGTCTGATTGACATTGATACCCATCAGCCTTGCCGCGTCATTGTCCTCAGAGACAGCACGCATCGCCTTCCCCATTTTGGAACGCGAAATGAAAAGCGTCAGGCATATCATTATGACAATACATGTAAGCAGAGTCACGATCGTCTCTGCCGTAATCGTGAGCTGTCCGTTGAACAGCTTGAGTCCGTGTGCACCTTTTACCACGGATGTGAATACTTTAGGAGCGCTTCCCCAGATCAGCAGCGCGCTGTTCTGAAGGAAATATGAAACTCCTATAGCGGTGATCAATACCGCCAGAGAGCCTGTCCCTCTAAGAGGCCTGTAAGCAAGTCCTTCGATCATTATACCCATGCATGTGCATACGCATATCGCGATAAGCAGTCCTGCAACAGGGGGGAGATGCAGATAAGCGGTGGCGCAGAATGAAATATATGCTCCTACCATGATGACATCTCCGTGGGCGAAGTTAAGCATCCTGGCTATACCGTATACCATTGTATAGCCGAGAGCTATGATCGCATATACGCTTCCCAGGGAAAGCCCGTTTACCAGATTAGATAAAAAAACCATAACTAACTCTCAAACCATAGTGAGACGCCGCTGTACACAGCGGCGCCTCCTCAATTATTTATTACTGCAAATTCAGATCCGGCCTGTTACTATTTAACGTCTTCGTACTTGGCGTCCTTGATGATGCAGACTGCAGGCTCTTTATTGACTTCGCCCTTTTCATTCCAGGTCATTCCCTTACCTGTAAGTCCGTCATATGTGAATCCACCTGTGACCTTCTCGATCATCTTCTCGCAGATGTCAGCAGCATCCATATCAGCTGTAAGTCCGGCTTCCTTGAATGCGTTGTACAGTACGTAGATACCGTCATATCCGTCAGCAGCGAACTGGTTAGGAACTTCATTGTACTTTTCCTGATACTTCTCTACGAAGCTCTTGACGTCCTCATCTTCAGACCATGGGTTGATAGGTGTCTGGAGATATACGCCCTCAGCGAGAGCTGTATCGAATCCTTCCATGTCGAGGATACCGTCCATACCATCTACTCCGAAGAATGTAGTGTCATAGTTCATGTCCTTGGCCTGCTTCAGAATAACTGATGCCGGTGTGTAGTAGATCGGGAGCAGGATCAGGTCTGCGCCTGCTTCCTTGCACTTTGTCAGCTGAGCGCTGAAGTCCGCATTCGTATCATCAGGATATGTCTCAGCGGCAACGATCTCCATGCCCTTCTTTTCCATTTCCTTCTTGAATGCGTTATAGATACCTGTTGAATAAGCATCTGAGTTATTGTAGATAACACCTACTTTCTTGTCGCTGAAGTCTTTAGCGATATTGTCTGCAGCCTTGACTCCCTGGTTAGGGTCTGTGAAGCAGATCTGGAAAGCATTGTCTTTCCCTGCTGTAACGTCTGCTGAAGAAGCGGATGGTGTCATCAGGAATACTCTGTCTGAATTAGCTTCAGCTGATACTGTGATGCAGGAGCCTGTCGTTACAGAACCCATGATCATCTGGAGACCCCAGTCCTTAAGGCTGTTGTATGCGTTTACACTCTTCTCTCCGTCAGCCTCATCGTCTTCCATCTTAAATTCGATCTGGAAGTCCTTCTCCTGTGCGTTGATCTCTTCAACAGCGATCTTGGCACCCTTCTCAACGGCTGTTCCATAAATTGAAGCAGGACCTGTCAGAGGACCGGTTGATCCGATCTTCAGTACAGGTACATCAGATCCGCCTTCTTCTGAAGATCCGCCGCCCTTATTTCCGCAAGCAGCAAAAGTGAATACCATCACTACAGCAAGCAGAACAACTACTAACTTCTTGCTTAAACTTTTCATCTTTCTCTACCTCCATATAAACCAGTTTTCACATCGGAAAAACGCCTCTTCCAAAAGTATAAGATAAAGTCAAAACATATAATTGCGGAACAGGTACACTTCTCCAAATGTACACTAAAAATAATATCACACCGCGTCTGTGATTTTCAATACCCCGCGGCTAAGTAAATGAGAAAAAACAGGCATTTACCACGCTTTCACCGGCCCATCATGCTCATATGCCGGCATCATTTTCAGCTTGAACAGATTAATGCGGTGAAGCCTGTCTATTTTCTGTTTTATCTCCGGGTCGTCTATGATCCCCGTTCTGATATACCTGTCCAGCGTGTCGTATGTGAAACCGAGCTTATCTTCGTCGCTCATACCGGATAATCCGTCGTCCGGTACCTTGTATACCAGCTCATCGGGAAGTCCGAGCTCTACTCCTATCGCCTTGACTTCCTGAACCGTGAATCTGGAAAGCGGCGAGAAGTCGCCCGCGGTATCTCCATATCTGGTAGAATACCCTACCCAGTCCTCGGAAAGGTTGCATGTGTTCGCGACTCTTCCGTTCAATGACTGCGAGACCGCGTAGACAGTCGACATCCTGAGCCTCGGCGCAAGATTTATCCTTGTCTGTTCTGATATCTCACACGGAAGCTTTGACGACAGCTCGGCCATTACCGCGTCATAGCTCCCTTTGATATCTATCGTATATGATCTTATCCCCAGAAGCGTTATGAGCTTTTCGGCAAGTCCTATGTCCCGCTGGATTCCGTTCGGCATCATCACTCCGACCACCCGGTCCTTACCAAGCGCCCTGACACAAAGCGCGGCCGTGACAGAGCTGTCTTTCCCTCCGCTTATCGCAATTACCGCATTGCAGCCCTTTCCATTCTCATCAAAAAACTCTCTTATCCATGCCGCAGCCTTTTCCATGCTCTCTGCCGGATCAAAACCCGGATCAAAAAACTCACTCATATATGTCCTCCGAATGCACAGTATCCCCATGCTTTATCTCCATAAAGAAGTATATCACGAATCCGTTCCGAAGACTTATATCAGCACATTTTTTGAACACTGTTTTTACAGGTTCTCTTTTGAGCCCGAATATTGACATTATAAATGAAATAATATACGATAAAGTCAATAAAAATAATTGCTTTTGATGTCTAATGACAGAAAGGGAAACCATGGATTATAAAGTAATCGGAGAACCGCTGCCTGCAGTCATCTGCGACCTCGCAGCAGGAGAAAAAATCGTTACTGAAGGCGGCGGAATGAGTTGGATGACTCCTAACATGAAGATGGAGACAAGCGCCGGCGGGCTCGGAAAAGCATTCGGAAGGCTGTTCTCAGGCGAATCCATATTCATGAACCATTATACAGCACAGGGTGGCCCAGGGCAGATCGCATTCGCATCATCATTCCCCGGCTCCATCAGAGCTATTGACGTAGGCGAGAAGCCGATGATCGTACAGAAACGTGCATTCCTCGCAAGCGAGCCTACAGTAGAGCTTTCAGTATTCTTCCAGAAGAAACTCGGAGCAGGCCTGTTCGGCGGCGAAGGATTCATCATGCAGAAACTTACAGGTAAAGGTATCGCCTTTATCGAGATCGACGGAAACGCTATAGAGTATGATCTGGAAGCAGGTCAGCAGATAATTGTAGATACAGGATACCTCGCGGCGATGGACGCCACATGTTCCATAGATATCCAGACAGTGCCCGGCGTGAAGAACATGCTGCTCGGAGGAGAAGGCCTCTTCAACACTGTAGTCAAGGGACCTGGAAAGGTCATACTTCAGACCATGCCTATCAACCAGCTGCAGTCAGTCATCGTTCCGGCCGGAACCAACTAAAAGGATAAAACAGTTGTTTTTATCAGACGGCCGGGTACTGTGCCTACAGCGCTCCGGCCGCCTGTTTTATTAAGCGGGTAAGACAATTGATAAATACAAGAAATGAAATCAGAAATGCCGGCCGCATCGTTATCAAAGTCGGCACTTCCACCATAACGCATGAAAACGGAAGGCTTGACTTAAGACGCCTTTCCGGGCTGTCACGCGTGATCTGCGACCTTGAGAATTCCGGGAAAGAGATCGTCCTTGTAACATCCGGCGCTATCGGCGTCGGGCTCGGAAAGCTCGGCCTCGGAGATTCACGCCCTGACGAAATCAGCAAAAGACAGGCCCTCGCCTCTATAGGCCAGTGTGAGCTCATGTTCATATATGACAAGCTGTTCGGAGAGTATAACCACACAGTATCACAGGTACTGCTCACATCTGACGTATTCGACGACGACTTAAGGCGCACGAACGCCATGAATACTTTCTCGCAGCTTCTTTCTCTCGGCATCATCCCTATAGTGAATGAGAACGACACCGTAGCGACTGATGAGCTGGAGGGAGCCAACATAGGCGATAACGATACTCTTTCCGCCTATGTGGCAAAACTCATCGGAGCGGATATACTTATCCTCATTACAGATACCGACGGATTATACGACAGAGTGCCGGGAGCCGAGGGCGCCATACTCGTTCATGAAGTCAACGAGATCACGCCTGAGATCGAGAAAATGGCAGGAGAGCCGAACAGTCAGTTCGGGACCGGCGGGATGGTGACCAAGATAGCTGCCGCCAAGATCGCCGGCGCGGCCGGTATCCCGTGCGCTATAGTATCAGGACATGATCCCAATAATCTGTATCGTCTCTTCGACGGCGAAGAGATCGGTACATTCTTCAGATGAAAGGATTTTGATTATGACTCCTATTGAAGAGATGGGGCTCCGCGCGAAAAACGCCGCGAAGATCCTCCGGACATCAGATCCGGAAACAAAAACAAAAGCTCTCGGGATGATGGCAGATGCGATCCTCGCGCATCAGGACGAGATAATCGCGGCTAATGAAGAAGATCTCAGAGAGGCAGAAATAAACGGCATGGCCAGAGCCATGATGGACAGGCTCCTCCTTACTCCTGACAGGATAAAGGGAATGTCTGACGCTCTGAAAGACGTCGCCGCATGGCCGGATCCCGTAGGAAAGGTCACGGAAGACTATACCAGGCCAAACGGACTCAGGATCAGGAAAGTCAGCATACCGCTCGGAGTGATCGGCATAATATTCGAGTCCAGGCCTAATGTTACCAGCGACTGCGCGGGACTCTGCGTACGCGCCGGCAACTGTGTCATACTCAGAGGAGGACACGAGGCTTTCAGATCCAATAACGCCGTTACAGATGTGATGAGAGCCGCACTTTCTGAAGCAGGCCTTCCGGAGGACTGCGTACAGCTGGTGCAGGACCTGTCGCACGAATCAGCGCATGAGCTCATGTGCCTGTCCGATTACATCGATGTCCTCATACCGAGAGGAAGCTCCAGGCTCATAAACCGTGTACTCGACGAGTCAAAGGTTCCTGTCATACAGACAGGAGCAGGAAACTGCCATATATACATCGACAAGGACGCAGATCCCAAAATGGCTCTGGACATCACTGTCAACGCCAAGACATCCAGGCCGTCCGTGTGCAATGCGGCAGAGACTCTTCTGATACATGAAGACGCTGCCAATATGCTTCCTGACATAGCTGACGCGCTCACGGCAAAAGGAGTCGAGCTTCGCTGCGACGAGCATGCTCGCGATATCCTGGCCGGAAAAGTCTCTGATCCTGACATGATCAAAGAGGCTTCAGAGACTGACTGGGGCACTGAGTACGACGACCTTATCATGGCTGTCAGAGTCGTATCATCTGTAGATGAAGCTATCGACCATATAGATAAATGGTCCACGCACCACAGCGAGGCAATAGTCACAGAGAACGAAGAGACAGCACAGAGATTCATGGCGGAAGTCGATTCTTCAGCAGTCTACTGGAACGCTTCCACAAGATTCACCGACGGCGGAGAGATGGGCCTCGGAGCCGAGATCGGCATCTCCACACAGAAGCTCCACGCGAGAGGGCCTATGGGCGTCGATCAGCTGGTGACATATAAATTCATGCTTACAGGAGATGGGCAGATAAGATAGCACACAACACGCGGTAACAGCTCAGTGTATAACTTATTAAAAAAATTTATAACTATACTCTTGACACTTGCAATGCATGCATGGTAACATCAAAATAACCACAAAGCCGATGACGAAGTGGAAGTAGGTCTTTTAAACTACACTACAGAGAGCCGCAGGCGGTGAGATCGCGGTATGGAAGAATAAGACTGAATTGGCCTTCTGAGGCACTCCTGGCGTATCCAGTGGTATACGCATAAGCGGGCATCTTCATGATGTCAAGCCGGGTGGCACCGCAAGAGCTGTTAATAACGCTCCTGTCCCAGCATCAATGGACGGGAGCTTTTTTGTTGCTCCCGATGATGGAACCGAAAGGAGAAAAAACAATGTCAAACACAATCCCTTACAAGATCTACCTGAGTGAGGAAGAGATCCCTGAGAATTATTACAACGTCAGAGCTGATATGCCGATCAAGCCGGCGCCGCTCCTGAACCCGGGGACACTGCAGCCTCTGACAGCAGAGGAAATGGAGCCTATTTTCTGTAAAGAACTCGTCCAGCAGGAGCTGAACAACACAGACAGGCTGATCCATATCCCTAAAGCGATCAGAGACTTCTACAAGATGTACAGACCGTCGCCTCTCGTAAGAGCTTACTGCCTTGAAGACAAGCTTGGCACACCGGCGCACATCTACTACAAATTCGAAGGTAATAATACAAGCGGGAGCCATAAGCTGAATTCCGCTATCGCTCAGGCCTACTACGCCAGACAGCAGGGACTTAAAGGAGTCACGACTGAGACCGGAGCCGGCCAGTGGGGCACAGCCCTTTCCATGGCATGCGCATACTTCGGGCTTGACCTGAAGGTATTCATGGTAAAGGTATCATATGAACAGAAAGCATACAGACGTGAAGTCATGAGAACATACGGGGCGTCAGTAACGCCGTCTCCATCGGACACTACAGAGATCGGAAAGAAGATCCTGGAAGAATTCCCGGGTACCAACGGAAGCCTTGGCTGCGCCATCTCTGAAGCTGTCGAGGTCGCGACCAAGACAGAGGGATACAGATATGTTCTCGGAAGCGTGCTGAATCAGGTACTGCTTCACCAGAGCATCATAGGCCAGGAAGTCAAGACAGCTCTTGATAAATATGGTATCAAACCGGATCTTATCATCGGCTGCTGCGGCGGCGGATCCAACTTCGGCGGACTCATCGCTCCGTTCATGGGCGAGAAGCTCCGCGGCGAGGCTGACTATGACTTCCTCGGAGTAGAACCTGCATCATGCCCGAGCTTTACAAGAGGTAAATATGTATACGACTTCTGCGATACAGGTGAAGTCACACCGCTCGCCAAGATGTATACACTTGGTAACGGCTTCATCCCGTCGCCTAACCACGCGGGCGGCCTCAGATATCACGGCATGAGCAGCATCCTGTCAGAGCTCTATGATGAAGGAATGATCAGGGTAAGAACAGCAGAGCAGAATGAAGTATTCCAGGCTGCAGAGGAATTCGCAAGATGTGAAGGCATCCTTCCTGCACCAGAATCCAGCCACGCTATCAGAGCCGCGATAGACGAGGCTCTCAAGTGCAAAGAGACAGGCGAAGCCAAGAACATCGTGTTCGGTCTTACAGGTACAGGCTACTTCGACCTGACTGCATACCAGAAGTTCAATGACGGGATCATGACGGACGAGATCCCTACAGACGAGGACATCGCCAAAGGGCTTGCCACAGTTCCTCAGTTCCCTGGAAACGAGATCTAGCCGCTCGTCCGGTTGCCTAACAGCACGGAAAAGGCCTGTAGGCAACGGGATCCGCTCTTCGAAGGGTCTGTAGGCAACCAAATCGAGTTCTGACAAGGCGTTCCGGTTGCCTGGCAGCACGGAAATGGCCTGTAGGTAACGGGATCCGCTTTTCAAAGGGTCTGTAGGCAACCAGATCGTCCACTGCGTCAGCAACCACTATTGATAATAAAAAGAAAAGACCCATGCCTTGATTTCAAGACTTGGGTCTTTGTTTTTATCCAGCGGGTGATTACGTGGGTCTACGCCTTTTACACCCTGTTATTTTGTTGTGAATTCCGAATAGATCGCACGGATAGCCGCCACATATCCACTCTCGTCGATACCGATCAGCATGCTTATCCTCTCAGCGCCCTGGTCGATCATCTTTACATTTATTCCGGCGTTCGCAAGCGCTTCGAGCACACGGACACCTATACCCGGCGTACTCTTCATCTTACGGCCGATAACGGCTATCAGCGCAAGGCCCTTCTCTATTTTGACTGACGTTGCGCCGGTCTCTTTTTTGATCTCGTCAGCTATCGCGCGCGCGTGCCCTTCAAGCTCACTCTGGCGGACGAAGATGTTCATCGAGTCGATGCCCGCAAGAGTATGTACCGCGTTGACGCCGTTGTCAGCAAGCACGTTCATGACTGCGGCTCTGAGATCCAGATTCTCATTCAGCCTCGGTTTCTCGACCACGATACTCGCGTACCCGGTCTTCCCCGCCATACCGCTTATGTCCAGTATGCCGCTGTAATAGTCGGCGTTCTTCACTATCATGGTGCCCTTCTCATCCGGCGCAGCTGTGGAACGGATGTTGACAGGTACTCCTACTTCGCGCACAGGCGTTATCGCATCTTCGTGCACGACCTCTGCGCCCATAAGCGAAAGTTCTCTTATCTCCTCATATGAGATAACCGGCACTACGAGCGGATCTTTCACGACCTTCGGATCCGCCATCATGAATCCCGGTACGTCGGTCCAGTTCTCATACACGTCCGCTCCGCACGCCGCAGCTACGACAGCGCCGCTTATATCTGAACCTCCGCGCGGGAAAGTGACTTCCATCCCGTATGGGTTCATCCCATAGAATCCCGGGATCACGGCGTGTTCATGCTTCTTGAGCTCCGCACTGAGTTTTTCTTCTGTAGCCTTCTTGTCGAATTCTGCTTCCTCATCAAAACAGATGACATCAGACGCGTCAATGAAGTCGTACCCCAGATATGCCGATAGTATCTTCGCGTTAAGATATTCTCCACGGGAGATCAGGTAATCTCTGTTACGGGTCCCTATATATCTTCCTTTGATCGTCTTGAATTCCGCGTCAAGATCGATATCCACACCAAGACCTTCCGCGATCCCGGCGAATCTGTCTTTTACTTTCTTCAGCGCCCGCTCAAGAGCCCTTGTGTCTTTGCTTACTTCATATCTTTCATGAGCGTCCACCAGGACGTCGGTTATCTTCTTTTCTCTCGTATTCAGCTTGCCCGGTGCTGAAACGACAACATAATTAAGCGCTGCATCGTTCCGGATTATCTCAGCTGCCCGCCTGATGCATTCTGCGTCCGCAAGAGAAGTCCCTCCGAATTTAGCCACTTTGAACTTGGCGTTTATCTCTTCAGCCGGCTCCAGGTCTTCCTCGCTGATCCTGCTGATATCGTACGGCGTCGACTGATATACGAAATAGTTCAGCCAGTTGGAATACAGCAGGTTCGCGCATGAGCGCCATCTTACGACCGGAGGCCTGGTGTCGTCGTCGTCAGGAAAATAGTTGTCAGGGACATGCGGATGTATACCGGCCTTCTTATCGCGCTCGTATTCTTTCTGCAGTGTGTCCGCATCATACTCAGAGTGTCCTGTTATGAATATCTGACGGTACTTCTCTGACTTTACCGCGAAGACGCCCGCTTTATCAGAGCTCGCGATTATCTTCAGGTCAGGCACTGCTTCGATATCTTCTCTCAGCACAGTGGTGTTCCTGGAGTGCGGCACGTAGAACTCATCGTCAAATCCCCTGAACAGCATCCCTCTGTTGTAGTCGAGATGATGCAGGAATACACCTGACAGTTTCTCCGGAAGCGCATGCTTTTTTATGCCGTAATGATAGTACAGCCCGGCCTGCGCACCCCAGCAGATGTGGAACGTCGAATGGACGTGAGTCTTGGTCCACTCCATGATCTCGCAGAGCTCGTCCCAGTATTCCACTTCCTCGAACTCAAGATGTTCTATAGGAGCTCCTGTAATGATCATGCCGTCATAGTAATTGCCCTTGACTTCGTCGAACGTCTTGTAGAACGCCAGCATATGCTCTTCAGCGGTCACATGTGACTTATGCGTACTCGTCTGCAGCAGATCCAGTTCCACCTGAAGAGGCGTATTGCCCAGCAGTCTCGTGAGCTGCGTTTCAGTGTCTATTTTGGTAGGCATCAGATTGAGAATGAGTATCTGCAGCGGTCTGATATCCTGCGTCATGGCTCTGGTATCTGTCATTACGAATACATTCTCTCTTGTCAGAGTCTCTACCGCAGGAAGATTATTTGGTACTTTGATCGGCATTTGATATGTCCCCTTCTGTTTAAATACAACGAATAAACAATAGTATTGTAACATAAAACACGCATTATTCAAAATCGTAACGCGTGCTTTACAGTTCTTCTGTATGATAAATTATTTATACTTGGTTATAGGCTGAAACTATGGCATGACTTTTGCGTGGCTCCCGCCTTTCTTGCTCTGTGTGATCACGATCTTCTTGTCTATCCTCTGCTTGAGCTCATCGACATGAGAGATTATTCCGACCAGCCGGTCCTCCTCAGAAAGCTCCATCAGCGCTTTGACCGCGGCAGAAAGAGCGTCTTCCGAAAGTGTCCCGAACCCTTCGTCGACAAACATCGTATCGAGCCTGATACCTCCTGATGCTTCTCTGATCTCTTCGGACAGCCCGAGCGCAAGAGAAAGGCTCGCCATGAACGATTCTCCTCCTGACAGTGTATTCACGCTTCTCTCTGTTCCATTGTGATGGTCGATGACGTTCAGGTCAAGACCGCTCTGTTTTGCTTTTCCGAATCCGCTCTTCTTCCTGACGAGCTCATATCTCATCTCTGACATCCTGCGAAGCCTTCTGTTCGCATGCCTCAGTATCTTATCAAGATATGTCGTCTGTACGAACGTTTCCAGCATCAGCTTTGACTTTCCGCTGAGCTCGCCGGACGCGGTATCCGCAAGGTCTTTTATCTGCTCATATCTGCCGGCCTTGTCGTTCCACTTCTCCTCACACTCTCTGTAGGCCTCAATCTCCCGCATGTTCGACTTCATACGTGATTCCGCACTGTTCTTTGCGTCCTGAGACTCTTCAAGCGCCTCCGCGGCGGCGGCAAGGTCTGCCTCGAGCGCGTCATATTTCCCGCGGTCAAAACCCTTAGTCTGTTCTTCGGCTTCACGTATCTTACCGGAAAGCTCGCTCAGCGCGCCTTTGATATCATCTGACTTCTTCACTGCTTCTTCAAGCGCCTTCTGAGAACTCTTCAGTTTCTCCCTGAGCTCAGATATCTCAGCCTCAGCCTCTGACCTGCTTCCGAACTCCAGTTTTTCCTTCTCATCATTAAAGGCGGTCTCTGCCGATCTCAGCTTAGCCTCTAGGACCTTCACATTCTCTCTGGCGCCGCTGTATTCCTTTTCAGCTTTCTCCTTATCTGTGCTGAGTCTCTCTGCTTCTTTCTTCAGATCGTCTCTTGTCTTTCTGTCCGATTCCGCGCTGTTGAGATCCGCTTCTGTCTCATCAAACTGTTCCTTGTATTCTTCTTCTGCCCCTTCGGAAGCATCAGCGAGCTCGGGCATCCTGGCGATATATTCTTTTGTTTTTTCCTGCGCGGAGCTGTATACTGCCGCTGCCTCTCTGGAAGTCCCGCTTTTCTCTTCAAGCTGTTTCTGCAGCCTGTCCCATTCGTCCTTTGCTGCTTCTACTTCTTCCCCGGTCGGAGCGTTTTCCTTTCTCTTCGCCACCTCAGGATGCACCGTTGATCCGCACACAGGGCACTTCTCCCCTTCTTTCAGGACCTCTTCGGCAAGATAACCGGCCCTGTCATCGAGCATTTCCCTGTTCATACGGGTATATTCATCTCCGGCTTTCTTCTCTGCTTCCCTGGCCTCTTTATATCCTCTGGCTGCGGCCTCGGCCTTATCTCTGAGCCCCGCTTCTTTTCTCAGTGAATCAAAATACCCTTTCGCGGTCTCATATCTTTCTTTCGCCTTCGCTTTGGCTTCCGTAAGGCTGATCACTCTGTCTTCTATATCTTCCAGTTCTTTCAGTCTGGCTGCTGCTTTCTCGTGATCTGATCTGATGTCCTCCAGAGCATCTTCTGCTTTCTTCATCTTTCCTTCCGCGATGTCATATGAATCAGAAAGCTCTTTCAGCGCCTTCCTCTTTCTATCCAGGTCATCATATGAATCAAGGTCATTTGTAAGGAGAGTGATCCTGTTCTGAAGATCTTCTCTGTCTTTATCATGTGATCTTTCTTCAGCAAGAGCCTTGTCTGCCTTCTCCTTATCTGATCCAAGCGTATTCAGGTCTGTCCTGTATCCATCCAGCTTGTCCGCAGTTTTTCTCAGACTGTCCGCTTCACCCCAGGCCTTGTTCAGCTCGTCATATCTTTCCTTTGCGGAATCCGCCGCTCTGTCTGCATGAGAAGCCGCCTCTGAGTCATATTTCTCCAGATCATCAAAGAGCTCCCGGATCATCACCTCTGACGCTCCGCCGTTCTTCGCTGCTTCAAGTCTCTCATAGAGCGTGCCGCCTTCATCAGTATCACATGACTTCAGGTAAGTCTCCATCTCTGTTTTTATGCTGTCGCACTCACGCTTCATGTCTGACGCAGCCTTCTTCAGCCTGAATGAGAACGTCTCGTAATTCTCAGTATTGAACAGCTTCCTGAATATGGCCTGTCTTTCTTTTGTATCAGCCTGCAGCACCTTCTGGAACTCACCCTGCGCGATCATGGCGATCCCGGAGAACTGTTCAGCAGTAAGTCCAATTATCTCTGTCAGCCTGCTGTTTACTTCTGTGAGCTTCGTAAGATGCATGCCGCTGCTGTCCGTAAGGTCAGCCTCTGAAGCATTTTTCACGAATCCTTCTCCGCGGAGCTTCTCTCTCATATACTCCGGACTTCTCCTGACTGTATATCTTTTCCCGCCGTAATCAAAAACCAGCTCTACGTACGTCTCAGTCCCGGCTTCAGCGTATGTGGACCGCATCTCGCCTGCCGTACGCTTTCTCGCGCTTGTAACGCCGTATAATGCGAACATGACCGCGTCGAACAGTGTGGACTTCCCTGCGCCTGTGTCTCCTGTTATAAGATAAAGCCCGCGTTCGCCGAGCTGTTCCATATCCAGGACTTCTTTTCCGGCATATGGGCCGAATGCTGATACTGTAAGCTTAATCGGTCTCATTTCCATCCTCCCAGATCTCACGGATCATCTCTGCCGCAGCTTCTTTCTGATAATCATTCATCGTTTCCCCGTCGTGCTGCTGCTCGTAAAGCGCGTCGAACAGCTCGTCAGGAGATCCTTCTGCATGAGTCTCTTCTATTTCAGTGTCTTCTGACTGCTGCCTCATATATTCATATTCCAGAGTCATCACATTGTCAAAGGCAGTCTGGAGTCTGGACATAGCGTCCATGACGCCGCCTGTATCTGTCAGTATTATCCTCAGGTAGTCGTTTTTACATTCTTCCGCGAGGCCTCTGTCACTGATAAGATCGCCGAAAAGGCCTTTGATCGTGCGCATCCTGTGGAGCGGCGAGAGCTCGACCGTGCTGACATCAGCGGCGCCTTTCTCTCCAAGCGCCACCATCGTGACCGACTTATGTATATGGTCAGCCTCAGAAAATGAATATGCCAGAGGACTGCCCGAATAGCGGACGATCCCTGACTCTGTCTTTATCGTCTGAGGCATGTGTATATGGCCAAGCGCCGCGTAATCGAATGGTCCGTAAAGCGAGCCGTCTATATTGTCCAATGCGCCTACGTTCATCTCTTCAGACTCCCCAAGTACCGCCGACGTCACGAACTGGTGTGACAATATGACATTCCTGACCGAGCTGTCGGGACTTATCTTCTCCAGAGCTTCAGCCGCGTCAGCTGATCTCAGATACGGGAGCATGTAGATGTCGACAGGTCCGTATCCGTCCATGATCCTGACCGGCTCGATATTCCCGTCGTATACAGGAGATATATGTACTCCCGCAGCGCCGAAAACGTCATGCCCATAGGCGATCCTGCTTCCCGAATCGTGGTTGCCGTAGATAATGAATACTTCTGTTTTTCTTTTCGCGAGCATGCTCAGGAAATCATCGAATATCCTGACCGCGGACGCGGAAGGATCAGCCCTGTCGTATATGTCGCCCGCGATAAGTACGGCGTCAGGCTTCTCAACATCAATGATGCTGATGATCTCTTTCAGTATGTGTCTCTGATCATCTTCCAGATCATATCCGTATATTCTTTTCCCGATATGAAGATCTGAGATATGCAGCAGCTTCAATTCTGTTTCTCCTTATTATTGTCAAGCATCAGAAGAAAGTCCGCGGGTCTGACCGCCTTGACTTTTGAATGTGAATAATCTTTTATATTGCGTGTGACTATATAATCCGCTCCTGTTCTGGCAGCAGTCATTGCCATAACGGCATCCTCATAATCACTAATGTCTGATAAAGCAGCATTTCTGACATCCTCAGCTACAGAAAAGCCTCTGCTGAATGCGGAGGCGTGTCATGTCATTTTGCTTTGTTTATTCGAAAAAGCTGTTTATTTTTGTTTTTGCTGCATCCATGATGGCAGCGACATCCATACCGTCGACATCCAGCATCTCCGCAGTGAACAGAGTAATGTCTTTGATGCCGTAGAATTCGAAAACAAGAGTCTTCACGTACTCGAATCCCATATTCGGCTCATATATCGGGCCGCCGGCCGTCATGACATAGTACAGCTTCTTTGCCTTGCAGAGCTTCTTATATGAACCGTCGCCCATATTCTTGAATGTCACTCCTGATACGGTGATCTGTTCAAAATATGCCTTCAGAATCGCAGGGAAGCTGAGGTCCCAGTACGGCGCCGCCACAACTATCTCGTCAGCCTCTGCGAACTGCCACGCATATTTCATCATCGGAAGGTCTGTGATCCCGGCGTCGCAGGCCGCCTGGCGCTTCTCCATCTGAGCGTTCGTCAGCGGCAGGATCTTCTCCTTCTCGATGTCCACTTCCTCTACCGATCCGTCAAGATGCTTCAGAAGCTCACGCGCAAGCTCCATGGTCCTGGACGCCGGTCTTACACATGCGTTTACAAGCAATATCCTTTTCTTTGTCTCAGCTAATGTCATTTTCTCGCTCCTCGTCATTTTTTTGATCAGCACCTCACGGCGCATGGCCGTTCTCCTGTCAAGGTGTTCCTCCAGATAAAATAAAGACACAGGAAGCCGTGACTTCGTATATTTCGCACCCCTGCCGCTGTTATGAGCGGCAAGACGTTTCCCGATGTCATTAGTCCATCCTGTGTACAGTGTGCCGTCGGCACATTTAAGTATATACGTATAATTCATAATGCGACACCCAGAACCGTCCCGGGGCGTATCAGAACTGTGCCACTTCGGGATCTGCCGGATTCACGGCTGTTACCTTGGTGCAGTATACGACCGGCCCCGGAAGTCCGTCTCCGTAGATCGGGTCTGTCTCGATCTTGATCTTCCCTGTGATCTTGACCCATTGTCCGTTTTCCGGACGCTTGACAGTAGAAGGATATTTACATACCATGCCGGCAAACTGGATGTCCTGCACACAGCATGTCATTACGTGGCGGCCGAACACGAATTTTCCCTCAGGTATATCCTTCCCGGTCACCGCGCGGCCTTTGATCTTCATCGTCTTCCCGCCGTAGTTTTTCATATTCTCATTGAGGTCGCGGTAGAACTCAGCGTAATCGTCATCTTTGATCACTACGATCGGCGCGTCCATGTCGTATGGCAGCGGGTCCTGGAAAATATCAGGCTCCACGTCGTCCGGACCGAATTCATATACTATCTGCGACTTACGGTTCGCTACTCTTACGATCTTGTGATATTCAAGTTTGTCCCACGCATGGTCAAATCTGTTGAACACAACGAGTTCAGCGCTCTTCAGCTTGTCGAAAACGAGCTGGCGCATATTCTGGTTGTATGTCATGAACAGCGGCGACTCAATAAATGTCATTTCCTGATTCACATACCAGTTCTCAGGAAGATTACCGTAGAAAGTATCCAGCATCCACATGCCGTTGTACTCTACGATCACCGCCTCGGCGTCATGCTTCTCGGCAAGCTTATCCAGATTGGCCGAAGTTATATCCGATTCATTCTCTATCGTTTCGAAGTGTATGTCAGTATCATAGAACTTGCCGGGATCATATTCTGTTTCGCCCTCTTCGCACAGCAGAAACAGAGTCTTTTCCTCTGTCAGAAAGTCCTCTGACTCCAGCGTGTCCTGTATAAATGTCGTTTTGCCTGATCCCAGGAATCCCGTGAACAGGTATACCGGTAATTCTCTCTTCATGCCTTGCTCCTATTCGATCCCGAACAGTCCTTTTATATACTCCTGGTCCAGATTCGTGCCGATGACACAGATCATCCCTGTGGCTTCTGCGGTCCCGGTCCTGACTTCAGGCTCTCCAGGCACATAATCAAAGTGGATCCATTCGCCGTTTTCACCTTCTACGATGCCTTTGGAGCGAAGTACCATTCCACACTTTTCTTCATCCTGAAGCTTCTCAAGTATCGACAGCATATCATCCCTGGTATAACGCTTTGCAGTTTCTACTCCGAACTGATCGAACACCTCATCTGCGTGGTGGTGATGGTGATGATGATGGTGTTCGTGTTCCTCGTGGTCATGGTCATCGTGATCATGATCGTCATCGTCGTCGTGGTCGTGGTGATGATGACAATGATGCTCATGCTCATCATGGTCGTCATCGTCATCATGATGGTGGTGATGGTGGTGCTCCGCCTCGTGCTCAGCCTGCTCAGCGTATGCCTCTTCGCGGAGCTTATCGAGTTCTGCCGACAAAGTCTTCTCTTTCTCCATCGTTTCCAGGATCTTGGCGCCTGAGATCTGATCCCAGTCAGTAGTTACGATAGACGCAGTCTTATTCATCTCACGCATCGTCCTGACAACTTCCTCTATCTTCTCGTCGGACATTCCCGCTGTGTGGCTGAGTATTATCGAGCTCGCGTTTTCTACCTGATTCTTGTAGAACTCGCCGAAGTTCTTCAGATACATCTTGACTTTCTTGGCGTCGACTACTGTCGTGAAACCGTTGAGCTGTATATTGTCGTTATTGAGATCCTGGACTGCTATGATAACGTCGCTCAGTTTCCCTACTCCTGACGGCTCGATCAGTATCCTGTCCGGATCATACTTCTCTACTACTTCGTTGAGCGCCTTGCCGAAGTCCCCGACAAGTGTGCAGCATATGCACCCCGCGCTCATTTCATTTATCTGTACACCTGTTTCTCTCAGGAATCCGCTGTCCACTCCGATCTCACCGAACTCATTCTCGATCAGCACGATCTGCTCATCACCGTAAGCCTCAGCGATGAGCTTCTTGATAAGTGTTGTTTTTCCGGCTCCGAGGAATCCCGAGAAAATATCTACTTTTGCCATTTCTGCTCCCCTTTCATGTGAATATATATCATATTATCGTTCATATCATAACAAAACTATTGTATCAAATCTGTCAATGCTCTGATGAACTCCGTCACCCGCATCCTGTTGACAATGCGTCACCGGATAAGGCTTTCCAGCGTTCTGAACAGCGTTTCAGGTTCGACCGGCTTGCTTAAATGCGCGTTCAATCCTGCCTGCATGCTCCTCTGGACATCGTCATCGAATGCATTGGCTGTAAGTGCCACGATCGGAATATTCTTCGCGTCGTCTCTGTCAAGCCCACGTATCTTCTTTGAAGCTTCAAGGCCGTCCATGACCGGCATCCTCATATCCATCAGTACAGCGTCATAGTACCCTTCTTCATGACTTTCAAACATCTCGACTGCGATCTTTCCGTTCTCCGCAAGGTCGACCTCGATCTCTCTCATGGAAAGTATCATCATCATGATCTCCGCGTTCACTTCCATGTCTTCCGCCAGAAGGATACGGCGCCCTTTCAGATCAGCAGTTGCACTAGCAAGCTTCTTGTTCTTTTTCTTGAACGCCGCCTTGAACTCATCCATCACGTTGCCCGCGAACAGCGGTTTCGCGACGAACGTATCGACTCCTGCAGCTCTTGCTTCATCTGCTATGTCTTCCCAGCTGTATGACGTCAGGATTATGATCGGCATCTCATCTCCGACTTCAGCTCTTATCCTCTTAGTAGTCTCCAGGCCGTCCATGTCAGGCATCTTCCAGTCGACGAGGATGAGGTTATACGGCTCACGCCTTGCATGACGCACTCTGACCTTCTCAATTCCTTCAGCCCCTGACAGCGCGGATTCACACGATATTCCTACCTGTCCGAGCACCACACGCGCATGTTCACAGGCTATCTCGTCATCGTCGATAACGAGTACACACATCTCATGGAGCTCAGGCATTCCGTCCTCAGAAGAGGCCATCTGCATTTCTGAACAGCCGAGTGTGACGATCACCGTGAAAGTGGTACCTTCACCCTTCTTGCTTTCCACTTCGATATTGCCGTTCATAAGCTCGACTATGCTTTTTGTTATAGGCATCCCGAGTCCTGTGCTTCCATACTTGTTAGTCGCTCCGGAACCTTCCTGTGTGAACGGTTCAAACAGCTTCGGAAGATACTCTTCACTCATTCCGATACCGGTGTCAGACATTGTGAATTTCAAAGTCGCTTTATCATTGAACCTTGCCGTCTCTTCAACGGTAAGCGTCACTTTGCCTCCTTCCGGCGTGAATTTCACCGCGTTCCCCAGTATGTTGATCAGCACCTGTCTCAGCTTCATATCGTCGCCGATATAGTATTCGTCGATCTTGCTCTGAGTCTTACAGTCATAGGTAAGTCCCTTGTCTCTGCACTGTCCTCCGATTATTGTATTCACCTGCTCCAGCGTCTTGGCGAATGAGAACTCCTCGCTCTTTATCACCATTCTGCCCGACTCTATCCTCGACATATCCAGTATATCGTTTATGATCCCCAGAAGATGATGCGCGGAGGTATCTATCTTACCCATGTATTCTTTTGTCACATTATTCAGCCTGCTATCCGCAAGTGCAATGCTGGTAAGACCTATGATCGCGTTCATCGGGGTCCTGATCTCATGACTCATGTTGGACAGGAATGACGTTTTGGCTTTATTAGCCTCTTCTGCGGCTGTAAGCGCTTCAGCCAGCGCGTGATTCTTCGCCATGGATTCACGCATCTCTTCATCGATCACAGTGAATCCTACTCCAACTGCATGTACAGTATTGTCGTCTCTTTGTCCCGGATGACGCACTCCCGCCATACGAAGCATCTCATAGTAATTACTCCCGTTACGGTGCGCGAGATATCTGTACACCATTATGGACTCATCTGTCAGGACTTTCCTGACGTTATCAGGATCTATAAATTCCATGAACCCATTTTTATATTCCTTGTCTACATAGTCCTCGCAATATTTCGTAAATGTCGCATAATAAGGGAAATGCTGCCCTTCCTTCACATCATCCGGATCGTTCGGATCAGCACGGTAGCATATCGTATCATCTGTATCCAGATCAACGTGATACACACTTCGGTAGTCGGACGCCATCGCAGTGATCATATTGTTGAGTTCTTTCTGCTTTTCTTCCTGCTTAAGGAACTGTTCCTGCAGCGCCAGTTTCTCCTCCAGTTCTTGCTGCTTCGCCCGTGCCTCTGCTTCGGTCGTCTTTACCTGAGTCATCATGGTGACATCCACACACATTCCGAGAAGGCATGTTCTTCCATTAGAATCCACAAATTTAGACTTCGTCGTCTGCAGATTTCTCACCGTTTTACCTGTCGCATCAGGCACATCCTCGAAGAAGATATATGCTTCATCCATCTCGATCGCCTTGGTATCATCCTCTACGAAATGGTCCGCTGTCTCTTTATCAAATATGTCATGGTCAGTAAGGCCGACGACATCTTCAGGCTTTTCTTTTCCCGCATACTCCGCAAATGCCTGATTGCATGCTGTATATCTGCGTGTCTCTATATCTTTGGAGAAGCTCATTGCCGGCATATTGGACAGCAGTGAAGTCACTGAGCCCATCAGGTCAGCCAGCTTTGCGGCAGATTCCACTTCCTCCTCCAGCCGCCTGTTTTCTTCTTCAACTCTTTTTGCTTCTTCCAGAGCCTCACGTATAGCCCTTCCCTGACGGACTTCCTCATCGACATCCTTGAACCCCATCGTGACGCCGATCCTGTTTCCAGGCATATGCACCTTACCGAAGTCTATACGATAGTGTCTTGGCCCTGATTCCAGCGCCCTGACAAAATTGACAGAGAACTGATCTCTGGTCTTGAACTGTTCCAGAATGTACGGCAGACCTATCTGTTCCTGCATGCGGTCACGGTCTTCCGGCGCGACCATGGTGTTTACATACTGCGTCTTGGTGTCAGTATACTTCGCATGGCTCAATGCGTTCCTGATAGCCTCTTCATGTGATTTATCCATATCAGTGTGATACAGTGAGCAGCTTTCCGTCACCACGTCGTTTATCAGCCATACCGTATTGTATGAATTCGTCAGCGTCGAAATGACCGCGTCTCTTACAGCTGTATCTTCTTCACGCTTTTTGCGTTCTTTCGTTATGTCAGTGATAAAGACAGTATAAGTACCGCCGTACTGTACTGTACTGACATAGTGACCGTAATCATCCACCCACCTTGCTTCTCCGTCTTTACGGCGTATACGGTATACGGCGTGATCCATCCTGCCTTCGGTCTCTTCTATCTGACGTGCTATGGAATGCACGACGCCGTCGTAGTCGTCCGGATGTACCATACCTCTGAATGTGAAGCCGGTAAATTCTTTGAATTCATCCAGAGTCTCACATCCCAGCAGATTCCATACCACTTTATTGGCGTATAAAAGAGTATTCTCCTCATCATCTTTATAGATGAAAAACCCTCCCGGCATATGCCCGCCGATCTCTTCAATAACCGCAATAGTCTCTTCTGTGAGACGCAGGTCTATCACTGACATTTTCAAATGCCTCCTAAATTAAACATTCAATATCATAAGAAGCTCTCTGCAGAGCAGTTTGTCAGCATAACTTCTTACCGCCAGGCTCAGCGCGAGCTCTTTGATGCTTTCATCAGAGTCTGCTTTATCCAGCTCGTATGCGACGTTATCCAGCTCATCGGCCAGCACATCTCTGTATTTGTCATAGAAAGCTCTGACATCACCGTCATCTATAGACATATTCAGAAGCTCACCTGTCTCCTGGACTGAAAGCACCTGTTTCAAAAGGGCTACAGCAGTAAGACATGCTATGTGGTCGCGGTCATAGCGCTTGCCCTTCGCTCTCGGCAGGACTCCTGCTTTGATATAATTGTTGATCATGGCTGAAGTAAGAGGCTCTTCCATGCCAAGTACGAACCCTATATGCTGCCTCTTCAGATACTCAGTAAGCTGGTCCTTGTACAGATCGATGTCCGGTATCTGATCCCACTCTGCAGGATGTGATTCTCTGAGAGCCTTTTCAAGCGATATCTTGTCTGGTTTCTTCTCCATAGATTATTCCTGTAGTATACTCTTCTGTTTCCGGAACTTTCTGACAGAGCGAAGCCTGTCATTACATTCGGCAAAACATAAAAAATATTTGACATTCTATAATCTAATATCTATAATTAGATTATAGAATATATATAATTACATAATCTGATTATTTATCTTTGATAACATGATAACACTTAATGATCTGTTCTTCAATGATCTTGTTTGACGATGAAGGAGGTAAGCCATGAACATATGCGTATTCGGAGATTCCATAGCCAAGGGAGTCGTATACGATGAAAACAAAGGAAGATACATTTTCTCTCAGAACAGCTTCACTGACCTGGTCTCCAGAGAGACAGGCGTTACTTTCAGGAATCACGCCAGATTCGGATGTACCACGGAGAAAGCAAAAACAATAATAAGCAAACATCTGGATGAGGCAGATCAGTACGATTATATACTTCTGGAATTCGGCGGGAATGACTGCGACCTTGACTGGGAAGCGGCTTCGCGCTGCCCGGACGATCCTCAGGAAGGACAGATCAGCCGTGAGGCTTTTGCCCGGAATTACGTCGGCATGATACAGAAGATAAAAGAAAAAGGCGGAGCGCCTGTTGTAATGACACTCCCGCCGCTTGACCCTGACAGGTTCTTCAGATGGGTCACAAAAGATCTGAACAGATTCAATGTCATGCGGTTCCTGAAAAACGACATCATGAACATCTACCGCTGGCAGGAAGAATACAGTGACATCGTCTACGATATAGCAGACAGGACTTCAGTGCCCGTGCTTGACGTAAGGCGGGCTTTCCTGGAGTCTGCGGATGAGGATCTGATGTGCATAGACGGCATGCATCCCAATGAAAACGGCCACAGGCTGATAGCCGGTTTCCTGGAGGATGAATGGCTGTCACTTGCGGAAAAGCGGTCCGGCATACTTGACTGGGACGAGCTTCTCCCTTTTGAATTCAGCAGCCTGTCATGCCTGTCTGTTTCTTAATTCGGAAAGTATCTCATATATCATGGACTGTGAGAAACCACGCGTGAAGAGACGCCTCGCTATACGGCCCTGTATCTTCTCCGGGATCTCACAGCCCGGCCCGATATCAGCAGCCGTGAGCACCTTCTCTGCCTCTCTCATCGCAGTCTCATGCTCGTCCGGTTCTCCGAATTCATCAAGATACTCGTTATATCCGGCCTCGATGTCAGCTTCCTGTACTCCTTTGGCCCTGAGATCATAGAAAGCTTTCTTCAGGCTGCGCCCGCGTCCGAGATCGTATATCAGGAACTCACAGGTGAATCTTGCGTCGTTGAGGTAACCGTAGTCAAGCATCGCCGAGACGACTCTGTCTATCTCTTCTTTCTCATACTCCCGCTTCTGAAGGTAGTCTCTTAGCTCTTTCACGGCCATGCTCTTACGTGAAAGCTTTTTCTCAGCGCATTCCACGATGTCCATCCTGCTCTGGCTGTTCTCTTTTCTCTTTGAAAAAGTCATTATCAGTCCCGCATCTTTCTTATCTTGGGCGTGCCGTCTGACAACGTTGCCGCAGCCGCTCTGAAGTCTTCTTTTTCTTCTATTCCTGCCTCTGAAAGCATCTCAGCTGTGATACTGTGCAGATAGACCGTTTCTGACACGCCGCTCTCGTCATGACTGAATGTGACGTGCTCAGCGAGCATGCCGTCCGACGCTGAATCAGGGTACTTCCCGAAGAACCCGTGTCCGCCGTATTTGCCAAGGGCCTCTCTTCTTACCCAGATGTCGAAGAATGCTCCGTGTCCGCCTTTACGGGTATATTCACGCTCCCCGGCCGTATAATATCTGTCCGCCGTGCCGGGAGACACTTTATCTCTGACTGTCTGAAGATCCACGCCGCATCTTCCCTTCGAAACAAGGCATACCCACAGGTCTCCCGAATGTGAGACCGATATATCGACGTCGTCATGACCCGGCCATTCCAGACAGGGCCTTCCTTCTTCGGTTCTCCTTACAGCCGGCATATCATCAAAAGCCTCCGGCTCCATGCCGTTTTCCTCCGCAAAACACAGCACAGCCTTTCGTATCAGCGGAAAAGCCGCGCCGCCCTTTTCATATTTCCCCTGTTTTACAAAAATAATGTCCATAGACAGTTTTCAGATTTTTCTTTTATTATTAAATAAGCGCCCCCTGAAGGGCGCTCTCTTTTATTTATCCTTATATAGTCTGTCAAGCACTATCTTATAGCCTCCGGCGCCGTACAGCAGGCATTTGTTTATCCTGCTTATAGTCGCAGTGGAGGCGTTGGTTATCTCCTCGATCTCATTGTATGTCTTCTTCTCTGAAAGCAGCTTTGCCACTTCCATTCTCTGAGAGATCGCATGGATCTCGTTTATCGTACAGAGGTCTTCGAAAAACCTGTAGCACTCTTCTCTGTTTTTCAGTTCAAGTACGGCGTCAAACAACTCGTCGACATCTTTACCTTCAAGAATAGATTTATAGGCCATATGACGCTCCTTTCTTACCCCGGTACAGTGACTATATCACTTTTACACGTTAAAGTCAACAAGTGCCGGCGCTTTATTTAACAAAAGCGTCATACATTTTTTCTATTGCGTTCATCTTCAGCCAAGAAGCTGCTGTGCCTTCCTGAGCTGCCGGTCGCCTTCCTCTTCATCCTCAGCCTTTTCTTTGACTTTAGTGTCCGGCCTGACGCCTTTCCCGTCTATGACTTTGCCTGAAGGCGTAAGGAATCTCGCCGTCGTGAGCATCAGGCACGAACCGTCGCTGAACCTGAATTCCTGCTGCGATATCCCTTTGCCGTATGTCTTCGTTCCGACTACAGGTCCCGCGTTGTTGTCCTTCACCGCGGCTGCTACTATCTCGGCAGCACTGGCAGATTTTTCATTCACAAGCACGGCAAGAGGAAGTCCGCAAGCCTCCTCGTCAGAGTTGTATGTCGTGGTCCTTCCCTTCTTGTCTTCCATGATAGAGATAGTACACTCCGGAAGTATCTGGTCACAGATGCTTATTCCCTGGTCCACATATCCTCCGCCGTTGTTTCTCAGATCTATGATCAGTGATTTGACTTTTTTCTCGTTCAGGCTCTTCAGCTCTTCCGCAAATTCCTTCGAAGAGTTTTTGCTGAATGATGTGATCCTTATATATCCGATACCGCCGTCGAGGACTTTACTGGAAACGGCGCGCATCTCTACTTCAGCTATGGTGACATTCGCCGTAAACGTATACCAGCCTCTCAGCATGTCGAGCTTGATCGTCTTGCCCGGTTCTCCGGAAATAAGCTTGATGAATTCGCTCTCTGTCTCGAATTCCTGATCGTCCACAGCCCTTATGACGTCGCCTTCCTTGATATCCGCGGCGTCGGCCGGACCGTCTTCGGCCACAGACGTGACTTCTGCTCTGCCGTCTGTTACGTTGAATGTGATGCCGATCCCTGTGAAACCGCTGTTTACTGCCTCTTCCCATTCCATAAGCTCGGCGGCTGTCATGTATTCCGTATACTTGTCTCCCAGACTTTCCGCAAGTGCTTTCGCCATCGCTTCCGTCTGCTCAGATTCATCAAAATCAAACAGAAAGTTCTTCTCGATATCTTCCTGCAGCTCGTACAGCTTGGCGTGCCTGGCAATTACCGCATCCTTCTCTTTCAGCTCTTCTTCAGTAACTATCTTTCTTCCGGTCATTCTGAGCACTCCGTAGCTGATGAGTACGGAAAGCGCTGCTGTCAGGACAAGTATAAGAACCGCAGCTCTTGCAAATTTCCTGGGATTTATCCTCATTTCACTGCCTCCACCACCATCTGGACGGTCAGATCACCGTTCCACTCATGATTAGACATTACGCCTATGACACTGATACTGTTTCTGTGCTCACAGGCGGCACACACCATATCGCCTATCTTATCCACGTCTCTGAAGACAAGACAGGTGCATGCGCCCTGCCCCTTACCTATCGTAAACCTCATATATTTACCTTCGGGCCCCATCCTGGAGATCCTGTCCGGTACGCCGTGTATGGCTATTAGCGGGCGTTCATTCTGCCTTCCGCATGGTTCCAGCAGCTCCAGCTGAGAAACGAAGCCTGTCCTTACCTCTTCAGGCTCCAGTCTTATGTCCGGCTCAGGCTCATATGAGAACAGCTCCGGACTTTCCTTCCTGATCTCAGAAGCCCTCTCACTCAGATCAGCTCTGACCTCGGCCAGGCCTTCCTCCTTCATTATGAATCCACACGCTGCGGCATGGCCTCCGAAAGTCACGAACCATTTCTCTTCGTTCTTCAGAAGGCTGTATAGATCTATTCCTTCCGGACTTCTTCCGGTCCCTTTCAGAAGTCCGTCTCCGTTTTCTGTAACGATGACCGACGGCACATGGTATTTTTCCTTCAGCTTTCCTGCGGCTATTCCGGTGACTCCTTCATGTGCGTTTGAAAGATACGCGAAAATGAAGTCAGTGTCCTTCTCCTCCTGCTCCACTTCATCGCACGCGCGCTCGTACACTTCATTCTGGAGCCGCTTTCTTTCGTAGTTGCACTTTATGAGCTCGTCGGCATATTCCTTTATCTTATCTCTGTCCTTTGCCAGGAAAAGCTTGAGCGCAAGCGCTGCTGACTTCATCCTGCCTGCCGCGTTGATATGCGGCACCAGAACGAATGACACGTTCTCGCAGCTTACATTACCCGGCTTCAGGCCGGTCTTCTCTATGAGCACCCTGAGTGCTTCTCTTCTGGATGTGTTGATCGCCCTTAATCCATATTTCACCAGCATCCTGTTCTCACTTACAAGAGGAACTATATCGCCGATCGTTCCGATGGCGACAAGGTCCAGTGTCTCTGTAAGCTTCCTTTTAGGAAGGCCTGCGGCGTCTGTAACAGCCTGCGCAAGCTTGAACGCGACGCCGCACCCTGCAAGATACGGGAATGGATATTCTGAATCCGGCCTCGCCGGATTGATCAGTATGCCGTCAGCACGCTTATCCTCTATCCTGTGATGGTCTGTTATCATTATATCCAGGCCCTGCTCTCTTGCATATGCCGCTTCATCGACCGAAACACTCCCGCAGTCGACAGTTACGATGAGTTTTGCTCCCGCTTTCTTTATCGTATCTATCGCAGCTTTGTTCAGCCCATATCCTTCATCAAAACGCGACGGTATGTACTGGATGATATTGTCGGTCAGCTGTGAGAGTACTTCCGTCAGGATCACCGTTGAAGTCACTCCGTCGGCGTCATAGTCTCCGTATATGCAGATCCTGTCACCGCTGTCACAGTACGACAATAGAAGATCCACTCCTTCCTCCATATCTGGAAGAAGGAATGGATCGTATGTTTCTTTCGGCTTGTCAGACAGAAACTCTTCTATTTCCTCATCTGTAGTTATACCTCTCCTGTGAAGGAGATCTATGATCTTAGGATCGATCGTCATCTGTCATTTTCTCCCGTAAGCGTCATCAGGAGTTTGGTCCGTGGATATAGCAGAAATCACGCGGGTTCCTGAGCTGGCCGTTCTGTCTTACTTCAAAGTGGCAGTGAGATCCGGTACTGAATCCTGTGGATCCCATAAGAGCTATAACATCACCCTTCTTTACCGACTGTCCGACCTTGACCTTAACTGAGCTGTTGTGGCCGTAAAGTGAAGTAAGCCCGCTTCCGTGTGATATTATTACGGCGTTGCCGTATCCACCGTACCAGCCCGCCTTGATCACGACGCCCTTTGCTGCCGCATGTATCGGAGTTCCGAGCGGAGCAGCCATGTCTATGCCTGGATGGCTTTCATATGACCTGCCTGAAAGATAATTACCATATCTGTTTACATAGTAATTAGTCCATACAGGGCATACCCATTTACCGCCTTTATATTTACCGGGCAGATCTACATATCCGTTTTCTGCAGCTACCCTCTTGGCTTCAATTATCGCCTGGATCTCTGCTTCAAGCTTCTGCTGCTCTTTCTTCAGTGTTTCATACTTCTTGTTCAGCTTATCGTTTGTCGCGTTGAGCTGTGCTTCCTTTTCAGTGAGATCCTTCTGCTCTTCCGCGAGCTCTGATTTCTCTTTCTTCAGGACAGCTTCCTGAGCCTCGATCTGCATACGCTCTTCGACCAGAGTATCGAGTGTGTCCTGATCGGCCTTGTATATCCTCTGGACCATGTCGACGTTGGTTATGAGCTCCGTCACGTCACTTGAGTTCAGAACTATGTCAAGATATCCGATGACTCCGTTTTTATACATGGCGCGGAGCCTGTTATTGAGTCCGTCCTTACGGTTTTTGATCTTCTTCTTCATGAGCTTCAGGCTCTTTTTTGTTGAAGAGATCTCCCCGTTCTTCTTCTCGATAGATGCCTTTACTTTCTCGATCGCGGCTTCCTGCTCTTCTATATCTTTCCTGATCTGGTTCAGCTCTTCGATAACGTCATTCTTCTCTTCCTTGACTTTCTCGAGCTCTTTCTCCTTCTTGGCCTGCTTATCTTCTTCAGCATAGCTGTAAGGCGTTCCCAGGCTGAATGATGATACCGCAAGGAATACCGCGAGCATGATCACTGCGATCCTTAACATTCTGCAATTGATTTTCCCCTTTGACATATATACCTTCCTGTTTTGACCGACATACTGTTAAGCGTCGAGGAACTTCCTCATGGAAATGATACTTCCGGTAGAACCTATACCTACTCCGAGCGCAAGGAAAATGATGACCAGATTAGTGATCAGATAGTCCGCCGGAACAAGCGGCGAAGACAGGATCGCCATGACCTTCATTCCCACAGCGTCGATCATGTTGCTGTATACTATATATACTATCCCGACCGCCAGCGCCGCCGATATGATTCCGATTATGATACCTTCGACCAGGAACGGTCCTCTTATGAACCAGTTGGTAGCTCCTACATATTTCATGATCGAGATCTCCCGCGCTCTTGCGAACACAGTCAGTTTGATCATATTTGACACTACTATTATGGATATCAGGATGAGGAACGCCATGATAGCCATGCTTCCATACTGAAGGAAGCTGGTGACTTTGGTCAGCTTGTCTACAGTTTCTTTATAATACTTGGTACTCTCTACTCCCTCTATAGACGACACCTGGTTATTCACCGCGTCTGCCGCGTCAAGCGACTGCACCGTTACCAGTATCGAATTAGGGAGCGGGTTCCCTCCCAGAGAATCAAGCAGATAGCCGCTGTTCCCCCATCTGTCTCTCATGATCTTCAGCGCTTCAGCTTTACTTCTGTATTCCACGAGCGATACGCCGTTTATGCCGGTCACTTCATTCATGATCTGTTTGGCGGCTTTCTCGCTGACGTCGTCCTTCAGGAATACTTCCACTGTATCATAGTCACGCTTGACCATCTCCGTAAACAGATTGACGTTTACAGCGAGCGTGAAGAAAAGACCAAGTATGAGCATCATCGCCGTGATCGCGAATACTGAAGCGAGAGTCGTTGTCCTGTAGCGGACGATCTGTATAAGCGCCTGCTTGATATTATAGAAGATCCTACTCATCGTCGACCACCTCCTCGGTAAAGTCGGCAGCTTCAGTAAGGTCATACTGGCCGAACTCATCACGTACTATGTGGCCGTTCTCTATGGCGACTACACGCTTACCCATTCTGTCCACGATATCCTTGGCATGAGTCACCATCAGGATCGTGGTCCCTGTATTGTTGATCTGCTCCAGAAGCTCCATGATCCCGTAAGCTGTATCCGGGTCCAGGTTTCCTGTAGGCTCGTCAGCGATAAGAACCGTCGGGTTGTTGATTATAGCTCTCGCTATCGCGACACGCTGCTGCTCGCCCGCAGAAAGTTCCTGTGGATATCTGTCTGCCTTGTCGCCAATGCCTACGAGCTCCAGGACCTGCGGTACTCTCTTTTTTATAGTACGTCTGCGCATATGAAGGATCTCCATAGCAAAAGCGACGTTCTCGAACACAGTCTTCTTAGGAAGAAGCCTGAAGTCCTGGAACACCATACCTACTCTCCGCCTGAGCTGTGGAACCATTCTGTTGGAAAGTGAGGTGACCTCATAGTCACCTACAGTGATCGTGCCGGAATCAGCGTCGATCTCTTTCAGGATAAGCTTGATGAATGTCGACTTGCCTGCTCCGGACGGACCTACCAGAAATACAAAATCTCCTTTATCGATATCAATACTGGCATTTTCAAGGCCGACATTGATACCGTCATAGATCTTGGTTACATTTTTAAAAGTTATCATAAAACCCCCGCTTACGCCGGTTATTTCCTTTATAAACTGATTATTTCACTTTTTTCGTATTCATAAACTCGATTAACATTATATCATAGTATCTCCTTCTTGGAAAGTCTTAAGAGACCTTAAGATATCGTTTTCTATGATCATTGTGTGAACTTTATATGATTTTTTTATATTTCATCAAAAAAGACTCCTCCGCTTCACACTCAGAGGAGTCTTCTGTTCAGTTATCTGTATATCACGCGTTTACCAGATATTTTACCTTCTCTTCTATTGCGGCGGCAGTCATTCCGTACTTCTCCAGCAGCTCGTCAGGGCTTCCTGACTCTCCGAAAGTATCCTGCTGGCCGACCATGGCCACCGGTACCGGACATTCCTGACATACGACCTCTGTCACAGCGCTGCCCAGACCGCCGATCACACCGTGCTCTTCAGCAGTGACGATGCAGCCTGTATCCTCAGCCGCCTTCCTGATGATATCTGTATCGATCGGCTTAAGAGTATGCATATCTATCACTCTTGCCTCTATTCCTTCAGCCGCCAGATGCTCTGCCGCTTCCATCGCCGCAGGCGTCATTATGCCTGTTGAGATGATCGTCACATCGCTTCCTTCCCGGAGCACATTGCCCTTGCCCAGCCTGATCGCCGACGCGTCCTCATAGAATACAGGAACTGCTGATCTTCCGAGTCTCACATAAGCAGGTCCGTCCATTTCCACCACCTGCCTGAGCAGCTCTTTGGCACTTACAGCGTCGCATGGATCGACGACTGTCATCCCGGGTATCGTCCTCATCAGTGTAAGGTCCTCGAACGTCTGGTGGCTCGCTCCGTCCGCTCCAACTGTTATTCCTGCGTGAGTTGCGCATACCTTGACGTTGGCATGTGTATATCCGATAGAGTTACGGATGATCTCGAACGCCCTTCCCGACGCGAACATGGCGAAGCTCGAAGCGCATACCGTCTTGCCTGAAAGCGCAAGTCCTGCCGCGACTCCCATCATGTTCTGCTCCGCGATACCCATATCAAAGAACCTGTCCGGGGCGACTTTCTTGAACATTGCTGTCTTGGTCGATCCCGCCAGATCGGCATCCAGCACTACTAGGTCCGGGTTTCTTTCTGCTTCTTCCTGGAGGAACTCACCATAGGCAACCCTCGTTGCGATCTTCTCTGCCATTACCACTCACCTCCAAGTTCTTTCACAGCCTGAACAGCTTCTTCCTCTGAAGGCGCCTTGCCGTGCCAGCCGACCTGATCTTCCATGTAGCTGACGCCTCTTCCCTTGACCGTCTTTGCTATTATTGCTGTAGGCTTGTCTTTTTCAGCTCTTGCGGCGTCCAGCGCGGCAAAGATCTGGCTGAAGTCATGGCCGTCTATCTCTACAGCGTGCCATCCGAAAGCCTCGAATTTATCTTTGATCGGCGCGACCTTCATGACGTCGTCGTTGCGCCCGTCGATCTGCAGACCGTTCCAGTCGACTATAGCGGTGAGAGCGGAAAGACCGTAATGAGCCGCCGACATGGCAGCCTCCCAGACTATGCCTTCCTGGATCTCTCCATCTCCGAGCAAAGTGTATACTCTTGCGCCTGTGCCGTCGAGCCTGTCTGCGAGTGCCATACCGACCGACGCAGAAAAGCCCTGTCCGAGCGATCCCGTAGACATCTCTATCCCCGGGACTTTCCTCATATTACCATGGCCCTGGAAAGGACTTCCGAGTTTCCTTAATGTCATGATATCGCTAACAGGGAAATATCCCCTCTCTGCCAGTACCGCATACTGAGCCGGTACAGCATGACCTTTCGACAGAACAAATCTATCGCGGCCTTTCATTTCCGGATCAGCCGGATCGATGTTCATCTCTCCGAAGTAAAGCGCGGTAAGAATATCCGCGCATGACAGAGATCCGCCCGGGTGACCTGACCCCGCGTTGTAAGTCTCCTTTATGATGTCGATCCTTACCTTGCGGGCAGTCTCCTCATAAAACGACAGTTCTTTCCTTTCCATGCCTGCTTCCTTTCAAAACTGTTACAGCCCTTTATTAACGAACTCCTTTATCGCGTACGGCAGATAGCTTATGATGTCGCTTGCTATCATCCCGTATTCGCCTTTCTCAGCCGCTGCCATATCACCTGCTCTGCCATGGATATAAACGCCGCAGGCCGCAGCTTCATAAAGTCCCAGCTTCTGTCCGGACAGTGATGCTATCACGCCGGTAAGCACGTCTCCCGAACCTGCCGTAGCCATACCCGGACCGCCGGCAGTATTCTGCATTATCTCTGTCTCAGTTACGCTTCGCCTCGCGACGAGCGTATCATGCCCCTTAAGCACTGTAATTGTATTATAACCCACTGACAGCGCGGTTGCCACATCTTCTCTGTCTCCTGTGCCAAGTCTCGCTCCTGCAAGCAGCCTGACAGCCTCGCCCTGATGCGGGGTGATCACCTTTTCACCTTTATATGTAAAGAATTTTTCTCTGAGGCTGTCGTCCTCCGCTATCATATTCAGACCGTCCGCGTCAAGAACTAGAGGACCGTCAAACTTATCAAGCACCGCGGCAAGCATCGCTTTCGCGGTATCACCCATACCCATGCCCGGGCCGAAAGCCACAACGTCGTAGCTTCCGAAATGTGCGCCTGCCGAAGGCACAGGGTCCTCCAGCTTCCCTTTCACTTGTTCCCAGGTAACGCATACAGCCTCAGGGACGTTGATCTGGACTGCCGTGAAGTTCTTCTCAGGTGTGCATACATATACCAGACCGGATCCTGTCCTGAGCGCCGCTTTGGCTGCGAAACAGCATGCGCCCGCCATACCGGCTTCACCTGCTATGATCAGCACATGACCGAAGTCTCCCTTATGAGCGCTGGGGAGCCTTTTCTTTATATATTTCTTTACAAATATCTGATTTATCTTTTTCAGCGAATCATCCATTACTTCCACCTGCTATCCAAGCTGTGACGAAAGGAATATCGAAGCCATCGCAAAGTAGATCGTGAGCGCTACAGCGTCTGATACGGACGATATGGCAGGGTTCGCTATAAGCGCAGGGTCAAGGTTCACTTTCTTTACTATCAGCGGGATCATGCATCCGATCAGCTTGGCGAATATGACTATCACAAGCATCGCGGAGCAGACCGTGAGCGCTATAGGAACGCTGGAGCCGTCGAGCCAGCATACCCTGAAGAAATTCACGAATGAAAGTATGACTCCGATTATTATGCCTATCCTGAACTCTTTCCATACGACCTTCAGCCAGTCATCCGTTTCCACCTCGCCTGTCGCGAGTCCGCGGATGATCAGCGTTGCAGCCTGTGATCCGGTATTTCCGCCTGTCCCCATCAGCATCGGCATGTAAGTAACGAGCTGTATTACCTTGGAAAGCGATGCCTCGAATCTCGTAACGATCATTCCCGTGAATATATACGCGACCATCAGTATCAGAAGCCACGGCAGCCTGTTTACAGCGTGCTGCCATACAGGGATATCGAGATATCCACGGTCGTTATCCTTGAAGTCGATAACTCCGTTCATCCTCTCGATGTCCTCTGTGGCCTCGCTTTCCATTACGTCCAGGATATCGTCGACTGTAATGATGCCCACTATCCTGTGCTCTTTATCCACGACCGGAAGAGCCATGTAGTCATACTTCTTGAAGTCTTCAGATACTTTCTCCTGGTCGTCCAGCACATGCTCGCATACATATTCAGTATGCATGATGTCCCTGATCAGTACATCGCTGTCTGTCGTTACGAGCGTCGACAGGGAAACGATGCCGATAAGCTTTCTGCCTGCGTCTTTCACATAGCAGGTATATATCGTCTCAGCGTCGCGGCCGCCGTCTTTGATACGCTTGAGCGACTCTCCGACAGTCCAGTCCTGGTTAAGGCTGATATACTCAGGAGTCATAAGGCTCCCGGCGCTGTCTGCCGGGTAGTTCAGGAACTGGTTGATCATGCTGCGTTCGTCTTTCGGCGTCTTGGCAAGTATCTTGCTGACGACCGTAGCCGGCAGCTCTTCCAGGATATCGATCTTATCGTCGAAATCCAGTTCCTGTACGATGAATGAGATTTCCTTATCAGTTATCGCATTTACTATGTTGACCTGATCTTCAGGAGACATGTATGAGAAAACGTCTACCGCAAGATCTTTTGGTAGCAGCCTGAACAGGATGACGGTCATATGTATATCGACCTCATCGTTCACGTCTTCCATGATGTCCGCTATATCGGCTGCGTTGAATTCCAGCAGCACGTCGCGGGCCTTGAAATATTGTTTTCTATCGAGGAAATCAAGGATCTTCTCAAGAGCCTCGTCTATAAGAGTATCCCTGTCCAGAATCGTATTCTCCATTGGCCTTGCCCTCCATTTCCGGCAGAAGCGCTGCTCTGGAGAATCCCTTGTTTATGATCAGTAAATAAAAAGAATATTACCTGTAAAGATCAAAAAAGAGGGTCCTGCGAGCAACGGCATAAGTCTGCCTTATTCTCTGTTCTCGGACTTCTGAACTGTTACTGTCCAAAGGAACACTGTCCATACTCGCACCTCCCTCTTATTAATTTCAGAAACTTATGCGGAAGATAGCCTCCGCTTTGGGTCTATTAACGATTATACCCTTTAAAAATCCCGTATTCAAGGCAGAAAAGCTGTTTTTTCAACTATACCCCCATATATGATATATATCTCGCAGGAAATTCCGGGATACATGAAAGTTCCAGCACTTCAGCCCTGTCGCAGAATGACTTCAGCCTGTTCCCGAACCCGGTATCCAGAGCGTAGAGCGTGGCGCCGGTAAGCGACGCGTTGCCTGCTGTCCCTGCTGCCTTGAGAATGTCCTCCGGTATCAGCCCTATATACGCGGCTTTCTCCATATCGATACCGGAACCGAAGCTCCCCGCTATCACGAGCTTTTTGATGCTGTTTCTTTCTATCCCGCTTTCATCTATCAGCGTCTCGATCCCGGCGCGGATCGCAGCTTTGGCTTTCTGTATCTCGCGGATATCTCTCTGAGTGAGCACAATGTCTCCCTGCACAGGGAAACCGTCCTCAGCGAATTCGTCTGCCAGAGTACCGTTCTCATCGATGATCCTGTTCCTGACGAGCTCAGCCATCAGATCTATCACACCGCTTCCGCAGACCCCTTTCGGGGAAGCACCTCCTTCACAGGATACGACGGCTTTCCGGCCTGTCATCACGACGCCTGTCACAGCGCCGTATATATCCGGCATGCCGCAGCTTATCCCGCTCCCCTCAAATGCGGGACCAGCCGGCGCGGAAGCCGCGAGCACGTCGCTTCCCGCTCCGAGCACCATTTCGCCGTTGGTGCCTATATCCACATACAGCCATGGTGCTCCGGCTTTGTCCAGCGAGCACGCACAGATGCCGCTTACCGTATCAGCCCCGACAAAAGCGCTTATCCCGGGGAGGAACGTAAGATTTCCGTCCCGCCTGAGCGAGATATCTACAGGAGTATACGGATACTCACCAAGTCCTTTGAGCGAGAACCCGGATATGAGATGTCCCATAACTGTGTTTCCGGAGATGATGTAGCGCGCGCCTTCAGGGTCGCGGCCCAACCTTACTGCAAGGTCCTCCAGATCATCCTGTGAGATGAGCCTCAGCTCTTCGCCGCAGCCATCGTTTGCGGCACGTATCCTGGAGATCACGTCAGCTCCGTATGCTTTCTGGTGGTTTATCACTGATGCTTCCGAGATCACACCCTTGTTCAGATCCACGACTGCCCCGGATATCATCGTAGTGCCGTAATCGACTGCGATCACCTCAGACTGAAGAAGAGGCTCTATCTTACGCGCCGCAATGTCGCCGTGTCCCGACTCCTCCGGTATGAGAGAGTCCGGCAGTATCTCTACTTCGGCGGGACCAGTCACTCTTGCCATGCATGCAAGCCTGATCCCTCCGGCGATCTCATTTTCGGATAAAAGCGCTCTTTCTGCATCCGAAGGCACATCACAAGATGCAGGATCAGTGATCCTGACCCTGCATCTTCCACATGTTCCTCTTCCTCCGCAGTCTGCAAAGATATATATTTTATTTCGCCTCAGTATACTTAAGACTGTATCGTCGTCGTATCTGGGCTTTATCTTTCTGATCATTACAGTTTATTTCGTCTTTCCCGTCTTCACCTTAGTGTACTCTGAAGGCATGTCGAATGAAACGCCGTGCTGTTTGATCTTCTTGTACGCATACATCTGGACGTAGTATTTCTTACCTTTGGCGAGCTTCTTGATGACCTTCTTGCCTGCCTTAAGCGTCTTACTCGTTACCTTATATGTCTTCGCTGACTTCATGAAATTCTTGTCACGTGCGATATCTATATAATATCCGTCGACATTCTTCAGCTGTGACGAAGTAAGCTTCTTCCAAGTGATGGTAAGGCTCTTTTTACCGCCGACGATCTTACTGAACACAGGCATCTTAGGGCCGATCCCGTATGAAGCGGTAAATGAAGGCTCGATATAATTATCCTTGAACTCATCTTTGAATGTGATCTCCACATTGTACCAGCCCATCTTCTTGTTCGACGGTTCGGCGAAAGTATACTGTTTGGACGGGATCTTCACATCGTCAGAATTATATACCCTAAATGACGGCTTTATGACTTTCCCCGTATAGTCATAGATAGGGAAGTCAGCGTATACGTCATATCTCTGGACATCGACCGGAATCGTGAACTGAACGGACACTTCGTCATCAAGCTCAGTAATATATTCGGTATAAGTCAGTTCCACTTCGTTCACGCCTTTGCTGAGGTTGAATACTTCTTCCTCAAACTCAAAGCGGGTGGAATCGACCTTTCCGCTCAGGAAGAAACCTTCCGTTTCCTCGCCGTCAATGGTCGTACCCTTTGCATAATAGTATGCATAAGGTACTTCAACATATTCGTCGTCGCCGTCTTCCCACGCCTGCTTCGTAACTATGAACTTATTACCCTCACCGTAAAAATCCTCTACCGTAAGATAATTAAGTCCGATGCTGCATCTCGGAGTGAATCCTTCGGCAGGTACGAATTCAACTTTAAGAGGTCTCGCCACCTCGCAGAGTACTCTGACGTCGACTGATACTGTTTCATAATCTATAACTTCATCGTCAGTACCCTTACCGGAGACCACGTACGGGATCATCATCTGAAGCTTCGCATCATTCCAGCCTTCCTTGAATTCAACCGTACCGTCTTCTTCACTGATATACGGATAGAATGATGAGGCCTCGCTTTCAGGGTCTTCGCCTTCTGCATAGAATCCCTTCTCTGTATATTCACCCGGGGTCCCTTCATCGTGTACATACTCGTTATATGTATATTCCTTAGTCGAGCCGTCGCTGAATGTGACTACGAAACCGGCAAGATTAGTAGTTTCAAGATTTGTCAGCTCATCTGTCCCGACAACTCCCCTGAGGTTGAAAAAGCTGTCCCACTCTGCCTTTACCGGCTTGACCGGCTCCTCACCTTCGGCGAATACTGCAGCAGGCAGGAAGGTAAGCATCATCGCTGCCATTATTATCAGCGTAAAGAATTTTCTTTTCATATCCATAATATCCCCTCCTATCAGATGAAGCAGAATATTCTCTTGACACCGGCGATCTTGTACTTGTACTTTCCATCTTTGCTGACAAGCTTCTTAAGAGTCGTCGTTTCAACTTTACCTGTTACCTGACTGGCGTGTATCACTTTACCCAGTCCGAGATATATGGCGACATGGCCGACATAGTTCTTTCCTGTATAGAAGAATATCAGGTCGCCGCGATAAACATTCTTAAAATCTGTGCTTTTCGGATCATAATCATAATTCGAAACATTTGCCAGCTTTGATCCTTTAAATATTCTTTCAGTGCAGTCGATCGGCCTTGTTGAAGGGCTTATCGGCCACAGATCGACGCCGGCTCCGTAGCATGACTGCATCACGAGTCCCGGAGCGTCGATACCCTTGCCCGGAGCGCCGGACTTGCCGTTCAGGTAAGTATCTCCGAGATACTTGTTCGCAGTCGTTATCAGTGCTTCAACATGGTTATACCTGTTGCTTGTGCTGTTTACGAGAACCTTGGACGTGTAATAGTTATATCCGTGCTTATCTATAGTGTCTTTTATCTGTACGTACTGCGACGGATTCTGATAAACTCTGACGCTCTGGATAACGAGAGTTTTGCTGACATACTCGTCTGACGTATTGGTCCTCGGGATAACTAATCTCCACGATGTCTTGTGCCCCCACCATGTATTCGGGAACAGCAGCTTGAACGCAGCTTTACCGGCTCCCTTAGGAAGCGTTACCGTTTTCTGAGTCACCCACTTCTTGCCGTTCAGCTTCTGGAGGCTTGCCCTTCTTCCGTCAGGCGAAGTTGCTGTAAGCGACAGTATGAACGACTGTCCCGCATAAAGTTTCTTAGATGTTTGCCATCCTGTGACGACCGTAGGTCTGCGCTTGATGACAGCCTTCTGATATACGACGTTGGAATGTCTGCTTGTCGCTGTGTATCCATGGTTATCGTTTCTTGCCTCAACGTAGAACGCGTATCTCTGGCCTTTCTTGAGACCGGTGATCTTCTTGGCAGTTCCTTTGATCTTGGTCGTGCCCTGCTTGGCTGAAGGCTTCTTCCAGTGGATACCGTCGTCAGAACGGTAAATGTCATATGACGTCGCGTTCTTTGTCTTGTTCCATACAAGGGAGATACTGCTGTTTGACGCGATGTCTACTTTCAGTTTTGGAGTTTCAGGGGTAAAAGCTCCAACGACTGATACTTTGCATGTCACATCATTTCCGCTTGCCAGTCTCGCGCGTATCTTCGTGCTGCCCGGCTTTGCTGCTGTGACCTTGCCCTTGCTGCTTACCTTTGCAACTTTAGTGTTGTCTGAGTACCAGCGGATCTTGCCGGCCATGAACTTCGTCTTTGGCTTGCTGATATTCACCTTCACTGCAGCTGTGCCTTTATACTGCAGGCTGAGAGACTTTTTGCTCATATCCGCCTTATAGACATTCTTCAGCTTGCTTGCAGAAGTCTGCGCGGCAGCCCAGTCTGAACAGTGTGTGATATATGTGTTGATGTCCTCGACAAGATATGCAACAGCGATATATGAGTAAGATGTGTTCTTCTTCTTTGCTGTCTTATCAACAAAGTATGTCTTCGGATCCCATTTAAGGGTGCCTTTATCGTTCTTTTTCAGAAGCACTCTCTTTACTTCTTTATATACGCCTGAAGATCCGGTCTTTCTGAGGATGATCAAGCCGTCGGCGATCTTCATATCGTTGTTGACTTTCCAGTATACCGTGACTTTCTGCTTTCCGCCTTTGACCCACACATGGTCCACTTTTGCCTTGGCCATGAATTTCTGAGGCTTCTTTCCCACGGCTTCACTGAACTGCAGCTTATATCCGTCAAGCGAGAACTTCTTTGCGCTCTTTACCGGTTCAGGCGGATCAACATATTCTATTTCCTCTGAATTCTTTGTGCCGCAGACCTTACATGTATACGTAATGATCCCCGGTTTTTTCGGAGTCGCTTCACGCTCAACCACGCCATCATCCCAGTCATGCTTTTTGATCGGTATGATGAGATCTTCTCCTTCTATAGGAGTCTTTCCTTCTGCGTCATCCTTGGCGAACAGATTATCGCATCCGGAACAGTAATAATGTGCCTCCATACCTGACTTCTGGCATGTGGCTTCCACTTTCTCCACGTACTCCATCGAATGTACATGATCATCTTCAGCAAACGCTGCGGAAGGTATCATCGTCATGCACATCAGAGCTACAGTGAACAAAGCTGTCAACTTGATAATGCCTTTCTTCATAGCTCGTCCTCCTTATGGGTTTTTCTATACAAATAATACCACTTAATAGTAGACGTATTCCATAAAAATACTAAATATATCGGTTTTTTATATAGCTGCGATTTGTACTAAAAATGTTTTTCCAGAAATACACTTTACCTCGTTTTAAGCGGGTGGTATGATAAAAACACATAATAAGTTATATTTATGAGTTGAGAAGAAAGGTGTAACTATGGCGAATTTAGCAGAACAGTATATCGAGATCGCAAAGAAGCATTATCCAAACGAGCCGGAGTTCCTGCAGACAGTCGAAGAGGTACTTACCTCCGTAGAGCCGTCGCTTGAGGCACATCCGGAATATATCAAAGCGGGCATCGTTGAGAGACTTATCGAGCCTGAAAGAATGATCCAGTTCAGAGTTCCATGGGTAGACGACAATGGAAAAGTACAGGTCAACAGAGGCTACAGATTTGAGTTCAACAGCGCGCTTGGTCCATATAAAGGAGGCCTCCGCTTCCATCCTACAGTTTATCCCGGGATCATCAAATTCCTCGGGTTTGAACAGATCTTCAAGAACAGCCTGACCGGTCTTCCTATCGGAGGCGGCAAAGGCGGATCAGACTTCGATCCTGCCGGAAAGTCAGACGGAGAAGTAATGAGATTCTGCCAGTCATTCATGTCAGAGCTCTACAGACACATCGGACCTGATACAGACGTACCTGCCGGAGATATCGGCGTAGGCGGAAGAGAGATCGGATACCTGTTCGGAGAGTACAAGAAGATCACGAACAGATTCCAGGGCATCCTCACAGGTAAACCGCTGACGTTCGGCGGGCTCAAGGGAAGAGCAGAAGCCACAGGCTACGGTGCTGTATGGTTCCTGAGAGAAATGCTGAAGCATAACGGCGAATCACTCGAGGGCAAGACAGTCGTAGTCTCAGGTTATGGAAACGTTACATGGGGAACGATCAAAAAACTCAATGAGCTTGGCGCCAAGGTCATCACGATCAGCAACCACGAGGGATATGTCCTTGATGAAGCCGGCGTGACAGGTGAAAAAGTGGATTACCTGCTCGAGCTCAGATCGTCAGGAAACAGAAAGTGCTCACCATATGCTGACAAGTTCGAGGGCGCCAGGTTCTTCGCAGGCAAGAAGCCTTGGGAAGTCCCTGCCGAGATCTACATGCCGTGTGCTACTCAGAATGAGATCGATATCGACGACGCGAAGATGATGGTAGAGAACGGAGTCAAATACATCTGCGAAGCTTCCAACATGCCTTGCACCAACGAAGCCACTCAGTACTTCAAGGAGCACGGTGTCATCATCGGACCTGCAAAAGCAGCAAATGCGGGCGGCGTAGCGTGCTCATGCATCGAGATGGGCCAGGACGCTCAGCATACGTTCTTCACTGAGGAGCAGGTATATGCACAGCTCGAGCAGATCATGATTAACATCCACAAGCAGGCAGAAGAAGCTGCTGCTAAGTATGATCTTGGATATGACCTCGTAGCAGGCGCAAACATCGCAGGATTCGAGAAAGTAGCAGACGCAATGATGTCACAGGGCATCATCTAGTAATAGCATTATATCGTTCAAAAAAGGCGAGGCTGCAAAAGCCTCGCCTTTTTTATTTCAGAAACTGCTTCAGTTTTTCGCCCATGGCTTCGGCCACGAAATAGCCTTCTTCATAAGCCAGCTTGAGCTTGCCCTTATCCTTCTCAAGACGCCCTATGCCCAGGTCTTTCACCGGAGCTATCCTGAGTATCGTGCCCTTCTCAACGCCTTCGTCTATATAGTCCATAGTTTCATTGTATACTTTATATCTGTTCTCCAGCGCTGCTGTCATCTCGGGGTAATTGTTGTATTTCATCTTGATGACAGGCATCATCCTCTCCGGCTTCTTACGGTAGCCCGCCGGCCTCGTCAGAACGACGATGTTCTTCGCGCAGCCCAGCTTTTCTGACGCTTTCACCGGCACTGAGTCTGAGATGCCGCCGTCCATGTACGGTGTTCCTCCGATATCCACCATCCTGGCAAACATGGGGAGCGAACTCGACGCGCGCACATAATCTACATCCTTCAGAAGATCTTTTATCTCAGGATACTCCGGCTCTCCTGTAATACAGTTCGTCACTACAGCGCGGAAGCTGATCCCGCTTTTCAGAAAATGATCGTTATCCAGCGGATAGAGCTCCTCAGGTATCGTATGGTATATGAACTCAGATCCGAAGAGATCTCCCGTTGTCCTTAAGTTGTGCATGCTCATGTATCTTTTATCGTCCAGATAGTCAGTCGATACGGCATACGACCTTCCCCTCTGGCCTGACACATAGCTGCAGGCGTGGCAGGCTCCCGCAGATACTCCCATGACATTTTTTATGATTATCCCGTTATCCAGCAGATAATCTATCACGCCCGCGGCGAATATCCCGCGAAGACCTCCGCCTTCAAAAACTATGCCCGTTCTGACATCAGCCTTTTCCTCGGCATTCTCATCAAGGCCAAACATGTTCCTGATACCTTCAAACATTATGTCACCCCTCCACTTTCACTTCTCGGTCAAGCGAGAACAGATAGAGATATTTTTCTTTTACTTCACTTCCGGAAGCTTTCGCAAGAGCGTCTGCATATACTTCCAGCTGAGTCCTGTAGATAGATTTTATCCTATCTGTCTCAGACTCTGTATCTGCAGCTTTATTTACCCTGTTTGTCTTGTAATCAAGCAGGACCATCCCGTCGTCTTCCATGAAGCAGCAGTCGATCACTCCCTGCACGAGCACATCCTCGCCTTTCACACCGATCTTCGATTCGAAAGTCTGCTCTTTCCAGAGCTGTCCGGACGCAGATGCTTTCACCGCACGCTTACCCAGATCACTGTCGAAGAACATCTTGATCCTGACAGGATCCACTGCCTTCATTTCCTCTTCAGTGAACAGTCCGCGCCTCACCATATCGTCCATACAGCTGCAGATATAGTCTGTCCCTTCTTCAGAGGCGCGGGTAAAGTCTATCTCTTCCATAACACTGTGGTACGCTGTTCCGCGTCTGGCAGAACTGATACGTCTGTCTCCGCTCATGAACCCCGGTTCTTCCCAGTCATCCCGCGGCATCTCTTCTTCATCCGTCATTTCTCTTACAGAAGCGCTGTTTTCTTCCTCGCCCTGCCATCCGGCTCTGTAAGAGCGTTTCATCTCATTTATCCTGGTAACGGTAGTCTTGGCTGCGATATCCTGGACTTCCTCATATGGATAGCTGAATCCGAGCCTGTCAATGATCTCTGATGTCTTTCCTCTCTCTCCGGCTGCTCTTTCCGGCATTTCACTTCCGTCTGTATCGTCATCCGCTTCATGAGCTTCCAGCTGCTCAGCAAGATCAGCCGCAGGTATACTGACTATCCCGGGCAGATACTCCGACATCCTGAGGAGCGTAGAATCCGCATGTTTCCCTGTATCCAGGCCGTTTATTATCTTATTGTAGTCAGCCGCGCCGACCAGATAGAAAGTCTCCCTTGCTCTCGTGACTGCCACGTAGAAAACTCTCTGAAGCTCTTCTGTCTCGCAGCGCCTGTCTTTGGCTTTGATCATCCTGGAAATGAGACCGTCTTCATAGAGGTGCCTTTCCGGATCGACAGTTCTTAAGCCCAGGCCGTCCTCACGGTCGAACAGCAGGCTTGCAGTCTTGCTGTCGCCGTGCATATTGTCCATCCCGGCTACGATGACTACAGGAAATTCCAGACCTTTACTGTGATGTATAGTCATGATCCTGACCACGTTATCGTTCTCAGAAAGAAGCGTCGCCTGAGGTATGTCTACCTGATTCTGCTTGACAGTCTCGATGTACTGTATGAATCCGTAAAGCGATCCGAAAGATCTTTCCGAGTATTCCCTCGCTCTGTCCGCCAGAAGTCTGAGATTCGCCTGCCTTTCGGCGCCGCCCGGGAACGTTCCCGCGACGATATAGTATCCGGTCTCGTTCATGAGGCGCCAGATAAGGTCCGGAAGAGGCAGGGTCACGGCATATGCCTGCCATCTCTTTATGTCATCAAAAGCCTTGCGGCATTTCTCCCTCAGCCTGCCGGGAGCTTCTTCATTTTCAGCGCAGTCCATCGCCGCGTCAACGAAGCTTCCCGTCATGTGGAGCTTACGTATCTCTGCCAGCTCTTCCACAGTGAACCCGAAGATCTCAGACCTCAGGAGCGCTATGAAATGGACGTCCTGTCTCCTGTTGTCCAGGACTGAAAGAAGCGACAGGAATACATTTATTTCTATCGTATCAAAGTATCCTGCTCTGTCGTCTATATACAGAGGTATCCCTTCATCGCGGAACACGGCTCTGTAGCCTTCTGCGCTCCTCTTCACCGACCGCATCAGGATCACTATGTCGCGGTATCCCACTTTACGCGTCTCACCGGAAGATGGGTCCGTATACTCCTGTCCCAGGACTTTCTTGATGATATTCGCGGTCTCCTGCGCCTCGAGCTCTTCCTTATGCAGGTCGGCGATCTCGTCGTCTTCTGACTCGTCAGATCCCGAGATATCTATTATATGTGTCTCAGGTCTTCCGAGAGCATGCTCTCCCTGCTCTACTCCGCAGATCAGTTCCTGCGAGGAGTCATACCCCTCCATTATCGGCCTGAATATGTTGTTGATCTCCTCTATCACGGCAGGCTTGCTTCTGAAGTTTCTGTTGAGATCGATCTTGACCGACTCAGCTTCTTCACCTTTGCTTCCTTCTTCTCTGTACGCCTCGTATCTTGCCTTGAATATGTCAGGATCTGCGAGCCTGAAGTGATATATCGACTGCTTGATATCGCCTACCATGAACAGATCATCATCTCTTCTGATCTTACCGACGATAGTCTCCTGCATGATATTGGTATCCTGATATTCATCTATGAATATGTACCGGAAAAGATCCCTGTAATACTGGCAGGCTTCCTCGTGGCCGAGTATCGCAAGCGCGGAATGTTCCATATCGCTGTAGTCTACAGCGTTCAAGTCGCGCTTGCTTTCCGAGTATATGTCGTCAAAGCGCCGCACAAGCCTCGCAAGAGTCCTCGCATGTCCTGACGCCATACGCATCGCCTTTACCATGTGGTCCAGGCTGTCATAGCATATCGCTGTTATCTGCTTCGCTCTTTCCTTATATCTGCCGCGTAGAGCGTCCACACGGCTTTTCAGATCGTCGTCATACAGATCTTTCTCATCTTTCCTGACGCGTATCGTTGCGAAGCGCCTGCCTCTGAGCAGTTCTGAAGCATGGTCTATATCTCCCGCATCGAGCGCGGCGCATACTCCGGCAAAGCACGACTCGTCTTCCCCGAGCAGTTCTGACAGTCTCCCAAGACCGGACCCGGAAAGAAGCCCTCTTGCCCTGCTGCAGATACCGGCACATGCCTCCGCTTCTTTCCTGAGCAAAGCGATAAGGCGCCTGAATGTTTCAGTATTCCTGAAGGCTTCAGTATCTTTGTCAAGATCTGACACTTTGTCTTCCAGGACACGGAACCTGTCCGGAACAGCTTCCAGCTTACTGTACAGAGACGATACCATATCTCTGGCTGACAGGTCGTTCTTCTCTCCTGAATATGAGTCCATGAAGGCTGTGAAATCTTCATCTTTCCGCTCATACTCCTCATTGAAAAGAGTATCCAGCGCTTCTGTCCTGAGTACTTCTGCCTCGGCCTCATCCAGTACGCGGAATCCCGGCTCGATATCCGTATAGTAGAAGAACTCCTTCATGACCCTTTCGGCGAATGAATGGAACGTACTGATCTGCGCTGTATGCAGCTGGTCGAGCTGTTCCTTTATCCACTTCTGTTCTTCCGGGGCTGCGCCGGAGCCTTCATCTCCTGTTATCCTGATGAGCCTGTCTTTCAGCGCTTTCCTGAGCCTCTCACGCATCTCTCCCGCTGCGGCTCTGGTGAAAGTCACGATAAGCATGCTGTTCACGGGGACTCTGTCCTCCATGATCAGCCTTACTGCTCTTTCTACCATTACTGCGGTCTTGCCTGATCCCGCGCCGGCAGATACAAGTATGTTCCTTCCACGCTCAGTGATCGCCTGAAGCTGCTCTTCTGTCCATTTTCTTTCCATACGCATATTATATCAGAGAACTGCTGTTTTTTACATATTGGCGGAAGTTTACTTAATTTCACTTTGTGGTATCATATATACTATATATGAGCCGGCCGGGAACCGGCTTTTGATCATAAAAAACAGACAGGAGAGTGACTATGGATATAAAAAAACCATCTATGATACTGATAATGGACGGGTTCGGTCTGAACGACAGCGAATACGGAAACGCCATCGCACAGGCCCGCAAGCCGGGGCTTGACGAGATATTCCGTAAATACCCCGGCACCAGGATAAGCGCCTGCGGCCACTACGTGGGGCTTCCTGACGGACAGATGGGGAACTCTGAAGTCGGCCATCTGAATATCGGTGCGGGAAGGATCGTATATCAGTCACTGTCACGTATAACGATGGCGATAGAGGACGGCAGCTTCTTTGAGAACAAGGCGCTGCTTTCAGCCATAGATCATGTAAAGAAGAACGGATCGGCGCTCCATATCTCAGGCCTGCTTTCTGACGGCGGAGTGCATAGCCATATCGAGCATATAAAGGCCCTTATCGACCTTGCTGAGAAGAACGGTATAGAAAAGTTCTATATCCACTGTTATCTTGACGGCCGCGACGTACCGCCGCGCTGCGCTGTGCAGTACATCAAAGAGATCGAGGAAAAGCTCGAGGGTACTCACGGCAGGATCGCCACAGTGTCCGGAAGATACTACGCTATGGACCGTGACAAGCGCTGGGAAAGAGAACAGCTCGCATACGACGCGATGACTCTCGGCAGGGGCTTCACTGTCAGCAGCGCCGAAGCCGCTGTCACTGACGCATACGAGAGAGATGAAAACGACGAGTTCGTAAAGCCGACTGTTGTCCTGGACGCCGACGGTGATGCCGCTGTGGTAAACGACGGCGACGCAATAATCATGGCTAACTTCAGGCCTGACAGAGCAAGGCAGATAACGAGGATCTTCGTGGATCCGGACTTTGACGGCTTCCACCGCGAGAAAGTGATAAACGACCTGAAATATGTCTGCATGACGGAGTATGACGCGACCATGCCGAACGTTGAGATCGCATACCCTCCGGAGAAGATCGTGAACACTCTCGGCGAATACATCTCCGGACTCGGCCTGAAACAGCTAAGGATCGCGGAAACAGAGAAATACGCGCATGTGACATTCTTCTTCAATGGCGGGGTCGAAGAGCCGAATCCCGGAGAAGACAGGATACTCGTACCATCTCCTAAAGTCGCGACATATGACCTGAAGCCTGAGATGAGCGCGTATGAAGTAACTGACCGTGTACTTAAACAGATAGAAGCCGATAAATACGACGTTATCATTCTGAACTTCGCCAATTCTGACATGGTCGGACATACGGGAGTCATGGAAGCCGCGATCAAAGCCATCGAGACTCTGGATGTATGCGTGCCGAAGATCTGCGACGCCATACTTGCTAAAGGCGGCCAGGTGCTTCTTACCGCAGACCATGGCAATTCGGACGTGATGCTCGATGAAGACGGCAATGTAGTGACATCTCATTCACTCAACCAGGTGCCTCTGATCCACATCTCGGACGATCCGAAGAAATTAAGATCAGGCGGCAAGCTTGCCGACATAGCGCCGACGCTTCTCCACCTGATGGGGCTTCCGGTACCTGCTGAAATGACAGGAGACGTACTTGCTGAAGACTGAGCAACTCAATAGAAAACAAAAAAAGAAGGACGGATAACGTATCTGTTACCCGTCCTTTTCAGTTATCTGATGTATACCGTGGTTCCATGCGGAACGTGATCATATATCCACTTCGCTTCACCTATCGCAAGCCTTACGCAGCCGTGGGATACAGCGGCTCCCAGGCGTCCGTCCTTGACTGTCTTGGTGCTGCGGTAGCAGACTACTGAATGGATCAGATATGACACTCCTATGAATCCCGTGGCGTGCCAGACCGTATATCCCTTACCTTCTCCGAAATGACTGACTTTACTGCAGACGTGAAACGTCCCAGACGGAGTAGGCGTACCGGGCGCTCCGATGGTACACCTTACCCTCTTGATAAGGTCCCAGTTTCCTGCTCTTCCCGTATACAGATTCAGCCAGCGGCTCTTCTTGTCCACATAGATCAGATACTTCGTCCTGCTCGACTTGTTCCATACCGGCTTATATAAATAATATTTCCCTTTCGAGATCCTGGCGCCGCTGTGCAGATCCAGATAAACAGTTTTACCTTTTATCTTCTGTTCACCGAAGAGTTTATGGCCTTTTTTGTCGTAATAGTACTTCTTTCCATTCAGCCTGAGCCAGCCGGTCTTCATGATCCCGCTCTTCGGCTTGAAATAATATCTGTACTTCCCCAGCTTCTTTGAGCCGAAGACCCGCTTTCCGTTTTTCTTGTTGTGGAAATACTTTTTGCCGTTTACCTTGAGCCAGCCTTTTGTCATTCTGCCGCCTGACTTGAAATAGTAGACCGCTCCTTTGATCTTTCTCATACCTTTCGCTCTTTTACCTGTAGAAGGATCAAAGTAATATCTGTTCTTCTTCAGGGTAAGCCAGCCTGTCTTCATAATGCCACTCTCCGGCTTGAAGTAATACCAGGCACCATTTATCTTACGCATACCGGTAACTTTTTTGTCGTTTATATAATAGTACTTCCTGCCCTTTTTCGTTACCCATCCGTTAAGCGGTTCCGGCTCCGGCTGTGGTTCTGGCTCCGGATCAGGTTCCGGCTCGGTTTCCGGCTCAGGCTCCTGCGCCGGCTCTTCCTGCAGCTCCAGCTCTGCATCAGTTTCTGCTTCCGGTTCTGATCCAGGCTCCGGCTCGCTGACTGTCTGTTCTTCTTCCGCAGACTCTGCCGGTGTGCTCTCGTCTGAAGACGCCGCCCACACAAATGCCGCAGATGATGCTTCCGCTATCATCAGCACGATAAGCAACAATGCAGCAGGCCGTATTATTCTGTTGATCAAATTCATCGTGTCTCACTTCCTAAGCTTTATACTATCTGATTCCCTTCTTTCTCAGTCCTCGTCTTCGCCCAGCTCATCATCCAGATATTTCTGATAGATATCGTAATTCTCTTCATCCTTACAGCAGAATGTGATCCCTATCCTGTAATCATCGTTATCCCCAAGCCATCCGAGAACAGCCTGGACAGCGATATCGCACGCCTCCTCTTTCGGGAATCCGAAATACCCGGTAGAGATACATGGGAAAGCGATCGAGTGGAGACCGTGCTCACGAGCCATGTACAGGCAGCTTTCATAGCAGTCGCCAAGCTCGTCATCATCCTGGCTTTTTCCGGAATATATCGGCCCTACTGTATGGATCACATAATCACAGCCTAGATCATATGCGTCCGTGATCTTTGCTTCACCTGTCCTGCATCCGTGAAGAGTCCTGCACTCTGCCGCCAGCCCCTCGCCTGCCGCGTCGTGGATATCCTTGTCCACACCGCCGGCTCCCGGAATAAGTGTATTATTGGCAGAGTTCACTATAGCGTCACATTCTACGTCCGTTATAGAACCCTTTACCAGATTGATGCCTACATACTCGCCGTCTTCATCATCCTCATCGTCATCCGAGAACTCGTCCGCAAGCTCCGCAGGGATCGGGAACCCGTCTGTCCACGGATCTATCACAGCTCCGTCGATCTCATCTGAGTCCTCGATCTGCTGAAGTACGTCTCCGATGAAGAAAGGCAGATAGATAGGCTTCTCCTCGTCATCATTATCTCCTTCCGCCGCCGCTTCCTCGCTCGTGAAAAGAGGGATCCATGTATGCTCGTCCTCATCCTCGATAAGCTTCATATCGACGTCGAAAGTCAGGTTTTCGTCGTTTTCATCGTTGTATTTCTTCAGATCCTCATCTGAGATGTCCACCGGCGCGAGCAGTCTGCACCTGCTCTTCATACGCTTCAGAAAATCGAACACCTCTTCAGGCACTTCTGAATCGCTCTCCATAAATTCCCTGATGAGATCTCTCAGCTTTCTGTTATTCTTTATTTCCGCTGCAGACAGCAGTTTCTTTCCCATATCACTCCTCCTGTTGCCGGCCGTTATCATCCCGGCCCATAGTCTCCATATCCGACGCTATAGCCCGCGCCGCACGCAGACCGGTCTCCCATGCGTTTTCCAGATTGAATCCTCCACACGGGCCGTCAAAATCTATTATTTCTCCTGTGAAGAACAGACCCGGAAAGTACTTTGACTCCATCCTGTCCATCTTCAGCTCGTTCAGCGGGACGCCTCCTCTGGTGATCTCAGCGTGATCCCAGCCGCGAAGCCCTGAAGGATGCACCATGAAATGCTTCAGCATCCAGGCTGTCATTTCCGGGTCTCCTCCGGTCCTGCCCAGGATCATCTCAGCTACCGGCTTCTTCACTACAGACCTGAGCGCGCTTTCAGGCTCCCCGGCAAGACGTTCTCTCACAAGGCTGTCAACATCTCTTACGTCAGGCAGAAAATCTATCTCAGCCGCATAGTCGTCAAATCCGTTTATCAACGTACGCCCTTCCGGTATCACCATGAATCTCGACATGTCGAACACGCATATCCCGGATATCCCGTAATCTGTAAACTGGATCTCCCCGTCTTCCTCGAATATGCTGCCGCCGTGTACTATGAGCGAAAGCCTGACCTTGGCTCTGACTCCGGAAAGCGGCGACAGGTCCTCATGCGTCTCAACTGCAGTAAGCGCAGGTGCCAGAGTCGTCACTGAATGATAGAACTTCCTGGCGAGCCGGTATCCGTCGCCCGTCGTCCCGAGCTTAGGCGCTGCTTTACCTCCCGCCGCGATCACGACTCTTCTCGACAATACAGAAAAGGCTTTATGTTCTGCGGCGCTGTCTCCCTTAACAGTGATCTGCGTCTCATAGAGCCTCTCTTTTTCATCAAATGAACACGCTGTGCAGACGGCTCCTGTCATTATCTCAGCCCCGGTCTGTAAAGCCGCGCCGGTAAGGGCTTCAGCAACATCCTTAGCGTCTTCTGAGTATGGATAGATCCTTCCTGCGTCGTCAGTTCTCGTCATCACGCCTATACTGCTGAAGAACCTTAGTACGTCTTCATGCCCCGGACATTTCATGTTGGAAAGATTACATCTCCCGTTACCGGTCGACAGTATCTTACGGCCGGGCACGTCGTTTTTCTCAACTATGAACACAGAGATGCCCGGCATGAGCTTCCCTGCCTCTGCCGCGCAGGCCAGTCCGGACGCGCCGCCTCCGATTATACATATGTCGTATATCTTTCGTTCCATATCATTATTCTACACCAGTTCGTGATATAATCAAAGCATGGACAGAGTTATTCTTCATTGTGATATGAACAGTTTCTTCGCTTCCGTCGAACTTCTGGATCATCCCGAGCTCAGAGATGTTCCTGTAGCTGTCTCGGGAAGCGCGGATACAAGACACGGCATAATCCTTGCCAAAAACGAGCCTGCCAAGAAGTACGGCATCAAGACTGCCGAGACTATCTGGCAGGCAAAGAGGAAATGCCCCGGTCTTGTATTGCTTCCGTCACATCATGATAAATACAAAGAATTCAACAAGAGGATCAACAGCATCTTTCAGGAATATACCGATATGGTGGAGCCTTTCAGCATAGATGAGTCATGGCTCGACGTGACCGGAAGCATAAAGCTTTTCGGCAGCGGAAGAAAGATCGCCGACACCATACGTGAGCGTGTGAAAAAGGAACTGGGCATCACTCTTTCCGCAGGAGTCTCTTTCAATAAGATCTTCGCCAAAATGGGGAGCGAATACAAGAAGCCTGACGCAACCACAGAGATAACCCGCGACAACTATAAAGATATACTCTGGCCGATGCCGGTATCTGAGCTTTTCTTCTGTGGCTGGTCTACCGCTGAAAAGCTTGTGGATATGGGCATTTCTACGATAGGTGATCTGGCGCAGGCTGACCCGGCAGTGCTGGAACACGCTCTTGGGAAACAGGGACCGGTCTTAAGGACCTATGCGCGCGGGGAAGATGACAGCCCCGTCCACCTGTATGACCAGAAAGAAAAGATCAAATCCGTCGGAAACGGCCTGACGTTTACTCATGATATCTCAAGTGACGAAGATATACTCACTGCCCTGACAGACCTGTCTGATACGGTGGCAGGAAGACTCCGTAAATATCAGCTGAAGGCTTACGGCGTCAAAGTCGACATCAAGGATACGGCGCTTAAGGTCGTCTCGCGGCAGAAACAGCTGGATAATCCTGTCAACCTTGCAGATGAGATCAGAGATCACGCCTTTGATATAGTACACGAGACCTGGCCTGAAGGAAAGCCCATAAGGATGCTGACTGTGACAGGGATCAATCTCGTAAATGAAGATGAAGGCGAGCAGCTCTCGCTGTTCGCCTCAGAAAATGAAAACCATGATAAAAGTGAATCTGTCGAACGTACGATGGATGAGATCCGCCGTAAGTTCGGCAGCAGCTCCATCAAATTCGGCCGTGTCATCGGTAATGACATAGGCGTCGATCTTTGATATCAGAACTGCACTCTTCCCGCGTATTTAACGTTGCGGTTAAGCACTATATCTCCGAGATCTGACAGCAGCTCTGCCGTCGGCCTTACTCCTCCTCCGCTTCCTGTCCTTATCGTCCGGCCGCTCTTTAGATAGATATATACCGGCGTATTCCCCGGATATCTGGCTATGACTTCTTTGATCCTTGACAGCACCTCTGATTCCTCACTGTCCTGCGGTATCCTCACCTTGACCGGCTGTACGTCCGGCTCCTTCTCCGCAGGCGGGATAACATCCTGTTCCGGATAACGACCTGTGCCCCTGCTGTTTCTGAAGTCTGAGATCTTATCCACTTCCGGATCGTCTATCAGGACGATGTTGTCCGCCAGGACTTTCGGCATCTCACCTTCCTTGAAGTTGAGCTTGCCCTTCATCACTACTACTTCGTCCTCGTTCAGTATTTCCTGGCATCTCTCGTATACGTTAGGGAACACTACCGTCTCCATAACTCCGTACAGATCTTCTATGTCAACGAACGCCATCATTTTGCTGCTCTTCGTGACGAGAGTCTTCTTTCCTGTCACCATGCCCGCGATAACGACGTCTTTACCGTCGTATATATCCTGGTTCTCTCCTCCCGAATATCCTGATTCGTTTACCTGACCTTCCTCATCGTCTTCCTCACCCGAAATGGAAGCAGCAAGGTCTTTGCTCGTGACTGTGGCAAGCGCGCTCATCTTCTGCTCGTATTCTTTGAGAGGATGCCCGGTTATATATACTCCAAGCATCTCCTTCTCCATCGAAAGGAGCATCCTGTCATCGAAGTTCGCGACATCAGGGAGCCTCCCCGCTGCGTCTCCGGTATCCATGCTTACTCCTTCCATGCTGAAGAGCGATATCTGCCCCGCGACATTTTTCCTGGCGTCGTTCTGCGCGGAGTCCATAAGGCTCTCATACACGGCGAGGTGAGCCGCTCTGTTAGCGCTGAAACAATCGAGCGCACCTGCTTTGATCAGGCTCTCCATCGCTTTTTTGTTCACGAGCCCTACATCGATCCCGTTCACGAACTCAAAGATATTCCCCGGCAGTCCGTTTTGCTTCCTGGCCTGTATGATATTGTCTATAGCGCCTTCACCGACGTTTTTCACTGCCTGAAGGCCGTATCTTATCTTTCCGTTCTCGCAGGTGAATTTCCTCCCGCTTTCATTTACAGACGGCGGAAGGATCTCGATCCCGTTTTCTTCTGCGTCACGTATGTATTTTGACAGATGTTCTACGTTTCCCATCTCGCTCGACATGAGCGCAGCCATGAACTCTACAGGGTAATACCTCTTCAGATAGCCTGTTTCGTAAGCCACTACCGCATACGCGGCTGCGTGGGATTTATTGAACGCGTACTGGGCGAACGTTTCCATATCACTGAATATTGCCTCTGCGGCTTCCTTTGATATGCCGTTCCTGATACATCCCGGTATCTCGACATTGCCGTTCTCGTCCAGCTTGCCGTTGATGAAATACTCCTTCTCCTGAAGCATGACATCTTTCTTTTTCTTACTCATGGCCCTGCGGACGAGGTCTGACCTTCCATAGCTGTATCCCGCGAGATCACGCACGATCTGCATTACCTGCTCCTGATATACGAGGCATCCGTATGTGACGTCCAGTATATGCGCAAGCTCAGGCGTTACATACTTTATCTTGGACGGATCTTTTTTGTTCGCTATATATTTCGGTATGGAATCCATCGGGCCCGGGCGGTACAGCGATATCCCGGCAACTACATCTTCGAAGCAGGACGGCTTCAGGTTCTGCATGAACGACGTCATGCCTCCGGATTCAAGCTGGAACACTCCCTGGGTATTCCCTGCCGCGATCATATCGTATACGGCTTTGTCGTCGTATCCCATCTTCGGGAAGTCGATCTTCACGCCATGGTTCTTCTGTATCATAGAGAGAGCATCTCTGATGACCGTCAGGTTGCGAAGCCCCAGGAAGTCCATCTTGAGAAGTCCAAGCTCTTCGATCGTCGTCATGTTGAACTCTGTCGCAACGCCGCGGTCTGACATGTACAGCGGAACATATTCATCTACCGGGAGCCTGGAGATAACGACTCCGGCGGCGTGTGTGGACGCGTGTCTCGGCATTCCCTCAAGCGCGCGTGACATATCGATGACTTTCCTCACGCGCTCGTCTGACTCGTACATAGTCCTGAGCTCGGGGTTCATTTCCATTGCCTTGTCGATAGTCATACCCAGAGCAAAAGGTATCGCCTTTGCTATCTTATCGGTTTCAGCATAGCTGAGCTCCAGTGCCCGTCCTACGTCGCGGACGACAGCCTTCGCCTTCAGCGTACCGAACGTAACGATCTGCGATACGTTCTCTTTCCCGTATTTACGCTTTACGTATTCTATTACTTCATGCCTTCTTTCGATACAGAAATCCACATCGATATCAGGCATGCTCACTCTCTCCGGATTCAGGAATCTCTCGAAGATAAGACTGTATCTGATCGGGTCTATGTCCGTTATCTTAAGGCAGTACGCGACGATCGAGCCGGCAGCGGAGCCTCTTCCGGGTCCGACCATGATGCCGTGCTCCTTCGCAAAGTTGATAAAATCCCATACAATGAGGAAGTATTCAACGTACCCCATCGACTCGATCACACCAAGCTCATAATCCAGTCTTTCCTGGAGCTCAGGCGTGACAGTTTCATATCTTTCCTTTATGCCGTCAGCGCAGAGCTTCCTCAGATAATCTCTGTTCGTTGATCCTTCCGGCGGAATGAATTCAGGCAGGTGATACTGTCCGAATGTGAACTCTACCTGACACTCCATCGCGATCTTATGCGTATTCTCGACCGCTTCAGGTATATAGCTGAACAGCTCGCGCATCTGATCCTCTGTCTTCAGATAGAACTCGTCTGTCTGGAACCGCATCCTGTTCGGGTCAGAAAGCGTCGTTGCCGTCTGTATGGCAAGAAGCACGTCATGCGCCTCAGCGTCTTCTTTACGTATGTAGTGCACATCGTTGGTGCACACCAGCTCTATCCCCAGCTCTTTATGAAGCTGAAGCAGCTGAGGGTCTACGACTCTGTCCTCTTCCAGGCCGTGATCCTGCAGCTCAAGATAGAAGTCCGGCCCGAATATATCCTTCAGCGCCAGCGCCTCTTCTTTTGCTCCTTCATAGTCATGGTTAAGCAGCCTGTGCTGGACGTTTCCCGCAAGGCACGCAGAAAGGCATATGACTCCTTCGTGGTATTCACGGAGAACATCTTTATCGATCCTCGGCTTGAAATAGAACCCTTTCGTGTATCCAAGAGATACTATCTTGATAAGGTTATGATAGCCGGTGTCATTCTTAGCAAGCAGAATAAGGTGGCCCTGATGACGGTCCTTTTCAGGATCCTTGTCCGTCATCCGGCGCGCCGCAGTATAGACCTCACATCCGATGACCGGATGGATGCCGTTTTTTTTGCACTCTTTCCAGAAGTCCACCACGCCGAACATATTGCCGTGGTCTGTAATGGCGAGACTGTCGAACCCCAGTTCTTTCGCCTTTGCCACCACGTCTTTGATGCGGCATGCCCCGTCAAGAAGGCTGTATTCAGTATGGAGATGAAGATGTGTGAACGCCATTATTTCATTTCCTTTTTCAGGTGACCGGCTTCAAAATCGTATTCACTCTCGTGATACCGGTCAAAATCTTTCTGTGTCAGTTTTCTTACCGGCTTTGCCGGATTGCCCGCCGCGATGACGCCGTCAGGTATGTCGTGGCATACCACGCTTCCCGCGGCAAAGATGACATTGCTTCCGATCGTGACTCCCGGGCAGACCTGGCAGCCCATACCGAACCAGACGTTATCACCTACTGTGATAGGATATGCGTATTCCAGTCCGGCGATCCTTTCCTCTGTATTGAAAGGATGCCCGGCGCATGAGAACGTGCAGTGAGGAGCGATCAGACAGTTGTCGCCGAACCTGATCTTGTTCGTGGCAAGCATGACTGTGCCGTGGTTCATGAAGAAGTAGTCCCCGACCTCCACGTTATATCCAAGGTCGATCTCTATAGGTCCGAACGCCATCGGATCCTTACCGTGTTTCCCCAGTATCTTATCCAGGATCTCAAACTGCTTTTCCCTTTCTGAAGGTCTGCAGTGGTTGAAGTCGTGACACAGGTCGTAATAATATAAGTGATCTCTGTCTGTTTCCGCATCGTGTGCCGCGTCGTAAAGCTGTCCGGCCATCATCTTTTCTTTCTCAGTCATGTATTGAGTTTCTCCTGTGGTAATTTAGTTTGCTCATATATTTTATCACACTTACCATATAAACGGTATGAGCCTGTGCTTTACCTTCTTTTCATACTCTGTATATCCCGGAAGTCCTTTTTCAAGCACTTTCTCCTCGTTCCTTATTCTCATCACGATAACCGGAACGTACAAGAGCATGATCAGGAATGCGAGCGGCGACCCGAGCACGAGCGGCATTGACATGAACAGAATGACAGTGCTCATGTACATCGGATGGCGGACGATCCCATAAAGTCCGGTATCTATCACCTTCTGATCCGCCTGTACTTCTATCGTTCTGGAGAGGTATATGTTCTCACGGAGCACCTCAGCATAGAGACCGTATGACAGCAGGAATACTACTGCGGATTCATATGACGCCCAGGCCGGAAACATGAGCCATCCGTTCCTGTATGACAGCCCTGCAGCAACAAAGGCCAAAATGAAGATCAGGCCGCTCATCGCTACGACGAATCGCTGCTCTTTCTGCTCTTCTCTCATGTTAAGCCGTCTCTCAAGAAGCTCCGGCTTCTTTACCGCAAGCACGATCCCGGCGATAAGCATCGGTCCGAACAGGATGCCCAGCAGAAGCCAGGCCTGCCAGTAACCGAAAGACCCCGCAGGCAGGAACAGTAACGCCGCCATGACAGCGAAGCCAAGGATCATCCTGATCAATGCTTTTATTAATAATCTGGCAGACATCATATCACCTCATATCTGCATATCGAACATGCTTAGCTGTTTTTCTTTCACCGGGAATTCGTCCAGATAGCTGAAACACTCATCCGGCTTATACATGATCCCATGTTCTCTGCATGTATTCCGAAACAGCGTCATCAGTTCTTTCTCATTTGGAGAAGGCAGCATGTACGAATTACCGTATTCTCTGATATATCTCTGCTTGAGTCCCGGGAAATACCTGTCCAGCGCAGCATAATAATACTCTCTGTCGCCCTCACGCAGCGTGAGTCCCATTCCGAAACAGATGATCCCTCTGACCCCGGCACGTATACAGGCGTCAAGTATCCTGCTTATATTCTCTTCTGTGTCATTGATGTACGGAAGGACCGGCGTGAGCCAGACAACGGTCGGAATGCCGCGCTTCTTCATCTCCTCGAGGACTTCTATCCGCCTCTTCGTATTGCAGACATTCGGTTCGACTATCCTGCAGAGATCGTCGTCAAAAGTCGTCAGCGTCATCTGGACTACGCACTTTGTCTTTCTGTTGATGGCATCGAGAAGGTCGATGTCCTGAAGCACCCTGTCTGACTTTGTTATAAGAGTCGCGCCGAACCCATGCTTCAGGATGATCTCAAGACATCTTCTGGTCAGCCGAAACTTTTCCTCGCAGTGCATGTAGGGATCTGACATAGAGCCTGTCCCTATCATACACTTCTTTCGCTTTGACATCAAAGCGGTCTCGAGCAGCTCAGGCGCATTCTGCTTCACCTCTATGTCCTCGAACGGATGCGTGAACTGATAGCACTTGCTTCTGCTGTCACAGTAAATACAGCCGTGTGAGCATCCGCGGTAGATGTTCATGCCATAGTGGCCTTTACTTCCTGTCAGTATTCCTTTCGAATCGACAAAATGCATTTATCCCTCCCGCATCACCTTTATGTTGATTTCATTCTACATCATGCCTATATAACATTCAAACATTCGTTCGCAGAAGATGACACAGAGTGTTGAATTTTTTTGGCAGCCGCTGTTGATTTCTCCTGCATCCAGGTTTAGAATAACATTAGTGGGATATCCCACATATGTTTTATATTCAAAGGAGAAACCATGAAAACATCGTATAAGGATTATATAGCTAAAATAGATTCGAAGAACAGACTTACGTTGCGTGAAACCCCTTTTGAGTATTACCATGTTGAGCATTATGATGATGGAAGGATCATCCTTGAACCCAGAGAACTGGTCCCTCCGACAGAAATATCAGCTAAAACGTTAGGTATGATAGATCAATCAGCTGAGAATCTGAGGAGCGGTAATGTATCAGAACCTGTAGACCTTTCTGAATTCGAGGAGTAAACAATGTATAACATCCGTATGGGACTGCATGAAATGGCTGCTTACTGGAGCGATCTCAAGCAAAAGATCGCATCCGACACTGCAACCAGACAGGAAAAAGAAAGATATAATAAACTCGGAAAGGCACTTGTACTCCTGGCAAGAGACCCTAAGTATCCAGGTCTGCATTCACATGAGATCCCATCATTATCATCTCGTACCGGCTTTAAAGTATGGGAGTCATATCTTGAGAATAATACTCCTGCTGCCGGCAGATTGTTCTGGGCATATGGACCGGATCGTAATGATATTACGATCCTGGGTATCGAGCCTCATCCGAACGACAAATCACACGCCTATAGAAAAGTCACCTTATCATCAATGGGTGAAATCATACATTAGATAAGAAAAGGGCCTGAGCAGCGATTGTTGCTCAGGCCCCTTGTGACTGTTATTTCACCGGCCTGACCATATCGTACTGACCGGGTATATACTTGATCCTGACTTTGTCGCCGACTTCATATTCGACGCTGATGTTCATCGACATCACACATTCTCTCGTCACCCCTTCATTATCTGTGAAATATTACGAGGAAAACCGCGATCGCAATTACGAATACCAGATTGTCACTCATAGAAAAAACCTCTTATTGATTCATGCAGCTCTCGATCCTTGCTCTTACTCTCTCCTCGCCCAGGATCTGCTGGATCTCCCACATGTCAGGAGAATCTGTTCTTCCCATAAGAGCGATCCTGATGACTGTGCTTACGTGTCCGACGTGGCCTTTATATTTATCAGGCTCGTTCTTGAAGTCCTTAGGCCTTACTGCATAGCCCATGTCTCCCGTGATGGTCCTGATCTTCTCGAACCAGACCTGCTGATCGTCAGAATGATCATATGTGTCAAGATATCTCTTCAGTATCTCTTTCGCATCTTCCCGCGAAACCTCTTCAGGTATTTCGTCTTCCCTCTTGAACATGTCATCAAAGAAGTAGCTGATGAACTCCATGATCTGTCTTGCGTACACGAGATCCTTACGAGGCTTTTTCCCGCTTCTCCCAAGGTCCAGGATCTTCTCCAGATACTCTCTGTCACTGAATACTTCAGCATATTCCGGCGCCTGTGTTTCCGACCAGGATCTCAGGAAGTCATATAGCTCTGACGCAGGCTTCTTAAGGAGCACGTCTTTACTAATGTCGTTCAGCTTATTAAGATCGAACAGGGTCCCAGAGCTGCTCATCTTCTTGGTCTTGAACGGGAAGTCTGTCGCAGGAGCATCAGGGTTCTTTGCTCTCCATTCTTCGTAATTCGAGTTGAGCACGGTGAGCAGATATTCCCTTACAGCATCCGGGTGATATCCCTGATCCATATAGAACGCAAGTGAAAGTTCCGGATCTTCCCTCTTGCTGAGTTTACGCTTGTTACCGTTCTCATCAAGCTTCATGAGCTGCGCAGTGTGGCAGTAGACAGGTCTTCTGAGTCCCAGCTTGTAGAAGAGTTCCAGGTGGATCGGAAGCGATGACAGCCATTCTTCTCCTCTGATCACATGTGTTGTCCTCATCAGATGATCGTCCACCACATGAGCGAAGTGATATGTAGGTATCCCCGTTGTCTTGAGTATGACCACATCCTGGAAATTCTCCGGTACTTCAAGCATTCCGCGTATCCCGTCGATCACCTTGATCTTCGGCTGATCTTCTCCTTTCGCCTGATAGATCTCAGGCGGATTCCCGGAAGACCTGAGCCTGACCACATACGGCCTGCCTTCAGAGAGAGCTTCTTTTATCTGATCCAGCGTCCATTCCCTGCACTTAGAATACTCGCCGTAGATCCCGGGCGTCAGCTTTGATCCATCCTGCTGAGCCCTGACAGCCGCGATCTCGTCTTCAGTCATGAAGCATGGATACGCCGTTCCGTCCAGGATCAGCTTCTTCGCGTATGCCTTGTAGATATCGCCGCGTAGGCTCTGTGTGTACGGACCGTATTCTCCCGATTCTCCGTCAGCGTTTGCCCCTTCGTCAAAGTCTATACCGAAAAACCCGAGCGACTTTATTATCAGCTCAGTCGCTCCTTCAACAAAGCGCTTGTCGTCGGTATCCTCTATCCTGAGATAAAACTTACCTCCGCTCTGATGCGCGAGCCTTTCATCTACGAAAGCTCCGTAAAGATTCCCGAGATGTATGAATCCGGTAGGACTGGGCCCAAGTCTCGTTACGACCGCGCCCTTCGGAAGATCTCTTTCAGGATATATCTTCTCATAATCGTCAGGAGTCTTGTCGATCCCCGGGAAAAGCAGGTCTGCAAGCTCGATGCGTTCTTCTTCTGTCATTTATATCTCTCCTCGATGTCTTATCTGCTGCTGATTATAATATCTTTCTCTTTATCTTCCTCTTCAGGGACTTCATCAAGCCGCCCCGCAAGCTTCATGTCGTAGGCGGCCCGCTCTCCTCCTATGTATTTCGGCCTGGTTCTTGCCGCGACAAGGTGTGCTTCTCCGATCTCCCTGGTCTTCAGCCTTACCGGTACCGCCACGTCTTTAAGGTGCATCCCGATCAGTGTGTCTCCAATGTCGAGTCCCGCGTCTGCCTTTATGTGCTCCACAGCGACAGGCTCGTCAAAGTTCTCATAGCACGTAACGGCAAATGAACCGCCGGCATGCAGCTGAGGTACCGCGTTGACGATCTCTGCGCCCGGAAGCAGAGCTTTCTTCTCTATGATTATCGCTCTGTTCAGATGTTCACAGCACTGCGCCGCAAGAAAAATACCACGCATCTTGAGAAGCGGCATGATTCCCTCGTATACAGCCTTCGCCGCGTCTATATCTGAGCCCTTTCCGATGCGCTCACCTTTTATCTCGCTTGACGAACAGCCTACTACGAGGATATCGCCGGTGCTTAGATGAGCGGTATTTATGAGCTCATCGCAGGCGTCGCGCGCCTGATCCTTTATCTCTTCATAGATATCCATTATGTTCCTCCTCCGGTCCGTGAAAAATCAGCAGAGAAAGATCATCCTTCCTCTGCTGCGTTATCATCCTGTCCGGCTTATTTCTCGTAAAATTTGCTTTCGCAGATCGAGACGGCATTCCTGACGCAGTCATCGCAGCTGCAGAGGACCTTGCCAGTATCTCTTCCCTTGATCTCCTTACAGATCGTGGATCCTGTCAGAAGCCTGAACATCTCGCTTACTGCCTTGGCCTGCTTGACCATGGGCCTTCCGTCGTACTTCTTCAGTCCGAGAAGCATCTCCGCCGCTACGAGAGCCCCGCAGGTCCCTTCCATATTGCCCATGCCGAGTCCGAAGGCTGCTCCAAGCTTCTTCATCTCTTCCTCGCCTGCTTCATCCGTAAAAGCACAAAGCACGGCCTGACAGCAGTTGCAGTCTTTCTTGAATTTCTCTACTGCATATTCTTTCCTGTCCATTTTGATCTCCTTATATCTCCCAGCTGTTAAGGTATTTCACCTGTTCATCTGTAAGCTTATCTATCTCAACTCCCCATGCGGCAAGCTTGCGTCTGGCGATCTTCTCGTCTACTTCTTTTCCGATATCGATCAGCTCGTTCGGAAGCTCCCCGTGGTGTTCTTTTATGTACAGAGCGCTGTATGCCTGTACCGCAAATGACAGATCCATGATCTCTGCCGGATGCCCGTCGGCCGCGGCGATATTGCAGAGTCTGCCTTCTGCGATAACGTTCACCCATTTTCCGTTCGGGAGCTTGTAAGCCATGATGTTCTTTCTGGCTTCTCTTGAATCCACGGCAGTCTCGCGAAGTCCCGCCATGTCTACTTCCGCGTCGAAGTGGCCAGCGTTAGCCATTATCGCGCCTTCCTTCATGTTCATCATCGCGGATACAGGTATGGCTTTACAGCATCCTGTGACCGTGATGAAGAAGTCACCGTATTTCGCGGCTTCAGCGATCGGCATCACGTCGTGCCCGTCCATTCTGGCTTCGATAGCCTTGACCGGATCGACTTCCGTAACTATCACTTTGGCTCCGAGAGCTTTTGCTCTCATCGCGACGCCTTTCCCGCACCAGCCGTAGCCGCATACTACAGCAGTCTTACCAGCGACTATGAGATTGGTGTTTCTCATCAGGCTGTCCCATACGGACTGGCCTGTTCCGTACCTGTTGTCGAACAGATGCTTGCAGTCTGCGTCGTTCACCGCGCACATCGGGAATTTCAGGACGCCTTCTCTCTCCATAGCCTTGAGTCTTATTATGCCTGTGGTCGTTTCCTCACAGCCTCCCCAGACTTCTCCTGCAAGTTCAGGATGGTCTGTATGCAGGCATCCCACAAGGTCGCCGCCGTCGTCGATCACTATGTTCGGCTTCTGCATGAGGCACTTCACTATATGTTCGTGGTATTTCTCCATGGTCGTGCCGTGTATCGCGTATACCGAAAGGCCGTCGTCGGCAAGTGCCGCAACGACGTCGTCCTGAGTCGACAGAACGTTGCTTCCTGTTATGGACATCTTCGCTCCTCCTGCTGCAAGCACTTTGCAGAGGTATGCAGTCTTGGCCTCAAGATGTACCGACAGAGAGATCTTCACGCCTTCGAGCGGCTTAGTCTCCCTGAATTCATCCTCCAGACCGCGGAGAAGCGGCATATTGTTCCTGACCCACTCGATCTTTTCATGCCCTGACGGAGCCAGGCTGATGTCTCTGATATCATAGTCCTGCATTAGTGTCCCTCTTTCCGTATTTATTCTACTGTTACTGATTTAGCCAGATTACGTGGCTTGTCTATGTTCTCACCGCGTTCTCTTGCCATGAAATATGCGAAGAGCTGAAGCGGTATTATGCTGAGCATCGGCGTAAGCTCATCTCTGCATTTCGGTATGGTGAACACATCCCTGGCGACAGTCTTTGCCTTTTTGTCTCCCGACTTCACTATCGCTACGATATGCGCGTGCCTGGCGTTTATCTCCTCCATATTTGCAAACATCTTGTCATACAGCCTGTCCTGCGTGGCAAGCGCTATTACCGTTGTCTCCGGCTCCATCAAAGCGATCGGCCCGTGCTTCAGCTCGCCCGCGGCGGTCGCAAATGAGTTTATATATGAGACTTCTTTCAGCTTAAGCGACCCTTCATATGAAAGTGACGAGTCGATCCCGCGCCCGATGAAGAAGATATTGTCCCTGTTATACAGGAGCTTCGCCATCGATTCTATCTGGCCTTCCTTCCTGAGCACTCTTTTTGCCTTGTCCGGGAGTCCCTTCAGGTCGGATACCATCGAGTTATAATATTCTTTTGTCACTGTTCCTTTCAGATCTGCCATATACAGAGCAAGCAGATACAGGCATACCAGCTGTGTAGTGAACGCCTTGGTGGATGCGACCGCGATCTCAGGACCAGCCCATGTATAGAACACATCGTCTGACTCTCTCGCCACGGAGCTTCCTACAACGTTCACTATCGACAGGATCCTCGCGCCTTTATTTTTCGCTTCTCTGAGCGACATAAGAGTATCGAGAGTCTCACCGGACTGGCTTATCGCTATGAACAGCGTCTTCTCGTCCACGAACGGATCTCTGTACCTGAACTCAGACGCAACGTCTGTTTCGACAGGGATCCTCGCCATCTGCTCTATGATATATTTGCCGACGAGTCCCGCGTGATACGCGGTACCGCAGGCAACGATACATATCTTATTGAATTTCTGCAGATCCTTCAGTGTAAGATGGATCCCGTCCAGTTTTATTTTTCCGTTTCTTCCTATACGCCTCGCCAGAGTCTCTTTTATTGCCTTTGGCTGCTCATGGATCTCCTTCAGCATGAAATGCGGATATCCGCCTCTCTCTGCATCTTCCTGGTTCCATGTGATCTTGAGCGGTTTCTTGTTGATCTCTTTCCCGTCCGGCGAATAGATCCTGAGGCTGTCAGGAGTCTCTACGACCATCTCGCCGTTGTCGATCAGATATATCTCATCAAGATACTTAAGAAGCGCTGTCATGTCTGATGCGATGAAGCAGTTTCTTTCTCCCATGCCTGCGATGAGAGGCGTGTCTTTTCTGTACGCAACTAGCTTGTCAGGCTCGTCCTGGGCTATAGCGCCGAACGTGTACGCGCCTTCCATCATCTTCACAGCTTTTCTTACGGCAGATTCAAGTTCTCCCTCATACAGCACTCCGAGCAGCTGGGCTATGACTTCAGAGTCGGTGTCCGTCCTGAATTCAATGCCATATTTCTTCTCAAGCTTCTTTCTCAGGTCCTGATAGTTCTCGATAATACCGTTATGCACTATCGCTATCCTGCCGTCCTGTGAAGTATGCGGATGGGCGTTCACGTCTGTAGGAGATCCGTGTGTCGCCCATCTGGTATGCCCTATCCCGGTAGTTGCCGTGAATCTCTCTCCTGAGATCTCTTTCTCAAGATTCGAGATGCGGCCTTCCTTCTTTTTTACCAGTACCTTTCCTCTTTCAAGCAAAGCTATCCCGGCAGAATCGTATCCCCTGTATTCCAGTTTCTTCAGGCCGTCGATTATCATGTCTGACGCTTTATCGCGTCCTGTACATCCAACTATCCCGCACATAACACTATGCCAACCTGTCTTCTATCAAACTGGCTATGCTCTCCGCAAGCTTCTGAAGCTCCTCCGTGTCATCCCCTTCCAGCATTACTCTTACGAGAGGCTCAGTTCCAGATGGCCTTATCAGCACCCTTCCGTTGCCTTCCATCTTCTTCTCACAATCAGCTATAGCAGCCATGATCTCTTCATCGTCTTTATATGCTTCTTTTTTCGAGTTCGCTACTTTGGCGTTGACCAGCACCTGAGGATATATCCTGATAGGATCCGCGAGCTCTGACAGCTTCCTGCCTGACGCCATGACAGCCTTCATGAGCTGAAGTGACGACAGACATCCGTCGCCTGTGGTTGAGTGGTTCAGGAAGATTATATGCCCTGACTGCTCTCCTCCGATGATACCGCCGGTCTTGAGCATCGACTCAAGCACATATCTGTCTCCTACTGTCGTTATCTCGGCATTTATACCTTTACTCTTCAGAAATTTATGGAATCCCAGATTGCTCATCACAGTCGCAGTTACCAGATTCTCGGCAAGCTCGCCGTTCTTCTTGAGGTCCTCAGCGCAGATGCACATCGCCTTGTCGCCGTCTACGATCTGTCCCTTCTCATCGACTGAGATGAGCCTGTCTGCGTCTCCGTCATACGCGAATCCTATATCCGCACCGACTTCTACCACTTTCTGCTGGAGTCTTTCCGGATGTGTCGAACCGATATGGTCGTTTATATTGATACCGTCAGGCTCATCGCCTATCACGGTAACGTCTGCTCCGAGAGCCCTGTAAACTGCCGGAGAAGACTTATATGAAGCGCCGTTCGCGCAGTCGAGCACGATCTTCTTACCTGTAAGATCAAGCTCTGCCGTCGAGAGCAGGAACTTCACATACGCGTCCAGTGATTCCTGCTCGGCGTCTTTTATCGAACCGAGGTCGCTTCCCGTCAGCGTCTCCTGTCCCTCGAACTGGTTTTTGATGAGCGCTTCTATTTCATCCTCTATCGCGTCGTCCAGCTTGAAGCCTTCGCCGTTGAAGAATTTGATCCCGTTGAATTCGAACGGGTTGTGTGACGCTGAAATGACGACGCCCGCATCCGCGTTATAGTGTCTTACAAGATACGCCACGCCAGGAGTAGGTATGACGCCTGCTTTGACAACATCTCCTCCGACCGATAATATACCCGCTGTGAGCGCTGATTCCAGCATATCACCGGATATTCTCGTGTCTTTACCTATGACGAAAACAGGTCTTTTGCTTATTCTTCCGAGTACCGAAGCGCCTGCTTTTCCAAGATCGAAGGCAAGCTGCGCTGTCAGCTCAGTATTAGCGACTCCTCTGACTCCGTCAGTTCCGAACATTCTTCCCATTACTCTTCCTCTTTTCTTATCAATGCGATCTTCGAAGGTATCACCGCGATATCAGAACACTTTTTACTGCATTCCGCCGTTATATCTGCCTCCTCAGCACTGCTGTCAATGCCGCTCACATCCACATACAGAACTATATCTGAAGACCTGATCGCGGCCAGCTGTTCTCTGGTCCCTGTGACCTGTACTTCCAGATTCTCCTGCTTCAGGCTGATATCTGCCGCACCCGCGTTTCTCAGCTCGACGTCGTCTTTTGTAAACGTGAATGACTTGACGTCTTTCGCCGCAGACGTCTTCTTCTTGTTCTTGCTCACCTTGACCGTAAGCCTGACGTCGCCCGCATTCTCTGCTGCCTGCACCCCTTCAGGGAGGATCAGTTTGACCGGGATCTTCTCATTTTCGGTGACGCCGGTGATATCCACTTCTTCTGCCGTAATGAAATCTATGCTGCCCAGGATGCCGGCAGGCCCTTTGATATTTACAGTGTCAGGATATGAGACAGTCCTGTTATATCCGTCAGATGATTTGTCCTTTACAGGTATCTTAAGGTCCACAGACTTGGTGCGGTATATTATACTTGTCACCTTGCATTTATCATCAGAGAGACTAATGTTCTGTACAGCGCCGCCGTTCCTGGTCACTGCCGTCAAAGAGCATGTCGCGGAAGTAAGGCCGTCTGTCACACTTTCAGCGCTTAACTCTGCTTTCACATAAGCGACCTTGTCCACAAGCGATTTCGCCCCGCTTACTTTTATATTCTCAGGGTCGATCTTGATCGTCGAAGGTTCTCCTCCTTCTGGATATCTGCCTGTGTACTTGACTCGCACGTCTCTGGTCCTTGTCACGCGCTCTTCAGTATTAACTTCTATTTTATCCAGCGACTGATTGACTATCTCGATATTGTCAGGGATCCTCAAGCTAACGGAAAGCATGTTCTTTCCGTCTGAAGCGTCGGCAAGATCGACCGTAGCGGAAATGTCTGCCTTGGACAGCTTGCTTATCACGTCGCGCTTACCCGATACCGTTACCCGCATATAGTCGTCGCTTACATTCAGTACAGCCAGCCCGTTGTCTGAAAGCGTCTGCTCATTGATAAGCATTATCGGTATTTCTCTGTAAGTCTTTCTGGTCTCAGGATTCATCTGGCCCACTACGTAGAACCAGAGCGCGAATGCCAGAATGAAGGAGATCAGAAGATCAAGCTTTTTATTCTTCAGCATCTTTCTTCTTACCTCCTATCCTGTCGAAGATCCTGTCCAGAGACTGATCGCCGCCCTCGTTGAGATAGAGGTCAAGCAGTATCTTCTGGAGAGATTTCCTGTTCAGGAATCTCTCGAGTTTCCCATTCTCGGCAACCGATATGACGCCTGTCTCTTCGCTGACTATCACAGTGAGGCAGTCAGAATTCTCAGTTATTCCTATGCCTGCCCTGTGACGTGTCCCGAGGCTCTTGTTAAGGTTTTTGTTCTCCGTAAGAGGAAGGACACAGCCTGCTGCAAGTATTCTGTCGTCACGGATTATCACCGCGCCGTCATGCAGAGGTGAGCCGACGTAGAACAGATTGCCGAGAAGCTCCTGCGATACTTCTGCCTGTATTATCGTTCCGGTCTCGCTGATGTCCTTAAGCACCGTCTCACGTTCGAACACTATAAGCGCGCCCGTCTTGGTCTTGGAGAATGAATCGACTGCGTCTGTGATCTCATCGACTACATATTTGATCCTGTCCTTATCAAGCTCGCCCTTGGCATGTCCCTTGAAATGTGTTCTGCCGATAACTTCCAGAGCACGCCTTATCTCCGGCTGGAAAACTACGATAAGCGCGAAGATACCGATAGTGAACGTTCCTTTCAGTATCCAGCTTATCGTATACAGCTTGAAAAAGTCCGCGGCAAAATATACCGCGATGATGATGGCCAGCCCCTTGATCAGCTGCTGGGCCCTGGTCTCGCTTATAAACTGGAGCAGCTTGTAGATAATGAACGTGACTATCAGTATGTCAAGCACATCATTCAGGCCTATTCCTGATATCGATCTTTCTAAAAATTCCTGCATCCTTTTCCCTTACTTCGAGAGCTTTCTAATATGTTGTCTCCAGTACGCCGTAGTTGCCGCCGTTTCTCTTATATACGACATTGACACTGTCTGTATCCATGTCGAGGTAAACGAAGAAGTTGTGACCGAGCATCTCCATCTCAAGGATAGCCTCGTCTACGTCCATAGGTCTGAGCTCGAATTTCTTCGTCTTTACTACAGGCGTCTCTTCTACTTCTTCGATATCTTCAAATTCTTCACCTTCATCGTCATCAGGCTGATCAAACTCAAACTTGAGCGCCTTGTTGTCGTTGTATCTTTTTGCAAGCTTGCCTTTGAATCTTGACATCTGGGCCGACAGCTTATCTACTGCCTTGTCGATACCTTCATATATATCGGAATTCATCTCCTCAGCCCTGAATACGGCTCCCTTGGCGTTGATCGTTACTTCGATCTTGTCTCTGCCTCTCTCCTGAGAAAGGATGACGTTCGAAGTGATATCATCTGCAAAGTACTTGTCCAGCCTGTCCAGCTTCTTCTCTATTGTTTTCTCCAGCTTGTCGTAAGTTGTATAGTTCTTTCCTGTGATATTAACTTTCATGATAGCCCTCCTGATCTATATCAAAATCACACCGGGTATGCTCGAGCGTATACCCGCCCTATTTTGTACTTTAAGTATATCATAACGGTGTTTTGTACTCAATAAACGGCATGTGATTATTCAGCGAAAAATGCTCAGAAATTGCATCAGAAAAGCGGTATGCACATATGTCATACCGCTGTGGTTCTCTTAAGCGCAGCTGACCTGGTCTTTGCCCCCACACTCGCCTTTACCGGGATTTTCCCGAGGACTTACATCTAGAAATACGCCATGCTCGCCGCGGCCTCCTGCTCACGGTTTACGTGGATCCTTTCGCCCGTATCTGGCATGGATCTTCCTCCACAGACCTGCGCTTACAGATGATTCTATCACAATCTGTCAACAAAAAACAGGCCGCCTTCCGGGCAGCCTGCCTATATTCTTTCATTCTGTCTACAGATTTATCTGATTGATAACGTCATCGTAGTAGATATACAGCTCTATATCGTTCAGTCCTCCGATAGCTACCTTGGAATTACGTCTGTTCAGCTCTGTCATGTGTCTCTTCTCAGGATAGAACTCGTGATTGGAGCACTGGTCTGTGTGCAGGTAGAATCTCTCGACTCCCTGCTCATGCAGATATCTTGACATATGTCTGAAGATACCGCTTCCGACGCCCTGACGTCTGTGGTCGGCGTCCATGATGAGGAGCGCGACTTCCGCACCAATGTTCTTGCCCTCGAGCATGTACTCGGCGCCCTTGTATTCCTTCTCCAGGTCATTCCAGTCGTTCTGGTTCTTGCATCCGTCCGGGTCGCTGCACAGAGCTGTCGTATGGTCGATCATCTTCATGAGATAATCATTGTGGATCGGGTGACCGTCCTTGATATCAATAATGCACAGTCCGACTGCCTTGCCGTCGTCGTCAGCGACAAAAGCCTTGGTTGAGTGCACGAGTTCATAGTAAAGAACCATGTATCCGTAATGGACAGCCACCTCCGGCTTGGTCTTGATATCGTCGCCGCCCCATTTCTTCCAGATCATATCAGCAAGAAGCGGCATGTCATATTCTGTCATCTCTCTGTAAGTAATCATTTTAAAGTCTCCCATGTAAGTCTGTCAGCTATATTTTCTATCAAAACCCTTCCGGGCGTTCTGCGGTGTTCTACAGATCGTCGTAATACGGCTCAGTCGCACTTACCACTTCATTCCCCATGGACTTCAGCAGATCCAGACCTGTGGCGCGGCCTGCCATCAGTGCTTCCCATACATTCCCGGCGTCGCCCTTGAACGAGATCATGACCTCGTTCGAATAATGTGTGGTACCGTACTGCGGGCTCATCTCCCAGATGAGGTCTACCGGCGAAGCCTTAAGGGCGTTATCCGCCATGACCAGCCCTATACCGGCAGGGGATCCTGTCATGAATCCGTAAGCGCGTCCCAGCTCGGCTCCGACAGCCTGTTCCAGGACTTTGCCCGCGCTTGCGCTGTAGCAGAATTCCAGATGGCCGGAGTCGCTCATATAGACTTCACCGACATACTTGTCAGTCAGTCTCAGCGCAATCTGTATGGCGTTGGTGCAGTCTTCCACACTGTCGGCCCCGATCACCGCATAGCTGCCGTGGCCGCCCCATGTCTTGGCATCAAGCGGGAGCTCTATGGTGACGACCTCTGTGTTCGTCATCTTCACAGCATCGTCAAGCGCCAGAAACTGGCCCGCGGCACCGCATCTCGACGTCAGAATGCCAAGTGCTCTGTACTTCTTGTCCACGTGCATGTTCTCAAGCAAAGTCTCGTCGATACCTGCTATTACCATGCCGATAGTATCGAGCGCCGCTGTGCCTATGAGTTCTTTTCTGCTTCCTGCTGTTTCCATGTCTGCCCGTATGTCCTGCGCACTACATAATATTACAACCTTATTATGTCACAGAGCGCATCCGATATCAAGGTGTGTTTATGTTTTTGCTACCTTACTCTGATCCTGATCTTTACTATCCTTGTGCATTTAGCGTACATTGATGTGGCTGCGCTTGTTACTTTCACTTTCACAGTATAGATCTTCTTTTTCCTAAGTCCTTTCTTTACAGTGATCTTTCCGTTTTTCGCGACTTTGATCTTCTTATTGCCCCTGAATTTCTTATATGTCAGCTTGCCTTTTTTGTTCTTTATCCTGTATAGTTTTCCGGTCTTCAGGACAGTTTTTCTGCCGTATCTGGCCTTATATGACTTCTTCCTCGCTGTTACTTTGAAGTCGTTCACTGGAATCACCTGCTGTTCTTCCAGGACAGTGCCGCATACTGCGCAAATCGTACCGTCTGTAAGGCCGGTCTTCTTATGTGTGGCGACTTTGCCCTTTACTGTCTCCCACTTGTGACCTGACGCAGGGATTGCTCTGGTGGTCCTGACTCCGCAGAGGGAACATGTACTTTCTTCCGTTCCCTCTTCGGTGCATGCAGCGGCTTTCGTTATGGTCCAGCTGCCGTACTGATGCGCGCCGCGCTCGATCACCTCAGTCTTTGTTTCTTTGCATATCGTGCATGTGAACAGTTTCTCTCCTTCACTCACACATGTTGCAGGTACTTTAACTACGCCCTCATCCCACTTGTGAGTGCAGGCAGGAGTTTTAACGACAAGAGGCTCGCTGACATCACTTGCATGTCTGTACGCTTTCGGATTCTCCGCGACTCTCTGTCGTATCGAATATTCGGTGTCCGGCTTCAGATCTTTGAATTCTTTTGAAGTCTGCCACGTCTCACCGTCGATAGTATATTCATATGTATATCCGCTTATGCTTTTACTTTTTACAGTGACAGACGTGCTGGTAAGCTCTGCGGCCTGCGGCGCTTCAGGCGTCTCATACTTGCCGTACACCTCTACTTCTTTGGATGCCTCCAGACCAGAGCCATCTCTGGTCTTCGCTTTCACAACATACTTTCCTGGATTCTTTTCCGCCTGGAAGACTCCGTTGCCAAGGTGCCTGAATGAATATGACGAGGTGGTCCAGTCTACCTGCTTCAGAGTGGCGTCAGCCGGACTGATATCTGCGGTAAATGCCGCCTTCTGCCCGACATCGACTTTGTCCGGTCCGTTTATGGTAATACCTGTGGCCTTCACCGGATCGACCACCGTGACTTTGATCGTCTTCCTGAGATGGTCATATGTCGTGTCTGTGCTCATCCTGTACCATACAGATACTTTTATCTGTGTAGTCCCTGTTTTTACACCGGTTATTTCTCTCTGCGACAAACTTACTTCTTTCATAGCAGCGATAGAGGTATCGATGCCATACAGACTGCATGAAGCTCCGCACCCCTCCGGAAGCACAGTCGCCTTGAGCAGATAGCTCTGTCCCTTCCCTACTATGATCTCATCAGGGACATCTACCCCTGTCGGCTCAGGATTGACTGTGAATTCGAACTGTACCATTCCGGATCCGCCTTCAGGTACGCCGGTAATAGTCACGGACCCTTCCTTATGTCCGGTTATTTCGTAATTCGAAGAGCCATAATTCTTGACGCTCGCGATCGTATCATCACTTGACGTCCAGATCATGTTCTTGTTGCTTGCGTTCTCCGGAGTGAATACAACGCCGCTTGATCCGGTAACAGACCTGCCTTTGATCGTACTTGGAACATAGTTGTTCAGACTTACGGATTCAACAGGTATATTCTCTATATTGAACATATTGACGTCATATGATACCGTCTCAGGGATCCCTGTGATAGTGACGTTGTAAACATCACCGTCTCTGTAGATTATGTCGTCCGGCGAGAATATGAAGCAGCCGTCATCGATCCTCATATACTGATAATCAGGATCATCTGATGAATTGCGGAATTTCCATACAGTACCCTTGTTCTTATCCGTGACCGTGACGACAGCGGTCTTGGGATCTATAGTCTGAGGCACGACGACCGTCCAGGCGTAGCCGGTGCCGAAATACTCGAGCGGCTGCATCTGACCCGGATATGAGATGACCTTGTTCTCGTTCAAAAAGGCGTTTACGTATGTAGCGGAGTAATAACTGCCTGAGGTGCTCTTCACAGAGCCGAATCCCGCTCCTGTATATTCAGGCTTCAGCAGCTGTCTTCTGTGGCCGAAATTCTCGTCGCCGTTTATCTCAAGCATATATCTCAGAATGGTATTGCAGAGTGATTTCCCTCCCCCCGCGATGTTGGAGTTAGCTGCGCCTTTCACCGCTTTATTGTACATGTCATCACTCATGCCGGAAGGCTTTGTTGATATATAATGCGTAAGCTCATTGTTCGCAGCCATCACCAGCGATGCGGCCTGCGCATATTCCATAGCCGATTCATCCAGAGGCGCTTCACTTACGCCGGCTATGTATCTGTAGATATTCAGATAGTTCAGCGCACTCGTGCTTGACTCGGATGATATCTTACCGAGAGAATACGGCTGTGTCACCGACGGCTCAGATGTATATTTTACGTCATCCATATTCCACGGATGATTCCTGACATAATTAATGATCTCAGCTTTCGGGTGTTTCTGCGCGTCCAGCCCTGCCGCGTGTGATACAGGCGCCACAGCGCACATACATATCAGCATTAAAAGCGACAGTAAAACTGGCATTAGTACATGAAGTCTTGATTTTCCGGCCATAGAACATACCTCCTTGTCTATCATAAGCCAGGGTACAGGAAAGTTTTCCTACACTCATTTCTTCTCCGGTATAAGGATGAAATGATCTTCATTCAACTCTGTTTTATTATACTACTTTTGACCGCGCTGTTCAGTCCCGGATCCGGAAAATCTGCTTATTTCGACGCGAACGCAAGGAAGCTTACCGACTCGGGGCATATTTTTTCCAGCTCTTTCCGGCACTCTGTGGCTGTTGCTCCGGTCGTATAGAAGTCGTCAAGGAGAAGTATTCTTTTCCCCTCCAGTTTATGCCTGTACTCTTCATTTACCTGAAAGCACCCTGCGATGTTTTCCTCACGCTCCTTAGGAGACAGGCCTCTCATAGGCCGCGTTTCCCTTACCCTGATCAAAGCCTCCGGCGCGCATGTGACGCCAAGATGATCAGCCAGATATTTTCCGATCAAAGCTGTCTGATTGAATCCGCGTTGTCTGAATTTTCTCTTATACAAAGGGACGGGGACTATCACATCATAGTCTCCGTCCCGTCCGGCATTGATCAGCTTATCACGCATAATCTCAGCTATATGCCTCGCTATATATCGTTTTCTGTTATACTTCAGCGAGAAGATCAGAGTCCTCTCATAGATCCCGTACTGGCAGCACCGCATGAATTCCATCCCGTCCCTGACCTGCGGCTCTGATGTGTCCCAGACCATATGCCTTATGCAGTGATCGCACAGGCCGTACGTCCTCGTTTCATCTATCACGTTCCCGCAGCAGATGCAGTATATCGGATCGGGATAAAGGAGATCCAGCGCCTTCCCCGCGAGATCTTCGATATCTCTTATGTTTATGTCTATATCCTCCTTGTGTGCGGCCGTCACATGACAGCCCTGAAATCTGAAAGTCTCTGTTCCAGGCCGGAATATCTCAGAGTTATCCTGTTGTTATCCACCATCGCGTTCAGCCACTCCTGCATGCCTACGAGCACCACAGCCTGACGGCCTCTTGTTATCGCCGTATATAGAAGGTTCCTTGTCGCGAGGACAGGCGGGAATCTTGTTATCGGCATCACTATTACAGGGAACTCATTGCCCTGGCTCTTATGCACTGTCATGGCATACGCAAGCTCCAGCTCATCGAGCATGCTCACATCGTATTCTGCATATCTGTCGTCGTCAAATCTTACAGTTATCTTTCCGTCGTCATTGTCGATAAGCACTATCTCGCCTATATCTCCGTTGAACACGCCCTTGCCGGCGTCCATTCCGCCGGGGAATTTCAGCTCGATATCATAGTCGTTCCTTATCTGCATGACCTTATCTCCCTGACGGAAGATGAATCCTCCGATCTTTTTCTCGGCCAGTCCCGGCACGGCAGGATTGATCGCTTCTTGAAGGGCTTTGTTCAGAGAATCAGTCCCGACTGTCCCCTTGTGTGTCGGAGTAAGTACCTGTATGTCTGAAAGCGGATCCAGCTCCTTGTAATAATCCGGAAGCCTCCTTGTGACGAGATCGACGATAAGGCTTTCCATATCGTGTTCTGACCGCCTCGGCATGAAGAAGAAATCCTTCCCCTTGACATTCAGCTCGGGATATTCTCCTGTATTTATACGGTGAGCATTGACAACGATCATGCTTTCCTCTGCCTGCCTGAATATGTGCGTCAGCTTTGAAGTATGCACCATCCCGCTCCCGATCATGTCACGGAGGACGTTCCCTGCTCCAACCGAAGGCAGCTGATCAGCGTCGCCTGCCAGTATCAGCCTTGTGCCCGGCCTCAGAGCGTCAGTCAGTCCTTTCATCAGCATAAGATCTATCATGGACGCTTCGTCAACTATGACTACATCTTTATCAAGAGGATCCTCTTCATTCTTCATGAAGAACATCTCTCCGCTTTCATCATCTCTCGCGTATTCCAGCATCCTGTGAACTGTAGACGCCATATGCCCGGTCGTCTGTTCCATACGCTTGGCGGCTCTCCCGGTCGGCGCTGCCAGAGCCACTTCGAAGCCGGATGACTCGAATATCCCTATAAGTGAATTTATGATCGTGGTCTTTCCCGTGCCCGGTCCACCGGTGATAATAGACACGGCTGATCTTACCGACTGTATCACCGCGTTCCTCTGGTTCTCCGACAGGGTGATCCCGCTGTCTTTCTCTGTCATATCGAGGGAGCTGTCCAGGTCTGTCATAAGCGGCTTCATATCTGCAGACAGGAGACCGGCTATGTTTTTCACCACAGCTTTTTCGGCAGCGTAATACGGATACAGATAGACCACATCCAGGTCATCGAGCCTGTCAGGCATCACGCCCCCTTCGAACGCCAGTGTGGCGATACCTTCTGAAACGAGCTCTCTTGTCACGTCGAGCACTGCGGCGACCTTTTCCACCAGCTCGGTCTTTGGAATATATGTGTTCCCTTCGCCTGCCTGCGCCTGAAGAAAAGCTTTGATCCCGCTTTCTATCCTCATAGGGTCTTCTCTGCCGAACCCCATCGCCTCAGCGATCTGGTCTGCTTTCCTGAATCCGATCCCCCTTACTTCATCAATGAGCCTGTACGGATTCTCCTTCACGAGCTTCACCGCATCTTTGCCGTAATTCATATACAGTCGAAGCGACTGTGCGGATGTCAGGCCGAATTCTCCGAACGCGAGCGCGACTTCAGCGAATTCCCTGTGAGCTGAATACGATTCTGCTATCTGTACTGCCTTTTTCCGCCCGATACCATCTACCTCGGTAAGCCTTTCCGGTTCGGACCCGATCACTTCCATCGTCTTGTCGCCGAACTTCGCTACTATGGCAGCCGCTGTCTTGGCGCCTATCCCCCTGATCGTACCGGATGCGAGGAACTCCCTTATACCTGCTGCCGTTGTCGGCACAGCCTCTTCAGCATGAGAAAAAGAGAACTCTTCACCATATCTCGGATGGACTCTGAATTCTCCTTTCAGAAGATATGCTGTACCGGGACGCGCGAAGGGAAGTCCTCCCACGATGGTGATCAGCTGATCCTCTGTTTCCATCTCGGCTATGGTGTAGCCGTTCTCATCATTATAGAAAAATACCTGTGTTAATGTACCTGTTATCTCTTCCATTATATATGACCGGTCTATTCATCCTCCGGATCAGGGTATGACTCAGGCCCGCCGTCCTCCGTGGAATCTTTACTGAATGTTGGCTTATAGACTCTGCGGTTGTCAAGCGTCCATACTTTCTCCGAGAATCCGCCCGGCTCAGCGCTTCCGAGCGCCTCGAACATATCGAACAGTCTCGCGTCAAGGATATCGCAGTAATGCAGCACCTCGGCCTCAGGGAACATCGGCCTCTTAGGGCTCCCGTATTCAGGCTCGTAATGATGCGACACGACCATGTGCTCGACCATGATCTTCTTCTCCTCAGGCATTCCGATCTCAGTGCCGAGCTTCTCTATGTATTTTGCTCCCATCACTATATGCCCGAGAAGAGTCCCTTCCATTGAGTATCCCGGCGACATACCGTACTCGTTCGACTCGATCTCATTGAGCTTCTCCATATCGTGAACTATGACGCCGCAGCTGACAAGGTCGATGTCCAGATCTGTATAGACCTCGCAGATCCTTCTTCCTGTCATCAGCATCCTCTTCATATGGAACAGCAGCCCGGCGAATTCAGCATGATGGTTCTTCGCCGCGGCCGGATAATACATGAGCTTCTCCCTGTTGTCGGTAAGCACTCTTACACACAGTTTTCTGTAATCAGGATCCCCGAGGTTCTCAGCTACTCCCAGTATATATGCGTACATATCTTCCGGCTTCTCAGGAGCTGCCTTGACGAAGTCTGTCATATCCAGACCGTCTGCTTCCGGATTCGCCCTGCGTATGCGGGAGATCTTCAGCTGTTTTGCTCCCTGCCACTCATTCACCATGGCGCGTATCTTCAGGATCTCTCCATCCTTTATATTCGCAAGATTGTTGCTTTCCTGCGGATCGACGTCCCATTTCTTCCCTGACGCCGAGCCTGTCCTGTCACAGAGTTCCACGTCGAAATACTCTTTCCCGTTCGAACCTGTCTTTATCTGCGCTTTCTTCGCCATGAAGAAATCCGTTATCTCTTTACCTACTTCGATCTCACTTACATAAACTGACTTCATAACTACTCACCATTAACAATATACTGAAGCACCAAATTAGCCACAGGCCCTGCGACCTGCGATCCGAACCCGCTGTCCTCCACGCATACGATGAAGGCGTATGGATAATTTTTGTTCTTTATGAAACCGGCGAACCATGCGTTAGGCCTCTGTCCTTCCACCTCCGCAGTGCCGGATTTGGCGTATATATCAAGTCCCGGATAATTGTTCTCTCCGTAAGAGACTTTAACGTTGTTCTTCATCATCTTCCTGAGACGCCTGGCAGTGGAGGCCTTGATCATCCTTCTGGTGTCGCGCCTTCCGGTACTTGTCGCAAGAAGCTTCGGAACGACTGACTTCCCGTCGTTTGCGATCGCGCCCATATATACGAGCATGGAGCATGGATTCAGATAATCTTTCCACTGTCCTATGCCTGCCCACGCCGTGCTCACCTCATCATTTACCGGGAACTCGAACGTTCCTTTCGCGTTATGCACGCCGTTCATGTCATACGTCGTCTCAAGGCCGCACTTCTGCGCATAGGCCGACAGAGACCTTGCCCCGATCTTTCTTGAAAGCTCGGCAAAGGCCCCGTTGCACGACTTGGCAAGTGCGCCGTCAAAATCCACTTCCCCGTGAGCCTGCGTACACCTTATGCTGACCCCGTCGATCTCGTGCACGCCTGTGCACCTGAACGAGAATTTCTTCAGCTTCGACGCAGGTATCTTCTCTATCGCGGCTGCCGACGTCACAAGCTTGAATATCGAGCCCGGAGTGAGATTGCCGGAAATGAATTTGTTCATGAAGGTACCTGACTTGGCGTTCTTGGTGTCAGGAGGATCCGCAGGATCGAATGAAGGCGTGCTCGTCATGCAGATGACCTGCCCGGTCTTGTAATTATACACCCCGACGAGCCCGCTTCTGTATCCCAGCGCATTATACGCAGTTCTGCAGACGTCCGAATCGATCGACAGCCTGACGTCATTCCCAAGCCCGGAAATACTGTAGGTCCCAGTCAGAAGATTATACCCTACCAGCCTGTCCCGGAAGGCACTCTCGGCGCTTGTGGACACGAAGCCGTATCCGTCGCCTACCGCCTGCGCTGTAGCCATTCTTGTAGTCGTATCGTCTACATATTTTATTGTCTTGCCGGTATTGTCCGCCATAAGCGTGCCCTTACGGTCGAACACTCTGCCTGTGGCCAGATGCCCGTTCCGGAAGACGTGGCTGTTATAGTACTTTATTGCCCAGCTGTCGCTTTCTCTAACGTAGCGGAATACGAAGAAAGAAAGACCGCTGAAAAGGATCAGTGCCAGTATGAGCAGAAGTACTGCCCTGTGCTCAAGCTTCCTCATCTTCCGGGTCCCTCCTTTCTTCAGGTGCCGCGCTGTTTATCCTGTCGGTAAACATGTCGTCCTTCTTCATGACATTCTTTACGGCTATGCTCGCGTCCTGTCTGGTATCTGCTCCCTTGAGGAAGGCCAGAAGTCCCCATGCCGATATCATGGAAGACCCGCCTGCTGAAAGGAACGGGAATGTTACGCCCGTCAGCGGTATCAGATCGCACGACCCCAGCACATTGAGGATGGTCTGGAACAGGAATATCGACGCCGCGGCGCACGCGGCTATCGTATAGAATGTGGATCTTCCGGCCCAGATCGATCTGTACGCAAATACTGCCATGGTTATTATCGCAAGAACAGAGAGAACTGCAATTATGAGCCCCCACTCTTCCGTTATCAGTCCGAAAACGAAGTCTGTCTGCGCGGCGAATACGGAGCTGCCGAACCATCCTTCGCCGGCTCCGACTCCGACAAGCCCTCCGCTTGAAGCCGCAGTCAGCATCCTGGTCTGCTGGTATCCCGATGAATCAGCAAGTTCCCATATATGGCCCCAGGTGGCAAATCTCGCGGCAACATGGTCTTTGAACCTGAGGACCATGAGCCCCGCCACGAACGCCACGCCGAGGATGACTATCATCTTTGTGAAGTCGCCTTCTCTCAGGAACGATATGACGAGGAAAGTCACGAAGAATATTATCGCTGTCCCGAAGTCGCCCATCACCGCGAGGCAGCCGAAGCAGAACACCGAGAAAATGGTAAACGCCAGAGAATTCATCTTCTTGAACAGCTCGTTCATGGTCGCCGCGCCAACGCATACGAAGGCGATCTTCACGATCTCTGAAGGCTGCAGCGAAAGAGGTCCGACCTTTATCCAGTTGCTGCCCCCATACTTGGTCACGGCGAACGCCAGGTTGAATACAAGCAGAAGCACCGCTCCCGCATAAATGAATATCTGAGTTTTTCTTACTCTGTCCAGATCTCTTATATATGTGCATATTATGAAGAATACTATGACTCCGAGCACTATCGAAATGAACTGCGTCGTGATCTTCTCCGGTATTGCGGTGGCCATCACCGCAAGGCTTAAAGTAGAGAGGAAGAACGCTATTGTCTCCATCTCAAATCCCCTGCGCCTCATGGCTCTCAGAGTGAAGAAGTATACCCACATCAGAACAGTCATTCCTGTAAACGCCAGAGTGATGCTGTGAGTATATCTGTCTCCCATGCCGACCATCAGCTGGATCATCGTCATGATCTGGAATATCGTGAGCGCTATGAAAGAGCCCCACGGAGACAGAAGCCTGGTATCTTCTTTCCTTATCTGTACATTGTTCATCCGCTCTTCGATACTGACAGGGAAAAGCATGCATTTAACGGCGCCAAGCACTATCTCGTCTCCCGCGCTCACCGGTACAGGCTCGTACGGTTCAGTCTTCTTTCCGTTTACAGTAGCGCCATTCCTGGATCCAAGGTCCATATATGACCATTCACCGTTATCGTTCCTGTTCAGTGTGCCGTGTGTCCTGGACACGCTCATGTGGTCTATCTGTATGTCAGAGCTGCCTGCCCGTCCTATCGCGTTCTCCCAGTGAGTTATCGGGACGTTCTGCTTTCTCGCGCCTTCAATGTGCAGGTAGGCCCAGACTTCAGCCGGGCTCATGCTGTTAAGCAGAGAGAATATGGATTTAAGCAATATAAAAGCAGCAAGAATGATGAATACCCATCTTGCTGCGGCAGTATACAACATTCCCGGATCATATCCGGCACTCAAAATACCAGCCAGACCATCAAAAATGGTGCTGACGGTTTCCCCTGTGCCGTCAATTATGCTCCGTAAAATTTCCATTATTTCCCTCTCCCCCGGTCAGGCTTACATTATATCACAAAACCACCGTCTATACCAACAGTCTGACCTGTAATAAATGAAGCCTTATCAGACGCCAGGAAGTATACGAGCTCTGCCACTTCTTCGGGCCTGCCGGCCCGTCCGAGAGGCGTGTCGCTGAATATCTGCTCCCAGTCTTCTCTGCTCCGTCCTTTATTCATATCAGTATATATCACGCCCGGTGCTACCATGTTCACGCGGATGCCTGAAGGCCCAAGCTCTCTTGCAAGCCCCTGCCCGAATCCGATCACCGCAGCCTTGGTCGCGGAATAAGCCGCCTCATATGACGCGCCGCTCTTTCCCCACATCGAGGACATGAGCACGATGCTTCCCTTCTTCTCGCTTATCATCCCGCCTACGACCGCTCTTACCGAATTCACCGTTCCGCCTGTGTTGGTCCCGTCCAGCCTTTCCCATTCTTCGTCAGACAGATCCTGTACCAACCCTTCCACGCTGATACCGGCGTTACAGACCAGCACGTCGAAGCTTCTGCTCCCGAAGTGGCTAAGCGCTTCTCCCGCGGCAAGCTTTACCGCTTCGCTGTCAGCAACATCACATTTCAGTGCAAGAGCACCTGTTTCTTTTGATATTTTCTCAGCTTCGTCCGCACTGCTGCGATAGAAGAAAACGACGTTACAGCCTTCTTCAGCGAACTTTTTCACACATGCGGCGCCTATGCCGCGCGAGCCTCCCGTGATGAGTACTGTCTTCATGTTATCCTCCGCTTTTTATACTTGACAACACCATTATTTTAACATACTATTGACGCATTGGATATGTTATAATATCAATAGAAAAATATGGGCGTGCGCCCTTTTACGAGCACCGCCATATGTATAAAACAACTTTTTACAGGAGGGATTTTACATGAGTATCAAATTAGCACTTAACGGATTCGGAAGAATAGGACGTCTTGCTTTCCGTCAGATCATCCAGGACGATGACTTTGATGTAGTAGCTATCAACGACCTGACAAACCCAGACATGCTTGCATTCCTGCTTAAGCATGACAGCAGCCAGGGCGGATTTGTTGGCCACGAGATCTCAAACGACGAGAAGAGCATCACTGTAGATGGAAAGACAATTCCTATCTATGCTATTCCTGACGCAAACAACTGCCCATGGGGCGACCTCGGTGTTGACGTCGTTCTGGAATGCACAGGATTCTATATGTCAAGAGAGAAGTCACAGGCACACCTGAACGCAGGAGCTAAAAAAGTTCTGATCAACGCACCTGCAGGATCAGATGTTCCTACAATCGTTTACAGCGTTAACCACGAGACACTGACAAAGGACGACG
>JAFWJS010000036.1 GCA_017511535.1 Eubacterium sp. | reverse complement strand
TGAGCGGTGTCTCGTACGGTACGTTCTCGATGAGCTTGTACTGCTCGTTCGCGAAGTACTCGCCTGTGATCTTGTATGTCACTTTGTACTTGTTGCGGTCGTACTTGATCGTTACGACTGTGCTTCCGTCAGCAGCTATGGTCTGCTGTGTCACTTCCTGGGCTGTGAAGCCTTCCACTGTCTTAGCTGCAGCTTCTGTCTGCTGCCCTGTAGTCCCTGACTTCGTCTCGTCGGCATAGCCGCTCCGCACTTCGTACTTGGTCTCATCATCCAGGCTCTGGAAACGATGCTCTACTTTGTAGTTGACTGTACCTGCCGTATATGATCCTGTGACTGCTACGTCATTTGCAGGCATCTTATCTGGAAGCCCTGTCCAGCCGCTCCATGTGTAGCCCGGCTTCTCCATATCGTCAGTGATAAGAGTGAGCGGTGTCTCGTACGGTACGTTCTCGATGAGCTTGTACTGCTCGTTCGCGAAGTACTCGCCTGTGATCTTGTATGTCACTTTGTACTTGTTGCGGTCGTACTTGATCGTTACAACTGTGCTTCCGTCAGCTGCTATGGTCTGCTGCGTCACTGTCTGGGCTGTGAAGCCTTCCACTGTCTTAGCTGCAGCTTTTGTCTGCTGCCCTGTAGTCCCTGACTTCGTCTCATCGTCATAACCGTTACGTGACTCGTACTTGGTCTCATCATCCAGGCTCTGGAAACGATGCTCTACCTTGTAGTTGACCTCAGCTGGCGTCCACTGTGCATATAGTTGGACAATACCATTGTCGATCGTCACAAGGTTACTTACTTTCTGCTTATCGGTATATGCAACCGTACCGACTTCAGTAGTGCTCCATCCAGCGAATTCATATCCAGGTCTAGTGAATGCATTTGCTGTCAGCTCTTTCTCCTCACCATACTGGAATACCTGATCAGCCATTGTTCCAGTGGCATCGCTTGCATTTTTATTGAATACTACCTTATATGAGATCGGAACAAACTTCGCCGTAAAGGTTGTATCTTTATAATACTCTGTACTGCCTTCAGTATCCTTATTCACATTAGCCTTTGCGGCTTCTTCTGAAAGGGTTACTGCCTGAGCGTCACTGATCTTATTATTATTAACGTACCAGCCATCAAACCTATATCCGGTATTTGCTGCTGCCGTAGCTCCGGTAACACCTTCTGTGCCTGTGACAGGTATATTCTCGTTCTTTCCGCCATCTGGAGCTGTAATAGTTCCGTTATCAGCAGTATAAGTTACCGTATATGTTTTAGGAGTCTTGCTGAATGCCGCATAATACGTAACAACTGTATCTGTTGCTGTGATCTCAGGAAGATCAGCTTCCTTGGTTCCTGTTTCCTGATTCGGCTCTCTAGCCCAGCCTTCAAATGTATATGTATAGAGTGCTGTTTCTTCCTTTGTCGGATCAGCCTTATCAAAGCTTGGCTTGGTTCCGACTGAGACGCCCTTATCTTCTTCAAGTGTTTCAGATCCATCCTGACTCTTCCAGATCACATCCGGGAGCTTTTTCCATATAGCATACAGCGTATTTGCCGTACCGCCATATTCTTTGTCAAGATTGTCAACACCTATTGTTATGTTCTTATCTGCTTCGAACTGTGGCTCTGTAGCATTTTTATCAGTGCTCCATCCAAGAAGTTCATATCCTTCATCTGGTGGAGTTACTTTATCTTTGATCTTACTCAGTTCATAATGCTGGTTGATTGGAAGATTACTATATGTAGCCCTGTTATTTGACACAGCCGGAGTAACTGAGTTCCCATTCGCATCAGTAATAGTCTCTGCCAAGGTCAGTTTACCGCCATTTGCATCAAATATAAGCGTTGTTACATTAACAGGGTCAGTTGATTCTTCAATGCTTGTGTAATGTGCCTGTATATGGATGACCCTGTTACTTCCTGCATATGAAGAATTCAGATTGATCTCATCACCAGGCTTGTAATATGCGCCGTCATTGTCATCAAGCGTCTCGCCGTTTCCATTAACGATCTCCCAGCCATCAAATATATAACCTGCAGTAATTCCTGTAGGTGCTTTCTGGAGTGTTATTTTAGCACCATCTGCATAGCTGGAGTCATCCTGCGATGCATTACCGCCAATAGTAGCACCATCGATCTCAACATGGCCTTCATATGCTACTGTATATGAGCCTGTACGTCTCCATTTGGCTTTTATAGTTGTGTCCCCTTTGACACCGCCCTGGAAATCATACTGCTTATCAGTTATTTCTCCGTTTTTGACTTCATACCATCCCAAGAAGGCATATGCGCCATCTTCCTTTGCGTATGTTTTACCATCTGTAGAAACGCTAGGATCAGTGGAGTAGTACGCTGTACGGTCGTCCTCTTCATCAGTGTCCATTACAAAATGGTAATAATAGAGTTTTCCATCAGAGCCAGGCTCGCTGGATTCATAGTAATCTCTGGTTGGAATGTACTCTACTACCTGTTCACCATATTCTTCCCAGAACCATGTGGCCTGTCCGGCGGCCAGCTGACCACCAGCAGGATCTACTTTAACAACATACCATGCTGGTTCCCACTTTGCGTAAAGCGTAAGGTTCCCGGCTGGCATCTTATCAAACCGATATGGATATCCCTCACATGCTTCATTATCATACCAGCCCTTGAATACTTCCGGAATGCCTCCGATCTCTTTCTCTGTCTGATCTATTACGTAATCCGCAGGCGTTTTACCACTTATATCAGCACCATAGTAAATGCCTTGTTCGGTTTTTACGGTGGATCCATTTGAAATGAAATTGATATCGTACTTATTACGAAGATAGTAATATCTTATTGTATATGTGTTGCCTGACCGCTCTCCATCATAATAATCTGATCCAATCCTTGGGCTTCTAGGGAAAGCAGGATCATATACAGCTCCCGGGTCATTAGCATTCCTGATAGTTTCTGCATCATCTCTGCTGTATGCATTAATAGAAAAACCCTTAACCGCAGAATAATCTTCCGCTGATAATGTAATATCCAGTGTATTGGATTTCATGCTGGAAACTGTATATTCACTAAATGACTGGGTATCATCTAAGTCCTGCAGCATGAATACATCTTGCAATGTATACCTGCCGTTGTTTGACACATAATAATACTCCTCATTGCTTGATGGCATTGTTGTAAGCATCCATGTGGATTGCCCTCCACGAGGACTTTCATACCATGCAGTATCTCCACCTGGATTCTGAGGCCATTGATCATGAATATCTGAGCCGTATTTTGCACGAATAACGACTGCATGCTGTCCACTCACAACTTTATATCTGGTTACTGTTGCAACCGCATCGGATCGCTCATATCTAGACCAGAAACCCATTCCTCTTCTGATATATAGCTGAATAGAATCACCGCTTGTGTAAGCCAGTGGACCACTGCTCCTGTAATTATAATATTCTGATGTACTTAATTGGGTATATCTGTCCCCGCCGGTATTATAATAATACGTTCCATTAGGACTAACACTGACTCTATAGAAATCTCCCTCTGGATCCTGCTCATAACTAGGTGCCTGATTATCTCTGTGGAATATCAGCGTTACATATTTCCTGTCATAGTAAACATTTATTACTGTGGAGCCATCACCCTGAATGGAGGACTGTTGAATATCCTGAACCTCAAATCCATCCCAGTCTATTCCGTCTATTGCTCTCTTTTCTGCATTTGTAAGTTCCTGCGCATTACTCATCTCACCAGCTGTACCTCTGAGTTTTTTGCTGGTTATAAATGAGTAATTATCATCATCTGCATTTTCCTGCCAATAGAACACAGAATATTCTACATTGGTTTCCGGAGTCCAATGTGCATACACGACGATATCTTCTGTTACAGTGCCTGACCAGGTAAATTTCTCGCCACCTTCAGCTGCAGTATACCAATCATCGAATGTGTATCCCTGTCTGTGTGGATCGTCTGGCTTGGTGATCTCGCTAAGATCCTGGTTCTCATATATAGAGATCGCATCCGTATATGACGCTCCATAACCGTTACCTACAAATCTCAGCCAATATCCATTACTGAACAGTGGGTATAAGTCCTTACTGCTGTCCGGGGTATACGGACTGTCAACTGCATCTTTCCCACTGTCTACAGCCCATCCGGCAAACAGAGTTCCGCTTCCCGGCACCGGTGCTTTGATATCATTTACAGCTAGTGAGTCTCCAGCTTTAACTGCATATGTAGTAAGAACTATATCTTCATCAGCTGAGGCCGCATATGGATTTTCATGGAAACGAATATAGTAAACGTTTCCATACTTAGCTCTTACGGTGATTTCCTTATCTTCGCTTATCGTCCCGACTGAATCTGTAAAACTAACCTTCGAGCCAAAAGCATTGTTCTCCCATATATACCATCCTTGAAATTCATATCCCGGGTGATAAGGAGTTCCGACAGATTCAAGCACATCCCCCGTTTTAGCCATCTGTTCAGTTACAGTCTTGCCAGCTTTATTGACAAACGAATATGGTTTATATTCTCCATTGTCATCAATGTCCTCGAACTTATAAGTGTACCTGTGAGTTTCTACTGCCTCACCGTCCACTATCACGTATATCGAGAAGTCTTTCGCGCTGAACGATACCTGATCCTGATATGAACCGACCGATGACGGGCTGACCTGTTCAGCAGGGCCGTTGTCAGGAATGTGGTATACCTGTGGATTATCGATCTTTCCGAATTTTTCGTACTCGAAATTGACCGACACCTTTTTCTTAGGCTCGGTCTCCTTTCCATCTGCATCCTTGAATGTGATATCCAGGGCTTTGATCACTTTAGCGTCGTTCCCTGCGGCATCCGCGACAGTCTGCTTTACTGCGTTCGCAGAAACAGCTGTGACTGTTACATCCGACCCCTCAGGGAGTGCGCCTTCCGGCGCCTGGATCCTCAGTGTTACGCCCGAAACGACTTTACTGAAGGACTGTTCAGGATAACTGACCTCAGCGTCTTTCTCCTCTTCCTGTTCTTCCTTCTGGTCTTCAGCTTCCGCGTCCTTCTGAGGCTCATCCTGATTCACAGGTTCTTCAGCCGTCTGCTCAGCCGGAGTCTCCGTTTGCGCGGCCGGAGCCTCTGCCTTTTCAGGCTCAGGTTCTTCCTTCTCAGGCTCTGCCTCTTTCTGCTCAGACTGCGGGGCAGGCTGCTGCACCTTTACTTCAGGTTCTTCTGCTGCCTTTTCTTCAGTCTTCTCTTCTGCCTTCTCTTCCTGAACTTCCTCAACTCTGGCCTCCGATCCGTCTTCAGCCCAGCTGTAGATGCTGAGACCTGAAACGGTATACTGGAATACCATAAGGAATGCCATCGAGATTGCTGCCAGTCTTCTGGCTGTGTCTTTTGCCTTCCTTGACTTCAACATGATTGCTCCTATTCCTTGAACATACGATTATTTAGAACACAGCGTAAATACTATCCGAGCAAAGTCAATAATAGTATTTTTACCGATGATATTACTATACACCAAAAAATGTCTTTTAAACCGTCACAAAATACATTTAATACGGCAATTAAGTGATTTTACCCGAATTTTTTCAAAAACGTGAACCTGTTCAAATTTCAACGTGTAAGGCTCTTCTGATTTTAATGTTTCTTTAATGTTTTCATGTGTTGTAGCGAAATTACCATATAGCGCCGGAAAAACACTATATATTGTAGGAAAAAGACGGAACCCGGTAATCCCGGGGTCCGTCTTTGCAATAAACCATATATCGATCCGGTGGTATTCAGTCATCCACCAGCGATCTTACCTTCTCAAGCTCAGTAAAGATGCGTCCGAGTATCTCCGTGTAGTTGATGTCCAGCCGCGCTCTCAGCTCCTCAGTTATCTCCTGTATAGGAATAAAGATATTGGTCAGCGACACATTCCCGATCACTCCCTTGAGCGCGTGCGCCCTCTCGAACGCCTCATCGAGATCCTTCGCTTCCACTGCGTCTTTCAGTTTTTCAAAACCGTCGTCCATTACCGCCATCTTGACGAGCCTCAGATAGAACTCCTCATTGTTAAGGCACCGTTCCATCCCTTCTTTAGTATTTGCTCCAAGTTCATTTAAAGCCTCTATAGTCAGCATATCTACCTCCGTATATCAACACACGCCCTGTTTCCGGCAGCAAGCCGGGCAGGGCAGTTACCTCACCATACATTAAATCTACGCCGCAGAGTGTCTTAATAACCGTCACAAAACCATCGCTCCAGCGGTAATGCCCTGACGCAGAGTATCTAGTCAGTGAATTTTGCCACGAATTCCTCTTCAGGAATAGGTCTGGAGAAATAGAATCCCTGGATCGTGGTGCAGCCCACAGACTTGAGGAAGTCTACGGTATCCTTATCTTCCACGCCTTCCGCGATCACGCGTATGCCGAGATACTGCGCGATGTCCATGACCAGCCTTATCATCTTCTCCTGCTTGTCGCTCTCATGCATCCCCTCGACGAACCGCATGTCGAGCTTGATTATGTCGACCGGCACCTGCGCGAGCATGGCAAGGGAAGAGTAGCCCGTTCCGAAGTCGTCCATCTCGATCCTGAAGCCGTCTTCCTGGAGCTTTCTCACGACCGACATGAGTTGATCCGTATTCTCCGTATACGCTGATTCTGTGATCTCGAGATACAGGTTGTCTTTACTGACTCCGTACCTGCTCAGGTTCTCGTCTATATAGCTGACCAGATTATGGCTGTACAGATCGACTCTGGAAATATTGATGGAAAGCGTGATCTCTTTGCCGTATTTCTCTTTCCATTCGCCCATGTACTTTATCGCTTCACGCCATATCCAGAAGTCCAGCTTCTTGATGAGTCCGTTCTTCTCAAACAGAGGGATGAATATCCCCGGACTTATCATGCCGAGCGAAGGGTGCTTCCACCTTATCAGGGCCTCAGCGCTGGCAAGGTACGGCTCCTCCTTATCGATGTTGTATTTAGGCTGGAAGTACAGCTGGAACTCGCCTGCCGCAAGCGCATCGTCAAAATCATTAATGAGCCTTGCTTCGTAGAGCTTCCTGTTATGCGTTTCCGCGTCATAATAGCCTATTGAAACGCCGTAATCACCTTTGATGGTATTTGCCGCCTGAACAGCCCTGTCGAACCGCCGCTCCATCTCGATAGACTTGTCGACGTCCCTGTATATGCCAGACCTTATCCTTACCGCGATATCCGGGAACTTATCGAAATGAGCGTCGATCTCTTCAGAAAGCATACCATAGTCCACTGTGCCGGTCGGCATATACATGAAGAACAGGTCTCCTTCTACTCTGGAGACTATGCATCCGGTCTTGTCGCGGACTTCCTTCAGGTACGCGGCCATATGCATGAGAACACTGTCTCCGGCCTTCCTTCCGTACAGTTCGTTTATCAGATGGAAGTTATTTATGTTTATCGCTATGGCGTCGGTGTGTGTATCCGGATGATGCCGGTCGAACTGTGCCGCGTATGTATAGAAGAAGTTCTTGGTGAGCAGGCCCGTCATGTCCGCGCGTTCGGTGAGCTTGATCGTCTTGATGCTCTCCTTCAGCTCTATCGTCTTCCTGATCCTGGCAAGAACTACGTCAGGGTGATTCAGCGGCTTGTTGATAAAATCTATCGCGCCCGCCTCAAGACATGTGACCTCTGCGCCCTCGTCAGACGTCATGACCAGAACAGGGATATCCTCAAACTCTTCATGGTCTTCATCATCGACGTCACGCAGCGCCTCCATCACTTCAAATCCGTCCATTACAGGCATCTTGAGGTCCAGCAGAATGATCGATAGCGTGCTCTTATGGTCCCTTATCTCTCTGAGGGCGTCCTTGCCGTTTACTGCGTACAGAACGTTGAACTCCCTGCTGAGCATGTTGCCCAGGATCTCACGGTTGACCACCTCGTCGTCGACCACCAGTACTTCTCTTTTGCCGTTGCTGGAAAAGAACCTGTTGTAATCATCTATCATATCACCTATCATAACCTGTCTCCTGCAATTCACTGTAAAATGCGTAACCGTCCCGTCCGCCTGCTTTGACGCTGTAAAGGGTCTTGTCTGCCAGTTTGAACAGATTGTCTTCAGGCCCGCAGTCACTGCTGAACGCCGCGCCTATGCTCAGCGTCGTCTTCGGCAGATCATCCTTTGGAAGCAGCTTCTCCTGCACTTTGTTTATCTTGTCTCTGACTACGTATTCGAGGTCCGGAGTCATCTGTCTCATGATCACCGCGAACTCGTCTCCTCCTATCCTGCAGACATAATCCTCTATTCTGAAGCTCGACGACAATATTGAGCCTACTTTCTTCAGCACCTTGTCTCCGGTCTCATGCCCGTACGTATCGTTGACTTCCTTAAAATGGTCTATGTCCAGTATGAGCATCGCTATATCCTCATCGGTGAGCTCATCCTTCTTCTGTTCGAACAGCTTTCTGTTATGCAGACCGGTCAGTTCGTCGTGCGTGGCCTCATACGAGAGCTTCTCCTGATGCTTTCTCGTGGCCGCGAGCATGCCGTTATACGCTTCTGCAAGGCAGTAGAATTCTGACGATCCATGTGTTGAAAGCGGCTCGTTTCTCATGATTTTCTCCGTGCTCTTCCTAAGCGGCATGATCACCATGACCGCTGTGAGTATGGCCATTATGAACGTTGCGGCTAACACTATGACGAAGAGTATGTGCTCGCGTTTGAATAGCTCGTTTGCCTGCTCATAGCTCTCTATCTGACGCTCCTTCAGCTTATCCAGCAGCTGCTCAAGGCTGTCCGCTACGTCAGTCCTTATCTCTGATTTCATATCGTTATAGTTTTCATCAAAGACCAGCCTTGTCGCTTTCTTTACTTTATCAGCTCCGGAAAGCTTCCTGTCTTTCTCTGACAGAACAGCTCCGCCGGTAAAGCTCTCGTAAACGTCTTTCTCCAGCCCATGGCCTGACGCAGCAAGCAGCATCGCGTAGTATTCTGTCTTAGCCAGCTCATTTGAAGCGTCCAGCGCCTTCTCTACCGAAGTTATGACATGCTCGTCGATATGGAAATCCCTGATAGTCGCAAGCGACCTGTCACGCCTCCGGTTTATCTCTATTTCTTCCTGGTACAGATGCCCGCTCTCGGGATCTCCTGTAACGACAAAGACTCTGGACTGTTCTGTCAGATAATCCGAGGCGTCCATCAGCTCATTTATCGCGTCCTGTCCCGCAGCATACTCTTCAGTGATCTCCTGCATATAAACGATGCTGTGCTCAGACTGCCTCGCCCCTGCTATCAGGATGATGCTGATGACCGCAAGGAGCACTACATACGCAAAATACAGATGTGACAGCTGGATCCTGCTGATGAAACTTCTTTTACTTTCTTCTTCCTGTTTCATTTTTACACCTGCCGCGCCTGCGGCTTCCGAAAATTATTTATCAAGAAACGGCAGTTCTTTCTTCTGAATGATGATGCCGTTCACAGAGTACGCAACTCCTGTCCTTTGTCTCTTTTGCAGATAATTTGAATTGATATGTCTTTCTACTACTCTGCAGTTCTCTTCGGTAGTATTGATGAGCAGTATGAGGTACTGGCCTTTGCCGTATCTCGTTATAGTGTCTGTACGTCTGACGGAATTGACTATGGCCTCCTTCAGCCTGTCCGAAAGCTCGTCAAGCTTTGGTCCCTCTTCCATGGCGTTCCCTTTGCTGTCGACGATAGTACAGAGCATGAGGAAGATCTTGTCGCCGGCACGCTCCATGGTACGCTCGACCGTACGGTAAAGCTCCTGGAACACAGGAAGGGTGCAGAAGTATCCGTGATGTTCCTGTTCATCTATATTCGTCAGCTTCTCCTGTATCTCCTCGATCGTGTCATTTCTGTAGAAAAGGAAAGCGCCGAGTTTCTTTATCAGGCCTCTGACATACTCGTTCGACTTGTTGCCATATTCATCTATGTACATGTCCACAGTGTCGTTATAGCAGCGCTCAGCCTCGTCGTATCTCCCCATGCCGGTGAGCGATTCAAGCTTGAGCACTTCCCACTCTGAGAACGGGTCTACGCTGACCGCGTAATCAGCGATCCTGTTCATGAGGTCGAATCTGTGTATTTTCCTGCAGTGGTCCGCTACTCTCTTCACACAGTCATGGAACATCTGCCTGTAACGTTCCGCCTCGCGGAACACCCATACTGCATCATCCTGACCTGCAAGGAACCTTCCGGAATACATCATGACACACTCCTGGAAGAGCTTGCTTCTCTTGCTCTCATCTTCCTCTTCAAGCGCATCCTTGTATTTCTTTTCGAACTGGTCCGCATCCTCTACGACTTCAATGTCATTAGTCCAGTAATAGATGCCGTGGTCCTGTCTCAGATATTCTCCGTCCGGCAGTCCTGCCGCCTTGATCCTCTTTCTCGTGTTGTAGAGAAGATTCCTTATGGCATGTGACACATCGTCGATATCTCTGTCCTCGAACAAAGTCGACTTCATCAGGTCCCGGCTCACGCCGTTGTTCTTGAAATGAAGCACCATCTGGATCAACATCCTGATCTGGTTTCCCCTCATGTCGCCCCCGGCGATCTCGTTTCCGTTCAGCCTGATGGAAAACCCTCCGAACGTCCTCACATACAGAACGTTCTCTTCCTCTTCTGATTCATACGTCATTTTTCCCGCCTCACGCGCCTACGCGTTTCACCATGAATTCATAATTGTTACACGATCCGAGAAGGGTCTCTTTACTGATAGCATGACTGTTGTAAAGATCAAGCAGACTCTCGTCCATCGTCATCATTCCGTCCGCCCTGGCGGCCTGCATAGCCGAGTCAAGCTGATGCAGCTTCCCTTCTCTTATCATATTCTGTATCGCGGGCGTCTGTTTCATCACCTCGAACACGGCGGTGAGCTGCCCGTCCAGAGTTGGAACGAGCTGCTGGCAGACTACCCCTTTGATCAGCTGAGAGAGCTGGCTCCTCACCTGCGCCTGCTGGTTTGCCGGGAACACGTCGACTATACGGCTCACCGTATCAGCCGCGCTGTGCGTGTGGAGCGTACTGAAAAGCAGCACTCCCGTCTCTGCCGCGGTTATGGCTGATGAGACCGTATCATAGTCACGCATCTCCCCCAGCAGGATGACATCCGGGCTTTCCCTGAGCGCCGATCTCAGCGACTCCATGTACCCCGGAGTATCTATGAATACCTCTCTCTGGCTGACGATGCTCCTGTTATGCTGATGGATATACTCTATAGGGTCCTCCATCGTGATTATATGTGTCTCTCTTGTCCTGTTGATCCTGTCTATCATGCATGCGAGCGTGGTGGACTTGCCGGAACCTGTAGCCCCGGTTACAAGGACCAGCCCGTTTCTGTTGTCTGCAAGTGACAGGACGTTCTCAGGTATCCCGAGTGCCTCAGGGTCCGGGATACCGAACCTTATCACTCTTATGACCGCGGCCACTGAACCGCGCTGCCTGAATATATTGACTCTGAATCTCCCGAGATCCGGCACAGAGAATGAGAAGTCGTCGTCTGTCCCCTTCTCAAAAGCGTCTTTGGATCTTCTCGCCGCTGTGTATATCTCGTCGATCAGCGGCTGGATCGTCCCCGGCTTCATTATGCCGTCCTGCGATCTCTGCTGGGCTCCCTTGACTTTATATGTCACAGGAAGCCCTGCGATGATGAATATATCGGATGCGCCGCACATCGTCGCTGTCTTCAGTATCTCGCCAAGTGTCATTTACTGCCACCTCCCTGCCATATATTGCTGAACGGGTTTTCAGCGTTCCATTCTCTGGTTATCTTCCATCCGGTCACTTCATACCGGCCTGACTTTCCAGGATCGGAAAGTTCTATCGTAAGAGTGTATCCGCCTCTGGTTATCGTTTTTTTCAGTCCTCCTGAAAGCATCTCTTCAGCACCCGCCGTCTTCGCGGTCAGCTTCCCCTCTGCAGCAAGGCCGTCTGCCTTCTGAAGATACTGCTCTCCTTCGCTCTCCAGCTCATACCTTATCTGTGTCACGGAAGCGAACCGCTCCGCCATGGCCTTGTCGGCGCCTGCAGTCGCGGCTGTCAGCATCGCGAGCGTAGAAAGCACTATGGCTACTATCGTCAGGAATATGGCTATGGGGCCGAGTCTGATCTTATGGTCCATATCAGCTACTCCCTCCCTTTCTCTGCGTCTTTACCCAGGCCGCTCCGGCCGGTCTTCTTTTCAGGTATATAGTGTCCCGACTCAAGCGTATACAGTTTCTCTTCCCTGTCCGGAAGACTGACGTCGATCGTATCTATAACGTACGTCCCGGTGTCGTTATTCCGGCTGTCCAGAGTTACTTTTATATCAAAATCCGTCCCGGTCTTCTCTTTACTTCCGTGCCTCAAGGTGAACGAGACTTCGCTGCCGTCTGCTTCCACGTTTTCTGCGTTCTCCATCTCAGCTATGAGCCTCGCCGCCTCGGCTCCGCTCTCTGCGCTGGAAAGTACTTCCGCAGTGTTCTCCGCGGCTATGACCGCACCTGTCAGGTTCTTCGCCCTCAGGCTCTCGCTTCTGGTCATGACAAAGAATCCCGTGATGACCACGATCACCAGAATAAGGGCCGCGAACATCATGAAGAGCTCGACTACGAACGCTATGCTGTTTTTCTCTCTCGTATGATTATCCATATATTACTTCCCGCCGCGGCTAAGGTCAGTCTGCGGCAACATAAGACGCCCCGGCGTCTGTCTTGATCCTGATAAGACCGTCTTCTGTCCTCTCCACGTCGAACAGAGCCGTCTCGCCGATCACGAGCGCGTTTTCAGGATCCTGTGCGATATCGTCCTCTGCGTACTCTTCGTACAGCTTCCCGTCCTGCAGGTAGATCCTTCTCTCGAACCTGCTTCCCGGACTTTTGATCGTTACCTGATCCTCTGTCCCTCTGTCCTGTATCTTTATCTCGCTTCCCCTGTTATCACGGATACCGGAAGCAACATAAGACAGAAGCGCTCTGCTGCTGCTGTTCTCTGCTTCGACATCTGCGGCATGTCTGTATGAAGACGCCGAAAACATCACAAGCAGAAGGATCACGAAGAATAGTACCGCGATCGTGACCGTCGATATGATATCTCCTATACCTTTTCTTCCGCGTGTCATGATCTGGCCTTCTTTCTGTAAATAACTCTGATCTCCGGAGGGAGGTTGTCCGCGAAAGGAGTATATACTATCTTATAATCTTCTTTGTTCACGGCAAGACCGTAGTGCTCCTCGAGATATTTAAGGCTCTCGGGATAAGCACCCTCGATCACATAACACTGGAGCGCCCTGTCGTATATCGTCTGGACTATCGAATCCGTCTGCGCCTCGCCGTCTTTCTCTGTGCCTCTCAGGAAGAGACCGCCGACCAGAAGCGCGGCTGCAAGGGCTGCCGCTATGCATGCTGCTATGAATCTGTGCTCTCTGATAATGCGCATACCTTTACCCTATCGTGTTCATTATCCCGATCAGCGGGATCATCAGGCTTATCAGCATAAGCCCTATGAATATCATGAGGAACCCAGTGAGAAGCGGTTCCACAGTATTGGTTATCCTTCCGACGTATCTGTCGTTGTTGTCTCTGAGGTTCCCGAGGATCTTCTTCAGTATCGAGTCGAGCATGCCGCTACGCTCTGCCGGGATGAGCATCCTGTTGTTCACAGGATCGTACAGCTCCTCGCCGCACGCCGCCTGTGAAAATGTCTCTCCCTCATCCATCCTCTTTATGCAGCGCTCAAGCTTTGATCTTAGGCTGTTTCCGCTTACCACAGTCAGGCTCTTTTTCAGCGCCTCATCCTGCATCTCGCCTCCCGATATGAACATGTCGAAGCATGATGTGAATCTGTACAGGTCGAGATTCTCAAACAGAAGACGGAAAGTGCTGATCCCGGAAAGCATTTTTCTGACTTTCTCCTGGCCGCCGCTCCGCCAGACCGCTATGCCTGCGAGCAGAACAGCCACCAGCACTGCCATTACCACAAGCATCACCCTGCAGAGGGTGAATGAAATGTTTATATAATTATATGACGATGAAGCAAGGCTTCCTGTCAGGTTATTATATACTCCGTAAAAAGCCGGGAATACCATGAAGAGCATGGCCGCGAGCACGGCGATCACCATGAAGAGCAGGATCACCGGATATCTTACCGCTGATATGAACTTAGTCTTCATCTTCTGCTCCGTCCTGTAGTAATCTGACAGATGGAAAAGAGTATCCTCGAGTCTGCCTGTGTACTCTGACGCAGAGACCATATCTACAGCATAGTCGGGAAATACATCTGTCGCTTTCATCGCGTCGCCGAGAGACGCTCCTTCCTGCAGCTTTCCGGACATCTTCCCCAGAGCGGACGCCATCAGAGCTGACTCCTTTCCGGAATCCTCTTTCAGAAGGTCCGCGGCTTCGCTGACCGTTATGCCGGCTTTGATCATCATGCCCATATTCTCAAAGAATGAGCCAAGATCTTCATGTTCCAGCTTTATTCTGTTTCTGTTTTCAGAAGTCATTCGCTAAACTCCTTTCATATATGCATATCGCCTGTTCTTCTTTACTGCAGGCGTCTGCAGCCGTCAGTACTGATAAACGTCCTGGTAATTGGACCCGTCTCCTATGAACTCGCTGTTCTCCCCGTTCGCCGAGAATGTAAGGTCGAGTCTGCTCCACTTCTTAGCCGGCGCCTCGAACTCGACCGTCACCCAGCCATGCTTCTTGGTATAGAACATGTTCCACGCGTGATAGAGGTCGTCCGGCGCCACATATCCGAATATTATCTTGGTCGGTATCCCCTGGCTCCTCAGCATGGAAGCCGCGAGGCTTGCATAATCAAAACATATGCCTTTCCCTGACTTGAGTATCTTGTCAGGCTCCGGGATGTATCCCGACTCCACTGTCGACGCAAGGTCGTAATCGTATGTCACATTCTTGCATACATAGTCGTATACTTTGGATATAAAGTCACTTTCACTCGAGGACTGCTCTGCCATCTCACGCGCGACCTTTACGCAGTCTGATTTTTTATTGTAGTCCGCGTACTGTCCCGGCCTTGTGAACGGCTGGAATTTATCTTTCAGCTTCACGTCCACCTGACAGGCATAAAGCTCATAATAGGAATTCCCCTCAACGTTCTTCATGACCTTGACTGTATAATTCCCGTTTCCGCACTGAAGCGGATAGATCTGCGGTTTTCCCTGAGCTGCGTCGTATGTGTACGTGTCCTTGTCTTTCAGCACTTGTACTTTTATTCTGGCGTCACTGTTGACGAGTACTGAGATGTAGCCGCTTGAAGCTTCCGACGTATCGACCTTTGCTTCTGCGTTCCCCTGCGCATTCTCCTCATGGAAGACGGAGTCCCTGAATTTCGGTATCTTGTAGTCTCCGGGCTTGCCCTTCTCTACCTGCTTCGATGAAGCGGAACCTGAACCGCCCGGACTTCCTCCTGCGCCTGAACCGCACGCTGTCACCGTGAATGCTAACAGAAGCGCCGTTATGCATGCTATGAACTTGTTTACTTCTGCTCTTGTCAAAGCTGACACCAGCGGCCTCCCTGCTCACGCCGTCCGGCAATACCGTACGGTCTGAAAAATATCCTATTTTTACATCTATACTATACTACTACAAAAACAAGAATAAAAGATATTTTGTGACGGTCTGTATGACACAAAATATTTTATCATTCCCGCCGAAAACCCGTGTAAATGTCCCTATACATGTATATAATGGAAACAATAGATCTTATATAATTCATATTGTGAGGCATCATTGTGGAAAGAACAGTTTCAGACACATTTAAGGAAGTGTTCGGCCAGGATGAGGTATATCCTGCAGGATCGGATCCGGTGCGGTGTTTCGCGCCCGGACGTGTCAACCTCATCGGCGAGCACACAGATTACAACGGCGGGCATGTTTTCCCATGCGCGCTTACGCTTGGGACGTACGGCGTATGCCGGAAGCGAAGCGATCGCAGGATAAGGCTTTATTCTGTCAACTTCCCGGAAACAGGGATCATAGAAACGAACCTTGACGATTTGACACCCGGCGAAGACCATGGCTGGGAGGCTTATGTCAAAGGAGTGATATGGACGCTGATGGGCGGCGCGGCGGCCGGTGCAGACGCATGCTGTGATAAGTCTGCCGGCAGGATCAGCTCGGGACTTGATATCGTGATCGGCGGCAACCTTCCGGCAGGGGCAGGGCTGTCCTCTTCAGCCTCAGTAGAGGTTTTGATCGGCGTGATGCTGAGAGAGCAGTTCGGCCTGGACATCACCAACGAAGAGATCGCTTTGACCGGTCAGCGGGCGGAGAATGAATATGTCGGCATGAAGTGCGGGATAATGGACCAGTTCGCGTCCGCGATGGGAAAGATGGATTCGGCGATCTACCTCGACACGGCGACTCTCGACTACGAGTATGTGCCACTGAATCTCGGGAACCGTAAGCTCATCATCACGAATACCAACAAGAAACATTCACTGGCGGATTCAGCGTATAACGACAGGCGCCGGGAATGCGAGGAGGCGCTTCAGATCATCCGGAGCGATGAAGCTCTGAGGATCCTGCGCCGCTCTGCTGATGATGTCACTGCCCTCGGTGATCTTACGCCTTCTGACTTCGGTAACGTACAGGATCTTATCAGTGATCCTGTCCTTCTAAGACGGGCGAAGCACGCGGTAACGGAGAACCAGCGTACAAAAGACGCGGTAGACGTTCTGAAAGCCGGGGATCTGGCGGCGTTCGGGCAGCTGATGAAGGAATCACACATCTCGCTCAGGGATGACTATGAGGTCTCATGCCCTGAGCTTGACTGCCTGGCAGAGACTGCCTGGGAAGTGCCCGGCGTGGTCGGCTCCAGAATGACAGGCGGCGGATTCGGCGGCTGCACAGTTTCCATAGTCGAGGAAGATGCTGTGGACCGCTTCAAGGAAGTCGTCGGAAGCGAATACCGGAAGCGTTTCGGGCACGACTGTACATTTATCATAGAGTCTGCAGGGGACGGCCCGAAAGCCGAGGCGCTGAAAAGCAACAAATTTGTACCACCTGAGACATAGAACCAACTCAAGGGAAAAGAGAATACGAGGCAAAAGTAAAGATGAAGAGAAAGTTAAACGCTGTCAACGCACTTATTGAATATGCTGTAAACAAAGGACTGATCGAACCGATGGACCGGAACTGGGCAAGAAACGCAGTTCTTGATGTTCTTAAGCTTGACGCAGTGCCGGATGGGCTCGATATCAATGCCGAAGCGGACTGCGCTCCTGAGCTGCATGAGATCCTGGATGTGCTGCTGGACGACGCCTTTCAGCGCGGCGTCATTCAGGAGAACTCTGTCGTGTACAGAGATCTTCTTGATACTGAAATAATGGGAAGACTGACTCCGCGCCCATCAGAAACCGCAGCAAAATTCTACAGATTGTACACAAATGATGGAAACAGTACCGGTGGCTCTTGCGACCCTGCCGCCGCAACTGACTGGTTCTACCGTTTCAGTCAGGACACCAACTACATACGCCGTGACAGGATGGCAAGAGACGTACGTTGGAAGGTCGGTACTGAATACGGCGAGCTTGATATCACGATCAATCTTTCCAAGCCCGAAAAGGATCCGAAGGCGATCGCGGCCGCAAAGAATCTCCCTGCCTCAGACTACCCGAGATGTATGCTTTGTGCGGAGAACGAAGGCTACGCTGGACGTCTCAACTACCCGGCGCGTCAGAACCACAGGATCATCCCTGTAAAAGTCGATGGCATGGACTGGTTCCTCCAGTATTCTCCATATACTTATTACAACGAGCACTGCATAGTGTTCAACAGTGAGCACGTGCCGATGAAGATCGACCGCGCGTGCTTCAGAAAGCTGCTCAGTTTTGTTTCACAGTATCCGCATTACTTCGTCGGCTCCAACGCCGACCTTCCGATAGTCGGCGGCTCGATACTGGCACATGATCATTTCCAGGGCGGACGTTATGAGTTCGCCATGGCCAAGGCCCCGGTCGAAGAAGAGATACATTTCAAGGGTTTTGATGATGTGAAAGCGGGGATCGTCAGATGGCCTATGTCGGTGATACGTATCGCGTCGGCCGACCCCGAAAGGCTCACGGAACTCGCGGACAAAATCCTTACCGCCTGGCGCGGGTACACAGATGAAAGCGTGTTCATCTTCGCCGAAACTGACGGTGAGCCGCATAACACCATAACACCTATCGCAAGATGGCGTGCAGACACGACAGACGGCGCAGATATATATGCAGGTAATTTTGAAGTCGATCTTGTACTCAGGAACAATATAACGACTGACGAGCATCCGCTCGGGGTCTTCCATCCGCACGCGGAGCTTCACCATATAAAGAAAGAAAATATCGGTCTGATAGAAGTAATGGGTCTTGCGGTGCTTCCGGGAAGACTCAAGGCAGAACTTACGAGAGTCGCCGAGATACTCGCAGGCACACCGCAGGGCGATGTACAGAGAGACAGCTCAGCCAGAGCCGGTTCTGCAGACGACGCTCTTCTCACCGCGCTCAGAAATGACCCGCTTACAGAAAAACACGCAGACTGGGCTTTCAGTCTGCGTGATAAATACGAATTCAACAGCGGCAACGCATGGGACATCATCCGCGAAGAGACCGGCAGAGTATTTGCCAGAGTCCTCGAGGATGCCGGCGTGTACAAGCGCACTTCTGAAGGCCGGGCAGCGTTCCGGCGTTTCATAGAGTACGTGAACAGATGACGGTATCAATACCCGTTCGGGTGATTCCGGTGCCAGTCCCAGGCTGTCTGAATTATAGTTTCCAGATCGTTATAGCGCGGCTTCCATCCCAGGATGGAACGCGCTTTTTCTGATGAAGCGACCAGCTGAGCAGGGTCGCCTGCCCTTCTCGGACACATCTCCGCGGGGATCGGGTGCCCTGTTACACGGCGCGCTGTCTCAATGACTTCCTTGACTGTGAATCCCTCGCCGTTGCCGAGGTTGAACACATCGCTCCCTCCGCCGTCCATCAGATAGTCCAGCGCAAGTATATGCGCGTCAGACAGATCGCATACATGTATATAATCCCTGATGCATGTCCCGTCCTTGGTAGGATAATCATCTCCGAATACAGATATCGCCTCTCGCTTTCCAAGAGGCACCTGCAGGATGAGCGGTATCAGATGCGTCTCAGGGTCGTGCGCCTCTCCTATCTCTCCGGATGGATGCGCCCCGCAGGCGTTGAAATACCTGAGCGCCACATAATGCAGATCATGCGCGCCCCCTGTCCACTTCATCATCTTCTCTATCGCGAGCTTGGTCTCCCCGTAACAGTTCGTAGGCTGCGTGCGGTCCGATTCCAGGATCGGCACCCGCTCAGGCTCGCCGTACGTCGCGGCAGTCGACGAGAACACGATATACTTCACCCCGTTCCTGACCATAGCTTTGATCAGTGACAGCGTGCCGCTAAGATTGTTGTCATAATACTTCAGCGGCTTCTTCATACTCTCACCGACCTGCGAGAACGCGGCGAAATGTATCACGCCCGCGATGTCTTCCGCCCGGAACAGCTTGTCCAGCGCCTCGCCGTCATGTATATCCATATTGTAGAATTTCGCGTCAGGATGAACCGCCTCGCGGAAGCCTGTCGACAGATCGTCAAGTACCACGACCTCGCGCCCTGCCTCTATCAAAGCCCTTACTGCGTGTGAGCCGATATATCCGGCGCCTCCTGTGACCAGGATCTTCATTCTTACCCTCCAGTCCAAAAAAAAGTTCTGCTTCCGGCCCTGTAGCAGGTCCGGCTAATTCTCGACTACTTCAACCAGAGCGTTATAGTATATATAGCGCTTGCCTTTCAGCTCAAATTTAACTACGTTCCCATCGTGCTCTGCGACGTCGATGATACCTTTATAAGTGGCGATCTTTTTGCCGTCGAATGAGTATACGTTCACAGTTCTGTCCAGACCTCCTGAATATTCACTCTGGATGTCTTTCAGTTTTCTCTGGGTGCTGGACCTCACGAAAAATATGGCTGTGCCGATTATGATCAGTACGACGATAACAGCCAGAATTGTGAGTCCGATCTTTTTTGCCTTTTCCATGATTCATCACCTCTCCAGTGAGTCATTATATCATAAATGCGGCGGTATCTGAAGAAGAAAGTACGCGCTGACCTGTTGACATATCTGATTTGTCAACTATTATAAAAACAGTATATAAATTATCACGGATTCAGAGAGGAGGTCCGGCAGCAGATATGGAACAGTTATATGAAAACCTGGAGAACAATTTCAATTTATTTGTCCAGTATTGCATACTTGTCGTCGAGATCATCGGCGTATGCGTCCTTGTCGGCACTGTGATCAGATCAGTGTGGCAGCTGCTTCACAGAGATCCCCACGTCAGGCTGAATCTGGCGAAAGGGATCGCGCTTTCGCTTGAGTTCAAGCTCGGAAGCGAGGTCCTCCGTACTGTCATCGCGAGAGAGAAGTCCGAACTGATCATACTCGGCGCGATAATCGCCCTCCGCGGACTTCTGACATTCCTTATCCACTGGGAGATCAAAACCGAAGAACAGCGTTCTGAGGAACTGAGGCTTAAAGAACAGCCGGATGACCGTAAATAAGCAAAGGGGACAGGCTCTTGATGAACCTGTCCCCTGTTTTATTGCCATGTTTCGGAGCTGTCTATTACCTGAGGACAGTCGTCTTCCCTTTCTTCACGGCTATCGCTGATGCCGCCTTCCATGTCAGCCTGAGGCTCTTCTTCGTCTGCTTCGTGCTCTTCACACTGAGCGGCGCGAACTTCTTTACAGATTTATATAACAGAAGAATGCCGTTTTTTACAATTACTCCGGGGACGGACAGCTGACTATAGAAAAAAAATATTATATATTTGTATAATATCTATTGACAAACAATATTATATATCATATAGTATTAAACGATGAATGACATTCAATCAAACCAATCTGATCAAGTAATGAGCAAAAAGCAGAAAGGAGGCGCAAATGGCCTTTAAGATCGAATCCAGTCTTCTTGATGCCTGCGCCCTCGCGATACTAAGCAGAGGGGACACATATGGATACGAGATAACGCAGGAGATGAAAAAGGGAACAGACATCTCCGAATCGACACTTTACCCCGTTCTTCGCAGGCTCCAGAAAGACAAGCTCTGTTTTACATATGACCAGCCATATCAGGGACGCAACAGGAGATATTACTCCATCACTCCCGAGGGGCTGGAAAAGCTGAGCGAATATAAAGAAATGTGGGAAGATTACAGAAACGCGATAGAGTCGCTGCTGTACAGCGCGGATGACAACGATATTGACAGCGATGCAGCAGATGAAAGAGGTGATGATGATGAATAGACAGGAATTCATGGGGATCCTGAGAAGAGAACTTTCCAAGCTTCCTCCGGAAGAGATCGCAGACGCGACAGAATTCTATGAAGAATATTTTGATGAGACCATGGACGGGCTTGATCTGGAAGGCCTGACTGAAGAAGAGGCCGAAGCAAAGAAAGCGAAGAAAGAGGCTGAGCTTATAAACGAGATCGGAAATCCCAAGACTATCGCCAAGCAGATCAGGGCTGAATACGCATCCAAGATCCTCGAGGGAAACGACACGGCACTTGCGGAAAAGCCGACTGTCGGACATAAGCTTTCAGCTGTCTGGTGGGTCATCATCGGGATCTGCAGCGCTCCTGTATCGATCCCGGTAGCGATAGGACTCGCGGCGCTGGTATTCGGCATCCTCGTCGGCATGTTCGGGATAATAATCGGCCTGTTCATGGCGGTAGTCGAAGGAACCATAGCAAGTCTGGTAAGCCTCGGCTTCGGCATTTCGTCGATCCCGATCTCTGTACCGGCAGGCGTGATGTGCATCGGCGCAGGACTCATGGGGCTGGCCCTTTCCGCGGCCGCGGCAGTTGGAGCCGTACTCCTGATCAAAGCCATAGTAGTTGCTCTCGCGGGATATTTCACGAAGCTCAATGAAAAACGCAAGCTGAAAAAGTTCAGCAGAATGGCGAACGGAGGTGAAATGTAATGAAGAACGTAAGCAGGACAGCAAAATTCTTTATCATATGCGCAGTTATTTTCTGCATCGGCCTTGTAACAGCGATCGCGGGATTCGCGGCAGGCGGGATAAAGGGATTAGATAAAGTTGCGGAAAAGAGAGACTGGCTCATCGGGAGTCCCGGCGTGCTCACCGCTGACCATATAGAAGCAGAGGGTTTTGACAAAGTGGAGATCGCCGGCGATATCGACGTATATCTTGTTACAGAGAAATATTTCTCCGATGAGAAGTGGCAGAAGAGATGCGGCCTCGGCGACGTTCTCGGAAAGCTCGAGGGAACGGAACCTGAAGCGGGAAAGGTGCTCGTCGTCCGCGGCGAGAAAGTCAAGGCGCCGGAAGTAGAAGTCAAAAACGGGGTATTACATATAAAAACAGGAAAAACGGTCACCAGAGGGTTGAACCTCAACCTGACCTCAGTACCGGCAACGCCTTCCGTATACATCTTCTGTACAGAAGATGAGCTCCGGAGCATCGAGGTAAACGGCCTGAGCGGCGATATCAGCCTCTATGGGGTCTCTTATGACAAGGCGAGCATCGACTCTGCGTCAGGCGACGTGCTCATGGAAGGTACCAAGGGCAAAGGAACCGGCCTTTCGCTGCTCTCCGGCGATCTGGAGATCTCAGGAAAGCTTGACGGATCCACAACTATCGATTCAGCATCGGGCGACATCGATCTCAGCGGAAAGCTCACAGGCGACATCAAAATCAGCTCTGCGTCAGGTGACGTGGAATTTGATACAGACCTTGCGTCAAAAGAATACGCGATCAACGTGAGCGCACTCGCGGGCGACCTCAAGGTCAGCGAAGGCGGAGAATCGTCCACACTGGATGAATACCCGGTGACCTACAAGCGCGGCGGCGAGCCAAATTCACTCACGATCGAAGCATTGTCCGGCGACATCGACCTGAGCTTTTAAAAGGCCGGCACAATAACGCCATACCGCTTCGCGGAAGTGCTGCCTGGCTGCACTGTGAGAATACATATAGACTGAAACAAAAAAACACATCCTGACAGACTGCCGGGATGTGCTTTTCTGGCTTATTCATATAGTATGCAAAGCATACATATATTTCTACTGGATCGCGTTTACGATGGAACTTACGTCATCAGGTGACAGACCGAAATCATCGTCGCCGCCCATGCCGTATGCTGTTATAGCGTAGCTGTAATCGTCGACCGTCCAGATCACCTTGGTCGCCTCAGCGCTCCTGTTGCCGAAACACTGTACTTCAAGGCCTTTTATATTCTGAGTCCACTCGCGCTTGTATTTATTTTCATCAAACGATACGTCGCCGTCATTCTCCTTTGCAAGCCCCTTGTAGATCTTGATATCCACAGCAGCTACAGGTATGTCTGCACGGCATATGCCGTCCATATATTCGATTTTCTCTGTCTGAAGCTTTCCAAGGCTGATCTCAGATCCGTCACCGTATTCGAACATATCAAGTCCGGCTCCCTTCGCAGCCTCTTCAGCAGTTTTTGCTTCAGTCCATTTGTCAGAACCCGGCTCCTCACCTATCTTCTGCGTGCTGATCCTGATCGTTCCTGTTGCTTTCTTAGTGACCTTGCTGAACACATCGAATTCTCCTGCGCCAAACCCGACGATTCCCTGATCAGTTCCGCTGCATGTGAATTCTGAAAGCGGTTCAGCATGCTCGCTGTCACTCGGATCGTAGAACCTGATCTCGATCTCTCCTTCCAGATCGTAATCTATCACGATCTCTTCGTCTTCAGCGACTTTGATCAGACCGTTCGCCTCTGACTCTTCAGACGCATTGGTTGCTGTAACGTCGACCGTATTATCATCATTTGTTTCTGAGCCAAACACACTCTTCTCCAGATTGCCGCAGCCCGTGATCATGACTGCCGTTGTTAGAAGAAGTGCCATAACCAGTGCCAAATATCTTTTCATTTTCAATACTCCTTTCATATGCTTTTCTTCTGCAATCTGATTATATCACGGGCGGCATGCTTTTGTTTCTGAATAATACTGAAGAAGGTCACGGCTGTGCAGCCATATAAGCTCTGAAGGCTCTTACGATAAGCGGATGTGTAAAGGTGAACATCATATACGGAGGCTCCGCGCGCCGTATGACCACCTGACTCGAGTCGGCCCGGATCATCATCTCATCTGTCCGCACATATTTATCATTTTCCGGTATGGCTCCATCGCATTTCTGGATCTGTACAAGCGGAAGTGATTCCTTAAGAATGCTGTCGAACGAATCTCTGGCAAGGTCTATCATCTCGCCGTCCTGACTGTAATGATATATGCCCCTTTCCTCCAGCCCGACCGCACTCGTCCCTGCGATGCACGCCGCGCCCGGGCGGATAAACAGCGTATGGGAAAATCGGTTCCCGGCGCCCGGCTGGCAGTAGTATGACGTGATCTTACCTGTAAGATACAGCGGCATCCACCACTCGATAGCGGAAACAAGTTCCTGCATCGACCTGTCAACTGTGTGTACTATCTTGATCTCCACATCTCTCCGGATGATCTCCGCCATGAGCAAAGTCAGTATTGGCCGGTATTCGCCACTCATCCACTCCATTGACTGGTCTGAGTAAAGAAGCAGCTCATGCTCCCCATTCTGTATAAATTCGCCAAGGAACCGCGTGACCACAGACCTCAGTCCGCCGATCCCCGCATATCTGATATCATTGCTGCCCTTTGGCTGATCAGCTGCTATTAACTTCTCTATATCGTATCCTTTCAAAGAGTCTGATAGAGCTCCGTTCGAAGCCGCTTCCTTCTGTTTCTTTAGGATCTCGTCGATCGATGAGATAGTCTCAAGCAGCTCGTCAGCTGCGAGGTATCCCATAACTGTCCCATATCCGAACAGCCACTTCCTGAGGTTTTCCGCGCCTTCCATGCCAGAGAGCTCCGCCTCGGAGAGACGCGTAAGTTCTGACAGCTCCTTCAGCTTTCCGCCGGCTTCGGTCCTGTTACGAAGCAAAGTGCATATCCTGATAAGATATGGGGAATCGTACCTCGGTATCCTTTCGCCGCGGCGAAGCCTGCTGATATATGACTGGTCTATGCCCACCTCCCGGCCAAGTCTGCGGTTGCTCACCTCTGCTGTCTTCATGAGCCGGTCGAGACGTCCGGAAAATTCGGTGGCCTGCAGCGCTGCCTGACGGTCCGTGCTTCTGCCGCTTTCTTTTCTCTTCTGATATTTTCTGACATATGGCGGTTCATCTTTATAGAGCCAGTCTATAAGCTTTGTCCGGAGCGTCTCTTTGTCGTCACTGAGTTTCGCGCCGCAGAGACTCACCAGCTCACCAGACAAATGCCGCTCATGAGCAATCCTCAGAAAACCGTCCGTGAGAAACCGTATCGTCGGACTCGAGGAAGACGGAGTCCTCACGCCGTTTTTGATCCGGTTCAGGTTCGAAGGTGTGCAGCCCCCTGCTCTCGCTACTTCGCTGATCGTGACACCCATAGTGTCAAGCGCCTTGATTATCTGATCTGACAGCATGATCCTGTTCCTCCTCATCAAAACTGGATCCATCATAGCATAACGTGCCAGATTTGTCACATGTGCCAAATCAATGACACATCTTGAAATCATACCAGGCGATGCTATGCTGAAGCTGAAGAGATATGTCCTGCTCTGCACTACGGAACAGGTCTGTGATCCAGTAATGTTTTGATCGATTGGAGGTAGTAATGAAAAGATTCATATATCTGATTCTGCTCGCTTTGCTGCTGTGCGTCACGGCTGCTGCTCTGGCATCCTGCGGCGGAAAGAGCGATATAGATTACGAGCACCTGCGTGACGTATCATGGGATGGGACAGAGCTTACCATAAAGCTCGGCGAGAACCAGAGCACCGGATGTACCTGGACGACTAAGCCGGAAGATGACTCTGTGATCGACTATTCGACGAATCGTGTCTTCCACCTGTCAGCAACGAAAGGCGAAGCTGTCGGAACACTTGAAGCAGGATTCAAGGGCAAAGGCGCCGGCACTTCCAGAGTGATATGCACGACTCCTGTCGGATGGGACGG